>JAVKHQ010000013.1:0-63703 GCA_031459875.1 Candidatus Fervidifonticultor sextus | reverse complement strand
GTAGGCGGCCCGCGCGCCATCGAGCGTCATCGTGCCGTCCAGCACCCTCTGGAGCAACGCGCCGCACCGCGCCCCTGCCAGCACCGCCGTCCGGATGCCTTCGCCCGACAGCGGCAGGCACTGGCCGGCCGCGTCGCCGATGACGAAGACGGGGCCTTCTGCCCCCCGCGCCCACCCGGTCGCCAGGTACCCGCCGTGGAGCCGGTCGGGGCGTGCGCCGAAGCGGGCCATGAAGCGCTCGAGCGCCTCCCGCAGTGTCGTCCGCCCGCGGTACGAGAGCACGCCGAACCGGGTCCCCTCCCCGCACGGGAAGGCCCACGCATAGCCGTCGCGAACCTCGGGCACGAAGAAGAAATGCAGCCCGGGCTCGACCCGATGGCCAACCTCCGATTCCAGGCCAAACGCCACGTGGCGCGGCCGGCTCGGGCCGGCCAGCGCGGCCCGTGGCCCGGTCGCGTCCACCAGGATGCGGCCCTCGAACGCGCCGGCGGAGGTCACCACCCACTGCCCGTCGCGGCAAAGCACCGAGGCCAGTCGGAACTCGATCCCACCGACCGCGCCGGGTCCGCCGGAGCCGCCGCTCGTGGAAGGCGCGTGGATCCCCGCAGCCGCCGCGGCGTCCTGGCAGTACCTCCGATAGTCGAAGGTGCAGAACGGCTCCGGCAGCGGCCAGGTCACGCGGCCGTCCGGCGTGTGGATCACCAGCGCCTCGTGAACCTGCTGAACGGCCCCGCCGGCCCCCGCCTGCTCCAGGATGCGGACAGGCGCGGCGCAGGCGGACGTCACGCCCTCGCCGATGGCCTGGCGGTCGAGGACCAGCACGCGGCATCGCGGCGATCCGTCAGGCCGCGGCCCGGCGCGCAGGTGCTGCGCGGCCGCCAGCCCGCCGAATGACGCGCCGGCGATGATGACGTCGTAGCGCCACCCCGAAGCGGGCCGACGGCGGGATCGGTCGCGTTCGAGGGACCCGTCCGGGGCGGACGCGCTAGGGGACCGGCCGGGCATGTTCGAACTTGAGGATGCCCCGGTAGGCCGGCACGGTGAGGTCCCCCTGCCGCGTGATGGTGATTTGCAGGCCGATGGCGCGCAGGCCGTCGACCAGTCCACCGCGGATGTTCAGCGCGCCCTCCAGCGTGCCGGGATCGCCGAGGGCGACGACGACAAACGGCCCGGTCAGGCGCTGCAGGTTGACCACCACGGTGCCGCTGACCTGGCCGAAGCCCGTCATGGCCGTCACCCGCTGGCCGTTGACAGCCACCGCCTCGGCGCCCGCCGCCCACAGTTCGTTGATCACATTCACCAGATCCTGATAGGTGACGACGACCGGGGTGCTGCCGGCCGGCTGGGTCTTGGCATCCTCCAGGCGGACGACGACGCCGGGCCCCCGCATGGCCTTGAGCCCGACCAGGAGGCGCAGGCTCTCCAGTTCCTTACTCATGGCCGCCGTCAGCGTCCGGCCCTCGACCGTGGCGCGCTCGTACTCGGCGTGGCGCCGCCTCAACTCCTCCACCTGGCGCTCGAGCGCCATCCGCGCCTCGCGCTCCTGCCGCAGCAGGGTGGCCAGCGCGTAGACGTTGCGGGTCGGCACCTCGGGCTGCGCGGTCAGCTGCCGACCCGCGCGGACCTGCACCACGACCAGGAACCCAAGACCCATCAGGGCCGCGGCGGCGGCCACCTGCAACCCCGTGACCCGCGTCGGCGGCCGCCGGGTCACCGGGGGTCCCTCCGCGCCGCGTCGATCCGTTCTCCGAGGCGCTGGGCGCCGGCCTCGCCCACAAAGATGCCGGCATGGGATCCGGCGATGCGCCCGGCAGGGTCAATGAAGAAGGTCGTGGGGATCCCCACCACCCGGTAGGCCAGCATGACCTCGCCGTTGGCGTCGAAGACCGCCGGATACGTGATGCCGTGGCGCTCGAGGAACGCGCGCGCATCGCGTTCGCGGTCCTGGATGGCCACGCCGAGGAACACGACGCCGTGGTCGCGGTGCTCCCGCCAGGTCTGCTCCAGGGTGGCGGCCTCGAGTGCGCACGGCCCGCACCACGACGCGAAGAAGTTGAGGACCACGACCTTGCCGCGGAAGTCGGCCAGGCTGATCCGGCCGGGGGTGGTCAGCGACGGCATCGCAAAGACCGGCGCCACCGGCCGTTCGGCAGGGGCCTTCGGTCCCACCGGGAGGGGAGCCGGGCGGGTGTCTGTGACCGAGCGCACCCCCATGGTGTAGGCGACGACCGCCGCGGCGAGGACCAGCAGCGCCCCGGCCAGCACCAGCAGGCCGCGCAGGGGCTGCGGCGCCGGGAGGGGAGCCGGCTCTCCGGTGGCAGCCGGGGTGGCCTCCGGCGCGTGGGGATCAGCGGCGTCCATCGGACTCCCACCAGGCGGTGCTCGGCCCCAGCAGCGCCTCGACCTCCTGCACGACGGCGGCCGTGGGGGCCACCCTGAGGTCGCCCGCCTCCATCCGCACCTCCCGGCCCTCCGCGCGCACGGTGAGCAGCACGGGCCGGTCGCCCTGGTGCCGATCCAGCAGCGCGCGCAGCCGGTGGAGACCGTCCTCGCCGTGGCGGTCGGCGTCGAGAAGGACGTGGAGGCAGCCTTCCGGCGCCTCACCTGCGGGCGGGGCATCGTCCAGCAGGGCCACGCTATCGGCCAGCACCTTGACCTGCTGCTCGGCGACGTCCAGCCGGCCGCGCACGACGACGATGGCGTCGCGCCGCAGCGCCAGGTGGCTCTGCTCGTAGGTCTTGGGGAACACGATCACCTCGACGGTGCCGGTCAGGTCCTCCAGCGCAAGGAAGGCCATCGCCGACCCGGTCTTGGTGGTCGTGCGCTTCACCGCGGTGATCAGGCCGCCGACCGTCACGTCGCTCCGGTCCCGCAGCTCTGCCAGTTGGGCGATGGTGTGGGTGGTATGCTGGGCCAGCCGGTCCCGGGCATGAGCCAGCGGATGCCCGGAGATGTAGAGGCCGAGCATGTCGCGCTCCATCGCCAAAAGTTCGGCGCGGGAGAACTCCTCCACCACCGGCGCGGCGCTTGCCGAACCCCCCGCGGCCTCACCGAGTTCGAACAGACCGGTCTGCGATCCCGCCCCCGCGCGCGCCAGGCGCTGGCCGCTGCTCATCGCAGCGTCAATCTCCTGCAACAGCGCCGCCCGCGGTCGGCCCAGCGAGTCGAAGGCGCCGGCCTTGATCAGGCTCTCCAGCACGCGCCTGTTCACCACCCGGGTATCGACGCGGGCCACCAGATCCGCCAGCGACGCGAAGGGACCGCCCTGGCGGCGTGCGCGCAGGATGGCCTCCACCGCGCCGCCCCCCACGTGTTTGACGGCGGACAGCCCGAACCGGATGGCGCCGTCGGCCACGGTGAAGGTGTCCTCGGATTCGTTGACGTCCGGCGGGAGGACCCGGATCCCCATGCGCGCGCATTCGGCCACGGCCGCCGCCACCTTGGCCATCCAGTCCTGACCGGCGGCCTCGGTGGTCAGGACGGCGGCCATGTACTCGGCGGGGTAGTTGGCCTTGAGGTAGGCGGTCTGGTAGGCGAGCAGCCCGTAGGTCGCGGCGTGCGCCCGGTTGAACCCGTAGCGGGCGAACGGTTCGAACTGCTCCCAGATCTGATCGGCCACCCGCTTGGCCACGCCCCGCTTGCGCGCGCCGGCGATGAACTGCTCGCGCTGCGCCTCGAGCTTGTCTTTGATCTTCTTGCGGATCGCATAGCACAGCACATCGGCCTCGGCCAGGGTATAGCCCGCCACAGCCTGGCAGACGGCCATCACGTCCTCCTGGTAGACCATGACGCCATAGGTATCGGCCAGCACCGGCTCCATCAGGGGATGGGGGTAGGTGATCGGCTCCTGACCGTGCTTGCGCCGGATATAGGCGGGGATATTGGCCATCGGGCCGGGACGGAACAGGGCCACCATGGCCATGATGTCCTCGATGCGCGAGGGGCGCAGGTCCTTGAGGTACCGGGTCATGCCGGCGCCCTCCAGCTGGAAGATGCCGACGGTCTCGCCCCGCGACAGGAGGTCGAACGTGGCCTGGTCGTCCAGCGGGATGTCCTTGAGGTCGATCCGCACACCCCGCACCTGCTCGATGATGGCCAGGGCGCGATCGAGGATCGTCAGGTAGGACAGCCCGAGGAAGTCCATCTTGAGCAGACCGATTCGTTCCACCGCGTCCATGTCGTACTGGGTCATGACCAGGTCGCCCCCGGTCGCGCGCTGCAGCGGGACGTGGTCGATGAGGGGGTCGCGGGAGATGATGACTCCGGCGGCGTGGGTGCTGGCATGACGGGCCACGCCCTCCAGTTTCCGCGCCAGGTCCAGCAGCCGTTGCACCGTCGGCGTCTCCTCGCCCGCGCGGCGCAGTTCGGGGTCGGCCCGCAGGGCCTCGTCGATGGAGGCGTTGAAGGGAATAAGTTTGGCGATCCGGTCCACGTCCCCGTAGGGCAGACCCATGACGCGGCCGATGTCCCGCACCGCCTGCCGGGCGCCCATGGTGCCGAAGGTGATGATCTGGGCCACGTGGTCGGCGCCGTACTTGTCGATGACGTACCGGATGACCTCGTCCCGCCGGCTGTCCATGAAGTCCACATCGATGTCCGGCATCGTGTAGCGCTCCAGGTTAAGGAAGCGCTCGAAGGGCAGCCGGTAGTGCAGCGGGTCCACGTCGGTGACGCCCAGCGTGTAGAGCACCAGGCTGCCGGCCGCCGATCCCCGCACGGTGGTCAGGATGCCGCGTCGCCGGGCGAACGTGACGAAGTCCCAGACGATCAGGAAGTACGCGGCATAGCCGGTCTGCGCGATGACCCGCAGTTCGTCGTCCAGGCGCCGCCGCTGCGCTGCTGTGGGCGTGCCGTACCGGGCCCGCAGCCCGTCTTCGCACAGCCGGCGCAGGTAGGAATCGGGGGTCTCGCCCTCGGGCACCGGGAACTGCGGGAGCCTGAGCCGGCCCAGGTCGAGGTCGAGCTGGACGCGGTCGGCGATCTCCACGGTCGCGTGCAGGGCCTGCGGGACCTCGGCAAACCGCGCCGCCATTTCCTGGGGGCTCTTGAGGTAGAATTCCGGGACATCCCCCATCCGGGGCTTCGCGGTGGACGAGAGCGTCACGTTCATCTGGATGCACATCAGGGCATCCTGGGCCTCGGCCTCGTCCCGGTGGACGTAGTGGACGTCGTTGGTGGCCACCAGGGGCAGGTCCAGGTCGGCGGCCAGGCGGAGCAGGCCTCGGATGTTGCGCTGCTGGTCGGGCAGGCCGTGGTCCTGGATCTCCAGGTAGTAGCCGCCGGGCCCGAAGATGTCCCGGTAGGCGGCGGCGACCTCCCGGGCGGCCTGCTCGTCCTCCCGCAGCAGGGCCCGCGCCACCTCGCCCTGCAGGCAGCCCGAGAGTGCGATCAGCCCCCGGCTGTGCCGGGCCAGCAGGTCGCGGTCCACGCGCGGCTTGTAGTAGAAGCCGTCCAGATGCGCGGCGCTGGTCAGCCGCAGCAGGTTCCGGTAGCCTTCGAGGTTCGTTGCCAGCAGCACCAGATGGTAGGGGTTGATGTCGAGCTTCGGGTCGCGGTCGGTGTGGCGGCGGGGGGCGACGTAGGCCTCGACGCCGATGATGGGCTTCAGGCCGTGCTCGCGGGCCTTGAGGAAGAACTCGATGACCCCGTACATCGCCCCGTGATCGGTGATGGCGATCGCCGGCATCCCCAGGGCGGCCGCCGCCCGCATCAGGGGTTCGATGCGACTGGCGCCGTCCAGGAGGGAGTACTCGGTGTGAAGGTGGCAGTGGACGAAGGACTCGGACATGGGCTCAGGGGCATTGTAGCACAGGCGGAGCGGACAGCCGCAGGACTCGGGCGCGTCGGCGACTACGCCGAAGGCCGGCGGCGATGCAGGGCCACTACCAGGTGCAGGTGGCTGGTCTGCGGCAGCAGGTCCACCGGCTGGACGGAGGCGACCGCGTACCCTGCCCCGCGCCACAGGGCCAGATCCCGGGCGCACACCGGGAGGGATCGGGCCAGGTAGACCGCGCGGGGGATCCCCGCGGCCTCCACCGCGCCGATGAGGGCCGGGTCGAGCCCTGGGCCCTCGGCCTGCACGACCACGACGTCTGGCCTGCGGGGCCCGACCATCATCAGCAGCGCCGCGGGGCTTCGCCGTGGCGTGAAGCTCGCATTGCCGACCCCGTTCCATCCGGCCGCCTCCCAGGCGTCGGTGAGGACCCGGCGGCTCGGGACGACGCCGACGGCGCTGGCCGCGACCTGCGCCAGCGCGAAGGTCACCACGGGCGTGGCGGCGGCCAGGTCGGCGGCGGTCTCGTCGGAGCGCAGCGCGGCGGCGCGCACGACGGCGTCGACCAGCAGCTGTATGGCCCGCGGGTTGGCAGGCAGTTCAGTGGTCGGCCGCAGGCGCACGCGGAACCCGGCGATCTCCTCCTCGATGTGGTCGCGCCCCCACAGCAGGCGCAGCCTGGGGCCCAGCAGGTCGACCGCCCGCCGGGGGGAGACGGTGTGCAGGATTCCCACGAGCCCGGGCACCTGATCGATCAGCGCGAGAACCAGCGCGGTGGGATCCGAAAGCGGCGCGACCGAAGAGAGCGTGAGGAGAGCCTGGCCGGTGGCAAACGAGGTGAGGCCCAGCACGCCGCGGACCAGACCGGTGCCGGTGGAGCGATCGTAGACCGGCAGGCGGAGGGTCCGCACCGCGTGGCGGGCGGCGCGCAGGATTGCTTCGTTGGTCGGGTGCTGGACCGGACACTCGACGATGTCCAGGACGCGGCTCGATCCCCCGGCGTGGTAGCCGGCGATGGCCACCCCGTCGCGCTCGGCGAAGACCGCCCGGATCGTATTGCGGTACGCCCATCCCTCGTCGCCGGTGGCCTCGGCCACGAGATCGCGGCGGACCTCGGCGTGCTCCTTCAGGTAGTCTTTGGCCAGCCGCGTCTTGAGCCGGCGCTGGGCCTCCAGCGAGAGGTGCTGCCACTGGCAGCCGCCGCAACGGCCGAAGTGCCGGCAGCGGGCCCCGATCACATCGGGTGACTTCCGGAGCAAGGCGACCAGGCGCCCTTCGGCCCGCCGCCCGCCCTTTACGACGTCCACGACCGCGTCCTCGCCCGGCACGCCGAACGGGACGCGCAGGGTGACCGCGCCCAACCGGGCGATGGCCGCGCCGGCGGGGTCGACCCCCGTGAAGTGTGCGGTCAGGCGCTCGCCCACGCTCACCGTCCCCACGCCCCCGCGCCGGGGATGGCGCGTCGGCGGCTGCCTGCCCGGCACCAGCCGGCGGATCCGAGGGCGGGGAGCACGCACCGGTGGGGTGGTCACCGTCCTTCCCCCAGGCGCTCTCGCAGCAGGCGGTTGACCGCCTCAGGATTGGCACGGCCGCCGGTGGCGCGCATGACCTGTCCGACCAGGAAGCCCAGGGCCTTCCCCTTGCCGGCCCGCACGTCGGCGACCGGACCGGGATGCGCCGCAATGACCTCATCGACAACGCGGCGGAGGAACTCCTCGTCGCGGATCTGCGTCAGGCCCCGGGCCTCGATGATGGCCGAGGGGTCCCGGTCCTGCGCGATCATCTCCACCAGGATCTCCTTGGCGAGCCGGCCGCTGATGGTACCGTCCTCGATCAGCCGCAGCAGGGCCGCCAGCCTCGACGGGCGCAGCGCCACCTGGTCGATCTCGACGTCGTGCTCGTTGAGGTAGGCGGTCACCTCGCCGACCAGCCAGTTGGCCACGGTCTTCGGATGTGGGAACAGGCCCACCGTCTCCTCGAAGAACCGGGCCATGGCGGGCGAGGCCGTCAACAGATCGGCATCGTACGGCGACAGCCCGAAGGCGGCCACGAACCGGTCGCGCCGTGCTGCGGGCAGTTCCGGGAGGGAGGCCCTGATGCGGTCCAGCCAGGCGTCGTCCACCTCGAGGGGCACCAGGTCGGGCTCCGGGAAGTACCGGTAGTCCTGCGCCTCCTCCTTGGACCGCGAGCCGAAGGTCAGGCCCCGCCGCTCGTCCCAGTGACGCGTCTCCTGGACGACCGCCTCGCCGCGCGCCAGCAGGTCGGCCTGCCGGGCCACCTCGAAGGCCAGCGCCCGCTCCACCGACCGGATCGAGTTCATGTTCTTCACCTCCGACCGGATCCCGCGCGGGCCGCCGGGGACCTGCAGCGAGACGTTGGCATCACAGCGCAGCGTCCCTTCCTCCATGCGTCCGGTGCTGACTTCGGCGAACTGCAGCAGGCGGCGCAGCGCCAGCAGGAACTCCCGGGCCTCCGCGGGCGAGCGCAGGTCGGGCTCGGTGACGACCTCCATGAGCGGCACGCCGGAGCGGTTGTAGTCCACCAGGCTGTACCCGCCGCCGGTCTCAGGGTGGACCAGTCGGCCGGTGTCCTCTTCCAGGTGGACGCGCCGGATGCGGATGGGGCGACGCTGCCCGCCCGAGGCGATCTCGAGCACGCCGCCGGTGGCCAGTGGCGGGTGGTCGGCGTACTGGTACTGGGAGATCTGGTAGTTCTTGGGCAGGTCTGGATAATAGTAGTTCTTCCGGTGAAACTGGCTGCGCCGGTGGACGGTGCACCCCAGCGCCAGAGCCGTGCGCAGCCCCAGGTCCACCGCGTGCCGGTTGATGACCGGCAGCGCGCCCGGCAGCCCCAGGCAGACGGGACAGACCAGGGTATTGGGCGGAGCGCCGAAGGTGGTCGCACACCCGCAGAACATCTTGGAGGCGGTCAGGAGCTGCACGTGGATCTCCAGGCCGATGACCGTCTCGTAGCGGACCGCGGTCTCCCTGGCCATGATCGTCCCTGCTCCTCCCGCCTATCCGCCCACCTGGCCGACCGGCGCCCCGGGCGGGTGCCGCAGGTGCCAGGCGGTTACCTGCTGGTAGGCGTGGCCCACGCGCAGGAGCGTTGGTTCGCCGAACGCCCGGCCGATCAGCTGGAGCCCGATGGGCAGCCCGCGGTCGAACCCGCAGGGGAGCGCCAGCGCGGGCAACCCGGCCAGGTTGACCGGAATCGTGAAGATGTCCGAGAGGTACATCTGCAGGGGATCGTCCACTTTCTCCCCGAGGCCAAACGGCGGGGTCGGCGCGACCGGCATCACCACCATGTCCACCTGCTCGAAGGCCCGCTGGAAGTCGCGCGCGACCAGCGTCCGGACCTTCTGGGCCTTGATGTAGTAGGCCTCGTAGTAGCCGGCCGACAGCGCGTAGGTCCCCAGCATGATGCGCCGCTTCACCTCGGCGCCGAAGCCGGCCCGCCGGGTGTGGGCGTACATGCCGTAGAGGTCGTCGGATGGCGCCCGCAGCCCGTACTGCACGCCGTCGTAGCGGGCCAAGTTCGACGAGGCCTCGGCCGGGGCGAGGAGGTAGTAGGCCGGCAGGGCGGCGTCGATGGTCGGCAGCGTGATCTGCTCGACCGGCAGGCCGAGCCCCGCAAGGACCTCCAGCGCCTCCCGCAGAGCCCCTGCCACCGCGGGGTCCACGCCGGCCCCGAAGGCCTCGGCGGGCACGCCCAGGCGGATCCCCTCGGGCGGCCGGTCCAGGTCGGCCGCGTAGTCGGGCACCGGCAGGTCCGCGGAGGTCGAGTCGAGGGGATCGTGCCCGGCGATCACCTGCAGGAGCAGCGCGCAGTCGGCCGCGTCGCGCGCCAGCGGACCGATCTGGTCCAGGGAGGAGGCGAAGGCCACGAGGCCGTAGCGCGACACGCGGCCGTAGGTGGGCTTTAAGCCCACCACGCCGCAGAACGCCGCCGGGAGCCGGACCGAGCCGCCGGTGTCCGAGCCCAGTGCCAGCGGCGCGAAGCCGGCCGCCACGGCCGCCGCCGACCCGCCGCTGGAGCCGCCGGGCACGCGGGTGTGGTCCCAGGGGTTGCGCGTCGGCCCGAAGGCGGAGTTCTCGGTGGACGAGCCCATGGCGAACTCGTCCATGTTGGTCTTGCCCAGGACGATGGCCCCGGCGTCCCGCAGCCTCGCCACCACCGTCGCGTCGTACGGCGGATGCCACCCCTCGAGGATCCGCGACCCGCAGGTGGTCGGCATCCCGCGCGTGCACAGGTTGTCCTTGAGGGCCACGGGGATGCCGGCCAGGGGCGGCAGCCCGTCGGCCGGTCCGGCTTCCGCATAGTGGCGGTCCCAGGCCAGGGCCTGCTCGCGCGCCCGCGCGGCGTCCACGTAGAGGAAGGCGCGGAGGTCGCCGTCGGTGCGCGCGATGCGGTCGAGCGCGGCGTCAACGACTGCGGACGGGCGGAGCATCCCATCAGCGTAGGCGCGGCGGAGGGCGCGCGCGGTCTGGCCGGAGGGCGGCAGGACCACGGGATGCCCTAGTCGGCCTCGAACACCCGCGGGACCTTGAAGAAGCCCTGCTCGTGGGCCGGGGCCTGGGCCAGGACCTCCTCGCGGTCCAGCGACGGGGTGACGACGTCGGGGCGCAACACGTTGGTCATGGGGAGCACGTGGGAGGTGGCGGGGACGCCCTCGATCGGCTGCGCGTCCAGCAGCCGGCAGTACTCCAGGATCCGGGCCAGTTGTTCGGCGAACCGCACCCGCTCCTCATCGGTGAGCGCCAGGCGCGCCAGCCGCGCCACGTGGTCGACGGCCGCCGGATCAATCGCCACGATCTCCTCCCCCACCCCGCGCCCGCGGGAAACGGGCCGGGTCGAAACACGCGCGGCGCCGGGTGGAGCCCAGCGCCGCCCGGATCAGCCGTCTCGCGGCGCTACGACGCCGGAGCCTTGAGCACCGCCGCCTTGCTCCGCTGGTGCCGAAACGGCATGACCTCGCAGGCCACGTAGTGGCCGCCGCCCACGTCGACGAGCTGCTGCTCGTTCACGTCGCAGCGCCCCTTCTGCATGTACAGGCATCGGGTGTGGAACCGGCAGCCCCTGGGGGGGTTCACCGGGCTGGGCACATCCCCGGGCAGGATGACCCGCTCGCGCCGTATCGCCGGATCGGGGATCGGCACGGCCGACAGCAGCGCCTCGGTGTAGGGGTGCTGCGGGTTGGCGAACAACTCCTCGGTGGGTGCGATCTCGACGATCTTCCCCAGGTACATGACCGCGATCCGGTCGCTGATGTGCTTGACGACCGAGAGGTCGTGGGCGATGAACAGGTAGGTCAGGCCGAACTCCTTCTGGAGCTCCTCCAGCAGGTTCAGCACCTGGGCCTGGATGGAGACGTCCAGGGCCGAGACCGGCTCGTCGCAGATGATGAGCTTCGGGTTGACGGCCAGCGCCCGGGCGATGCCGATGCGCTGCCGCTGGCCGCCGGAGAACTCGTGCGGGTAGCGGTTGGCGTGGTAGGGCGACAGGCCGACGACCTCCAGCAGTTCCTGGACCCGCCGCACCTTCTCCTTGCCCCGGGCTAGGTTGTGGATCTCCAGCGGCTCGCCGATGATGTCGCCCACGGTCATGCGAGGGTTCAGCGACGAGTAGGGGTCCTGGAAGATGATCTGCATGTTGCGCCGCATCCGCCGCAACTCTTCCTTGGACAGGGTGAAGATGTTGCGCCCTTCGAAGTGGGCCTCGCCGGCGGTCGGCTCCATCAGGCGCAGGATGACCCGGCCGGTGGTCGTCTTGCCGCACCCGGACTCGCCCACCAGCCCCAGCGTCTCGCCCCGGCGGATGGAGAACGACACGTCGTCCACCGCCTTGACGGCCCCCACCTGGCGCTGGAAGATGAAGCCCTTGGTAATGGGGAAGTACTTCCTGAGGTTCCGGACCTCCAGGATGACGTCGTTGGTGGTTCCAGGCGCCACGGCACTCCTCCTATGACGATGAACGGGTGGAGGCCAGCAGGCCCGCCTGCTCGGCCGCCTTCTTCTCTTCGGGTGTCGCGTGCTCGCTGTACAGGTAGCACTTGGCGGAGTGATTGGGGGCGACGGTGTAGTCTGGAGGGTCCTCCTGCACGCAGATCTCCATGGCGAACGGGCAGCGGGGCGCAAACGGACAGCCCGGCGGCAGGTCGACCAGGCTCGGCGGCTGGCCCTCGATGGGGATCAGGCGCTCCTTGCGCTCGTAAAGCTTGGGAATGGAGTGCAGCAGGCCCCAGGTATAGGGGTGCTTGGGGTCCTGGAAGATCCGGCGGACGTCGGTGTGCTCGACCGGCTTGCCCGCGTACATGACGACCACGTTGTCGGTCAACTCGGCAATGACCCCCAGGTTGTGGGTGATCATGATGACCGACATGTGGAACTCCTGCTGGAGTTCCCGGATGAGGTCAAGGATCTGCGCCTGGATGGTCACGTCCAGGGCGGTGGTGGGTTCGTCGGCGATCAGAATCGAGGGATTGCAGGAGAGCGCCATGGCGATCATCACGCGCTGGCGCATCCCGCCCGAGAACTGGTGGGGGTAGTCCTTGACCCGCTCCCGGGCCAGGGGGATCTTCACCCGCTCCAGCATCTCGATGGCCCGTTCCCAGGCCGCGCGCTTGTCCAGCTTCTGGTGGAGGATGACGGCCTCGGCGATCTGCTCGCCGATGGTGAGCACCGGGTTCAGGGAGGTCATCGGTTCCTGGAAGATCATGGCGATCCGGTTGCCGCGGATGTGGCGCATCTCCTCGTCGGTCAGCTTGAGGAGGTTTCTCCCCTCGAACCAGATCTCGCCCTCGACGATCTTGCCGGGAGGGCTCGGGATGAGCCGCATGATCGAGAGGGCGTGTACGCTCTTGCCGCAGCCTGACTCCCCCACGATCCCCAGGGTCTCCCCCTTGTGGAGGTCGTAGGAGAGGCCGTCGACGGCCTTGACGACCCCCTCGTCCGTGTAGAAGTAGGTCTTGAGGTTCCGGACGGACAACAGCGGCTCTGCCACGCGACTCACCTCGCTGAAACCTTCCCTCAAACTTCTCCGCGCCTGCGGCCAATCCTCCGACCTGCCGGCCCCTATTGATCCCCCCACCTCCACTGCCAGACGTTCCAGGGGAGGTAGTAGGAGCCCAGGCCCACCGGCTTTACGTTGCGCATGATCTTGGGGTAAGTCGTCAGGTCCAGCCGGAAGTAGAGGGGCAGGCTGGGCAGGTCCTCCGCGAAGATTTCCTGCTGCTTCTTCAAGAGCGCCGTCCGCTTCTCCACGTCCAGCTCGGAGACGATCTGGTCCCAGAGCTGGTCGTTCTCGGGGTTGCGCCACCCCACGCGGTTGTTGCCCGACCACGCGTTGGCCGCTGACGGGATGTCCCGGCTGTGGAACCGGTCGGACGGCACCGACTCGGGGGTGAAGAGGCTGGCATACATGGCCATGTGCGGGAACTGCCGCCGGGTCGTGTAGGTGCCGAAGAAGACGGACGCCGGCCGGTTCTCGATGCGGACCTCGATGCCCACCTGCCGGAGTTGCTCCTTGATGATCTGCTGGATCTGCTCCCGGATGGAGTTCCCGGCCGTGGTCGAGATCACCATCTCGACCCGCCGTCCCGCGCTGTCCCGCAGAATGCCGTCGGGCCCCGGCCGAAACCCCGCCTCCCCCAGCAGGGCGCGGGCCCGGGCCGGATCGTAGTCGTACTTCTTGACGTTGGGGTTCGCCGCCGGATGGCCCGGGGCCAGCCAGGAGTGCGCCACCGGTTGCCGGCCGCCGGCACAGGAGACCTCGGCGATGGCCTTCCGGTCCAGCGCATAGGCGATGGCCTGCCGGACGCGCTTGTCCTTCAGCCAGACGTCGTCGTGGTTGAAGTCGATGCGCTCCCAGACCATGGCCTCCCGGTGGTGGGCCTCCACCCGCGGGTTGCGCTGCGCGATCTGCTCCATCTGCAGGCAGCTGAAGTTGTTGATGTCGGTGGCATCGACGCCACCCGAGATGACGTTGGCCTGCAGTACCGTGCTGTCCAGGATGAAGCGCACGGTGATCTTCTTGATGGCGGGGGCGCCTGCGGCGTACTTGTCGTAGGCCTCGAACGACATGTGGCTGCCGGGCACCCACTCGGTCATCCGGTAGGGCCCGGCGCCCACGGGCAGCCGCCAGAAGGGGTGCGCCTTCAACTGGGCCGGGTTGGCCAGATACGGCCGCTCCAGGAGGTGGCGGGGCAGCACGTAGTGCTGGCCGAACGGCTGGCGGCCGGCGAACGGCCAGCGCTCGTTCCACTGGACCACCATGGTGTACGGGTCGTTCACGTTCGGGACCAGGATGTTGTCGACCTTGTTGAGGACGAACCGGGCGATGCTGGGCACCTGCGGGTTCCGCATCATGCCGTAGGTGAACCGCCAGTCCAGTGCTGTGACCGGCTTCCCGTCATGCCAGGTGAAGCCGCGCTTCAACCGCCACGTCACCCGCATCTTGTTGTTGGGCAGCACCTCCCAGTCGCCGTCCTTGAGGGTGGGGAACTTCTCCACCATGAGCGGGATGCGCTGCCACTTCTCGTTGAACGGGGCGATGTCGCCGAAGACGATGTTGTGGATGACGCCGGCGGCCGCCATGACCCCCATCGGCCCCAGGATGTCGGGCTCCTGCGCCATGGCCATGACCACCGTGTCCCTGCGCTGGGCCTCCGCCGGGGGCGAGGTCGCCGGCAGGGCCAGACTGATGGCGACGACGGCCAGCATGCACCGCAACCTCATGGGATTCATGTAGCC
This sequence comes from Candidatus Fervidifonticultor sextus, assembly GCA_031459875.1. GTDB lineage: Bacteria > Sysuimicrobiota > Sysuimicrobiia > Sysuimicrobiales > Humicultoraceae > Fervidifonticultor_A > Fervidifonticultor_A sextus. Next base: position 49,180 of record JAVKHQ010000013.1, on the reverse strand, counting down.
TCCTTTGTCCTCACGCGCCTCCGCCAGTCTCCTCCGATCCGCCGTCAGTAGGACCACTCGTGCGAGTTCCAGTTGATGTAGAAACTGCCCAGCCCGGTCGGCTTCACGTTCTTGAGCGCCTTGACCGATGTGGTCAGGCTCAACCGGAAGTACATGGGCAGGCCGGGCAGCTCCTCCACGAAGATGTCCTGCAGGCGCCGCATCATCTCCACGCGCCTGGCCTCATCGAGTTCCTGCCCGATCTGCTCGGCGAGCCGGTCCACCTCGGCATTCCGCCAGCCCCGTCGGTTGGAGCCCTCCCAGTTGTTGGCGGCGCTGGGGATCTGGCTGCTGTGGAACTCGGTGAAGGGCATGACCTCCGGCGTGTAGAGGGTGGCCCATTCGGCCAGGTGGGGGAACTGCCGCCGGGGGACGATGGTGCCGAAGAACACCGACGCCGGGCGGTTGTCAATGCGAATCTCGATGCCGACCGCCTTGAGCTGCTCCTTGATGATCTGCTGGGTCTGCTCGCGCGGGGCGTTGCCGGCCGTGGTCATGAAGGTCATCTCGAAGCGCCGCCCCCGGGGATCGCGCAGGATCCCATCCGGCCCCATGGTAAACCCCGCCTCGGCGAGCAGCGCGCGGGCCCGGGCCGGGTCATAGGCGTACTTCTTCACGTTGGGGTTGGACCCCGGATGCCGCGGCGGCAGCCAGGCATGCGCCACCGGCTGCTTGCCCTGAAACAGCGTCCGAACGATGGTCTCGCGGTCGATGGCGTGCGCGATGGCCCAGCGCACGCGCCTGTCCTTCAGCCACTCGTCGTCGTTGTTGAACTCGATCCGCTCCCAGATCAGGGCCTCGGTGTAGTGGGCCGCCACGTGGGGATTGCGCCGCTCGATCTCCACCATCTGGTCAATACCGAAGTTGTTGATCTCGGTGGCGTCCACGCTGCCGGCCATCTGGTTGGCGGCCAGGACCACCGCATCGAGGATGAACCGGAAGGTGATGGTCTTGATCCTGGGCTTCTCCCCCGGCCAGCGGTCGTAGGCTTCCAGGGTGATGTGGCTGCCGGGGACCCACTCCTTGAACCGGTAGGGGCCGTTGGCGACCGGGGCCCTGAAGAAGGGATCGCCCCGCAGCCTGCCCGGATCCTGGAGGTACTGTCGTTCGAGGACGTGCCTGGGCAGCAGGTACTCAAACCCGTACGGCAGCGAGTTGGCAAACGGCCAGCGTTCGTTCCACTGGACCACCATGGTGTACGGATCGGCCGGGTTGGGGACGAGAATGTTGTCCACCTTGTTGAGGATGAACCGGGTGAGCGTCGGCGTCCGCGGGTTGCGCAGCATCCCGTAGGAGAAGCGGGCGTCCAGGGCGGTCACGGGCCGGCCGTCGTGCCAGGTGAAGCCCCGTCGGATCTTCCAGGTTACCCGCATCTTGTTGTTGGGCAGCAACACCCAGTCGCCGTCCTTCAACGTCGGCAGCTTCTCGACCAGCAGGGGGACCCGCTGCCACTTCTCGTTGAACGGGGCGAAGAAGGCGAACAGGGAGTTGTGGATCGTCCCGGCGGCCGCCATCGTCGAGAACGGACCGAGGATATCCGGTTCCTGGGCCATCCCGATCACGACGGTCTCGCGCCGCGGCTGGGCCGCCCCGGAGTGGGGAACCAGCCCGGCCACCAGCACCGCACACGCCGCCGCCCAGACGGCACGGATCAGGGCGTTTCGCATTGCCCTCCCTCCTTTGGTCGGACGAGGTCTTCGTCTGGCCCCATTGTCCGATGCGTGCTCATGTCTTCAACCGCGGATCCAGCGCGTCGCGCAGTCCATCGCCCAGGAAGTTGAACGACAGGACCGTGATGAAGATGAACAGGCCCGGGAAGACCGCCAGCCAGGACGCCTTCAACAAGTACTCCTGCGCCCGCTGCAGCATGTTCCCCCAGGAGGGGATGGGAGGCTGGATGCCCAGCCCCAGGTAGGACAACCCCGACTCCGTGAGGATGGCGCCGCCCACGGTCAGCGTGGCTGCCACGATGACGGGCGCCAGCGCGTTGGGGATGAGGTGGCGCAGGATGAGGCGGGCCTCGGAGGCGCCCATCGCCCGGCCGGCCTCGATGAAGTCCTGGGTCTTCAGGGAGAGGATCTGCCCCCGGACCAGCCGCGCCACCGTGGTCCATCCGAAGATGGTGAAGATCAGGACGATCCGGCCGACGCCGCCGCCCGGGATCAGGGCGGACATGATCAGGTACAGCGGGAGCGTCGGGATGGCGATGAGCATGTCCACCAGCCGCATGAGCGCACTGTCGATCCAGCCCCCGTAAAAGCCGGCCAGCGCCCCCACCAGCGAGCCCACGGCCGAGACCGAGACGGCGGTGACGTACCCCACCACCAGGGAGATCCGTCCCGCATACATGATGCGGGTCAGGACGTCGCGGCCCAGTTCGTCGGTGCCGAAAAAGTTGCCGGCCAGGCCCGGAGGGGTCCACCGTCGCCCCAGGTCGATCCGGTCGAACGGGTGGGGGGCGATCCACGGCGCCAGCAGGGCCATGAGACTCAACGCGAGGGCCACGGTGCCGCCGATCATGGCCAGGCGGTGTCTGCGGAACCGACGCCAGGCGATCTGCCAGTACGACTGCCCGAGCGCCACGCCCGCAGCTTCTCTGCGCCGCCGCTCCAGGTCCAGGGCAAACTCGCGCGCGGTCGTCGACTGAGCCAAGGATGGGCCTCCCGGTGCTCCCATGCTAGTCGTACCGGATCCGTGGATCGGCGACGGCGTAGGCCACGTCGGCCATCAAATTCGAGAGCACGGTGATCAGCGCCAGGAACAGGAGCACCGCCATGGCCACGTTGTAGTCGTGCCCCAGCACCGCCTGGAACAGCAACAGTCCCATGCCCGGCCACGAGAAGACCGTCTCAGTAAGCACCGCGCCGTTCAGGATGCCGGGAATGGACAGCGCCATCAGGGTAATGATGGGGATCAGGGCGTTGCGCAGGGCGTGGCGGTTGATAACGGACTTCTCGGGGGTTCCCTTGGCCCGGGCCGTCCGGACGTAGTCCTGCCGGATCACCTCCAGCATGCTGCTGCGCATGTACCGCGTCCAGGCGGCCATCCCGCTGGTGGCCAGAACGGAGACCGGGAGGACCAGGTGCCACAGCCGGTCCCAGAACGCGGGCCAGCCCGGGGCGACGCCGGGCGTCATCATGCCCCCGGCCGGAAACTTGGGGAACCAGGGGATCTGCCCCGGCAGCCAGATGGAGAAGACCAGGATGAACACGATGCCCTGCCAGAAGACCGGCATGGCCAGGCCGGCAAAGGCGAAGACCGTGACGGTGTAGTCCGTGGCGGAGTACTGGTGAAGAGCCGAGTAGATCCCCACGGTGACCCCGACGGCGAAGGCAATGGCCACCGAGGTGGCCAGCAGGGTCAGGGTGTTGCGCAGTCGCTCCCCGATGATCTTGGTCACCGGGGTCCCGTAGGTGCGCGAGTAGCCCAGATCGCCCTTCAGCACCGAGCGCGCCCACTTGAAGTACCGGACGTAGACGGGGTCGTCGAGGCCGTAGTAGCGGCGGAGGGCCGAGACGTCCTCCGGGCGGATGTCGGGGTTGCTGGCGGCAATCAACTCCACCGGGTCGCCGGGTGTGAAGACCAACAGGGTGAACATGAGGACGGAGAGGCCGACCAGGATGATCACCCCGTGGACCAGCCGCCGCGCCAGGAACCGCTGCATCGCCCTCTCCCCGGGGTGGGGACGACGGCCCCACCCTCACCCGGACCTCCGTCCCCTCGCCTACTGTACCCAGGTCCACTCCTGGGAGTTCCAGTTGATGTAGGTGCCCGAGAGCCCCGCCGGCTTCACATTGGCCAGCCTCTTGTGCGACGTGGTCAGGCTCAGCCGGAAGTACAGCGGGATGGCGGGCAGGTCCTCGGCCCACAGCTCCTGCTGCCGCTTGAGGAGGGCCACGCGCTTGGCGGTGTCGATCTCCTGCAGCGCCTCGTCGCAGAGCTTGTCGTTCTCCGCGTTGCGCCACCCGGGATAGTTCGAGCCCTCCCAGTTGTTGGCCGCCGCGGGGATCTGGTTGGAGTGCCAGAAGGCGTGCGGCAGCGTCAGCGGGCTCATCACCCAGGCGTACATGACCATGTGGGGGAACTCCCGGCGGCGGGTGACCTGTCCGAAGAGCACCCCGGCCGGGCGGTTGTCGATCCGCAGGTCGATGCCCACCGCCCGCAGCTGCTCCTTCATGATCTGCTGCACCTGTTCGCGCACCGCGTTGCCCGCCGTGGTCATGATGGTCATCTCGACCCGCCGGCCGCGGGCATCGCGCAGGACGCCATCAGGCCCCATGGTAAACCCGGCCTCGGCGAGCAGCGCCCGCGCCCGCGCCGGATCGTAGGCGTACTTCTTGACGTTGGGGTTGAAGCCCTCATGGCGCTCCGGCAGCCACGTGTGCGCCACGGGCTGCTTGCCGTAAAACAGTTTCTGGCTCATCTCCTCCCGGTTGATGGCGTGCGCGATCGCCTGGCGGACCCGCTTGTCCCTCAACCACTCGTTGTCGAGGTTGAGGTCGATATGCTCCCAGATCAACGCCGGCGTGTAGTGGGCTGCCTGCTGGGGATTCCGCCGCTCGATCTCGAGCATCTGCTCGATGGAGAAGTTGTTGATCTCGGTGGCGTCGACCTGGTTGGCGATCACGTTGGCCTGCAACACGGTGGAATCCAGGATGAACCGCCACACCTGCCGGCGGATCTTGGCCACCCCGTCGGGGTACTTGTCGTAGGCCTCCAGGGTGATGTGGCTGCCGGGGACCCACTCGACGAACCTGTACGGGCCGTTCCCGATGGGGAAGCGGGCCTGTCGGTGCGCCTTGAGCCCGGACGGATCGCGCAGATACTCCCGCTCCAGCACGTGGCGGGGGTAGACGGTGTGGCCGGTGTTGGCGAACGGATAGCGCTCGTTCCACTGGACGATGAGCGTGTAGGGCTGGGCCGGATCCGGCACGAGCATGTTGTCGATCTTGTTGATGATGGTCCGGCTCAGCGTGGGGCTGCGGGGGTTTCGCAGCATCAGGTTCGTCCAGGAGGCATCCAGCGCCGTGTAGGGCCTGCCGTCGTGCCAGGTGAAGCCACGCCGGAATTTCCAGGTGACCTTCATCTTGCCGCCGGGCAGCAGTTGCCAGTCGCCGTCCTTGAGGGTGGGAATCTTCTCCACCGTGATCGGGTAGAGTTGCCATTTGTCGTTGTACTCCACCATGCCCTTGAACACGGAGTTGTTGGCCACGGCGGCCCCGGCCGCCATCTGGCAGAAGGCCATGATCAGGCAGTCCGGCTCCTGAGCCATCCCGATGACGACGGTGTCTCGCCGCTGCTGCGCCGCCGACGGAAGGCTGAGGCTCAGCGCCAGCACGGCGACGAATCCTGTCACTAGTGGCCGGAGAAGAATCCTCATACGTTTCCTCCCGCTCTTGAGTGATCGTTCTTCCAGACTTATGGCGGTGGGCGCTTTCTCCCTGCCCCACCTCCTCCGCGGGCCCTTATCACTTATCAGTTGAGTCCCCGCATCACCCAGTCCAGCGGGAAGCCGATCCGGACCCAGGCGGCCTGGCTGCGGTCGATCAACCGCTCCCGCCAGGTGGGACCCACGTAGACCTCCCGGAGGTCCTGGGGCTGACGGGGGTGGGGGGCCGCGGGTCGCGGCGGACCGGGGGCGGCGGCGCCGGGCACTTCTTTCCGGAGCCGAGCGCCCTTCGCTGCGATTTTTTGCGCTTCCAGGAACCGGTCGACGTCGGCCCTCATGATGCGGTACAGCTTGCCGATCTTGGAAGCCGGGATCCTGCCTTCCCGGATATACCGGTACACCGTGAGGCGGTTGACCTGGAGGTAGTCGGCGACCTGCTCCGGGGTCATGACCTGGCCGGTTGCCGTGGTCCTGGAGCCGTCCGATCTGCGGCGCATGCGACCCACCACCTGTATACGTAAGTACCCGAGAAGATACTACGCGATACCACAATTTCCTGTTCCTGCCGGGAGCCCGTTCGAGGCTGGCAGGCCTGGGAGAGACCGCTCAGTCGAAAAATCCTGAACTCCTGGATCGGCCGGCCCCTAAGCGTAACCTTGATCGGGGTCCGCTCCTCAACCCTCCGGAAGCAGTGTTCGAACTGAAACCGCTCAGGCGCGTAGGTCACCGCCACGGCCGTCGACCCGGCGAAAGCCCGGGGGTCGGGCCAGATGGCCCCGACCGGAGGCCGGGGGAGGAGCAGGACGGGGATGCGGCCGCCCGTGTGGTAGGCGAGCTGGGCGGCGACCTGGTATCGGTGGGCGACGATCACGGCCCTGCCCCCCGCTTGGACGACCTCCTGGCGGACCCGATCCCCCGCCTCCCGCCACCCGTAGTACTCGCGTGAACCCGGGGGTGGCGGGAGGGCCGGGATCAGGATCTGGGCGACGAGCGCTGCCAGGAGTCCGATCTGGCCGACGGCCAGGCCCGTCACCGCCCGGTTCCAGAGGGCCGCCAGGACCACCGCGAGCCCGATGTAGGCCGGCCCCAGGAGGTGGCCCCGCGCTGCGCCCAGCGGCGCCACGAGCACGGGGAAGACCGCCGCCGGAAGCGAGGTCAGCAGGAGGAAGGCGAACCGCTCGTCTCCCCGCCGCCGCCAGGCCGTCCAGCCCGCCCAGAGGAACGCGGGGAAGAGCACCCCGACCAGCGCCGCGTGCTGGCCCAGGAGGCGCACCAGGATCGGATCGCGGCCCGGCTCCGCCCCCGGCTCGGACCGTTCGAACAGGAGGAAGCGCACCGTGGCCCACCCGTGGGCGGCGTTCCAGTAGATCACCGGCAGCACCACCACGAGTGCCACCAGCGCGGCCAGGTAGGGTTCGCGCCGGCGGAACCAGGAGTTCCCCGAGCGCATCAGGTATGCCGCCAGCCCGATACCGAGGAAGCCCATGTACAGTTTGCTCAGCAGCCCCCCTCCCACGGCCAGCCCGGCGCCGAGCCACCGCCGGGGCCGGCCGTGGACTGCCTGCCAGGCCAGGCGCAGCGTCACGGTCCAGGCCAGGTACATCGGGGTGTCGGGCGCGGCGAAGATGCCGATGGCGCCGAGGATCGGGACGATCTGGGCCAGCAGCGCGGCCCGGAACCCCGTCGGCTCATCGAAGAGGTCGCGCCCCAGCAGGAAGAGCGCGTAGGCCTCGACCGCGCCGATCACGAGCGCCGGTGCGCGGATCCACAGCGGGCCGTTCCCGCCGAGGGTGCCCAGGCGGACCAGGTAGGCGATCATGGGCGGGTGGTCGAGGTAGCCCCAGTCCAGGCGGCGGGCCCACAGCCAGTAGTAGGCTTCGTCGTGGAACAGGGGGATGGATGCCGCCAGGGCCCCTCGGACCAGCGTCATGCCAGCGAGAAGCCAGAGCAGCCGCGCGCTGGCAGGCCGCATGGCCGCTGCGGGCGGCAACGTCGGAGCCTGTCGCGGCGGGGCCCGCACCGGATGCCTAGGCGGAGCCGCGCAGGCGCGGGTCGAGGATGTCCCGGAAGGCGTCGCCCAGCAGGTTCCAGCCCAGGACGAACAGGAAGATGGCCGTGCCCGGGTAGACCAGGACGTACCAGAACGCGAAGGGCTCGCCGGGCCGGCCCAGGATCCAGTTGCGCGACAGGTTGATCAGCGTCCCCCAGTCGGCGTAGCCGACGTCGGGCCCCAGCCCGAGGAAGCTAAGCGCGGCGGCCGTGATCACGATCAACCCCATATCGAGCGAACTCAGGACCATGAAGGGATAGATGGCATTGGGGATGACGTGGCGGGTGATGATCCGGAGATCGCCCGCCCCCGCCGCCCGGGCGGCCTCGACGTAGTCGCGGCCGCGCACCGAGAGGATGTCCCCGCGCAGGAGCCGGGCGTAGATCGGCCAGTGGACCACCGCGATGGCGATCATGATGTTGGTCAGGCTACGACCCAATACGGCCACCACCGTCACCGCCAGGACCAGCCCGGGGAATGCCAGGAAGATATCGGTGAGGCGCATGATGGCCTCGTCGACCTTGCCGCCGTAATAGCCCGACAGACCGCCCAAGAGCAGACCGATCGCGACGGCGATGGCGATCACGAGGATGGAGACGCGGAAGGCCGTCCGCGTGCCCCAGACGATCCCGTAGTAGAGGTCGTACTGCCCCTCCGTCGTCCCGAACGGGTGCCCTGGCCTCGGCGGCTGCGGGTCGGCGGCGAAGCCCCTCTGGGGGATCAGGTAGGCGTCCCGCGACGTGGGCGGAGGGGGCGCCAGGACGGGCGCCAGCAGCGCCACGGCCACAAAGAAGGCGATCAGCGAGAACCCGATCACCGAGAGGGGGTTCTTCCGCATCCGCCGGGTGAAGTCGGAGGGGATCGTCCAGAAGGCGACCAGGATGAGGACGAAGAGCAGAAACGCGGCGAAATCCAACGGGAAGCGCAGGATCCGCTCACGGACCACCGGCAGGGCCAGCGCCGCCACGGCGACGGCGGCAGCCGCACCGGCGGCGCCGCCGAGCCGGCTGCGGTGGACCTGTATCCCTCGGGATGCCAGCGTGACCAGCCCCATGGCTACTGCAGCCGGATCCTCGGGTCGAAGTAGGCGTAGAGGACGTCGGCCAGCAGGTTGCCGAGCACCGTGATGGCCGCCACGAACATCGTGAACCCCGTCACCCCCGGGATGTCCAGCTGCTGGGCGGCAAACGCGCCCCACCGCCCGATGCCCGGGAAGTTGAAGATGGTCTCCGTGATCACCACCCCCCCGAGCAGCCCCACGATGGTCAGGCTGGAGAGGGTGATGACCGGGATCAGGGCGTTCTTGCGCGCGTGCCGGGTGATGACCACCGGCTCGGCCACGCCCTTGGACCGCGCGGTCCGCACGTAGTCCTGGTTGAGCACCTCCAGCATGGACGACCGCATCACGCGCACCAGCAGCGCGATGGACACCATGGTCAGGGTGAGCGCGGGGCCCGCCAGGTGCCGGATCGCATCCACGAAGATCCACAGCTGCCCGTTGAGCAGCGCGTCCACCGTCATCAGGCCGGTGTACGCCACGAACCGGTGCTCCGGGTTCCGGACGAACAGGTCGGCCTCCAGCGAGAGTCGGCCGGGCGGGAACCAGTTGAGCCGGCCGTAGGTGACCATCAAGACCAGCAGGCCCCACACGAAACTCGGGAGCGAGCGGAAGGAGATCGAGAACACCCGCGTCACGTGGTCGATCAGCCGGTCGCGGTGCACGGCGGCGGCGGTGCCCATCCAGACCCCCATGAGCATGATGGGGACGAAGGCAAAGAGCGTGAGTTCCAGCGTCGGGGGGAAGAACCGGAGGATGGCCTCACCCACCGGCATCCGGGCGGCCTGGGACCATCCGAGGTTACCGGTGAACACCTCCCGCAGCCAGGTCCAGTACTGCACGTAGACGGGCTGGTCCAGCCCGTACTTGCGGATGATGGCGTCGATGGCCTTGAGCTGGTTGGGGTTCGTGATGAAGGCGCCAGCCCGGATGGCGGGATCGAGGAACTGCAACAGCGCGAAGATCAGCACCGTCACCCCGAAGGCCACCACCGGGAGCAGGACCAACCGTCGGGCGATGTAGCCGGCCACGCTGCGAGCCCGCGGGGGCGGCCGGGGCTCCGCCCCGGCCGCCCCCTTCTCCCGCTGCCTACTGCTTTGACATCGGGTAGAAGTACGGCCCGAAGAACGCCGGGTTGTAGTACCAGCCCCGCACCCAGCTCCGCATGACCTGGAAGTCCACCCGGTAGGAGTACAGGATGGGCACGTCGTTGTACGCGATCTCGTGGAGCTTCGCGTACATCGCCCGGCGCTTGGCCGGGTCGGTCTCAAAGCGGGCCTGCAGGATCAACTGGTCGACCTCAGGGTTCCTGTACCCCTGGGCCTTGGCGTAGGTCCCCTCGCTGTGCATGAACGGGGTCACGAAGTTGTCCGGGTCGGGAAAGTCGGCCGCCCATCCCAGGATCCACATGGGCAGGCGGCTCTCGCGGTACTGCTGCAGCAGCGTCGGGAACGTGATGCTGCGGATATCCACCCGGAACCTGGGGTTGATGGCCTCGATGTTGGCTTTGAGGACCGAGGCGATGCACGCCCGGGTGGCGTTGCCGGTGTTCCACAGGACACCGAACCGGAAGCCCGTGGTCCAGACCCGTCCGCCGTGGGCCTCGCGGAAGGCCGCCGCCGCCCGGGCCGGGTCGTAGGCGTACCACTTGCCCCCGGACGGGTGGCCGAACATGCCCTTGGGGATCGGGCCGTTCCCCACCGACGCCTTGCCGCGCCAGCAGTCACGGATCATCGTGTTGTAGTCGAAAGCATAGGCGATCCCGCGGCGCACGTTGATGTCGGCGAAGAAGTCGGGCGGGATTCCGGCACCGTCCAGCCGGCCGCTGCCCACATCGGGGTTCCCGCCGGCCACATTGATGTTCATGTTCATGAAGATCCCGTCGGTGATCAGGCGCGAGATGTCATCGATGACCCGCACGCCGGGCAGGCCCTCGACCCCGCTCTGCTCGGGCCGGCTGACCACGACGATGTCGGCGTCGCCCTGCTGGAGCATCAGCCGTCGGGCGCCGAAGTCCTCGACGACCCGGACGATGACCCGCCGCAGCGCCGCCGGCTGGCGCCAGTAGGTGTCATGGCGTTCCAGGATCACCTGGCGGGCCGCCCGGTCCCACTGGACGAATTTGAAGGGGCCGGTGCCGTTGGCCTTGTTGAACATCGTGGTGTCCTCGGGCTTCTTGGGGTTGTTCAGGCGGCTGAGACCGGCGGCCGTGCCGTTCCAGTCGCCCTGGGCGATGGCCCACTTCTTGCTGACGGTCATCGACCACATGGCCATGATGGACATGAAGGGCGCAAACGGCTTCTTGAGGGTGATGCGCACCGTGTTCCCGCTGACCTGGATGGCCCGGTCGGCCTCGGCGAACAGGCCGGGCTTGAGGGCCCCCCGCTCGTCCCGCGTGCCGTGGGTGTCCAGGATGGCCGCCAGCAACAGTTCGGAGGGCCCGCCGTCGCGGTCCATGAACATGAAGCGCAGCAGCGAGTACTTCACGTCTTCGGCGGTCAGCGGCGAGCCGTCGTGGAACTTGACGCCGTCGCGGATCTTGAAGGTGTAGGTCTTGCCGTCGGGGGAGATCCCCCCGTTGGCCACCGTGGGCACTTCGGTGGCCAGCATGGGCACGAACGTGCCTGTGGACGACCCGCTGAAGAAGACCAGGGTCTCGTAGATGTGCCACAGGATGATGGTCGAACTGGCCGTATCGTAGGCGTAGGCCGGGTCCATCGTCTCGGGGTCGGCGAAGGTCACGTAGATGAGCGTGTCCGGGTTCTTCACCTGCCCCTGGGCTGCGCCGGTGAGCCCGGCCAGCAGGATCACCGCCGCCAGCGCCAGGAGCTTCCTCAACCTCGTCATCATCAGTCCTCCCTTCGGTCACGGGCGCGTTCGCCCCGCCGCGATGTGACTGCCCCGGCTCCTTGCCAGAGCGCCAACACCCACCTCCTCCTCCTCTCCCATCATTGCTCAAATCCCTCCACCAATCTACCCCCCGGCCTGTGCGGGCGCCGACCGCCCCGCGGGCTCCTCCTACCCCGCCCGCACCCGAGGATCAAGGGCGTCCCGGAGTCCGTCCCCGAACACGTTGAACGCCACTACCGCGGCAATGATGAACAGGCCGGGGAAGAGCAGCCACGGCGACAGGATCAGGGTGGGGAGGTTCGAGGCCTGGGTGAGCAGGTTGCCCCAGGACGAGCAGGGCTCCCGGATCCCGAAACCGATGAAGGACAGGGCCGACTCCCCCAGGATGGCTCCCGGGATGCCCAGCGTCACCACCACGATGACGAAGGACGCGGTCTGCGGCAGGATGTGCCGGGCGATGATGCGCAGGTCGCCCAAGCCGGCCGCCTTGGCCGCCAGCACGTATTCCTGCTCCTTGAGCGACAGGACGATCCCCCGGATGATCCGCGAGAATCCCGCCCACCCGATGAAGGAGAGGATGAGGATGATCAGGTAGAAGCGCGTCGTACACCCCACCTGCGTGGGCAGCACGGCGCTGAGGGTGAGCAGCAGGTAGAAGTCGGGGATGGAGATGACGAACTCGGCCAGGCGCATCATCACGTTGTCGATCCGCCCCCCGTAGTAGCCGGAGATGCCGCCGTAGAGCAGCCCGATGGGGATGGTGACCGCCGAGGCATAGAGGCCGATGGTCATCGAGATCCGCGAGCCGTACAGGATCCGGCTGAACTGGTCGCGGCCCGACTGGTCGGTGCCCAGCAGGAAGATCCGGCCCGGGGGATCCACGCCAAACAGGTGCACGTCTGAGGGGAAGAGTCCGAAGAGCCGGTAGGGCTCGCCCCGGACGAAGAACCGGAGGTAGTAGCGCCGGGTCGGGTCGGCCTCGTACCGCCGCAGGCCGGGGTCGGCCAGCGTCGTCCCGTGCACGAACGGCCGCAGGCTGACTCCCTGGCTGTCGGCGAACCGCGGCAGGATCGGCGGGTGGAAGAACCGCTCGCGGTCGGCGAAGTCCAGGGAGTACGGCGCCAGGAACTCGGCGAAGACCACCAGCAGATACAGCACGACGAGCACGGCACCGCCGGCCAGCGCCATAGGGTGCTTGCGCAGTTGCCGCCAGGCCAGCTGCGCCGGCGTCCGCAGTTCGGCCCGCGGGGCCTCCGACGACGCCCCCCGGGACCTGCGCCTGACCTCGACCGCCCGGTTCGCCATGCCGATGCTGCCTCAGTCGTAGCGGATGCGGGGATCGCTCAGCGCCAGCAGGATGTCGGCGATCAGGTTCCCGACCACCAGCGTGACGGAGCCGATCACTAGCGCCGCCATGACCACATAGAGGTCCTTCTGCACGGTGGCTTCCAGGAGCAGCTTGCCGATGCCCGGCCAGCCCATGACGATCTCCAGGATCGCCGACCCGCCCAGCAGGCCGCCCAGGCTGTAGCCGAAGATGGTGATGAGGGGGTTGATGGCGTTGCGCACCGCGTGTTTGTTGATCACGACGCGCTCGGCCAGCCCCTTGGCCCGGGCGGTCCGGACGTAGTCCTGGCGCAGGACCTCCAGCAGGCTCGCGCGCATCTGCCGCATGAGCCCCGCGCCGCCGAACACCCCGTAGGCGATGACCGGCAGGACCATGTGGTGGGCCACGTCGAGCACCTTCCCGGTCGGGGGCAGGAACTCGTAGTCGATGCTCGTCATCCCACCGATCGGGAACCAGCCAGTCCGAAACGCGATGTAGAGGAGGAACAGCCCGGAGAAGAACACCGGGGTGGAGATGCCGACGTAGGCGACGAACGAGAGGGTGTTGTCCGCCAGCGAATACTGCCGGCGGGCGCCGAAGATCCCCAGCGGGATCGCCACCGCCCACGCGGCGGCGAACAGCGCTACGTTCAGCAGGACCGAGTTCAGCAGCCGCGAGCCGATGAGCCAGGTCACCGGGACCTGGAAGGCAAAGGAGTAGCCGAACTCCAGCCGCACCGCGTTCCAGAGCCACTTCAGGTACTGGACGTAGAGCGGCTGGTCCAGCCCGAAGTTGCGGCGCATCTGGTCCACTGTCTGCTGGCTGACGATGGGGTTGAGCCGCATCTCGGCCAGGAAGTCGCCCGGGGAGAGCTGGATGATGACAAACGAGATCACCGTGATCCCCAGCAGCATGGGGATCAAGTGGAGGAGGCGCCGGACGATGTACTGCAGCATCAGGGACGCGCCGGAGCGCCGCTCCCTCTCTCCCCCGCCGCGCTAGCGGTAGGGCGTCCGGTAGTAGATCGTCTCGATGTCGTAGAAGGCCCCGGGCGCCGGGCTGAAGTTGGCCAGGGTGTTCCGAAACGCCGGCTGGGTGAGCGGCGTTGCGAAGTAGATGAGCGGCACGTACTCGGCGACGATCTCCTGGAACCGGTTGTAGAGCTGCCTGCGCTTCTGCTGGTCCACGGTGGTCGCGGCCTGATCGAAGATGCGGTCGATCTCGGCCTCCCAGTCGGTGGCCGGCCGCTCCTGCTTGGGCCACCAGGCGTGCAGCGACCCGCTGGACTTCCAGACGTTCTGTCCGTTGTGGGGGTCGATGGTGCCGGTGAAGCCCAGGATCATCGCCTCCCAGTTGAAGGTGCCGACCAGCTTGCCCACCAGCGTGTTGAACGCCTCGGGCGCAAAGGTCACGCGCATGCCGAGCCTGCCCAGGTCCTGCCGGATCAGATTGCCGATGGCCTCCCGGTCGGCGTTGCCCGCATTGGTGGCGATGGTGAACTCCACCACGTTCCCCTGGGCGTCGCGCAGCAGCCCGTCGGCCCCCCGGGCGAACCCCGCTTCCCGCAGCAGCGCCTCAGCCCGGGCCAGATCGTAGGGGTACTGGCGGACGTTGGGGTTGTAGAAGAACTTGTTGGCCGGGCTCTCCGGGCCGTAGCGGGGCGTCGCGCGGCCCGCGTAGACCTGCCGGACGATCGTGTCGCGGTCCACGGCGTGGCTTGCGGCCTGCCGGAACTTCACGTTCTGGAACCACGCGAGCTTGGGCGGCCGCACCCCCGCCGGGTTCTGGTTGAACATGAGGAAATCGCCGCCGAAGGTCGGGGGGCCATCGAAGATTGTGAAGTTGCCCGCCTGCTGCATCCCCCGCAGTTCTGCGTACTCCCGCGGGCGGGCGGCGTACGAGTCGGTTTCTCTGGCGAGGAACTTCAGGCGCGAGGCGTCCACATTGGGCACGATCTCGATGACGATGCGGGCCAGGTAAGGCAGCCGCTGCCCCTGCCGGTCCACCTTCCAGTACCTGGCGTTGCGCACGAAGGTGATGCGCTGGCCCGGGGCATACGAATGCATCACAAACGGCCCGTTGCCGATCAGGTCCCGGGGCGGGGTGTTGATCCCCCAGGCGCGGTTGAACTCCGTGGCGCCCTGCCGGAGGGCGGCCTCGAGCCGGTGCTTGGGGAGCGGCGCGATCCCGCCGACGGTGCGCAGGAAGGGCCCGAAGGGCTGGTCCGTCCTGAACTCGACGGTGTAGTCGTCGACCTTCCGGTAGCCGATCTTCTTCCCGGCGATGGTCAGCACGTCGGGGAGGCTGGACTGGACCCCCGGCGTGAACGCGGCATTCAGGGTGAACACCACGTCGTCGGCGGTCACCGGCCTCCCATCGAACCACTGGACGCCGCGGCGCAGCCTGAACACCCAGGTCCGCCCGTCCCGGCTGACCGTCCAGGACTCGGCCAGGTTGGGCTCGACTTCCAGGGTGACGCGGTTGGTCTCGGCCAGGCTCTCGAACAGGTACCCCAGCGGCGCGGTGGACGAGGTCTCCTGAGCCACGAGGAGGTTGAAGGTGCGGGGGTCGGAGATCGACGACACCACGAAGGTGCCGCCGAACCGGCCCACATCGCTGGCCTCCACGACCTTGGGGTTGGGGACGTCCGGAAGCGACGGCCGGCCCATCTGGGCGACCGCCGGGCCGGCAGCCGGCACCGCCGCGATGAGCACGCCGATCACCGCAAGCCGCGCGCCAGGCTGTCCCATCCGGTCCCTCCCCGCTTCCGTCGCGCACCCGCGGCATCCGTCACTAGGCCCTCGAGGTGCCGATGGGCGCGCTGCCATGTCGGAGTATACCCCAGCATCAAACCACGGGCAACGACGGGCTGTTCTAGTCTGCCCGCTCCAGGGGGGCGTAACGGAGGGCCAGCCGTTTCACCGTGCCGGCGAACCGCACCGTGACAATTGCGCCTTCGCCCTCGCCCTCGACCTCAAGGATCTGGCCCTCCCCGAACTTCTCGTGGCGCACCCGGGCCCCCACCTCGAATGAGGGGACCGGCCGATAGCCGGCCGCCCCGCCGCGCCCCCGCGCCCCGACGGCCGGCTCCTCCCAGGGGCTGGGCGCCGCCAGCGCGGTGACCAGCTCCCCGGGAATCTCGTCCAGGAACCGGGAGGGGACGGCCAGGGTGGGGCTCCCGAAGATCGAGCGGGTGCGCGCGTGGGTGAGGATGAGCCGCGTCTTGGCGCGCGTGAACCCCACATAGCACAGGCGGCGTTCTTCGTCCAGCCCGCCTTCCTCATCCATGGCCCGCGCGTGGGGGCACAGCCCCTCCTCCAGGCCGGTCACGAAGACCACCGGGAATTCCAGGCCCTTGGCGCTGTGCAGGGTCATGAGCACCACGCGGTCGACGTCGTCCCGATACGTGTCCACGTCCGCCACCAGCGCCAGGTGCTGGAGGAACGCCGCGATGTGCGGCTCCCCGGTGGCCTCTTCCACTTCCTGCGCGACGGTGGCCAGCTCGCGGAGGTTCTCGAGTCGTTCGGCGGCCTCCTCGGTGCCTTCGGCTTCCAGCATGGCCTGGTAGCCGGTCAGGGCGATGGCGCGGGCGATGAGCTGGCTGGCGGACAGGCGCCCGGCCTCCTCGGTCAGGGCCGCGATCAGCCCGGCGAACGCCTCCAGGGCGGAGACGGTGCTGCGCGGCAGGCCGCCGGTGGCCTCGGGACGGCGCATCGCCTCCAGCAGCGTGCAGCCGGATGCCTCCGCGTAGGAGGACAGACGCGCCAGGGTCGCCTCGCCGATGCCGCGGCGGGGGGTCGCCAGCGCCCGGCGCAGACTGGCCGCATCGCCTGGTGCCACCAGCAGGCGAAGATAGGCCAGCAGGTCCCGGACCTCCTTGCGCTCGTAGAACCGGACGCTGCCCACGACCTGGTAGGGGATCCCAGCCCGCAGGCACTCGTCCTCCAGCAGCCGCGACTGGGCGTTGGTGCGGTAGAGCACCGCGATCTCGCGCAGCCGCAGCCCCTCGCTTGCGAGCCCGCGGATCTGCTCCACGACAAAGCGCGCCTCGTCGGTGCCGTCGGCCGCCTCGTAGATCAGGACGGGCCCCCCGTCCTCGTTCCCGGTCCACAGTGCCTTGACGTGCCGGTGCGGGTTGTGCTGGATGACCCCGGAGGCCGCGGCCAGGATCGTCTTGGTGGAGCGGTAGTTCTGGGTGAGCGTGATCACGGTGGCGTCGGGGTAGTCCTGTTCGAACTCGAGGATGTTGCGGACATCGGCACCGCGCCACCTGTAGATGGACTGATCGTCGTCGCCCACCACCGTCACGTTCCGGTGCAGCCCTGAGAACGCCCGCACCAGCAGGTACTGGGCGTGGTTGGTGTCCTGGTACTCGTCCACCAGGACGTGGAGGAACCGCTCCTGGTACTGGCGCAGGACCTCGGGACGCGCCTCGAAGAGCCGGAGCGTCTCGACCAGCAGGTCGTCGAAGTCCAGCGCGCCGCGCGCGCGCATCTTTGCCTCGTAGGCCCGCCAGACCCGCGCGGCGGCCTCCTCCATGAAGGTCGAAGCCCGCGCCGCGTACCGGGCCACGTCCACCGCTTCGTCCTTGGCCCGGCCGATCATGGCGTGCATGACCCCGGGCGGGAACCGGCGCTCGTCCAGGCCCAGGGCGGTCAGGCAGTCGCGGATGACGCGGCGCTGCTCGTCTTCGTCGCAGATGGCAAACGTCGGGGGAATGCCGATGGCCTCGCCGTCGAGCCGGAGGATGCGGCTGCAGATGGCGTGGAACGTCCCGATCCAGATGGGCCGGGCGACCGCCCCGCCCAGGAGCCGCTCGATCCGCCCGCGCATCTCGTGGGCGGCCTTGTTGGTGAACGTCACGGCCAGGATCCGATGCGGCGCCACGCCGCGCTCGCGGATGAGGTAGGCGATGCGGTGGGTGAGCACGCGGGTCTTTCCCGACCCGGCGCCCGCCAGCACCAGCAGCGGGCCGCCGGGGTGCACCACCGCCTCGCGCTGGGGAGGGTTGAGCGATTCGAGCAGGTCCATGGTCCGCCGTCCACTATATCGGCCGGACGGCGGCATGGCAAACGCGTGCGGATGCGCTCTCGCGAGGCCCCCGGACGCTACTCCCACTCGATCGTGGCCGGCGGCTTGCTGGTGATGTCGTAGACCACCCGCGTCACGCCCGGCACCTCGCGGGTGATGCGGCTGGCGATCGCCTCCAGCACATCCTCGGGCAGCCGGGCCCAGTCCGCGGTCATGCCGTCGTCGCTGGTCACGGCGCGGACGACCACGACCTGCCCGTAGGTCCGCGCGTCGCCCATGACCCCCACGGTGTGCACGGGCAGCAGCACGGCGAACGCCTG
Organism: Candidatus Fervidifonticultor sextus; assembly: GCA_031459875.1. Classification (GTDB taxonomy): domain Bacteria; phylum Sysuimicrobiota; class Sysuimicrobiia; order Sysuimicrobiales; family Humicultoraceae; genus Fervidifonticultor_A; species Fervidifonticultor_A sextus. The sequence continues at coordinate 31,117 of JAVKHQ010000013.1, read as the reverse complement.
CCAGAGGTCCAGCGCCAGGCCGGCCTCGCGGATCTCCTCCAGGATAACGGCGTCGGCCGCGCGCAGGAGCTGGAGGCGCTCGCGGGTCACCTCGCCCAGGATGCGGATGGCCAGGCCGGGCCCCGGGAAGGGATGCCGGGCGATCATCCGGTCGGGCAGGCCCAACTGCCGCGCCACCTCCCGCACCTCGTCTTTGAACAGGTCGCGGAACGGTTCGACCAGGCGCAACCGCATGCGCTCCGGGAGGCCGCCGACGTTGTGGTGGGTCTTGATGCGGGCGGCGGTGCGGGTGCCGCTTTCGATGACGTCGGGGTAGAGCGTCCCCTGCACCAGGAATTCGATCTGGCCCAGGCGCTGGGCCTCCTCTTCGAAGACGCGGACGAACTCCTCGCCGATGGCGCGCCGCTTCTGCTCGGGATCGGTCACGCCGGCCAGGCGGGCCAGGAACCGCTCCCCCGCATCCACGTGGACCAGCGGCACCTGAAAGGTGTCGCGGAACGTGGAGACCACCTGGCTGGCCTCGTCCTTGCGCAGCAGGCCGTGGTCCACGAAGATGCAGGTCAACTGGTCCCCGATGGCCCGGTGGACCAGGGCCGCCGCGGTGGCGGAGTCCACCCCGCCTGAGAGCGCGCACAGCGCGCGCCCGGCGCCCACCTGCTCCCGGATGGCCCCGACGCTCCGGTCGATGAACGAGGTCATCGTCCAGGTGGGGGCGCAGCCACAGACGGTGTAGAGGAAGTTGCGCAGCACCTCGATCCCCCACGGCGTGTGGGAGACCTCGGGGTGGAACTGCAGGCCGTAGAGCCGGCGTCGCCGGTCGGCCATGGCGGCGACGGGGGTGCGGTCGGTGTGGGCCAGCGCCGTGAAGCCCTCGGGCAGCGCGACGATCGAGTCGCCGTGGCTCATCCAGCAGATCAGGCGCGGCTCCAGCCCCGCGAAGAGGTCGGCACCGTCGTCGACGAACAGGCGGGTGCGGCCGTACTCGCGCTGGGCTGCCGCAGCGGTCCGCCCGCCGGGCAGGAGGTGGGCCATCAACTGCATGCCGTAGCAGATTCCCAGTGTCGGGATGCCGGAGGCAAAGAGCGACGGGTCGATGCGCGGCGCGCCCGGCTCGTACACGCTGGCCGGCCCGCCGGAGAGGACCAGACCCTGCGGCCGGTGGGCCAGGATCTGCTCCACCGGGGTATCGAAGGGGAGGATGAGGCTGTAGACCCGGCACTCGCGGATACGCCGGGCGATGAGCTGGGCGTACTGGGCGCCGAAGTCCAGGACAATGACCGGACGCGGCGGGGCGTCAGCCGGCGTCGCCACCACCCGGTGCGGTTGCGAAAGCGTCCTCAGCGGCCCTGTCCCACCTTCTGGCTGAACTGCGCCGCCTTGCCCTCGCTTGCCAGCGTGGGCGCCAGCACGATCTCCGCCCCGTGCATCTGCCGGATGGTGGCGGCGCCGCACATCCCCATCGCGCTCCGCAGCGCCTCGGCCAGGTTGTGCGACCCGTCGTCGGTCGCCGCCGGCCCCAGCAGGATCTGCCGGAGCGTGCCGGTGGTGCCCACGTGGATGCGCGTGCCCCGGGGCAGCGCGGCGTGCGGGGTGGCCATGCCCCAGTGGAATCCCCGGCCGGGGGCCTCTTCGGCCCGGGCCAGGGCCGACCCCAGCATCACTGCATCCGCGCCGCAGGCGATGGCCTTGGCCACATCCCCGCCGGTGGCGATGCCGCCGTCGGCCACCACCGGCACATAGCGGCCGGTGCGGCGGAGGTGGTCGTCGCGCGCGGCGGCCACGTCGCAGATGGCGGTGGCCTGGGGCACGCCGATGCCCAACACCCGCCGGCTGGTGCAGGCGGCGCCGGGCCCGACGCCGACGAAGACGGCGGCCGCGCCCGCCTCCAGCAGCCCCATCGCCGCGTCGTAGCCGACGCAGTTGCCGGCCATGACCGGAGTGCGGTGCCGGCCGGTCAGCGCGCGCAGCGAGATCGCCCGACCCCGGGCGGAGCGGTGCTCCTCGGTGACGACGGTGGACTGGACCAGCAGCAGGTCGGCACCTGCCTCCTCGGCCAGCGGCGCCAGGCGCGCGGCCGCCTGCGGGGTCATCGCGACACAGCACGTGGCGCCGGCGGCCTTGATGGCGCCGATGCGGGCGGCCACCAAGTCGTCCCGGATGGGCGCCCGGTAGAGGCGCTGCAGCAGCCCGATCACCTCGTCATCCGGCGCCGAGGCGATGGCATCCAGCGGCTCGGCCGGATCGGGGTAGCGGGTCTGCAGGCCTTCCAGGTTCAGGACGGCCAGCCCGCCCAGCGCCGAGATAATGCCGGCGGTCCGAACGTCCACGACGCTGTCCATGGCCGACGCGACGAAGGGGAGCCGGAAGACCAGCCCGCCCACCTCCCAGGAGCAGTCCACGTCCTCCGGATCCAGCGTGGAGGCGGCGGGGGCCAGGGCGATCTCGTCCAGGCTGAAGGTCCGCCGGACCGCGCGGCCGCAGCCCAGCCACTCGGTGGCGGCGTCGCGGTCCGGGGCCCGGCTGGCCGCGCGCGTCGGCATCGGCGTCGTCATCGGCGGTCCACCCCCTCGGTCGTCATCTCCCCGTACAGCTCCGGTTTCAGCACGGCGATGTACGGCAGGTTGCGGTACCGGCCGGCGAAGTCGAGGCCGTAGCCGATCACGAACTTGTCGGGGATCTCAAACCCACGGAAGTCGATGGGCACCTCGCGGATGCGCCGCGGCCGCTTGTCCAGCAGGGCGCAGACGCGCAGCGACGCCGGGTAGCGGGCCTTCAGCGTCTCCAGCAGGTAGTCCATCGTCAGGCCGGTGTCGATGATGTCGTCCACGACGATCACGTGCCGGCCTTCGATGCTCTGGTCCAGGTCCTTGAGGATCCGCACGATCCCGCTGCTCGTGGTGCTGGTGCCGTAGGACTGGGTGGCCATGAAGTCGATCTGGCAGGGAATTGCGATGGCCCGCAACAGGTCCGCGAGAAAGACAAAGGCACCCGTCAGGATGCCCACCAGCAGCGGTTCTTTGTCGTTGTACTCCAGGGTGATGCGTCGGCCGAGTTCCCGGATGCGGTCCTGGAGAGCCGCCTCCGGGATGAGGACTTCTTCGACATCATCCACCAGGCCCAAGGGCGGTCGGCTCCTCGTGGGGTTTGGGCCATTATAGGGCTCTAAGGAGTACGCGTCAATCCGCATAATCCATGGACCTCAGGGAGGATTGTTCGGATTCCCGACACCTGCCCCTGGCCGGCTGCCCGGCTTCGTGGTCGGGACGCCGGCGCGGCACAGCGGACAGGCTCCGGCAGGAAATGCCGGCAGGTCGAGGGTGAGCAGGGCCTGGAGCGGCGCGTCGAAGGCCCGCCGACCGCCGGTCCGGTCGACCAGCGCCGCCACGCCGGCCACGACCCCGCCGGCCTCGCGCACAAGCGCCGCCACCTCGGCCGTGCTCCCGCCCGTGGTGATCACGTCCTCGACGATGAGCGCACGCTCACCCGGCGCGACGGCGAATCCCCGGCGGAGCGCCAGCCGGCCGTCGGCCCGCTCGGCGAACAGCGCGCGGACCCGCAGCGCCCGGGCGACCTCGTGGGCGACGATCACCGCGCCCAGCGCCGGGCCGATTGCCAGGTCGGGGTGAAGCGGCCGCACCAGGTCGGCCAGGGCGCATCCGAGCGCCTCGGCCTCGTCGGGATGCTGCAGGATGAGCGCGGCCTGGACGTAGACGCCGCTGTGGAGCCCCGACGAAAGCAGGAAATGCCCTTCCTGCACGGCACCGTACCGGCGGAAGCGCGCCAGCCAGTCCGTGGTCACCGCGCCTCCGTGGTCTGCTCCCCGTCCCCGGAGCCTCCAGACGCGCCCCCGGCCCGGCCGCGCCGCCGTGCCGCGGCGGCCATCTCCGCTGCGACCGCCTGCGCCGCTGTCAGGGGATCCGGTGCCCCGGTGATCGGCCGGCCCACGACCAGGTAGTCGGCTCCGGCGCGCACGGCGAACCGCGGCGTCGCAGTGCGCGCCTGATCGTGCGGCGCGGTCCCCGCCGGGCGGATGGCCGGAGTGAGGACCCGGAATTCGCCGCCGCAGAGGGACTTGATCCGGGCGCACTCGCGCGCCGAGGCGGTCACGCCGTCGAGTCCGGCCTCGCGCGCCGCCAGCGCGGCGCGCAGGACGCCGGGCCCCACGCGCCCGGCCTCACTGGTCAGGCGCGTGACGCCCAGCACGCGCAGCGGGGCGCCCGACCGGCGGGCTGCGTCCGCCGCCGCCTCCATCATGGCGCGGCCTCCCGCACAGTGCACGGTGACCAGGGCCGCGCCCAGGTCCGCGGCGGCCGCCACCCCGCCGGCGACCGTCTGGGGGATGTCGTGAAACTTCAGGTCGAGGAAGACCTGGCCACCGGTTGCGTGTACCATCCGCACGGCCTCGGGGCCGGCCGCGGTGAAGAGGATCGAGCCGACCTTGAACCAGGAGGTCACGGAGCGGAGGCCGCAGACCAGCTTCCTGGCCGTGGCCAGAGTCGGCAGGTCCAGCGCGACGATGAGGACCGGCCCTTCTGCCATCGTCAGGCGCCCACAAGAGTGTCGAGGTCGAATCCGGGACTGAACGGGTTGACGAATCGGACGCCTTCTATGATCCGCCCGTCCTCGAAATCCTCACTCAGAACAAGCGGAATCTCATTGAGCCTCGCCGTCGCCCATACCAGCGAGTCCCAGTAGCCTAGCTGATGCCGCTGCACGCCGACCACCGCTTCGAGGACCGTCCATCCCGTCATCTCGCAGATCTTCCAGGATCTGATGTAGTGCGTGACACTCCGCTCTGCCTCGGCCAAGGGCAGCGGCCTGGGGATTCGCCTGGTGGCCACCACAAAGAACTCGCTGAGAATCTGCGGGCTTAAGGCGCCGACGCCAAGGTCGCCGAGGCCAGCCAGCACCGCGGCTGCCTGTCTTCGTTTGGCGTCGTCGGTCGGATCATATGCGTAGACGAGGACGTTAGTGTCGACGAGACAGGCGCTCCTCATAGAGTTCCTCGCGCGACCACGTCCGCTTTCCCGAACCCGCGGGGAGCGCCGCTCGTGACCTGATGAAGTCCAGCTCAGCCTTCCACGCTCTGCGATCAGGTTGCCCGAGACTCTGCTGGCGAAGGACGAGATCCAGCCCTTTTCGGATCAGGTCTGATTCCCGAACCTTGAGCGCGCGGGCCCGTTGCTTGAGCTGCCGCTCCTGAGCATCCTCAATGTACACCTGCTTACGCACCTTCCGGGCCATGCCATCACACCCCATCGTGCTATACAGCATATTATACATCGTGACCCGACTCCGCGAGACCTTCAAGCGCCCCGGCGAGCTCTGAGACCCGCCGGATCCCGTGGGCCAGCAGATACGCCCGGAGCCCCTCGGTGATCTCCTCCGCGGCGCGGGGGTGCTCGATCACCGCGGAGGCCACCCCCACCGCATGCGCGCCGCAAAGCAAGAACTCCACGGCGTCCTCACCGGTGGCGATCCCGCCCATGCCGATGATGGGCCGCCGCACGGCGCGGGCGACCGCCCACACCATCCGGAGCGCCACGGGCTTGATCGCCGGTCCCGACAACCCGCCGATCCCGGCGCCCAGCCTGGGGCGGCGCGTATGGGCGTCCACGGCCAGGCCGTGCAGGGTGTTGATCAACGAGAGCCCGTCGGCGCCGGCTGAGGCCGCCGCCTGCGCGATGGCAACGATGTCGGTCACGTTGGGCGAGAGCTTGACAAACAGCGGCAGCCGGGTGCGACGACGGACGGCGGCCACCAGCGCCCGCGTGCGGCGGGGATCGACCCCGAAGTGGAGGCCGTCGGCGACGTTGGGACACGAGACGTTGACCTCCACCCCCGCGATCCCGGGTTCCCCGCTGAGGATCTCGGCAGTGGCCGCATACTCCTCGATGCGGTGGCCGGCGATGCTGACGATGATGGGGCGGTCGAGCGTGCGCAGGAACGGCAGGTCCCGCGCGATGAATCCGGCGACCCCGGGATTGCGCAGCCCCACGGCGTTCAACCACCCGGCGGCGGTCTTCACTGTGTGAGGGCCGGGGTGCCCCTCGCGCGGCTCGAGGGTCACCGACTTGGTGATGAACCCGCCAAAGGCCCGCAGGTCGTAGGCCGCCTGCACCTGCCGGCCAAACTCCAGCGGTCCGGGGGCCGACAGGACGGGCGTCGGAAACGCGATGCCGGCCAGGGTGACGCTGAGCGACAGGTCTGTCGTAGTGGTGGACTCGGGTACGGGCAACGTGCCTTCCTTTCCGGCCTCGCAGGACCAGACTTAAAGGCGGCGCCTCGCTCTCATTCTAGCGCAGACGCGCCCCACCGCAACCCCGTGATCATCTGGAAGCCGGGCCCGGAGGGACCAGCTCGAACCCGGCCGTGAGGAAGTGCCGGTCGAATCCAAAGACGTACGCGATGCCTCTGTTCTTCATGGTGGCAAAGCTGACCGCGTCAGCGTAGGAGAAGGCGTGATCCCGGTACTGCCGCAACAGCGCCCGGGCATCGCCCTCCAGCTCCGCATCAGCGTAGACGAGTTCAAGTCGCGGGGTGGCCTGGAGTCGATCCAGCAACGTCCAGGCCGCGTCGAACCCCACTTTGTGGCGAAGGAACGTGTAGCTCTCGGCGACCACCAAGTTGGTGACGACGAGGTGGCGGAAACGGCGCAGGATCCCGGGCCAGGCCGCCGCTGCTTGCGCGTGGTGGGCATCGGCCCGGGAGAGGAGGGCGATCCACCCCCCGGTGTCCACGAAGATCCTAGCGTCGGCGGCCTCGGGGACGCTGCGCCCGGATGAGGTAGGCATCGTGGCGCTCGGCTCCGTCGCGCGGCCCGCCGGGGACGGCCAGGGCAGGCAACTCCATCAAGGGGTCGGCATCAGGAGGCAGGGACTCCTCGATCACCCGGTCCGCTCCTTCCCGCAGGAGACGGGCAAGGGAGACCTTGCGGCGACGCGCAATCTCCCGCAGCACGCGATGCTGGCGCTCCTCCAGGTAGATTTGAACGGGCTTCTTTTTCACGGTGGCTTCTAGCACCTTATCGAATATACATCATTCTCTTCGATGTGGTCAATAACGATGCATAAATTGCCTCCCGAATTGCCCTCGCGCTGTGCGGAGCGGGCTTCGGGTCCCGGGGGACTATCGAGGGCCCCTGGTGGCCGTATCGGCGGGAAAGAGCACGACGCCGCCCGCGGTCATGCGGGCCAGCCGATCCCTGATCACTGCAGCCTCTTGCTCCGGGTATACGTGGGGCTCCAGGCCCGGGATCGCCAGCGTGGTCTTCACGACCGCGAACGCGTCCTCCCGCCCCTCGCCCCTGTACACGACCAAGAGATCCACATCGCTGGCTACCGTGTGCCGGCCGACCGCCCAGGATCCAAACAGGACCACGCGCACGAGCGGAAGCTGCCGGTCCAGCGCAGGCAGGCGCTCGCGTAACCGGTCGAGGAGCTGCTCCCGGCTATACTTGGGATAGGAGATCCTGACAGAAGGCGAGGATCGCTTCGGCATGTTCAATGAGCCTTCTGGCTTCCTCCTTCGTATAGCGGTCCCCGGGAGTCCCGGACGGATGCGCGTTGGGATAGCGGGTCGGGATGTAGGCTTTGTCGAGTTCGAGGGCACGGTCGACCAGGGACGGGGGGACCTCGTAGTGGTTGTTCAGTTCGCCGAGCAGGTCGGCAATGGAATGCCCCCACGCCTCCGCACCCATTTTCTGAAAGACGGCCTTGACGGCTTTTTCGGCTGCCTGCTGGGCGGAGAAGCACGCCCAGTTGTGAAATCCGCGATCCCGGTCGCTGCGCGCGTGTTCGAGATCGGCGGCCGCCGAGGCCATCCAGTCCCGGCTGCGCTCCATCAGCGACGGCCTGCGGCGGTCACCGGCGGGCCTTGCGCAGGATCGTCCACTGCTCGCCGTCGTACTTGACCAGGTCGCCCACCCCGACGGCCAGCCAGAAGTCGTAGGTGACCCCGTACTCGATGTGGTTGATGACGATCAGCCAGGGCAGGGTCTCCTGGGGGTTCGTCCGTTTCTCCATGACGTACCCGATGACCACCGGCGGCCGGTCCGACGACGCCTCGCCGCGGTCGCAGGACGGAATGATCTGCGCCGCGGACAGAAGCGCGACCACCGCAAGCACCTTGAGCATCATCTATCCCCTCCACGTCCTCTGCGATCTCCCGGCCCATTCTACACGAAACGAAGCCCCCGGGAGGGTCTGCTCCCGGGGGCCAAAAGAGAGAGCTGCCGACCTGTTACCAGGAGTAGGTCAGCTCAGCACGGTAGAAGTTGAAGATATCGCCGAAGAACGCCGGGGTGGTGCTCCCGGGACAGTTCGGGTTGACGGGAGCGGGACCGGCCGCCGGCCGATCGCAGTGGCCCTTGGTGTACTGGATGTAGCCGGTGAGGTTGGCAGACAGCCTGTGGGTGAGGCGGAGCCACCACTCGTAGTAGGACGTCTCCACGGTGCCGGGAACAGAGGTCAGCACGGTGCCGCCCTCGTAGTGCGCGAAGAAGCTGGTGCGCGGGCTCAACGTCAGGCTCAGCCGACCCACCCAGCCGCGCATGTTCCAGGCATAGACCTGCCCGAAGACCGTGGTCCCGTAGGTGTAAAACGGCGGGGTCGCCACGAGTCCGGTGCCCGCGTCAAACGGCATGGGGCCGTAGTTCTGGTACGCCCAGTCGAGCATGGGGCTCCAGGTCGAAATACCGGCGACCCGCTCCAGGTCGACCCGCCCGCCGACGCGCCAGGCCGTGGCGGCCGGGTACGTGACGAGGGTGGCGGCGGTGTTCTCCCACCGCGCCGTGTAGGACGCCCAGTCGATGTAGAGCGTCACGCCCGGGATCAGCGTGCCGCTCAAATCGGCGCCCCAGCCCCGGCCGACGGCGAAGAACGTCGAGAGATCTGAGGGGTTGAACTGCCCCTGGTCGTAGTAGGTCCCGCCCAGCGTCCACCCCGGCAGCAGGGCCGTGGTCGTCGCGCGGACGGTCTTGTAGTCCCAGTAGCGGGATTGCGTACAGAGGCCCGTGGTGGTAATGCCCGGAGGGCTTGGGCACGCGAAGAGCAGGTTGTCCCGCCACAGCCCCACCTCGAGCTTGATCGGCCCGAACGTCCAGTTGCTGCGCAGGCCGTCGTTCACCCCGGACGTGAAGCCGATGACCGCGCCGGCGCTGTTACCCGGATCGAAGAGCAGGCCGCCGCCGAACCCGTAGGGCGCGATCGAGTACGCCTGCCGGCCGATCCGCCAGAGGTCCGCGCCCCAGGTGTTCCGGACGTCGAGGTACATCAGGTCGAACGACACGGTCTGGAAGACCAGCGTGTTGCCGAAGCGGGTGTCGGCAATACCCCCGGGCCCCGACCCGGCGGTGTTGTCCGCCCGGAGCCGGATGACGGCCGTGACGTTCGGGTTGGCCGTCGGCTGGCTGGTGAAGGTCAGGCGGCCTCGCAGGCGGGCGTCAGGGCTGCGCACCGTGGCGCTGCCGCTGGGGGTGTTGGACGGGAAGACGTTGTACCGGTACCGCATGTCACCGGTGACCTTGACGTGGTCGAGCCGTCCCCGCAGGGCGGCCAGCTCTTCCTCGACTGCGGTCACCCGGACGCCCAGCGCCGCCAGTTCGGCCCGGAACTCGGCCACGAGCCGCTGGATGGTGGCCAGTTTGGCGGTGAGGCGCTTGTCGACGGCCGTCAGCGCCGCGCGGGTGGCCGCGTCGGTCTTCGTTAGTTCAGCCCTCCGGACCAGATCCGGAGGGAGCGGTGGGATCTTGATGGCCTCGATCCGCGCCAGCAGGCGCGCGACGACCATGGCCATCTCATAGCGGGTCATGGCCCGATCGCCCCTGAAGGCCCCGTCGGGGTAGCCCTCGACGAGTCCCTTGGCCGCCAGCTCAGCGATCGCGTCGTACGCCCAGTGATCCGTGGGCACGTCCGCGAAGGGCTGTGCCAGGGCCGGGGCGACCAGCGTGAGCGACAGCACTGCGGCGAGCACCACAGCCAGCTGCTTCATCGTTGGTCTCGTCCCCTTTCGTGTGTTGGTGGGCGTCGCAAGACGAGGCCAGCGGAACGAGTGTGCGTGTTTCCTCTTCCTCGTGACCCGTCCGTTCGGCCCTTCATCCCGCCGCCGCCGTCCCCGACCCACCGCACACACCCCTCCTTTCCGGTCGGGTGCCGGTCGCCTCTGGGCGCGGCAACGGGTGACGCTCGTTGCTGGACTCTTGGGCGCGGCGACGCGGAGTGGTGTCGCCGCCTTGCACAACCGTACCACACCCCGCCCAGTCTCGACAAGAGTCCGGCAACGGGCGGCAGCGTCCGGCAACTACTGTTTATTTTTCCCTTCGACGCCCGCCCCTAGACTCCTCCTCCGGGCCGGACGGCCTCCCACGCGGGCCCGGGCCGCGGTGGTCTCTGTCAGGCGGCGGAGGGAATGCGGCGGGCACAGCCGAATATTCGACCGTCGCAACGCAGCTCTCACCCAGGTGATCCGGTCGATGAAGATCCGCAAAGTCCTCCGATCCGTGCTCGTCGCCATCCCGGTCATCATCGCCTCGCCGGTCCTCGTCCTCGCCATCCAGGGCGGGATGTTCCTGCCGGTGGGGATGTTCGTCGCCATCTACTCGCCGTGGACGCCGTTCGTCCTGTTTCCCCAGACCAGGTGGCTGGTCACCCACACCATCTGGATGTCCAGGGACCTCCGGGCGCTCCTCTTCGACGTGGGGTGGGGGCTCATCGTGGTGGGGTTTCTCATCTTCATGGCGTCGTACGTCTACTTCTACGCCGTCAGGAAGCGGGTGGGACTGGTCACCACCGGCCCCTATGCCGTGGTGCGGCATCCCCAGTATCTGGGCATCTTCCTGGGATTGACCGGGTTCTCGCTGCTGGGGGCACGCCCCATCGCGGTCGTGGCCCTGGTGACGGCCGTGTGCACCTACCTGGCCCTGATGATTCACGAGGAGGGCGAGAACGAACGGCGGTTCGGGGAGCAGTACCGGGCCTACCGGGACCGGGTTCCCTTCATCATCCCATACGTCCCCCGGGCCCTGACGCGCCCGTTCGCGCGGCTCTTCGCCCTGCCCAGGCCGGCGCAGTACCTGGGCGTGGCGGCGCTGTACGTCGTGCTGCTGGCTGCGGTGATTTCCTACCTGCGCGACCGATCGTTCCCCACCTGACTGGTCTCGACCCGCTGCTCCCCTCCGCCGTCGACAGATCCATGGACCGGTGAAGCCGCCTCCTGGTAGGATCGAGCACAGAAGGGAAGGGCCACCGCCATGGTAGACGCGCGTGTCGACCGGCTTGAAGCGGCTCTGCAACGCCTGGCTGACGCCCAGGCCCGCACCGAGGCCAACCTGGCTGCGCTCACCGCGCGCCTCGACCGGCTCGCCGAACGCGTCGAACAACTGGCCGAGGCCCAGCGGCGCACCGAGGCGCGGGTTGAGCAACTGGCCGAGGCCCAGCGGCGCACCGAGGCGCGGCTGGAAGAGGTCGCCAGGGCCCAGGCCCAGACGGAGGCCCGGCTGGAGCAACTCATCGGCCAGGTGAACCGGCTGGTGGGCGTGGTCGGCGACCTGAAGGGCGAATTGCTCGAGATCCGGTACCGCGAGAAGGCCGCGGGGTACTTCCAGCGCCTCATGCTCGGGATTCGATCGGTGCCCAGGGACGAACTGGAACGGCTGGCCGCCGACGCCGAGGCCCGCGGCCTCATCTCCATCTCCGACCACGAGGACCTGCTGCTGACCGATCTGGTGGCCTGCGGGCGGCTCCGCGACCGCGGAGTCGACGCCTTCCTGCTGGCGGAAATCTCCTCCATCGTGGATTCCACGGACGTGGACCGGGCGTCGCGCCGCGCCAGGACGCTGGCGCGTCTTGGCGATCTCCCCGTCGTCGCGGCCGTGGCCGGCCATGAGATCACGCCGGAGGCAGACCGGGAAGCCGTCCGCCAGGGCGTCTGGCGCGTACTGGACGGGCGCCTCGTCCCGCCCGACCGCCCCCCGCCGGCATCCTGAGCCCCATCCGCTTCCGGGAGGACGGGCGATCAGCGCGCCGGCGGCCTCGACAGGCCGAAGAGGAACTCATCGTTGTTGATGAGGACTTCGACCAGGCCGTCACCGTCGAGGTCTTCGGCCGTGATCCCCATGTAGGCCAGCCGGCCGCCCAGTTGGTGCTCCCACTTGGGCTGACCGCGCGGGCCGATGAGATAGGCGAAGCCGTTGTGGCTGCCGGCGACGACCTCGAGCTGACCGTCCCGGTCGAAGTCCCCGACGATCACCGACCCGCTGATGTGCCCCCGGCGCTGGAACTGCCACAGTGCGCGCCCGGCCGGTGACAGCGCGACCACCCAGCCGTTCTGGACGCCGAAGACGATTTCCTTGGTCCCGTCCCGGTCCAGGTCGGCGACGGCGAGCCCGTTGTAGCTGGTCACGGGGCCCGGGGTCCGGTAGGTCCACCGCAGGCGGCCCTGGGGCGTCAGCGCGTGGACCGCACCCGCCCAGTCCGCGGCGTAGATCTCCAGGACCCCATCGCCGTCGGCATCGTCCACGGTCACGCCGTAGATCGACCCGCCGGTGTTGTAGACCCACCGCTGCCGGCCCTCGCCGTCGATGGCGTGGATGGCGCCGTTGCCATGGTTGCCGATGATGATCTCTCGCCTGCCGTCCCGGTCGAGATCCACCACCGCAGCCGCGTTCATGTCCGCACTGCCTCCCATCACGTAGGACCATCGGGCCCGCCCGGTCGCGGCGTCGAGGGCGTAGACGGTCCCCTGCGTGTCCGCGAAGACCACCGTGAACTGTCCGCCGCCCAGGTCGACCACGGCGGGGCTCGCGTAGCTCGCGTACGCTCTGGCCTGGAAGGACCAGACGACCTGCCCGCGGCCGTTCAACCGGAAGAAGGTGGAGGCGCCCCCCGACTGATACGGCGCAAAGAAGACCTCCGCGCGCCGGTCGCCATCCACATCCACCACGGCGGGCGTCATCAGGATCAGCCCGTTGATGTTCATGACGGAGAAGTCCCACCGGCGCCGGGTCCATGGGCGTTCCAGGGCGACGAGCCGGACACCTTCCCCGTAGATGAGTTCCACCTGGCCGTCGCCCTCCAGATCGCCAGCGGCCGGCGGGGACACGGAGGCCGGCGACGAGGTCGTTTCGAAATTGAGGCGCCACGCCACATGCGGTGCGGTCAGGTCTCCGGGCTTGGGGGTGAAATTGGTTCGCTGCAGGTTGAAGCCGCCGAAGGCCCACAGGGGAATCGGCGCGGGCCCTGAAGTTCCGGGTGAGGCTGCCACGGACACCGATCCCAGTGCGACCGCTATCGTCAGGAGTACGAGCGGAACCCTCATGGTGTATCCCTGCCCCTTAGGCCGTCCAGCCCGAATCGTGTCCGTAGATACATCTGCGGCACACCCGATAGTCTACACCATTACGCCGATCGCTCGCCATGCGCCCCTGCGCTCCGATCGATGCCGGCGACCAGGGCGGCCTCGGCCAGCAGCACCGCCACGTAGTCGTCGTAGGGTTCAGGCGGCGTCTGCAAGCCCAGCGGGATCAGACGGCGCCAGCCGCGCGGCGGATGCTCGGCGAAGTACCGGGCGCGCGCCCGCAGGGTGGTGCCGGCTTCCTCGACGAGGCGCAGCGGGACCGTGGCGACCTCCCGAAGCGATGCGATCACGTCCGCCGACCCGGTCCGGTTGCCGACCACGATCAGGGTCACGCCATAGCGGGCCTGCCAGTCGGAGACCAGCGCGGGTAGTGTCTGCGGCGCGACGATGGCGCGGGCGCGCACTTCCCCCGGCGCGCAGACTGCGACCCCGCACTTGGTGCGGCCCGGGTCGATGGCGAGGACGGCTGGGGGCCGATCGGGGCCCCTGACGGCGGGTCCGTCCACGGACACCTACGGCTCGACCACGAACGTGACCCAGATGAGGACCACGCTGGGGATGGGGACGCCGTCGCGGCGCGCGGGCTGAAAGCGCCAGCCACGCGCCGCCGCCGTCGCGGCGGCATCCAGGTCAGGGCGGCCCGACGACACCGCGACCTGCACCCGCTCGACGGTGCCGTCGTCGCGCAGCGACAGCCGCAGCCGCACCCGCCCCGCCACGCGCTCGGGCCGCGCCTCGGCGGCCAGGCCCGGAGGTTCGACCACGACATGCCATCCACCGGGATGCTGGGGCGGGTCGAGCGCGATCGGCACCGGCGGGGTGATGACGGGCCGGGGTAGCGGCCGGGGTGGCGGCGCAGGCCCCTCCGCCGCGGGGCCGGAAGGGCCGGGCGGCGACGGGAGGGGGGCCTCCGCGGCGGGACCGGGGGCCTGCGGGCTCAAGGGCTCCGTACCCGGGGTGGATGGTGCCGATCCTGACCCTTCCGGTGCAGGTGCCGGCGAGGCCGGCCCGAGCGCCGATCCGCCCGTCGCCGCCGGCGCCGCCTCCAACGCAGCGGCACCCGTCGGGGGCTTCGGGGGGGAGGGGGTTCCCGGACGCGGAGGCGTCTCGGTGTGCCGCGACCGCGGCGCAGGCCGCGGACCCGCGGGAGGCTGGCGGCGCGCGCTGGCTGCGGGTGGGGAGGCCGCCGGGACCTCGTAGACGAAACCGGACTCGGCGTGGGCCGAAGGGGCCGGAGGGAGCCCGCGCGAGGCGGACGGCCGGAACGGAGTCGGGCCTGGCGCGTCCTGCGGCCCGCGCTCGATGCGGGAGACGACGGCGGCGCCCGTCAGGACGGCCGCCAGGGTTGCGGCGAGGAGCGCCGCAGCCATCGGGCGCCGCAGGGATGGGATGATCGCAATGGAGCGCCGGCGCCTCGTCATGGTGTCCGAGGCCGCAGGACCACCTCTGCGAAGATCGTTCGACCGGGCGCAGGATAGCCCTGCACCGGTTCGTAGCGCGCGTCGAAAAGATTCTGGATACTCGCGCGGGCGAGCAGCGCGGGCCCCAGCGGGACCTGCGCGGTCGCGCCGACCGTGGCGTATGCCGGAAGGACGACGGTGTTGGCCGCATCCGCGTACCGCCCGCCGACGGCGACCGCGGAGACGGTCAGGGACCCGCCGCCCGGCAGGGCCCTGCTCAGGGCGAGGGCCCCGGTCAGGCGGGGCCGGTTGGGCAGGTCGGCGCCGGTACCCGCATCGGTGGCCGCCATCCAGGTCGAGGACGCTCGCAGGGTCCAGCTCGGCGCCAGCGTCCCCTCCAGTTCCACCGACGCGCCGCGGATTTGGGCCGTCCCGATGTTCTGCGGCGAGAAGACGAAGGACGGATCGGGCACCCAGATGATCAGGTCCGCCACGTCGCTGGCAAACGCCGTGGCGCGGACGAGCAGGTGCGGGGCAAGCGCGGCCTCCAACCCCGCGTCCAGCGACCACGCGTACTCCGGACGCAGCGACGGGTTCCCGACCGCGAACCCGTCGAAGGGGTAGTACAGGTCGGCCAGGGTGGGGCCGCGGAAGGTCCGACCTGCGGCTGCACGCAGGCGCAGGTCGGGCCGGGCGAAGAACACGATCCCCACCCGGGGGTTTAGCTGGAGGCCGTAGGTGGAGTGCCAGTCGGCGCGCAGGCCGACGGAGAGCACCGCGCGCGGCCCCAGCGCCCGGTCATCTTGCAGGTAGAAGGCCCCCACCGTCGCGGACCGATCCCCCACGGTCGTGCTGGTCAGGTGCTGGAGATGGGCGTCGGTGCCGAGCGTGACGACCCGCGCGCTGGTGATCCGCACGGAGCGCTGCCATTCCGCTCCCCACGCGGTCGCCCGGTGCCGGTCGTCGATCGCAAAGAGGGGCTCGCGGAAGGCCAGCGTCTCATGGTGCGCCACGAGGCGCAGCCGGTCGGTGACCTCCGCCCGGGTGCGCTGAAAGGTCAGCGCGCCGGCTGCGCGCGCGTCCTCCTGCCGGGCCGTCAGCGAGGGGAAGACGGTCGAGCCCGGCGCGCCTCGGGCCGCCGTGGAGCCAAAGAGGCTCAAATCCCAGGACCCGCCGGGGGCGGTGTCGCCCAGCCGCAGCGACAGCGAGCCGCCGCGCAGGTCGCTGTTGGGCCGGTCGCCCTGTGCCGCATCGTAGCGGAGTGAGATCCGCGCCTGGCTCCCGGCGGCGATCGGCCCAGCCACCGATGACGTGACCACGCCCAGCGACCCTCCGCCGACCGACACCACTGCGGCCGCCTGCCGACGCGTGACGATGGAGATCACGCCGCCGAGCGCCCCGCTGCCGTAGATCGCCGAGAACGGCCCGCGGAGCACCTCGATGCGCTCGACGTCCTCGATGGGAATGGTGCTGAGGTCGACGGTCCCGGCGAGCAGGCTGTTGAGGGGCACCCCGTCCAGCAGCACCAGCACCTGCTCGGCACTGCTGCCGCGGAGGCTGGGGGTGATCAGGCTGCCGGGGCCGCCGTAGGCCCGCGCGACGGTCTCGGGCAGGTAGGCGATCGCCTCGCCCACCGTGCGCACCCCCAGACGGCGCAGTTCAGGTGCGGTCAGAATCGAAACACTGGCCGGCGACGCCGCCGCAGGCTGCGGCCGACGGCCGGGCGAGACGACCTCGGGCAGTTCGAAGACCGGCGGTTCCTGAGCCTGCGTGGGGAACGGGGTCCCGGCGAGGAACATCGTGCAGAGGGCGAAGACGAGCAGAACACGTGCGCGCATCGGCCCACCTCCTCATCCGCGAAGGCGTGTGGCACCGGTGCAGGCAGGTCTTCTGGCTCCGGGTCATCGCACACCGCCGGCCTTCCCGGGATCACCCAGTGGCTCACCCCGCCACGCGGGGGGCGGCTGCTCACCGTCACAGCGGCGGGACCGCGCCGGCTGCCTCCGGCCGCGCACGGCCGGAGGTCCGGACTTCCCTATTCTGACGCCGGGCAGCATCCCCGGCGTCCACCTGCACCGCTGCGGGACTATTACCGTGAAAATTCTGCAGGCGGTGGCCGATTCCTGCCGCGGCAGCCTCTAGCGCGCCTGCCGCGCCCGCTCCGCCAGGGCCTGGGCGCGCTCGTCCGCCGGCGCGATCCGCAGCGCCCGCTGCGCGTACGCCAGGGCCTGCGCGGGCCGCCCGGCCTCCAGCAGGATCTCGCCGAGGGAGACGAGGGCCTCGACATGGTCAGGGTCCAGCGCCAGCGCGCGGCGGTAGGCGTCTTCGGCATCGCGCGGGCGGCCGACCGCGCGGTACTGGTGGGCCAGGCCCACGAAGAACGCCGGCCGGTCCGGCGCCATGGCGGTGCTGCGCTCCATGTAGGGAATCCCCACCGTCGGCCGGCCCAGCGATGCGTACGCGAACCCCATGAGGTAGGTGGCGTCGGCGTCCAGATCGCGGCTGGGGTCGAACCCGGCGACCGGCGGGAACGGTCTCGTGCGCAGATGCGACAGGAGCCCGTGGATCTGCGCCTGGGTGTCTGCGTACAGGAACCGCGGCGCCCAAAACTCCAGGACCGGCCGGTCGTCCGTGTGGAGGCGATGCACGGATCGGGTGAGCCGGTCGAGGTCGTCGCCGCCCAGCGCGAAGGCGGCCAGCACCGCGGCGGGGTGCCAGATGCCGATCGCCTGCAGGTCCTCCCGCACCCCCGGGATCGCCTCGAGGCGACCGGCGATCCGCCGGTAGTCCCACCCCAGGGGCTCGATGGTCCCGATCAGCATCAGGTCGCCGATCGCGGCCGTCCAGACTTCGGTGTGCGGGAAGACCGCGCGGAAGGTGGCGACGATCAGCGCGAAGGCCTCGGGCGGGAGGCTGTGGGTGTGCACCCATTGCACCATCACGCCGCCCGGCCGCAGCCGCGCCCGGGCCGCCTGGTAGAACTCCACGGTGTAGAGGGCCCCGATGCCCGCGATCCAGATGTCGGAGGGGTCCGAGATGATGACATCGTACCGGTCGGGGGCGGCCCGCAGCCGGTTGCGGCCATCGGCCAGGAGTACGCGGACCCGCGGGTCGGCGAGGACCTGGCGGTTGTACTGGCCGAACAGCCGCGCCGCCTCCAGGCCGGCCGGCTCCAGTTCCACGATGTCAATCCGCCGCACCGGGTAGCGGGCGACCGCGGCGGCGGTCATGCCGGTGCCGAGTCCCAGCACAAAGACATCCTGAGGATGGGGGTGGCGCAGCATCGGGAGCTGGCCGAGCAGAACCTGGGTGACCGTGTCGTTGGGCGCGGTCGAGGCGTCGGTTTTGCCGTTGGTGCGGTAGAAGAGGTAGCCGCCCGTCTCGTCCACCGAAATGGTCGCATTGATCCCGTCGCGGTAGTACAGCAGGCGCATGGCGGCGACCGCCCGCTCGAAGACCTCCGCCGATCCGTAGAGCTTGGCGAAAAACCCGCTGCCCGCGGTGAAGACCTCCCGCGGCCAGGGAGGGAGCGTGACGACGACGAGCAGGGCGACGGCGGCCGGGGCCATCATGACCGCCCGGCGCACCGGCGACCGGACGGCGACGGCCAGCACCAGGACGCCGGCCAGCAGGGTGGCCAGGATCCCGAGGACCATCGCGGCGCGCAGCCCCACCGCCGGGATCAGGACGAAGCCGGCCAGGAAGGCACCGAGCACGGTGCCGATGGTGTTGGCGCCGTAGGCGGTGCCGATGGTGCGGCCCAGCCGGGCGAGCGGGCCGCCCAGGCCGCCGACGACCGCGGGAAAGACCGCCCCGGAGAGGGCCGCGGGGACGGCTGCCAGCACCGCGGCGGCGGCCACCTGGACGGCTGCGTGCCAGGCGAACGAGTCGGCAAAGACCGGGAAGAACCGGACGACCTGAAAGGGAAGGTGTGGCACGACGAGCAGCGAGAGCGCGGCGCTGGCGCCGATGAGGACCTGGAGGATCCCGAGCGCCGAGAGATGCGCATCCGGCCGTGCGCGCCGGCGGCCGTAGGCCGCGCTGCCGGCGCCCAGCCCGGCGAGGATCACCACCAGCAGCGAGCCGAAGGCGTAGACCGACGAGCCCACCACGAGGGCCAGCAGCCGCGCCCAGACGACCTCGAAGGTGATGACGGCGAAGCCCGAGAGCGCGAACCCCTGCAGGACGAGATAGACCGCGAGCCGATCGGGCGGCGTCCCGGGATCGCCAGAGGGCCGCGGCGCCTCGGGCGCGGCGGCCGCAGGCGCCGGAGCCCGCGGGGAGACCTGCAGCCGCGTGCGCGCATCCAGCAGCAGGGCGCAGGCTCCCACCACGAGGTTGGCCGAGGCCGCCAGCCGGACCGCCGCCGCCAGTCCCAGCGCCGGCAGGAGCCCGTAGGCCAGGGCGGCACCGGCGGCCGCGCCGAGGGTGTTCCAGCCGTAGAGGCGTCCGGCCCCCCCAGACGCCTCGGCCGGCCGAACCACCAGCCTGCGCGCGAGCAGCGGCAGCGCCCCGCCCATCAGCATCGCCGGCGGCACGATGACGGCCGCGCAGAGCAGGAACTGCGTGCCGGCAAACAGCGTCGGCCAGCTGGCCAGCGGCGCATAGGCCGCCAGGTAAAGGGCGTCGACCCCGCGGAAGAGCCACGGGCTGGCCAGGGCGTACAGACCGGTCGCCGCTTCCACCAGTCCGAACAGCGCCAGCGTCTGACCCGGCTGGCGATCGGCGGCCAGCCCCCACGCCCACGCCCCCAGCGCCAGGCCGGCCAGAAACGCGGCGACCACGGTGCTCGCCGCCAGCGTGGTGCTGCCGAAGACGAGCACCAAGTGGCGCATCCACACCACCTGATAGATCAGCGAGGCCGCGCCCGAGACCGCAGCCATCGCCAGCAGCCCGGGGAACCAGGACGACCTAGCGGCGGATGACAAAGCGGACCACCAGCGGCATCTCGGTGGTGATGTCCCGCTGGGCTGTGGCATCGACCCGCACGTCGCGGCCGATCGCCATGATCTCGGCGATCGCCGCGCGGTGGTGGTCGACATCCAGCTGCCCCCTGGGCGTCTCGGTGACGCGGGCGAACGGCGGAGACAGCAGCCTGCCCCCGGCGCGCTCGGCGGCGGCATCGACGAGCGCCAGCAGATAGCGGCCGACGGCCTCGCGCCCGGCCCGCGGATCGATGGAGGCGCTGAACAGCACCGTGCCCTTCGGGTAGACCAGGACGCGATCCACCAGCAGCAGGGAGACGCGCAGGGCCTCCCCCCGCAGCGTGTTCTCCAGGGAGACGATCCGCACCACGGTCTCCCTGCGGCGCAGCGCCACGAGGCGGGCCGCCGCTTCCCAGGTCAGGGTGGGGGGATCCAGGGTCAGCACGCCGCCGGTGATCAGGTCGGGGGCGATGCCGTTGGCCACCGCCAGATCCACGGCGCGCAGTCGCATGGCGTCGAGGCGCTCCAGGATCTGGGCCTGCGGCAACCGGCCGTCGATGACCTCGCGCAGCACCTCCTGGTTCCGCAGGTAGGCGATGTCACCGCCTTTGACCTCACGGAGCCGGGCCTCGGCGTCTGCGATCTGCTCTCGCAGATCGTTGAGCTGAAACAGCGCGACCCGCGCGTCCTTGGAGACAAGTAGCACGCTCGCCAGCGAGATGATCGTGATCAGCATCCCGGTCAGGACTGTGATGATGTGGGCGGTGTGGCGGGGCCGCAGCCCGAAGATCGAGAGGCGACGGCGGCCGGTGGCGCGGCCGACCAGGTTCCCGATGTACGCCACTGCGCCGCTTGCCAGGATGAGGACCGGGATGAGGATGAGGCCGGACTCCACCGGGACCTCCGTCTACCGCGGGGGCGGCGGCTTGCAGGCCGTCCGTCCGTCCTTCAGAAAGATGCGGTACCCGCCGTCTTCTCCCTGCAGACGCGTCCCCGGCGGCAGCAGGGCCCCGGCCCAGGCGGCCTCCTCGGCGGCGGGGATCACGAGGAAGGCGCGCCCGTGCTCGCAGAGGGCCCGGGTCAGGTCCGAGGGGGTCTCGACCCAGATCACCGTCTGGCCGCTGTAGAAGCGCAGCGAGGCACTCAGGCTCATGCGCACCGCGACCAGCGCGTCACCCGGCCCCATCTGTTGGCGCAGGGTCAGGGCGATCCTCGGGATCGGCCGATGCGCTTCGAGGGCCGGCAGCGTCTGGTGCACCATCACCGCCACAGTAACGCCGCTGGTCAGCACCAGGGCCGCGAAGGCCAGCGACGGTCTGCGCGCCAGGGTCCAGGCCACCAGCGGTCCCGCGGCCAGGGCGGTCGTCGCGATCATGACGACCGGACGCAGGGCCGCCGCCTCCGCCGGGTACTTGGTCGATCCGTAGACGGCCACCCCCGCGACCAGGACGAGCGACGTCAGCGGCAGCAGCGCGAACGCCCACCGCCCCAGCCCCCGGACCTCGGAAAGGCCGTCGAGCACCGCGGTCCAGAACCGACCGACGGCCACCGCCAGCACGGGGTAGACCGGCAGGACGTAGTTGGGGAGTTTGGTGCCGGCTATGGAGTAGAAGGCGACCGTGATCCCGCACCACAGCAGGATCACCTGGCTGGCCAGGTCACCGCGGCGGCGCCACAGCCAGACGAGGGACGCCGGGACGAACGCGGTCCAGGGGAAGGTGCCGAGCACGAGGACGGGCCCGTAGTACCACCACGGCCCGGGCTGGTCCTCGACGACGCCGAAGAAGCGCGTAATCAGATAGTAGCCCACGGCGGTGCGCAGAAACTCCTCGCCCCACCGGACCGTTTCGATCACGTACCAGGGCAGGCCGATGGCGGCGTAGAGCACCGGTCCGAGGGCGGGCTGGTCCCGCCAGCGCCGCCACTCGCGGCGCACCGCCCAGAGGGCCACCACCACCATGGCGGGCAGGAGGAGGCCGATCGGCCCCTTGGTCGCGGTCGCCAGGCCGGCCCATCCCCAGGCCCACAGAGAGGCGCGCCGGGAGCCCGTGGTGTAGCCGACGAGGACCATGTAGAGGGCCAGGACCATGAAGGCCACCAGCAGCGGATCGAAGGCCGCGAGGCGCGCCTGGACGAGCACCCCCATGGTCGTGGCCGCAACCGCGGCCGCCAGCAGCGCCGTTCTGGCGTCGTAGAAGAACCGGGCCAGCAGGAATGTGCCGGCCACCATGCCCGCCCCCGCCAGCGCCGACCAGAGGCGGGCGGTGAATTCGGTGAAACCGAAGAGTTCACCGGCCGCGGCCTCCAGCCAGAAATAGAGCGGCGGATGGACGAACCAGGGCCGGCCGTCCAGGCGCAGCGTGAACGGATCGCCGCTCTGGAGCAATTCTTTTGCCACCTGGACGTACTTGGGCTCGTCCTGATCCCACAGGGTCCCCACGCCCAGCCCGTAGGTGAACAGCAGCAGGGCCGCGGCGGTGACCAGGACCAGGCGCCGCCTGTCAGTCGCGTCCCAGGGCCTCGGTCGAGGGACGCCCCCGTCGCCGCGCTCCATACTCCTACCGGGACGTCCAGAGCAGGTAGCCGCCGGCGACGGCCACGGTGAGGTTGGGCATCCAGGCGGCCCAGAACGGGGCGAGCTGGCCCCGCTCGCCCAGGGTGAGGGTCACGGACATCATCAGGTAGTAGCCCAGGAGCACCAGCACGGTCAGGGCCAGGCCGGCGGAACGGCCCGAGCGGTGCGGACGCAGGCCCAGCGGCACCGCCAGGAGGGCGAAGATGACGCTGCTGGCCGGTAGCGCCACCTTGAGGTGCAGGCTGAGCACGTATCGGAGGATGTTCTCCCCCGCGGTCTGGAGGGCGGCGATCTGCTGCCGCAGTTCGCCGATCGTCATCTCCGAAGGGTCGCGCCGCGGCGCCGCCGCCTGCCGCGGCGTGCGCCGCAGCGTGACCCTCATGCTGGCAAACCGCGTCGACACCCCGCCGCCTGAGTCCAGCAGGTAGATGGTGCCGTCCTGCAGCACCCACCCCCCGGTCCCGAAGCGGGCCCGCGCGGCCTCGATGAGGCGGACCGGGCGGTCGTGCTGGAACTGCGTGATGACGACCCCCGACATGGTGCCGTCGCGCGTGTCCAGCGCGCGCGCGTAGAACACCGACTCGACGCCGTCAATCGGCTCGCGGAACAACACGTGCTCCTGGATCTGACGGGTGGGCGACTGGAGCACCTCCGCCAGGAGGTCGCGGTAGCGCGTCTCGGACGGCGGCACCACGTATTCGGTCACCGCCAGCGAGATCGCGGTCACCACCGCGCCCGCGACCAGCACGGGCAGGGCGATGCGCCCCAGGCTCCATCCCGAGGTCCGCAGCGCGATGATCTCATTCCGGTCGGAGAGGCGGCCGAAGGCCATCAGCGTGGCCAGCAGCATGGCCATGGGCAGGCCGTAGGCGGCCATGTAGGGCACCCGGAGCGCCAGCAGGAGGAGGCTGGTGCGGATCGGGACGCCGGCCTCGGCCGCCAGGCGCGCCAGGAAGAACAGGTGGTTCACCATCAGCAGCGTGGTGAAGACGGCCGCCCCGAAGACGAAGATCCCTCCGACCTCGCGCAGGATGTAGCGGTCGATCTGCCGCATATGACTAGAGGCGGAACCGTTCGCCCAGGTAGAAGCGCCGGGCGTCTTCGCTGGCCATGATCTCCTCGGACGTCCCGGCGAACAGGATGCGGCCCTCGTGGATGATCTCCGCGCGGTCGGTGATGGCCAGCGTGTCGCGCACGTTGTGGTCGGTGATGACGACGCCCAGCCCCCGGTCGCGCAGACGGACTACCACCTCCTGGATCTCGGCCACCGACTTGGGATCGACGCCGGTGAACGGTTCGTCCAGGAGCATGTACGACGGGTTCAGCGCCAGGACCCGGGCGATCTCCACCCGCCGCCGTTCGCCGCCAGACAACGTCGCGCCCAGTTGCGCACGCAGCCCCACCAGGTCAAACTCCTCCAGCAGCGCGCCAACCGTCGCCGCCCGCTGCGGGGGCGACAGCGGCGTGCCTTCCAGGACGGCGTCGATGTTCTGCTGGACGGTCAGCCCCCGGAAGACCGAGGGTTCCTGGCTGAGGTAGCCGATGCCGCGCCGCGCGCGCAGGTGCACCGGGAGGTGGGTGATGGGTTCATCGTCGAGCCACACGTCGCCTCCGTCCGGGCGGATCAGCCCGACGATCATGTAGAAGGTGGTGGTCTTCCCGGCGCCGTTGGGGCCCAGCAGGCCCACGATCTCCCCGCGCTCGACGCTGAGATCCACGCCGTCCACCACGGTCCGGGCCCCGAAGCGCTTGTACAGTCCCTTGGCGGCCAGCACAGGAGGCTCCTACCGCGGCGAGACCACGAGCCGCGATCGGCCGCGGGCGGTCACCCGCGACCCGTCCAGGTCCACCTCGATGACCTCAGCGGTCAACCGGTCCGTCCCGCGATCCACCCGCGCGCCGCCCGAGAGCACGGCCCGGCCCTCGCGTCCGGCGACGTCTGCGCGCGCCGCGCGGCCCTCCAACTCGCTGCGGCGCAGCCGCACGTTGCCTTGGCCGGACGCGGTCTCGTCGCGCACGTGGAAGCGGATGACCTCTGCGGTCATGGTCGCCTCCCGGAAGCGCGCCTCGGGGTCTCCGGTCACCACCGCCACGCCGGTCCCGTCGTCGTAGTCGAGCCGACGGCCTAGCACCCGCCACTCGCCGCGATCCACCGCCACCCCGCCAGAGGCGGCGAAGCGCCGCGTCTGCAGGGAGCCTTCCACCTGGGGCGCGGAGAGCGTGGTGGTCTGATCGTCCCGACGGCTCCAGACGACCACCCCTCCCCAGGCGCGGAACCGGTCGTCGGCGAAGCGGAACTCGGCCTCCTCCGCGCGCACCGTGAGCCCCGGCTCCTCTGCGGTCACGCCGCCGGTGGCGAGTGCCACCTGCGTCCGGGCCTCGTAGCGGACGCGCGGCGCGCGCAGGGTGGTGCGGCCGCGGGTCACGACCACCGGGGCGCCCTCGGCCCGCAGGTGACCGGTGCGATCGTCGTATTCCAGGAACGTCGCGCCGGTGACCTCGATGGGCAGGGCCGGCTGGCCGCCGGCGGGGCCGCCGCTGCCCAGCAGCCACACCACGAGGCAGGCCAGGGCCGCCGCGGGCCGGACCACGCTATTCCGCGACCTCAACACGGATGTTCCCGTCGAGTTTGGTGCGCTGGAGCGCCACGTCGGCGGTCAGACGGTCGGCCCGGACCACGATCCCCTGCTGGCGGAGGACCACCGAGCCGGTGGCCTCGATCTGCCGGATTTTGGGGTACCAGTGGACCACCTCGGCCTCCAGCGTCCTCCCGGTCGCGCTCCTCGCGAATACGCCGCCGGCCAGCGTCACGTTCCGCGTGGCGATGTAGAACGTCCCCCGGGGCGCCGTGAAAGTCACCGCCATGGCGCCCGCCTGGAAGAACGTGCCCTCGACCGCCGTCAACTGGGCGGTGCCGGCTGCGCCGTCCACCGAGATGGTGGCCGCGCGGATGTCCCACTGCCGTCGGCCCTGCGGGTCGACGGTCGAGATCGCGCTCCGCTCGACCTGGACCGGGGGAATCGGCACCGGGGTCGCCTGCGGCGCCGGCCGGACGCCGCCGCCCGGACCGGCTCCGGCCCCGGGCCGGGACGAGGTCGGGCCGGGCGCTCCCAACAGGACCCAGAGGCCAAGTGGCACCAGCCCCATGATCAGTCCGATCCAGATCCACCGCCTGCCGCCGGCCATGGGGTGCGCCTCCCCGAACGCCCGCCTCATCTTACTGGACGGCCGATTCGACCTTCAAGGTCGGCCGGCCCATCGCCGCCAGCACTTCGGCCGCAGCGCGGCGCGCGGCGCCGGGCGGTCCCAGGGTCGAGGCGAGCGCCAGCAGGCGCGCGCGCATGGCGTCCCGGGCTTGGGGCTCGCACAGCAGCCGACGGACCGCCGCGCTCATCATCCTGGCGTTGGCCCGCGCCTGCAACAGTTCGGGGACCACCTCGGCCCGCGCCATGATGTTGGGGATCGTGCCCCAGCGGGGCGCCACCACCAGATTCGCGATCATCCAGGAGACCCAGGACCCGCGGTAGACGGCCACCATGGGGACGCCCAGCACCATGGCTTCGACGGCCGCGGTGCCGGAGGCCAGGAGCAGCACGGTGCTGACCTGCATGACCTGACGGGCACCGTCTGCGAGGATCACCGGCAGGCGTGAGGCCGCCACCGCCTCCCCGATGCGGTCGCGGAAGATGGGGGAGGCCACCGCCAGCAGGACCACCAGGTGGGGGTGCGCGGCGCGCACCCGCCGCGCGGCGTCCAGCATGAGATCTGCCAGCGCGTCGAGTTCCTGCCGGCGACTGCCGGGCAGCAGGCCGAGGACAGGCCCGTCGGGCGGAATGCCCAGGCGCGCCCGCACGCGCGCGGCCGGCTCGAGCCCGTCTGCCAGATCCACGGCCGGATGGCCCACGAAGGTGACGTCGGCCCCGGCGGCGCGGTAGGCCTCCGCCTCGAAGGGAAAGATGGCGAGCAGCCGAGCGCCCAGGGCCGCGATCCGGGCGGCCCGGCGGCCGCGCCGGATCGAGACCATCGGCGGCACGTAGTACACGGCAGGGATGCGGCCCCCAAGGCGCTCCAGCAGCCGCAGGTTGAAGCCCGGGAAGTCCACCAGCACCAGCACGTCCGGCGGATCGGCCAGCAGCCGGGAGGTGGCGGCATCCAGCCGCCGCAGGAACGCCCGCATGTGATGGACGGCCTCAGCCCATCCCATCAGGCCCCAGGTGCTGCTGTCCTCCACCAGGCGGACGCCCGCGGCCGCCATCCGCAGTCCCCCGATCCCCTCGAGCCGGAGGCCCGGGTCCAGCGCGCGCAACTCCCGCGCCAGGGCCGCGCCGTGGAGATCACCCGAGACCTCGCCGGCCACGATGAAGACGCGCCCTGCGGCCCGACCCGGCTCAAGGATGGGCATGGACCGGATGGCCCAGCGGCGGGACGTCGGCCGCCACCACCGTGATCCCCGACGCATCGGCTTCCGCGAGCATGCGGGCCCGGTGCAGCAGCAGGGTCCGGCGGGCGTCAATGCCCAGCACCCTGGCGGCCGCCTCCCGCATCGCCGCGATGGTATCCGGACCGACGGCGGGGATGTCGAACCTCGGGTCCTGGTTGTTCCGGCTCACCTTCACCACGACGGTCTCCGGCGCCATGGCGCCGCCCCGGCGGATCGTGGCGTCGGTGCCCTCCGCGGCTTCTACGGCCAGGATGATGCCGCGGCGCAGGACGACGGTCTGTCCCACGTCCAGATCCGCGAGGCGCCGGGCGACGGTCCGGCCGAAGGCCAGGTCGGCCTCCTCCTCCGGCGTCGGCGGCCGCGCCGTCAGCACCCCGGGGGGCGCCAGCAGGTCGCCCACGAAGCGCGTCTGGTCCACCAGGACGATCCCCTGCTCGGCGAGCAGGGCGGCCAGGCTCTCCAGGAGCGGGATGTCGCGCCGGTCGGCCTGCCGCGCCATGACGGCGTCGCGCACGGCGTCGCCAGCGCCCAGCAGGTCGGCCCGCGAGAAGCGGCCCGCCACCAGGACTTCCTGGACGCGGTGGGCCTGCAGCGTGCCCAGGACTTCCCCGAGCGCCCCCGGCGTGCACCGCCGGTAGTGGTCGGCCAGCGCGTGGAGCGCGGGGGAGTCGCCCGCGACCTGGACGCAGACCAGGGCGCGGCCGGCGCACTTCACCGCGTGGGCGATCACCTCCGGGAATGTGCCCACGCCGGCCAGGAGGCCTACGGCGCCGTCTCGCTCCGCCATCGCACGATCCCCCGTTTGCGTTCCCGCGCCGAGCGCACAAACGTCAGGAAGTCCCGGACCGGCCCGCTGCCTTGGGCGATCTCCTCCAGAGCCTCCAGGGCCGCGTCCATAGACAGCCCGGAGCGGAAGAAGATCCGGAAGGCCCGCCGCAGGGCCTCTCGGTCGGCGGGCGGGATGCCGTGGCGCTCCAGGCCCACCTGATTCAGCCCGACGGCCCTGGCGGTGAACCCGGCGACCATCACGTAGGGCGGCACGTCCTGGCGGACGCCGGTGTGGCCGGCCACCATGGCCAGGCGACCGAGGTGGACAAACTGGTGCGCGCCCGAGACGCCGCCGACGTAGACGTGGTCCTCCACGCGCACCCACCCGCCGAGTTGCACGCCGCTGACGATGATGGCGCCATCGCCGATCCAGCAGTTGTGACTGATCTTCGAGAAGGACATGATGTAGGTCCCGTTCCCGATCCGCGTCTCGCCGCCCTCACCGGTGGCGCGGTCCACGCTGGTGAACTCGCTGAAGAGGTTGCGGTCGCCGACGACGACGCGCGTCCGCTCGCCCCGGTAGGCCAGGTCCTGCGGCCGCCCGCCGATGACCACGTGGGCGGCGAGCCGGTTCTCCCGGCCCAGCGTCACGTCGCCGTAGATGACCGCGTGGGGCCCGACGACGGTGCCGTCCCCGATGACGGTGTTGGGGCCGATCACCGCGTAGGGCCCGATCTCGACCCCCTCGCCGAGTTCGACGCTGGGGTCGACGACCGCGGTAGGATGGATGATAGGCCTGGTCCCCTTCACGCGGACAGCCTCCGGGCGATCTGGTTCGCCAGCGCCACGTGGAGCCCGTGCCCGGCGCGGACCGCCACGATATGCGCGCACAGCGGCCGGCCCAGCAGGGCCAGGTCGCCGACCGCGTCCAGGATCTTGTGCCGTGCCATCTCGTTGGGGAAGCGCGGTTCGTTCATGAAGCCATGCGGCCCGATGACCAGGGTCGTCGCCAGCGAGGCGCCCCGCGCCAGGCCGCGGGCCCGCAGGGCCTCCACCTCGGCCGCCAGCCCCCAGGTTCGGGCCGGGGCGATGGCGCGGGCGTAGCTGTCCACGCCGTCCTGGAACTCGGCGATCTGCGGGGCCAGCGAGGCGCCGTCGGCCGTGGCCACGTAGGTAATCCGCAGACCCGACGATGGCACCGCGACGATGATGCTGCTGGCGCTGCTCACCCACACCGGGGCATCGAGGAGGATGGGCCGTCGGGGCGCCTCCTGCGCCACCACCCCGGCGCGGTCGAAGGCCTCGACGAAGAGCTGGGCGCTCCCGTCCCCGCAGGGCAATTCCTCTCCTTCGATCTCGACCGCCAGGTTGTCGATGCCCAGCCCTCTGGCCGCCGAGAGCAGGTGCTCGACGGTGGCGACGCGCACCCGGCGGCCCAGGACCACGCCGCGCGCGGTCGCGACCACCTCGTCCAGGCAGGCCGTCACCGCCGGCGCATCGGCGAGGTCGAGCCGCCGGAAGGTAACCCCCGCATTGACCGGCGCCGGGGACAGATGGACCACGGCGGGCGCCCCGGTGTGGAGGCCGGTCCCGGCCAGGCTCACCGGTCTGGCGATCGTACACTGCGCGGAGTCCTTCATTGCGGCCTCAGCCCCAGGCGCACCGGATAGAACGATCCGGCCACCGGCATGGTCAGCACGGCGACCTCCCGCGCCGAGAGCGGGCCCACGGCAAACGACGCGAGGGCGCGGTCCTCGCCGGGGCGCAGCCAGCCCGCGTCGGTCGGCGCGCCATCGATGACGAACAGCCCCCGGGCCAGCCCGCCCGCGGCCGTGGCCACCAGCGCGGCCGTCACCTCTCGGTCGGTGGGATTGGTCAGCACGAGCTGCAGACGGTAGAGGACGCCGTAGTCCCCGACCAGCGGTTCCCCGGTGCGCACGTCGTGCAGGCCAGAGGCCACGCCCAGGTCGACGATCGCGGCGGGCGCGTGCACGGGCACCTCACGGAGGATCTCCACGGCCGAGCCAGGGAAGGTGCCGCGCGGATGCGGGAAGGCCCACGGCCCGAGGTCGGCGGTCACGGTCCCGTCCAGCAGCCAGGGCAGCCGGACGTGCACGACAAGCTCCACGGGGCCGCCCTCGATGACCTGGAACTGCATGATGCCGGAGACGAGCGCGCCAGGCGCCAGCGTCTGTGCGGCAAACGTCGCCGACCGCTGCGGGGGGACCTCGACGACGTAGCCGCGGCCTGCCAGCAGCGCCCCGAGGAAGCGCGCGGTCGCCGCGAACCCGATCTGGAGCGGGTCTGACGACGGGCCGGCCACCCCGGCGGCATAGTGCACGCGGGCCCGGCTGGTCCCGGAGTTGGAGAGCGTGATCTTGATCACCCGGGTGGGGCCGCCCGGGGCATTCCGGTGATGGTAGAGCAACCGGGCCGCTCTCCCGGTCGCCAGGGTCTCCTGGAAGAGCCGGCCGCTGGAGGTGATGGTCTCCGGCCGGTTGCTTACCAGCAGGACTTCAGGGTCCTTGACCTCCAGCGGCACGTTTGTCACCCTCAGTCGGAGCGTGCCGTCCACCGGTCCGGCAGAGGGGCTGCGGAGCCCGACCGCCACCGGAACGGTGACCGACGCGCCTGGCGGGAGCGGACCGCCCACCTCGATGGCACCATGGGCGAGCCGGCTGCCCGGCTCCCGGCGTACCACCTCCTGCAGCCGGCGTGCCGCCGCCTCGCGGATGAGATCCGGCGTCGCCGGCTGGCCCGTCACCAGGACCTCGGTCTCGGACGGGATGACGCCGGCGGGCGGCCGGACCGCCACGGCCAGATGCGCGCGGTAGGGCCCGATCCTGAACGGCACCACCGTGCTCCCGACCCGCCCGGCACTGACACGGGCTGTGCCGGAGCCCAGCCTGACCTCGGCCACGGTGCGGTCAAATGACCCGAGCACCACCGGCCCGGACACCGTGGTCGCCAGGGCCACGACCGCCGATCGCCCGGGGGACAGCATGAGGGCGGCCGGCGCCACCGTGATGGGCGGCACGGCCAGTGCCGCCTCCAGCGCGTCGGCCCAGCGGCGCACCAGCACCTCGGGGCTCACCCCCAGGCGGGCCGCATCGCTGCGGGTGGCTCCCAGCACCGGGTGGCCGTCCACCAGGAGCCGCGCCTCCCTGCGCGAGGCGGACGTCGTGACGATGGTAGGCGGCGGCAGCAAGGGGTCGAGGGACTTCGCCGCCGCCAGGAGCCGCCGCACGCCGTCTGGGCCGTGCAGGCGGGCGACGGCCTGTCCGCGGACCAGGAGCTCTGCCCCGGCGGCCCGGCCGGGAAGCCGCACCACGGTCACCTCGCCCGCGGCGGCGGGGCCGGCGCCGGCCCCCGCCACGATCACCGCGGCGATCAGCAGCCCGCCGCACAGCGCCCGACGTCTCATCGCCGGCGGCCGCGCGCGTCCAGGCGCGCCTCGAGCGCCCGGACGCGCTCGAGGAGCTCGGGCAGCCTGGCCAGGGTGGCGTCCAGCCGGAGCGCCTGACGGTGGTCCCGCGCCGGGTAGCCGGACACGGTGGCGCCTGCCGCCACGTCCTTCGTCACGCCGGCCTGCCCCAAAATCCGGGCCCCGGCACCGATGGTGAGGTGATCGCCGATCCCGACCTGTCCCGCCATC
>JAVKHQ010000012.1:0-78847 GCA_031459875.1 Candidatus Fervidifonticultor sextus | reverse complement strand
CTCCTCCTGCGCGACAAACAGCGCCGGCAGCAGCGCCGACTGCCGGTGCTCGTAGCGCCCCGCCAGCCGGCGGATCTCCGCCCGCGCCGCCTCGCTGAGGGTGGATGCGACCGCAGCGCGCGCCGTCAAGGCCCCTTCCCCTCCGCCGTACCCCAGGCTGCAACCGCCTGCGCCGCCCGCACAACGTTCTTCATCAAGAGGATGTTCGTCACCGCGCCGACCCCGCCGGGCACGGGCGTGATCGCGCCGGCGACCTCCTTCACCTGGTCGAAGGCCACATCGCCCACTGTCTTCCGTTTCGGCCGGCCGCGCTCGTCGGTCACGGGGTTGCCGGCGGCATCGAGCACGGGCAGCACGTTGATGCCGACGTCCACCACGACGGCGCCAGGTTTGACCATCTCGGCCGTGATGAACGCCGCCTTCCCCATCGCCACGATCAGGATGTCGGCGCGGCGGGTGTGGGCAGCAAGGGTGCCGGCCCGCCAGGTGTACGAGTGGACCGTGGTGGCGGTGGCGTTGCGTTCGAGGGCCAGGAAGTAGGCCGGCTTGCCCACGATGTTGCTGCGCCCGACGATGACCACGTCTTTGCCCTCGAAGGCGGCCCTGGGATCCAGGCCGCGGCTGGCGAAGTAGCGCTCCACGAGCACATAGCAGGCCCAGGGGGTCGCGGGATAGACCGCGGGCTGCCCCAGCGCCAGGCGCCCGGCGTTGATGGGGTGGAGGCAGTCGATGTCTTTGGCGGGCTCGATGGCCTCCAGCACCGGCCCCTCCGGCAGGGCTTTCGGCAGGGGGCGCAGCGGCAGGATGCCGTGGACGGTCGGATCGCGGTTGAGGGCGGCCACGGCCTCCAGCACCGCCGTCAGCGTGGCCTCCGGCGGCAGGGCGACGTCGCGATAGGCCACGCCGACCTCTGCGGCGGTCCGCTCGACCTGGCGCCGGTACATTTGGGCCCCGTAGTCCTCGCCCACCAGCAGCGTGGCCACCCCGGGCACGATGCCCTGTGCTCCAAGGGCGCGCACCTCTTCAGTCAGTTCCCGCTTCAGGTCCTCGGCGATCACATTGCCGTCAATAATGTCGGCCATCGGTCATCCGAGCTTCTCGTAGGTCTTGGCCAGCACCTCG
The DNA here is from genome assembly GCA_031459875.1 of Candidatus Fervidifonticultor sextus. GTDB lineage: Bacteria > Sysuimicrobiota > Sysuimicrobiia > Sysuimicrobiales > Humicultoraceae > Fervidifonticultor_A > Fervidifonticultor_A sextus. The sequence goes on along the minus strand of JAVKHQ010000012.1, from coordinate 77,725 downwards.
TCGCGCACGGCGCGGATCCGGTCCATGGTGCCCTGCAGGTCGACCCACAGCGGGTCGGTGAAGGCAGGGTCGCCGATCGGCCCCAGGTTGATCTTCACGTTGAGCGCGGCGCTCTGGGCGGCCGCGTCGGCCAGGACCGCGGCGATGGCCGCGTCGGTGACGGCCTGGACGGTGCCCTTCTCCATGACCACCCGGCTCAAGGTCGCGATCTCGTCGCAGAGGCGCACGACCCGGGCCGGCTCAACCGTGGCCTCGCGCAGCGCCCGGGCGATGGCTTGCCTGCGACCGGCCTTCTCCTCCTCGGTTCCACGCGGCAGGCGGTAGGCATCCATGACCTTCCGGAAGGACGCGGCGTCGCGGTCGATGGACGCGGCCAGGTCGGCGACCAGGGCCTGCGACCGCCGCTGCACCTGCTCCATCTCGGCCTGGACCGCCGCATACTTCTCCTTGCCGAGGGTGAGGCTGGCCACCATGCTCACCAGCGCGGCGCCGGCCGCCGCCACCAGCGCGGCCGCCGCCCCGCCGCCGGGCTCTGGGTCGGACGACGCCAGCCTGGCGAGGAATGCCGAGATCGACATCTCCGGGTACATCGGTCCCTCCTGGGCCCACCGGCCTGCCGGATGGCCTTCAACGGGCGCCACCCCTGATCCCGCCGGACTCCCGGGACGCACCCGCGAGCCCCCGCATCCGCAGCAACGGCCGCGGGTCGACGAGCAGCCGGTCCAGGCCGGCCGCCTGCTCCAGGCCGAAGGCCAGGGCCATCAACTGCGTGAAGAAGAAGACCGGCACCGGCGAGGTCCCGGCGGCGCGGGCGGCCGCCTCCTGGCGCGCGTCCAGGTTGTGGTGGCACAGCGGGCAGGCCACGGCCAGCACCTCGGCACCGGCGTCCTGCGCGTTCCGGAGGATCCGGCCGGCCAGAGCGGCGGCGAGTTCCGGACGCACGATGGCGTGGCTGGCCCCGCAGCACTCGGTCTTGAAGGACCAGGCCACCGGCGTGCCGCCCAGCGCGTCGACGAGGCGGTCCATCTCCGTGGGATCTTCCGCGCTGGCCGCGCCGGTCACCCCGGGAGGCCGTACGAGCAGACAGCCGTAGTAGCAGGCCACCCGCAGCCCGCGCAGCGGCCGGACTACCCGGGCACGGATGCCCTCGAAGCCGCCTTCGATCAGCGTGTGCAGCAGGTGCTGCACGCGCACCCCCGCAGGCGCCCGGTCGGCCGCCTCCACCTGGGCCACGCGCAGCCGCGAGAAGCAGGCCGCGCAGGGGGCCGTGACGGTCCTGTAGCCGCCGCGGGCGACCAGGGTCAGGTTGCCCAGGGGCAGGACGGTGGCCAGGTCCGCCGACGACTGGTGGGCGGCCGTGGCGCCGCAGCACCGCCACCCGTCGAGTTCCCGAAGCCGGATGCCCAGGGCGGCGGCCACCGCGCGTGCCGAGACGTCGTACTCGCGGGCGCCGGCATGGAGGGCGCACCCGGGATAGTAGGCGACCTCGCCGTCGCGGGCCGGCTGACCCGAGGGACGGCCGGGCAGGTCCGGGAGAACCCGGAGCTTGCCGGCCCGCAGCAGGCGCCACGCGTGCGCGCCCTCGCGCAGCGGCTGGCGCAGGCGCAGGTTCATCTCGGCACCGACGCCCGCTTCGTAGAGCCGGCCGAAGATCCGAATGCTGCGGACCGCCGCCTCGGTGAACACCAGCGCCTCGGGCACCCGCGGGGGAATCCGCCGCCGCGACGCGACGATCCGCAGCGCGTCCATGACGCGGGCGACATCGATGCCCTGGGGGCAGCGGGCGGTGCAGGCCATACAGGACGCACACAGCCAGTAGGTATTGGCCTGGAGGGCGCGCTCCTCGCGTCCCACCTGCAGGGCCCGCACGAGGGCATGGGGGACGAGATCCATCGCCTCGGCCAGGGGGCACCCGCTGGTGCAGACCTTGCACTGGAAGCACAGCGCCAGGTCCTGCCCGCTCTCCCGGCGGACCTCCTCGGCCAGAGGAGGCAGGGCGGCGCGGGACGCCAGAGGGGCGCTATCCGGCATGGACCTGCTCCCTTCGGGCCCGCCTGAGGGGCGAGGGCCCCAGCGCCACGATGCGCTCGGTCATCTCGCGCGCGACCTCGGCGAACCGCGGCCCCTGCGCCGAGGAGAGGTTGACCATCTCGAGGCGTTCACCGCCGATGCCGGCCTCGTCCAGCATCCGCTTGAGGGCGCGCACCCGGCGCTTCGCGTGCAGGTTGCCCACCTGGTAGTGGCACTGCCCCTCCAGACACCCGGCCACGAGCACGCCGTCGGTCCCGGCCTCGAAGGCGCGCAGGATGTAGAGCGGGTCCACGCCCCCGGAGCAGGGGAGGAGCACCACCTTCACATTGGGGGGATACGACAGCCGCATCACCCCCGCCAGATCGGCCGCCGCATACGCGCAGTAGAAGCAGCAGAAGGCGACGATCTCAGCCGACATGGACGGGCTCCGCCTGGCCCAGTAGCGCCTCGATCTTGGCCAGCATCTGGTCGCGCGTGTAGTGTGTCAGCGTCAGGGCGGCCCCGGGGCAGGCCGCCACGCACAGGCCGCAGCCCTGGCACCGGGCGGGATCGACCACGGCGATCCCATCGGCGTCGAAGGCGATGGCGTCGTACGCGCACAGCCGCAGGCAGGTCAGGCACGTCGTGCAGCGGTCGCGGTCCACCGTTGCCACGACCCCGCCGACCTCCAGGCGGTCGCGCCACAGCAGGGTCCCCGCGCGGGCGGCGGCGGCCAGGGCCTGGGCCATCGCCTCGCCCACCGGCTTGGGATAGTGCGCGCCGCCGCAGAGGAACAGCCCCTCGCTGGCGAAGTCGGCCGGCCGCAGCTTCAGGTGGGCCTCCAGGAAGAACCCCTCCTGGGATGCCGGGACCTTGAAGATCGTCGAGAGGTCGCCGGCACCGTCGGCGGGCACCTGGGCCGGCGAGACGACCAGCAGGTCGGCCGCCAGCGTCAGGTCTTCGCCCAGGGTGGCGTCCCGCACCCTGACCGTGATGGCCTCCGGGGTCCGCCAGACTTCCGGCGGTGCCTCCGGCGGGTACCGGAAGACCAGCACACCGGCCTGACGCGCCTGGGTGTAGACCTCCTCGGCGAAGCCGTAGGTGCGGACGTCGCGCACCAGGACCGCCACGGACGACCCCGGATGCGCGCGCTTGAACGCCAGGGCCGCGGCCAGCGACTGGGCGCAGCAGGTGCGGCTGCAGTAGAACGGGACCCGGTCCCACGGCCCGGCGCACAGCAGCATCACGACGGACCCGGGCACCCCGGAGGCCTCGGTCGTCCTGGCAGTGGGGCCGGCCGACCCCCCACGCGCCGACCCGGCCAGGCGCGCCTCGAAGGCCGCCAGGGTGATCACGCGCGGGTCCTCGTCCACCCCGTAGGGCGCCGGATGCCACTCCCGCAGCCCTGTGGCCAGAATGGTCACGCCGTGCCGGACGACGCGCTCGCCGTCGGGCCCGGCCAGGGTGGTCTCGAAGTTCCCCACCGTGCCGCGGGAGGCCAGGACGCGGTGGCCGGTCAGCACCGTGAGGCGCGGATGGCGCCGGGCCCGGGCGACCAGGCCGGCCAGCGCGTCGGCCGGCGAGCCGCCCCCGTCCCACGACAGCAGCGGGGAGCGGAGCCGGCCGCCCAGCGCCGAGGCGCGCTCCACCAGCACCACAGGGAAGCCCTGATCGGCCAGGTTCAGCGCGGCGGACAGCCCGGCGATGCCGCCGCCGACGACCAGCGCCTCGTGCCGCACCGGCACCGGCACCGTGTGCAGCGGGGTCAATCGAGCCGCGCGGGCCACCGCCGCAGCGATGAGTGACCGCGCTTTCTCCGTCGCGGCCGCGGGATCGCCGGCGTGCACCCACGAGCACTGGTCGCGGATGTTGGCCATCTCGAAGAGGTAGGGATTCAGGCCGGCCTCGCGCAGCGCTTCGCGGAAGATGGGCTCGTGGGTGCGCGGCGTGCAGCTGGCCACGACGACGCGGTTGAGATGTGATTCGGCGATGGCCTGCCGGATCCGCGCCAGGGCATCGGCGGAGCACGTGTACAGCGACGTCTCCGCCACCACGACGCCCGGCAGGCTGCGCGTGTGCGCGGCCAGGCCCCGGACGTCCACCACCCCGGCGATGTTGGAGCCGCAGTGGCAGATGAAGACGCCGATGCGCGGCGTGGGGTCCAGCGCCATCTCCGGCGGATAGACCTTGGGGACGATCTGGGTCCCGCGCGCGGCGCCGATCACCGCCAGGGCCGCCGCCGCCGCCCCGCTGCCGTCGATCACGGAGTCCGGGATGTCCTTGGGCCCCCGGAACCCGCCGGCGGCGAAAACCCCCGGACGGGTCGTCTGGAGCGGGGCGAAGGGGGCGGTGGCCGCGAACCCGCACCCGTCCAGGCTGATCCCGGCGGCCTCGGCCAGGCGTGCGGCATCCCTGGGCGGGGTCAGGCCCACGGACAGCACGACGAGGTCGGCTTCCTCCTCGCGCACCTCCCCGTTCTCCTCGACGCGGAAGCGCAGCGCCCTGGTCTTCGGATCCTCGCGCAGCGCCGCGACCCGCGTGCGCACGTAGCGGACGCCGGTGCGCTTGGCGCGCTCGATGTAGGCGTCGAACCCCTTGCCGAAGGCGCGCAGGTCGGCGTAGTAGATCGTGCACTCGGCTCCCGGCAGGTGCTCGCGCGCCAGCATGGCCTGCTTGGTGGCGTACATGCAGCAGACCGACGAGCAGTACCGGGTGCGCTGGTCGCGGGAGCCCACGCACTGCAGGAAGGCGATGCGGCGGGGCTCGCCGCCGTCCGAGGGCCGCCGGATGTGGCCCTGCGTGGGGCCCGAGGCGGAGAGCAGGCGCTCGAACTGCGGTCCGACCAGCACGTTGGGGAACCGCCCGACCCCGTAGGCCTCGGCCAGGGTCGCGTCGAACGGCTCGATCCCCGGGGCCAGAATGACGGCGCCGACCCGCAGGGTCTCGACCCGCTCGGCCTCCAGGTGGTTGATAGCGCCCCGCTTGCAGGCCAGGACGCAGGCGAAGCACTCGGCGCAGACCCCACAAGCGAGACACCGGCTCGCCTCACGCCTCGCCTCGTCCTCGGTGAAGCCCTCGTCCACCTCAACGAACGAGGCGCGCCGGACCTCGGGGGGCAGGGCGTGGGCGGTGGCGCGGGGCTGGAGGCGGATCTGGCCGCGGGCCAGGCGGGCGTGGATCTCGTCCCGCGCGAGTCTCGCCACGGGCACCGGCGTCTCGACCGACAGGGCTTCCCCACGCAGGTGGGCATGGATGGCCGCCGCCGCCCGGGCGCCGGCCGCGATGGCGTCCACCACGAAGGCGGTCCCGGTGGCCACGTCGCCGCCGGCAAAGAGTCCGGGGTATCCGGTGGCCTGGGAGACCGGGTCCACCTTCAACGAACCCCACGGCGTCGTCTCGATGCCGGGCAGGCCGGCGACCAGGTCGAGCTGCGGCGCCAGGCCGATGGCAAAGACGATCGTCTCCGCCTCGAAGACATGCTCGCTGCCCTCGACCAGGTCCAGGTGGGGCCGACGGGCCTCGTCGAAGGCCATCTTGCGCACCGTCTTGCACTCCAGGCCGGCGGCCCGGCCGTCCCGCTCCACGACGCGCACGAACCCCGTGGCAGGATGGACCCGCACGCCTTCTTCTTCGGCGGCGGCGATCTCCCACGGGTGCGCGGGCATCATCTCGCGGGTCTCCGGGCAGAGCACGCGCACGTCCTGGGCGCCCAGCCGCAGGCAGGTGCGCGCCACATCGAACCCGACGTTGCCGCCTCCCAGCACCAGCACGCGCCGGCCCAGGGGCACGGGGTGGCCCAGTCGGGCGTTCTGCAGCACGTCGGTGCTGACGAGAACACCCGGGAGGTCCGCGCCGGGGATCGGGATCTTCCGGGCCCGGTGCGCGCCCGAGGCCAGGAACACCGCCTGATAGCCCTGCTCGAACAGGTCGCGCACGTGGGCCACACTGCTGTTGCAGCGAATCTCGACCCCCAGGTCGGCGATGTCGGCGATTTCACGTTCGACGATCCAGGTGGGGAGGCGGTGCTCGGGGATGCCGACCCGCATCATGCCGCCCGGGACCGGCAGGGCCTCGAACACCGTCACCCGGTAGCCCCGCTGGGCCAGGTCGCGGGCGGCGGTGAGTCCGGCGGGCCCGGAGCCGACGACGGCGACCCGTTCGGGATGCACCGGCGCCACCGGTGTGCCCGGCTGCCTCGGCCGTGCGTACATCCAGTCGGCGACGAACCGTTTGAGGCCGGCGATGGAGACCGCGCCGTCCAGCTGCGCCCGCGAGCAGGCGTCTTCGCACCGGTGATTGCAGACGCGGCCGCAGATGCCCGGGAACGGGTTCTCGCGGCGGATGACCTCGAAGGCTTCTTCATAGCGGCCCTGCGCAATCAGCGCGATGTAACCCTGGGCGCGCTGGTGGATGGGGCAGGCGTCGCGGCAGGGCGAACGTCCGCGTTTGTCGATGGCGTAGGCGGCGGGGACCGCCTGGGCGTAGGGCCGGAAGACGGCCGGGCGCAGGGAAAGCCCCGCGTCGAACTCGCTGGGCACGCGCACCGGACAGACCGCGGCGCACTCACCGCAGGCCGTGCACAGCCGCGGGTCGATGAAGCGCGGCCGCCGGCGCACTGTGGCGAGGAAGTCGCCCGCAGACCCCTCCAGGCGCTCCAGGTCGGCCAGCGTCAGGATCTCGATGTTGGGATGCCGCCCCACGCCGGACAGTTTGGGCGAGAGGATGCACATGGCGCAGTCGTTGGTGGGGAAGGTCTTGTCCAGCGCCGCCATCCGGCCGCCGATCGCCGGACCCCGTTCCACCAGGTAGACCTTGATGCCGGCATCCGCCAGGTCCAGCGCCGCCTGGATCCCGGCGATCCCGCCGCCGACGACGAGGGCAGCGCCGACCGGTCCGCCGGGCGCCGCCTGCCCTTCGCCGGCGGACTCCGGCCGGCTGTCGTCGGCTGGCTCTGCCGCAGGAGGCGAGGCCCGCGCGGGCGGGACCTCGGGCTCCGATGGCACATCGGGCCCCGGCACGCGCAGCAGGCGGTCCAGATGGTCGATCTGCGCCTGGAGCCGCTCACGGCACCGCTCCAGGATGTGGCGCTGGTCCTCGGTCAGGTCGCCGGCATGGCCGGCCAGGACCGATTCCAGGTACGTGGCGACCCGCAAGGCCGGCGCGCGCACATGGGAGGCTGCGGAGGCGTGCATCTGGACCATGCGCGCGCGGAGGTGGGCCATCCGTGACTCGATGAGGTCCACCAGCCCCGCCATGATGTGGTAGCCGACCTCCCAGTCCAGCGACATGAGCCGGCGCAATACTTTCCCCTCGATGGCCACCAGCACCGTGGGATCCACGCAGACGGCTGACACGGTGAACACGTAGGGCGGGACCACAGCCGACCACCCCAGGGCGTCTCCGGGGCCCAGGACGGTGACGACCACCGGACGCGGGGGCTCGCCGTCCTCCCGGGGCGGAAGCATCTCAAGGGCCACACGGCCTTCGTGGACGATGTAGAGGTGCCGGGCCTCCTCGCCCGCGTTGAAGACGCGCTGGCCAACCTGGAATGTGGCCACGCGCCCCAAAGACGCCACCAGGTCGCGCGCCGAGGACGACAGCCCGGCGAACAGACTGCAGCGGTCGAGGGCGTCGCGCTCAATCACGTCACGCCGCCTCCACCGTCTGCGCCGACAGGTCGGCCGCCTCCAGCAGGCGCGGGATCAGGTGCTCCCATCCCATGGCCATGATGTGGACGCCGGCCGCCAGCGGCCGCAGGCCGCGGATCAGGCGGGCAGCGATCCCGAGGCTGGCCTGCTCGCGGCTCCGGGCGTCCCCGGCGGACTCCATCTCGGCGATGAGCGGCTCGGGCACCACGATGCCCGGGATGTTCTGGTTCATGAAGCGGGCCATCTTGGCGGACTTGAGCAGGACGATGCCCGCGATCACCGGCACCCCCAGGCCGCGGGTAGCCTCCTGAAACGCGGCGAAGCGGTCCAGATCGAAAACCGCCTGGGTCTGGAAGAACTCGGCGCCCGCGCGGACCTTCTTCTCCATCTTGAGGATCTGGGGTTCCACCGGATCGGCGCACGGGCTCACCACGGCTCCCAGGAAGAAGCGGGGGATGCCTGTCAACGCTTTCCCGGCCAGGTCGCGGCCGCGCGCAAGTTCCCGCGCGGCCGCCAGCAACGTCACGGCGTCCAGGTCGAACACGGGCTTGGCCTGAGGGTGGTCGCCGAGGCTCACGTGGTCGCCGGTCAGGCAGAGCACGTTCTCGATCCCCAGCGCCGCGGCGGACAGCAGGTCGGACTGGAGCGCGATCCGGTTGCGGTCGCGGCAGGTGACCTGGTAGACGGGTTCCAGCCCGCGCTCGGCCAGCAGGTGGCACAGCGCCAGCGAACCCAGGCGCATCACGGACGACTGCTGGTCGGTCACGTTGAAGGCCTGCACACGCCCCCGCAGGGCTTCCGCCTCCGCCAGCGCCGCCTCCACCGCGATCCCCTTGGGCGGCGCCGCCTCCACGGTGACGACGAAGGTCCCGCCAGCCAGCGCCTCGCGCAGTGTCATGGCCGCTCTCCCGGTGCGCCTAGAAGAGGCCCACCACCTTTCCAGTCGTCAGGTCGAGGTCGACCTTCGTGGCCGCCGGCGTCTTGGGCAGCCCGGGCATGGTGCGCATCTCCCCGCACAGCGGGTAGAGGAACCCGGCGCCCACCGAGGCGCGCACGTCGCGGATGGGCAGGCGGAAGTTCCGCGGCCGACCCTTGCGATTGGGGTCGTGTGACAGCGACAGGTGCGTCTTGGCCATGTTGATGGGCAGCCGGTCGTACCCCAGCATGGTGTAGAGCCGGATCTTCTGTTCGGCCAGGGGTTCGTAGTCCACCCCGTCGGCCCCGTAGATCTTGGTGGCGATCGCCTCGATCTTCTCCTTGATGGAGGCCTCCAGCGGGTAAAGAAAGGTCATCTGGCTGGGCTGCGCGGCCGCCTCGATGACGGCCCTGGCCAGCTCGATGGCACCCGCGCCGCCTTTCGCGTGGTGGTCGCTGGTGACCGCATCGAGGGCGCCGGCGGCCAGCGACGCCTTGCGCACCGCCTCGACCTCCCGCTCGGTGTCGGTGGGGAACAGGTTGATCGCCACGACGACCGGCAGGCCGTGGAGCCGCATGTTCTCGATGTGCTTCTGGAGGTTCTCGCAGCCGCGGGACACGGCCTCGACGTTCTCGGCCACCAGTTCAGGGGGCAGCGGCCGGCCCGGGACCACGCGGCCCACCCCTCCGTGCATCTTGAGGGCCCGGATCGTGGCGACGATCACGGCGGCGTTGAGTTTCAGACCGGAGTAGCGGCACTTGATGTTGATCATCTTCTCGGCGCCGCAGTCGGCCCCAAAGCCGCTCTCGGTGATCACGTAGTCGGCCAGTTTGAGGGCGATCTTGTCGGCCACGATGGAGTTGTTGCCGTGGGCGATGTTGGCGAACGGTCCGGCGTGCACGATGACCGGGGTGTTCTCCAGGGTCTGGATCAGGTTGGGCATCAGCGCGTCCTTGAGCAGGACCGCCATGGCGCCGGCGGCCTTGAGGTCCTCGGCGGTGACCGGCCGGCCGGCCTCGGTGGTGCCCACGACGATCCGGCCCAGGCGCCGACGCAGGTCGGCCAGGTCGGAGGCCAGGGCCAGGATCGCCATGACCTCGCTGGCCACGCTGATGTCGAACCCGGTCTGCCGCGGCCGGCCGTCCTCCTTGGTCCCCAGCCCGATGATGATGTTCCGCAGCGCCCGATCGCTGATGTCCACCACCCGCGGCCAGGTGATGGAGTACGGGTCGATGCCCAGTTCATTGCCATGCATGATGTGGGCATCCAGCATCGCCGCCAGCAGGTTGTGGGCCGCGCTGACGGCGTGGATGTCGCCGGTGAAGTGGAGGTTGAAGTCCTCCATGGGCACGGCCTGGGCGTAGCCGCCGCCGGCCGCGCCGCCCTTGATGCCGAACGTCGGACCCATCGACGGCTGGCGCAGCGTGTTGATCGTCCTGTGGCCCAGCCGGTTGAGCGCCATGCCCAGTCCGATGGCCGTGGTGGTCTTGCCCTCGCCCAGCGGCGTCGGCGTGATCGCCGTCACCATGACGTACTTGCCGTCGGGACAAGACGCCAGACGGTCCATGACGTCCAGGTGGATCTTCGCCTTGTACTTGCCGTAGAGGTCGAGGTCGTCCTCGGACAGCCCCAGCCGCCTGGCGACCTCCACGATGGGGAGCAGGGTGGCTTCCTGGGCGATCTCTAAGTCGCTCTTCGCGGGCGTGGTAGGAAGAGGCGCCACTGCACTCATACGGGTTCCTCCTCGCGTGCCGTTCTCACATCGTCCCGGACCAGCTGCCGCATCCGGCCGACCGCGGCCACCGACCAGTCCTTGGGCCCCCAGATGTCACGAAGCCGCTCCAGTTCTCCCAGCGCCTTCAGGCGCTCAAAGATCAGCAGCCATCCGCAGTCTACGGCGGGGTCGACCTCGCACTTTCCGTGGCGGTAGCCCCCGCAGGGGCCGTTGAGGAGCCCCTTCGAACACCGCGCGAACGGACAGATCCCCCCGGTACGGTCCAGGATGCACTCGCCGCACCCGCGGCACCGCTCGGCCCACCACCCCGGCTCGACCGCGACCCCGATGAACCTGGTGTCGAGCGCCGGGAGCACGCGGCGGCCGGGAAAGGTCTCGGCCAATAGCTGCACCCCCGCGCCGCAGGCCATCGAGACCACGGCCTCAGCCTCCTCCACCTGGGCGGCCAGCGGCAGGAGGAACTCCCTGTCGCACTGGCGGTGCTGGGTAGCCTCCAGGACTGCCAGCGGGGGCTCCCCCCGACTCTGCCGTGCCATCCTCAGCAGCGAGGCCGTTTCCGCGACCTCACGCGCCCCGCCCGCCAGGCAGACCGACGCGCAGGTCCCGCAGCCGACCAGCAGGACCTTGCGGTAGGGGGCGATCATGCTCAGGATGGCGTCCAGGGGCTTGCGCTCGGCGATGATCATGAGGCCCTCCTCACAGCGCCGCGACGGGCACCGCCGCCTCCCCGACCAGGTGGGTGCGCACGGGCCCGGCCACGTGAAACGATCCGGTGACGCAGATCAGGTCCTCACAGCCGCCCCCAGAGAGGGCGGCGTCTGCAGCCTCCACCGGGTCGTCCACCATGCTGACCTCGGGCACCAGGGGCCGGAACGCCGCGGCCACCTCGGCGGCGGGCAGCGCCCGCCGGTCGTGGGCCCTGGTCGCCACCACTGCAGCCGCGCGGGGGCCAATGATCCGCGCGATGCGGGAGATGTCCTTGTTGCCCAGCAACCCGATGACCAGCACGACCCGGCGGCTGGGGAACATCTCGTCCAGCACGGCCCGCAGCGCCCGGAACGAGACCGCGTTGTGGGCCACGTCCACGATGACGGTCGGAGCGTGCCGGACGATCTCGACCCGGGCCGGCCACCGCAGACCCGTCAGCCCCGATCGGACGGCGGCCTCGCTGATCGGGAGCCCCGCGGCGCCCAGCGCTTCCACCACGCCGACAGCGACCGCCGCGTTGATCGCCTGGTGGCGGCCCACTAGCGGCACGGTCAGGTCGCGGTAGCGCCGGGCCTGCCCCCAGATCGTCAGGTGCACGCCCCCCGGCGTCGCCCGCAGCGTCCGGTACCGAACCTCCTGGCCGACGCGGATCAGCGTGGCGCCCTGGCCCTGCGCGGCCGCCTCGATGACGTGCCGGGCGGGGGCGGGTTGCGGGGCCGTCACCACGACGCCGCCCGGACGGATGATCCCGGCGTCCTCGGCGGCGATCCGGCGCAGGTTGTGTCCGAACAGATCGGTGTGGTCGTAGTCCACGGTCGTGATGACGGAGACGCGCGGTTCGACGACGTTGGCTGCGTCGAGCCGGCCGCCGATCCCGACCTCGACGACGGCCAGATCGACCCGCTGCCGGGCGAAGTGCAGGAACGCCAGCGCCGCCGCGACCTCGAAGTACGTGGGCGGCCAGCCCGGTCCGCCGTCCCCGGCGGCGATGGCACCCCGCAGATGCTCCATCAGACCGGCGACCTCGCCTGGGGGGATCATCTCCCCGTCGATGCGGATCCGCTCGCGGAAGTCGGCCAGGTGGGGCTTGGTGTAGAGGCCCACGCGCCAGCCGGCGGCGTGGGCCATGGCGGCGACCATGGCCGCGGTGGACCCTTTCCCCTTGGTCCCCGCCACCAGCACCGCCGGAAACGTCCGCTCGGGATGGCCGAGTAGCGCGCACAGGCTCCGCATCCGCTCCAGCTTCACGGGCGTGTAGGACGGTGCCGCGGGGCGCCTGGCCAGCAGTCCCTCGAGGTAGGCCAGCGTCTCCTGGTAGGTCACCGGCGCTCCCCCACGCCGCCCGCGCCGGCATGCACGCGCGGGGGCGGCAGGACGACGACCTCGCCGTCGAGGACGACGACGCCGTCCTGGTTCTTGCAGACCGTGCGCAGCCGCGCGCGGCCGCGCGACGGCAGGACCTCCACCACCTCGACGAAGGCGGTGAGCGCATCGCCGGGCCGCACCGGCGCCGTAAACCGGAACTCCTGCTGTTCCAGGATCGTGCCCGGGCCCGGCAGCTTGGTGCTGATGACCGCAATGACCTGACCGGCGGTCAGGATGCCGGGCGCGATCCGGCCACGGTACCGCGTCTGCGCCGCGTACGCCTCGTCCACGTAGAGCGGGTTGAGGTCTCCGGTCATGCCGACGTAGAGGTGGATGTCCGTCTCGGTGACGATCTTGGTGATGGATGCCCTCTCGCCCACCGCGAGTTCGTCTACGGTCTTGCCCAGCGCCCACCCGGCCACGTTCCTCCCCTCCTCCTACGCCGGCTGCGACTGGAGGTAACTCTCGGCATAGATCTCCCGGTTGAGCAGGATGCGGGCGGTGCGGATCGCATCCATCAGGTCGCGGTCCATCGGGTCCAGAATCGCCGCGTCGCATCCCAGGGCCATGGCCATGACCAGGTAGGTGCGGTTGATCAGGCTCCGGTTGGTCGTGCCCTGGGAGACGTTGCTCAGCCCCAGGAGGATGTGCGGAGCCGGCTCACACAGCGTCCTGAACATCGCCACGGCCTCCAGCGCCTCCTTGCACTGGTCCTGGGCGGCGTTGACGGGGAGCACAATCGGGTCCAGGTAGAGGCGATCGGTGGGGATGCCGGCTTCCATCGCCCGCGCCACGATGGTGAGGGCGATCTCGGCTCTGGCCGCTGCATTGCGGGGGATGCCGCGCTCGTCGTTGGTCAGCGCAATGAGGCCGGCTCCGTACTCCTTGGCCAGCGGGAGCAGGGCGTCCAGCTTGGCTTTGGCGCCGGTCGTCGAGTTGATGATCGCCGGCCGCCGACAGGCGCGCAGTCCCGCAGCGATGACCGGCGGCCTGGCGCTGTCGATGGACAGCGGCACGTCGGTCGCCTCCTGCACCGTCTGCACCAGCCAGATCATCACCTCGGCCGGGTCGTCGGCGGTGGGCCCCGTGTTGATGTCCAGGGCATGGGCGCCGGTGGCCACCTGGCGGCGTGCCAGGTCGGCGATGGCATTGGCGTCGCGGTCCCGGATCGCCCGGGCCACGGACCGGAACATGCCGTTGATCCGCTCACCGATGATGAACATGGCCCTCCTCCTACGCCGGTGCCGGCACTGCCGTCAGGGCGGCGATCGTCCGCCTGGTGGCCGCCACCGCCTCGGGATGCAGCAACACCACCAGGTCGGCGCCCGCATGGAGGAACGCCGCCGCGGTCGCGGCTTCCCACGCCGGGCCGCGGCGCTCGGCTGACCCCCACGCGGGCATCTCGGCCTCGGTCAGCCGCGCTTCCTTGGCCTTCCACGCCTCCTCGCCGATGATGGCCGCCATGGGCTGCGCCAGCATCCTGTCGCCCTGCAGGCCGGCCAGGCGAATGCGCTCCATGATCGAGTACTCGTACTCCAGCCCGTAGCCCAGCGACGCGGTCCCGGGGTGCAGGACGATGCGATCCGGGGGGAGCCCCATCTCGGTGATGAGGATGGTGAGCTGCTTCTGGATGTTGATGTCGATGGGCGCCTGGGCCAGGACGGCGTGCCCGTCGGCCAGAGCGGCGACGACGAGCGTCTTGTAGTTCTCGGGGACCGCCACACCCACCAGGCACCGCTCGCCCCTGGCCACCTCGGTGACGCGCGGCCAGACCTCGTTGTCCTTGTCGGCATGGTCGCAGCCCAGGATGACTAGCGGCACGGACACGGCGTCCAGGACCGCCCGGACCGTGGCCGCTGCGGCATCCGGTGAGGCGTCCTTCCAGTCGGGGTGCGGGCTCCACAGGCGCAGGGTGATGAGCTCGGCGCCGTACTCCTCGACGCACTTGCGGGCCCAGTCGGCCGGTGAGTCCAGGACATCCGCCAGCGGCCGGCGCAGGGTCTCCGGCCAGTCCGGGGGCACCGCGTCCATGACCTCCATGGCGACCACCGGTGGGTGGGGACTAGGAGCATCCCCCGGGAGGAACGGGAGGGCGGCATGGCCGCCGATGGTGACCGTGCTGGCTCGCGTGCCGCCCTCGGCGGCGGTGGCCCCGATGGTGACGGTGAAGATCCTGCCGGGCCAGGTCTCGCGAACCAACTCCACGGGCACGCCCCTACACCTCCTTGGTGGCGGCGACCAGCCGCCTGGTCACCAGTTCGGCCAGCGCGGTCAGGACCTCGGCGTCCAGGTAGCCTTCCACCGAGGCGTCGAAGACGACCGAGACGCCGGGCGGAAACTCCTCGTCGCCCCGCCAGAGCACATAGACGATGGGGACGCAGGGCAGCGCGGGGATGCGCACCGCCACGTCTCCCAGCGACATCGGCTCGCCGTCCAGGCTCCGGGCCGCTTCCAGCAGCCGCTCGGGATGCTGCCCGAACGCCTGCAGAATGGGGGCCACGACCCGGCCGCGGAACGACGCCAGGTAGCCCGGGCCCCCGGGGAGCTGCTCGAACGAGATCCACCGACCCTCCAGGGCCCGGCCGGTCGCCTCCAGCAGATACAGGAGCAGGAGGATGGCCACCTCCACCTCGGCCGCGCCACCGTCGGCCTGGAGCACCGTGCCGTCGGGGAGATGGACGACGTACTCGCGTCCGGCACACCGAAGCCCGAGCCGGTCCTCGCTCAGCCGCCTGGCGCCGCTGCGCGCCGCCAGGCGGTCCAGGTCCTGCGAGCCGAGCCGCGCGCGCAGGCCGTCGTAGGTGCTCAGGTAGACGCTCATGGACCCACCGCCGCCGGCTGTGTCGAGGAGAGGATCGCGCTGACCGCGCGGGCGGATGGCGCCTCGTCGGGAAGGTCGAGCAGTGGCCGGCCTTCCAGTTCGTAGGCCACCACCAGAGGGTCTTCGGGCACGGTCCCCACCACGCGGAGGCCGTCCTCCCCGAGGCTGTGCTCCACGGCGGGTGGCAGCCCGTCGGCCCGGTTGATGACCAGACCGATCTCCCGGACCGCCAGCTTGAGCTCGCCCACCAGCCCCTGGATCCGCCTGGCCGCCTTCAGTCCGGCCAGGGTGGGGTCGCTGACGATGAGCAGCAGGTCCACGTCCCGGGTGGTCCGGCGGGAGAGGTGCTCCATCCCGGCCTCGTTGTCCATCACCACGTAGGGGTAGCTGCCCATCAGCCGGTCGAGGTGCCCGCGGAGCAGGTGGTTGGCCGCACAGTAGCACCCGGGGCCCTCGGGCCGGCCCATGACGATCAGGTCCACACCGCGCCCTTCACACAGACACTCCTCGAGATGGTACTGGAGGTAGGTCGTCCGGGGCATGGCGGACGGCACATCCCGCATCCCCTTGGTGGCGTCGAGGACGTCCGAGATCGTCCTGGAGGGATGCAGGCCCAGGACGACATCGAGGTTGGTGTTGGGGTCCGCGTCCACGGCCAGGACGGGAGTGCGGCCGGTCCGCAGCCACGATCGCACGATCAGGCCCGCCAGGGTCGTCTTCCCCGTCCCGCCCTTGCCGGCCACCGCCAGCACGTATGGCATGCCGATCGGTCCCCCTCAGGCCTGCATCCCCAGTTCCGCGCAGACCCGCGGGAACCGGGCACAGTCCGTGTGTGGCAGAAACGTGGCCGACACGTACTCCTCCATGAAGGCGGCATCCGTGCTGAGCTCGCGGTAGGTCATCGTCTGGGCCACCTCGGCCGCCCGGCGCCAGACCTCGTAGGAGAGCAGCGCCATCTTGGCGCCGACCACGGAACCGTTGCCGATGAAGATCACCCGCTCGGGCGGGACATCGGGCAGCAGGCCGATCAGGATGGCCTTGCGGATGTCCAGGAAGGTCCCGAAGCCGCCCGCCACGTAGATGCGCTGGATCTGTTGGATCTCGATCCCCAGGCGTCTGGCCAGCACCGAGGCCCCGGCGTAGACGGCCGCTTTGGCACGGAGCAGGTTCTCGATGTCGGCGGCGGTCAGCACGATGTCCCGCGCGGCGCCCGACTCAGACGCAGGCACGACGACAACCTCCAACCCGTCGGGCCCCTGGCGGACTGCCGGCGCGTCCGGCCGCAGCCGCCCCGCCCGATCCATGAAGCCCGCCCGCAGCAACTCGGCCAGCAGGTCCACCAGGCCCGATCCGCAGATCCCCCGGGGCCTGGTCCCGCCGATGGTCGTCCACCTGAAGGTCCCCTCCGGCGTGACCTCGACCCGCTGGATGGCGCCTTTGGCCGCACGCATCCCCCAGGTGATGCCGCCCCCTTCGAACGCCGGCCCGGCCGAGCAGGCGCAGCAGACCAGGAACTCCCGGTTGCCGATGACGGTCTCGCCGTTGGTCCCGACGTCGATGAGCATGGACAGTTCGTCGGTGCGGTCCATGCCGGCGGCCAGCACATCGGCGGTGATGTCGCCGCCCACGTAACTGCTGACGCCCGGCATGACAGCCACCAGGGCCCGTGGGTGGATGCGCAGGCCCACCTCGCCCGCGTGGGCGCTGGGAGGGGCCGTCGCCACCGGGATGTAGGGCTCCCGGCGGATCTCGTCGGGCGGCAGTCCCAGGAACAGGTGGAGCATCGTGGTGTTGCCGGCACAGACCGCGCCGATGATCTCGTCGCGGGCCACCCGGTGGGTGCGCGCCAGCCCGCCGATCAGGAGGTTGACCGTCTCCAGCGCCGCGGTGTGCAGCCGCTCCAGCCCCCCGGGTTCGCCGGCGTGGATGATGCGGGAGATGACATCGTCCCCCCACGCGATCTGTCGGTTGAGGGCGGCCGCCGCACCGAGGGTGGCTCCGCGCTCGAGGTCCACCAGGTGCACGACGACGGTGGTGGTGCCGACATCCACGGCCACCCCGAAGGCCCGGGCGCCGCGCGCCCCGGGCAGGAGGTCGGCCAGTTCGTACCCCATGTTCACCCGGGTCAGGATCGCGGTCACCGCCCACCCGGCCTCCCGCAGGATCCTGGGAAGACGCCGCAGGACCTCCTGGGGGATGCGAACCTCCTGGATGTTGCGCTGCCGGCGGAGTTCCCGCAGCAGGCGCTGCAGGTCGCTGGCGCAGTCGTGGAGGGTCGGGGGCGGGAGTTCCAGAGGGAGGGCAAACGCCAGCGGGCTGGGGACGAACAGGCCCGCCGCACGCGGCAGCGTGGCGACGGCCTCTTCCGGCATCGGCAGGAACGGGCCGGCCCACCGTTCGGTGCCCAGCAGGATCTGGTCCCCCTCGACGCGGGAGGTGACCGGAACCTCCACGGCCAGATCCCCCACGACGCGGCTCAGGCACGCCAGGACCTCCTCCCCGCCCGGCAGCCGCCCCGACTCGTCGACCTCCACGCCGTCGTCGCGCACCACGACCCGGCACCGCTGGCAGATGCCGCGGCCCCCGCAGACGCTGTTGAGGGGCACGCCGGCAGCCAGCGCCGCATCCAGCAGCGTCTGGCCGACCTCCACGGCGACCGTGCGGCCGTCCGGCTGGAACGTGACCCTGGCGGTCACCACCCCTCCCCCCTCAGACGGTCGCCGAGGCGACCTGTTTCCACCGGGTCCGCATGAAGGCGGGAATGCCCGCCGACTCCCGCGGGCCCACCATGATCTGCCAGCCGCTGAGTTCTTCGAGTTTGCCGCTGATGGCGGCCACGCCGCCCGGGATGACCGCACAGCGGTGTCTGACCCGCTCGGCGATCCCGGACTCGGCGATCGCCCTGGCGATCGTCTCGGCGTTGAACTTGTCGGCGGCCCACGCGGTCATGACCGACTGACCTTCCGTATTCACCACGACGATCCAGGCCGGGGTCCGGCTGGCCTCCGTGTCGGCCTCCACCGTGAAGTAGGTCAGCGAGAAGTTGGTGGTCACCAGGACCGGGGAGGTCTCGTCGGGCGCACCCACCGTGTGAATGCCGGGCTCGACCTGGATCGGCTTCTGCGGATCGGTGTAGATGTTCTGGCGCGCGGTGAGCAGCGCCAGCGCCTGCCAGGGTTCCAGCTCGTCCGTCACCAGCAGCGCCGCGTACTTGGCGATGTACGCCGTCCCCTCCATGACCACGTCCAGGGGGTCGGACGCGGTCACGAAGGCCATCGCCGGGTAGCCCAGCGGCCGGAAGGTCTTGCGCAGCGCCAGCCGGCGGATCTGGGTCAGGTCCTGGAGCGCCCGGGCGTGGCTGCGCGCGCCGCTGTCGATCACCAGATCGGTCACCCCCAAGGCGGCAATGCGGGCCGCAAGATCCGCCAGCTCGTCCAGGTTGTGGCCCCTAACCGCCAGCGGGCACCGGTGGGCCCTGGCCACCTGCGCCATGGCCTCCCAGGTGTCGGCGGTGGCCGCGTAGAGCAGGGGGCGGCGCCCACCCAGCGCCTCCGCGGCGGTCTGCAGCACAGAGGGGTCCTCGCTCATCAGCACCAGAGCCAGCCCCATCTCGTCCGCCTCGCGTGCGGCGGCGACAAAATGCCCGACGTCCCGGGTCCGGTCGTGGAGGGCCACCAGCTCCACCCGCAGCATCTGACCCACGCGCTCGAACTGCAGGGCGCGAATCCGCTCGAAGGCGCCCCGCAGGTCTTCCCGGGAGCGATCGGAGGGGACGCGCACCGCGATCGGGGTTGGATGGTAGAAGGTCTCCTCGTGGCGGAAGAGCACGGTCTCCTTGCCCATCACGATGCACTGCTCCTCAGGGCCGATGGTGACCAAGCGGATGGGCGGCATGGCGGCCCCGGCCAGCGTCGCCTTGGCGTCGTCGCTGGCATACGGGCAGGCCTCCAGGCTGGCCTTCTTAGTGGCGAGCTGCATGGCAAAGGCCAGGCAGGTGGGGAAACCACACTCCCCGCAGTTGGTCTTAGGCAGGAGCTTGTAGATGTCCAGGGCGGTCAGCGGCATCGGGCGCCTCCCGTCTTCAGATGAGGGCCGGCATCCGCAGCGCCGGGTGCCCCACGCGCTCCAGGAAGGCCACGAGCTCCTCGGCGGTGGTCGCCACCGTCTCGTCGGCGATCTTGTCCACCAGCGTCTCGTCCCCCAGTTCTCTGGCGCGGGCGCGCAGGCGATCGGCCAGGGCCTCTTTCAATTCCCTGGGCATCCACACCAGCCGGGGCAGGCCGCCTTCGGCCGGGATGAACTTCCGGCTCGTCAGGTAGAGGCGTCCCACGCCCAGGAAGCCCGGCGTCTGGATCCCCCCGCCGACCATCCCGGCCAGGGTGCTGAAGGTCATGCCCACCGGGGTCATCCCGGTGTACTCGCGGTTGACCACCATGACGCCGTTGGCCTCAGGGACCAGGGCCATGATGCACTCGAAGCACCCGCACGAGGTCATCGGGTGCTGGATCATGGAGTAGAGGCTGACCTGCTCCACCGTCTTGTTGGACTTGGCGTAGACGAACCTGTTGATCCCCTCGTACATCCCCAGGGTGGCGTCCAGGCAGGCGCCCTTCTCCACCGGCTGGTTGGGGCCGGCCGGATTGATCTCGTAGGAGGCCTTGCCGTCCAGCCAGTTGTAGGCGCCGCAGAGGCCGAGCCGCTCGGGGGTGATGATGCAGACGTGGTTGGGCGCGTAGGACTGGCACAGCGTGCACGAGTAGTAGACATCCACCGTCTCGTCGGTCATCCCGGCGACCCGCGCGTCGCGCTCGTCCCAGACCTTGCGGGCCTCCTCCAGGATCTCCAGGATCCTCTCGGCCTCGGTGTAGATCGTGACCTGCACCTTGTCCACCAGCGCCGGGTACTCCTCGTGGTACTTGGCGTGGAGGATATCCCCGAAGTGCCGCAACCGGAATCCGGCAGCCACGGCCTCCCGGCTGATCCGGATCCAGGGGATGTCGCGCTGGCCGATGTGCATGACCCCCATGGCCCCGTTGAGGAAGCGGTGGACCTGGCGCTCCAGGATGGGCTCGAAGTCCTTCTGGAGCTTTCGGCCGGCCACCTCGACGAGGATGCCCAGCGGCATGTGCCCCCCGACCTCGGCGGTGTCGAGGTCGGGCCCGATGACCTCGATCTTGCCGTCCTCGACCTCGTGCATGTCCCGGCCGCGCAGGTACTCAAAGGCCGGCGCCAGTTGCCGGCCGAACTCGACGTGGAGCTGCTCCTTGCGGACGCGCTCGCCCTCGAAGGCGGCGCTGTAGGAGACCGGGATGGGGATCTTGGTGATCCTAAGCCGCAGGCCCCGGACCTCGATGGCCTTGGCGACCAGTTGGTCGTGGGGCACCCGGCTGACCACGTGCTCGTAGGTGCAGATCCCGGTGGGCAGGATCTGCGGGATGTCGGTGTCGGCGATGACCGGGAAGCCGAAGTTAATGGCGCCGGCGGCCGTGGCGTACTTCTCGTCGTCCACCTCCCCCAGGGCCAGGACGAAGGCATGGACCCGGGCCTTGTTGTACAGCAGGATCTCCCGCGCCCGGGCCAGATCCCCCGGGACGAGCCCGCCGAACGTCATGGCGGCGCGGGCCGCGAAGTTGAGGGCGTGCACGGTCGCGCTGGTGTCCTTGCCGTAGGGGACCAGGTAGGTGTCCCAGCTCATCTCGACCCCGGCGTCGGCCAGTTGCTCGGCCATGCTGGTGCCGTTGGTGTGGCTGGACAGGAACACCAGGACGTTCCGCTCCTGCAGTTCCCGCGCCAGGCGCACGGCGGCGTCCACCGTGGGCATGGCGCCCACGCACGCGGCGAACCCCGGCATCCGGCCGTCCACCAGCTTGATCCCCTGGGTGCGGAGGATGGCGTCGTCGGTGAACCCCAGCCAGATGCCGCCGGGCGGCCCGTCGGTGGCGTACCTGATGGCCTCGATGATCTCCTCGGCGATCAGGGTCGCGACCCCCGCGTCCAGCGCGTCGCCCAGGTAGGGCAGCCACAACCGGTCGGTAGGCACCGGCGGCAGCAGGTTGCGCGCGATCCGCAGCGGCTCCCAGGCGTCCTGCAGCGTCTTCACCTTGACGCCGGTGAGCGCGTAGATCAGCGGCAGGTAGAAGGCGGTGTTGGGGAATTCCAGCTTCGCCGCCCCGCCTCTGGCGTCTATGGCCCGGGCAAGCGCGGCCTCCGCCTCCGCCACGTACTTGTGCGCCCCTCGGATCGCGGCGGTGGCGATGATGCGCGACATGGCCGATACCTCCTGCCGTCCTTACGGCGCCCGCGCGCCTGCGGGACCGACCCCCACGGGCTCGCGGGCCGGCATGACCGCGTACAGCATCGGGCGCAGCTTGAGGGCCTCGCGCTTGCGGTCCAGGTGCGCGACGATGAGCGCCGCTGCCTTGACGGGATCGGACTCGAAGGCGAACCGGCCGCCGGTCGCGCCCTCCAGTTCCTCGGTGACGTAGCGGGTGACGGCCTCGCTGCCCAGGATGTTGAGCGGCGACCCCAGTACCGTCAGGATCCCCGAGGCCACGGCGTAGAAGCCGATGGCGATGGCCTTCTCCGACCACCACCCGGGCGCCGCGGCCGCCACCGGCAGTTCGTCGAAGGAGCGGCCCACCCCGCCTTCCTTCACCATCTCGATGCAGGCGGTCAGGATCCGGCTGTTGTCCACGCACGAGCCCGTGTGCAGCACCGGCGGGATGCCGACCGCCTCGCAGATCTCCTGCAGGCCCCGCCCCGCGTGCCGGAAGGCGGCCTCCGGCTGCAGCAATCCGGCCTTGCCGCAGGCGATGGCCGAGCAGCCGGTCTGCACCACCAGGACGTCGTGGCGCAGCAACTCGTAGACCAGGTCCAGATGGCCCTGATCCTGGACCTGCTTGGGAGAATCACACCCGACCACGCCGACCACGCCCCGGATGCGGCCGGCCATGATGCCGTCGTTGAGCGGCCGCCAGCCGCCGCGGAAGGTGCCGCCCAGGATCGGAGCGATCGATTCGGTGGAGAACCCGGCCACCACATCCATCCGGTGGTCGGGGATGACCACGCGGGTGGGGTCCCGCCGCGTGAAATTGGCCACCGCCCGGGCCACGATCTCGCGGGCGGCCTCCGGTGCGCGGTCCTCGGAGAATTCGATCTGGACGGTGCCGGGGATCCGCGCCTTGGCGGACGTGGCGATGATCTCGGTGTGGAAGCAGGAGGCGACCTCCACCAGCCCCGGCATGATGCACTGGACGTCCACCAGGAACGCGTCCACGGCCCCGGTGATCATCGCCAGTTCCTGCTGGAGGAAGTTGCCGGCGATGGGGATGCCGCGGCGCATCAGCACCTCGTTGGCGGTGCAGCAGATGCCGGCGACGTTGATGCCGGAGGCGCCCACTGCCTTCGCCTGGGCCAGCAGCGCGGGATCGGCCGCCGCGTCCACGATGGCCTCGGCCAGCATCGGCTCGTGCCCGTGCACCAGAATGTTCACCTGGTCGGCGGCCAGCACGCCCAGGTTCATCCGCGCCCGGATCGGCCGGGGCGTCCCGAAGAGAACGTCTTGCAGGTCGGTGGCGATCATCGAACCGCCCCACCCGTCGGCCAGCGCGCTGCGGATACCGGCCAGGATGATGCTCCGGTAGTCGTTGTCCACGCCCATGTTGGTGCGGTGCATCACGTCCACGATCTCGCGGTCGATGCCGCGCGGGGCGATCCCGAGTCGGCGCCAGGTCTCCTGCTGCCTGGCGGGGGCGCGGCGGGTGAAGGGCAACTCGCCGTCCTGCTGGCCGAACTGCTCAAGGCAGGCTTGCGCGACGCCCTCGGCGACCTCGGCCGCCGTGCGGCCGTCGGCGGCCACGCCCAGTTCGGCCGCCAGCGTCCGCAGCTTGCGCTCATCCTTGATGCCATACCCCGGGGCCTGGCCCCGGGCCGCCATCAGGAGGAGGTGCGCCACCGACCGGCCGTGGTCGGAGTGGGCGGCTGACCCGGCGGCCATGTCGCGGGCCAGGCGGCGGGCCGCCACGGTATCGAGGGTGGCCCCGCACACCCCCACCTGCGGCCGCCGGCTCCCTGGCAGGCCCAGATTACACGGCCCCAGATGGCAGATCGTGCAGCAGATCCCCAGTTCCCCCACGCGGCATTGGGAGCCCAGGGCGCTGTAGCGGTCCCAGATGGTCCCGATGCCCTGGGCCTTCGCCCGCTCCCGCATCTGCAGGCTGGCGGGATCGGTCCGAACCTGGGCCGGCACCGACTCGCTCATGGCCTGACCCTCCCTCTCGTCCGCGTTGTCAGTGCATCGGCCAGCCGCCTGACCGCCTCCGCCACCGCCGGATCGACGCCGGCAGCCTCCCCGCCCTGCCGCTCGGCGTCCGCGAGGCCTTCGCTGTAGGGAATCGAGGCGATCAGGTCGAGGCCGTCGAGGTGGGCGGCGACGTACAGCGCATCGCCGGCTCCCCTGACCCGGTTGGCGACCGCCAGCACCTGCGTGATGCCGATCTCCGACGCCAGGCGGCGGATGCGCCCGGCGGTCTCCAGGCTCGCGCGGCTGGGATCCACCACGACCAGGAGCGCATCGGAAGCCTGTGCGCTGCGCCGGCCGAGGTGCTCCAGGCCCGCCTCCAGGTCGATCACCACCGCCTCGTCGCGCTCCAGCACGAGGTGCTCCAGGAGCCGGCGCAGCAGCACGCTCTGGGGACACGCGCACCCCCCGCCGCCGCGGGTGATGGCGCCGGCGACGATCAGCTGGATCCCGCCGTGGGTCACCGCCGCGCGGGTGACCAGGTCGTCCACCTGGGGGTTGAGCCGGATGAAGCCGTCGGCACCGCCGACGCGCTGCTCGATCTCGTCTTTCATCTCGAGCAGGGGAATCACGGGCACGGGCGGAAAGCCGAGGGCGGCCGCCAGGGTAGGGTTCGGATCGGCGTCGACGGCGGTGACGCGGTACCCCCGGCGGACCAGCTCGGCAGCCAGCAGGGCCGCGACCGTGGTCTTGCCCACGCCGCCCTTCCCGGAAATCGCCACCTTCATGGCACGGCGCTTCCTGCCTGCATTATCCGGGTTGCCTCGATGCGGGAATATCAGGTGACCGCTCGATTCCTGCGCTTCCGCCGGACACCTGACGCGGTCGGCCGCTGGCGGGCGGCCGTCATGCGATGGCAGATCCCTCGGCTCTCAGCCGGGCGGGCTGCATCGGGGGCAGACCGTATTGTCACCGGAGGACGACTGGGGCTAGACTGTGTCGCAAGAGCGCGCCAGGCCGGGTAGCATGGATGCTTGGGGCATCCTGTTGAGGATGCCTGGTGGCCGCCCGAGGCCGACCGGTGAACACGCAGGGAGGGATCTCCGTGCCGAAGTTGCGCAGGTCCGTCTGGGTGGGGTTGGCCGCCCTCACGGTGGTCGCCGCGGTGACCTGGGCTGCCGCCAAGGCGCCCGACGCCGCGGTCTTCAGGCAGACCTACGGGGCCTACATCAAGGACGGGACCGACCTGGCCAAGGCGATGCCGTGTACCGTGTGCCACACGGCCATGCCGCCGGCGAAAACGAACCTCAACCCCTACGGGGCGGACGTGGGCAAGGCTGCGGCGGGCAAGGCCGTGGACGCCAAGATCCTGCAGTCTATCGAGAAGCTCGACTCCGACAAGGACGGGTTCAGCAACCTGGACGAAATCAAAGCCGGAACGCACCCTGGCAATCCGGCCTCGAAGCCCAGGAAGTAGAAGCCGGACGCACGGCCTCCGGGGGTGAGGGGGCCAGACCCACTCGATGGGGAGGGTCGGTTCATGCGTGGTCTGCATCCTGACCGCCCTCGTGTTCGGCACCCTCGCCTTCGGGGTGCTGCTCGTGGCAGGCCCGCGGGGGCCGTCTGCGGCGCCCCGCCCGACCGGATTCTTCGGGGCCGGGTACGTGGGCTCCGAAACCTGCGCCACCTGCCACCGGCCGATCTACGACACCTTCCGCACCACGGGCCACCCGGCCAAGCTGCGGACCGCTGCCGAGGCACGGGCGGCCGGATTACCCAAGCCCGACTACGTCTCCTGGGACGACGTCCTCTTCGTGATCGGCGGCTTCCGCTGGAAGGCCCGCTACGTGGGGCAGGACGGCTTCATCCTGACCGGCAGTCCGGACGGGAAGATTTCGGGTCGCAACCAGTTCAACCTCGAGACCGCCCAGTGGGTCAACTATGAACCCGGCCGCAGGCTGCCCTACGACTGCGGGGAATGCCACACCACCGGGTATGTGCCCATCGGCAACCAGCTCCGCAGGCCAGGGCTGATCGGCACCTGGGCGCTCAACGGCGTCCAGTGCGAGGCGTGTCACGGGCGGGGTCAGGTGCACGCGTCGAATCCGTCGAAGGCCAACATCCGCCTCGAGCGCAGCGCGTCGCTGTGCGGCCAGTGCCACCGGCGCGGCACCGACATGAGCGTGATCCCCGCAGCCGGCGGTTGGGTCCAACACCGGGAGCAGTATCAGGAATTCCTCGCCAGCCCGCACAACCGGGCGGGGCTCTCCTGCGTGACCTGCCACGACCCGCACCGACGCGCCCGCCAGGTCAAGGCCACCGGCACGTGCGAGAACTGCCACACCGGCAACGCGGCGGCCTTCCGGGGCAGCAAGCATCAACTCGCACGCCTAGCGTGCACGAGCTGCCACATGCCGAACACGGGGCCCAACGCGGTGGCGAGGAGCCGGTGGGAGGCCGACGACCCCAGCCACCTGTTCAAGATCAACACTGACCCCGACGCCAGCCTGTTCACGCCCGACGGGCGCGCGGTGGGCAGCCCCGCGAACACGCTGGAGTTCGTCTGCCTGCGCTGTCACTCAGATCGGACCAAGGCCTGGGCGGCGGCCAACGTCAGAGGGATCCACAGTCTGGGCAAGTAGGGGGCCGCACAGCACGGCGCGCCCCACGGCGGCCGCGGGCGCTTGGCCCGTCGGCCGCCGACGTGCTCGTGAGCCGACGCGTAACCAGGGAGCGCGCCAGCAGGAAGTGCCCCTGGTTCCACGAAACATACTCATCAAAAATCGCCCGCCGACAGGGGAGCGACGGGACCCGAGGGTGATGCTCGTGCGCTGGGGCCGTGCACTTACCTCCTTCTGGGTGGTCGCACTTGCCGCTGTTGTCCTCTTCGGCGTGGGCGTGGCGGCGGTCCGGGCCCAGGCCGACCAGCGCGCCCAGTGGGCGAAGTCAAAGCACGCGAACCGCCTCCGCCCCACCCTGGAAGCGACGGCCGACGGCCGCCGCGGGCCGGTCGCCGCCCACTGCGGCCGGTGCCATGCCGAGCAGGGCTTCCTGGCCTGGCTGCCGCAGATGCAGCGGGGGAACCCCGGCCTGATCGCCAAACCCGATGGGTCCGCCGCCGACGTGCCCTATCTGGTCGGGATCGGGCTGAGCCGGTTCAGCGTGCGGCCCATCACCTGCACGACCTGCCACCAGGCCGACTTCACCCTCCGTCAGGCGGGCAGCACCCCGCTGCTCCCGGCCGGCTTCCGCGCCATCGGGGTGGGCCTGGGCGCTCAGTGCATGCTCTGCCACAACTCGCGCAACGGCGCCATCGTCTGGAACCAGGAGGATCCACGCCGGTACACCGCCCCCCACACATCCTCCCAGGGCGACGTCATCATGGGCAAGAACGTCTACTTCCTCGACTACGGCAACAACTTCATCTCGCCCCATGCGTCGTTCATCGGGGATTCCTGCGTGACGTGCCACGTGCGCATGAGCAAGGAGCCCCACACCTTCAAGGCGGACCCGATGGTCTGCAGCCGCTGCCACGGCCGTGAGATGACGACGGCCCGCGTCCAGGGCCCGACCAAGACGCTGATCCATGAATTGGAGGAGGTCATCACGGGCAAGATTCTCGCCAGCCGGGACCGGATCCGGGCGGCGCGGGCGTGGGATGCCAAGGTGTACGCGTTTACCGAAACTGTGACGATTGACCCGGTCACCATCGCCCGGATCGAGTTGACCGAGGTCGCCGGCCAACAGGGCGTGGTGTTGCATCTGTCCACCGGGCGGAGGATCACAACCCAGCTCGGGGAACTCCGGGACGCCGCCGGTCGGCCAACGTTTGCCACCAGCGATCCGATCGTGCGCGCGGGGTGGAACTACTGGCTGGTGGAGGGCGACGGCAGTTTCGGGGTCCACAACCCCCGGTTCGTCCGCCAGGTGATCCTCACGACGCTGGACGCGCTGAAGTAGACGGTGCGCGGTCGGGCGGTCTTCGGGCCGCCTCCGCGGTAGGCGCCCGAACGCTGTCAGCGGGGGCCGCGCTACGAATTGCCCGGGACTCCCAGCGTCCTGCTCTTGAGGTAGAGCCCCAGCACGAGCACCGCGATCACCACGAGCGCCACCACGAGGCCCCGCCGCCGGAACGCGATCTCATCCAGGGCGGCCAGGCCCAGGTCGGCAGCGCGGCGCGCGAGCCCCACGCCCTCGGTGGCGGCCGACTGCACCTCGCGCAGGGAGAGGCTGTGCACCAGGTTGCGCGCCAGGATGAGCTGCGTCTGGGCGTCATTGAGCGGGAGTTTGGCGTCGGTCATGTCCATGCCCGCGTGCTCGGCGAGGGCCACCACCTGGGTGGCGGCCTGCAGGGCCTGCTTCAGGTCCTCCAGCGCCGACCGGATGGCGGTGGCGGCGGCGGCGCCCTTGCTGCCGGGGGCGTGACACTGGGCGCACACTGCCGGAGGGGCGGCCCCGACCATCTCGTCGGTGGGCCGGAGGATCTTGTGGGTACCGTGGCAGGCCGTGCACTGAGCCAGTCCCATACCCTCGAAGGGCACCCGGTGCGGGCTGCGGACGAACAGGTCGCGCTGGGAGGCGTGGCACTGGGCGCACACGTTGGCCACCGACTCGACCCCGGGTGGCACCGCGCCGTGATTGCCGTGGCAGTCGTTGCAGGCCGGCGCCTGTTTGCTCCCGCGCTGCAGCAGCGCCTCGCCGTGCACGCTGGCCTGATACTCCGCATACTGCGTGATGGGAATCCCGTAGGGCTGCATGTACCGCGCGTCGGCGTGGCAGCGCGCGCACGTGCCGGGCACATTGGACGGGAAGACCGGGGATCGGCTGTCGGCGACGGCCAGGATGGGATGCACGCCGTGACAGCTCGTACAGGTGGCGACCTTCACGTCGCCCTTCACCAGCCTCTGGCCGTGGACGCTGGTGAGGAAGCGGGCGACCTCGTCGGTGGGGGTGGCGGGATTGTACCGGCGCATGAAGGCCGGATCGGCATGGCAGCGCCCGCACAGCGCCGGGAGCCGCTGGCGCCCGGGCTTGCCCACGAAGCCCTTCCTGGGATCCATGGCCTCCATGCCCGGCGCCTGCGGATCGCCTCCGTGGCAGGCGGCACACGAGAAGCCCCGCCGCACGTGGATGTCATCGGCGATGGCCTGCGTCGGGGCAGCCAGGCGGCCTCCGAGGGTGCGGTGGCAGCCGGTGCAACTGTCGGCAGGGGCGGCTGGCGGCGGCGGGGGAGCCGGTGCCGCGGCGGTGCGCCCGGGCGGTGCCAGCCACAGCCACGCCGCCGCGCCGATCAGGACTGCCCACCGCACCCGACCGACCATCGGTCACCTACGGTGCCAGGTAGCCGTATGCGGTCATCCCGACGATGTAGAGCACGGCCGCCACGCCCGCCGCCCGCACGATCCGCGTCGCCCGGGTGGGCTCCTCTCCGCGATCGAGGAACGGCACGGCCAGCAGCACCGCCGCGCCCAGCACGAAGGCCACGATGCCCGCCTGCTCACCTTCCAGCCCCAGCACGTGGGACGGGATCAGCTTGAGCGTCTGGAACATGAACACGAAGTACCACTCGGGCTTGATGCCGGCGGGCGCCGGCGCCAGCGGATCGGCCTTCTCGCCCGCCGGCCAGGGGAGCAGCACCGCCAGCACGGCCAGGAGGGCCGTCATCCCCAGCCAGATCATTGCCTCCCGCAGGACGACGTGCGGGATGAACGGCAGCGCGCGGCCCGGCGGCCGGGCCCCGGGGTGGCTCATCCCGTGCAACTGCACCAGGAACAGGTGGAGGCCGAGCAGCAGCGTGGTCAGCGCCGGCAGGATGGCCACGTGGATGCCGAAGAAGCGGCTGAGCGTCGCCTCGGTAACGTCCTCGCCGCCGCGCAGCAGCACCAGCAGCGGGCCGCCGACCAGGGGCACGGCCCCGACGATCTCGGTCCCGACCTTGGTGGCGAAGTAGGCCAGCATGTTCCAGGGCAGCAGGTAGCCGGTGAACCCGAAGGCCAGCGTGACGAACAGCAACAGGCCGCCCGAGATCCAGGTGAGTTCCCGGGGACGGCGATACGCCCGCAGGAAAAAGGCTCCGAACAGGTGGGCGAAGACCCAGAACACCATGAGGTTGGCCGCCCAGGAATGGACCGAGCGCACCAGCCACCCGAACTGGACCCTGGCCATGATGAAGCGGACGCTCTCGTAGGCGGCGTCTGCCGTGGGCCGGTAGTACATCAACAGCAGGAGGCCGGTGACGACCTGGATGAGGAACAGGAAGAGGGTAATCCCGCCGAAGTAGTAGACGTATCCGTGCCGGACCAGGGGCACGCGCTTGTGGCGGAGGAACTGGTCGGCGGCGCGCCAGCGGAGGCGGTCTTCGAGCCAGGCGCCCAATCCCATGGGCCTCACGCCGGCCGGGTCACGATCACGTCATCCCCCCTGACCGTCACGCTGAACTCGGGCAGCGGACGCGGCGGCGGTCCGGCCAGCACCTGCCCGTTGAGGTCGTAGTGGCCGTCGTGGCAGGCGCACCAGATGTGCCCGATCTCCGGCCGGTACTGGACCGTGCAGGCCAGGTGCGTGCAGACGGCGCTGAAGGCCTTGAAGGTCCCCTCCGGCGTCCGCACCAGGATGGCGGGCTTGCCCCCGAACAGGAACACCTTGCCGGAATTGGGCGCGACCTCGGCGACCTTGGCGGCCACGATGCTACCTGCCGAGACCTCCCTGACCTTGGGCGGGATCAGGTAGCGGACGAGCGGGTAGAGGATCGTTCCGGCCAGGCCCGCCAGGCCGGTGCCAATTAGGTAGTCGGCCAGTGATCGTCGGGTGACCCGCAGGGGCGGTCTCGCCACGCTGCTGTCCTGGGAGGTGCGAACTGGTCCTTAATATGTGTAATGTCTACCGCACCGACCCCCGGGTTACCTGCCTGTCATGCCGGGACCACCTTGACCTTCGTGTCGTAGAAGACGGCGCTCGCGCCGACCATGTCGGTCAGACAGGTGTTGGGGAACTGGGGGTCGGTCCGGAAGGCCGCGTTGGCGTGGATGCCGGTTCGGCGCCGCGGATCGCCCCGGATGCGGCGGCCGTCGACCATGACATCGACGGCGCCCGTGGCCCAGTGCCCGTATCCCAGGGGGAAGGCGATGACGCCCGGCCTGATGCCCTCTGAGACCTTCAGACGGCCGACCATGGGAATGCGCTGGCCGTTCTTCAGGTCCCACTCGCCTCGGGGGTTGGTCGCCGAAACGATGCGCACCCGATCCCCGTCCTTCAGGTTGCGGGCCCGGGCGTCCCTCGGGTGCATCACGATGTCGTTCTCCGGCAGGATGCCGGTGAGCCAGTAGTTCGTGATCGTCCGGCTCTTGGTGTGGAGGATGATCCGGTTGGTGATGAGGTGCAGGTCGTAGCCCGCGGCCTCGTCCCGAATCGGCCGGCCCAGGCTGTCCGCGACCGGGTGGTAGCCCGGAGCGCCCGAGAAGGATCGACCGGTCAGCGCGTGCTTCGTGGTCGCCAGTTTCTCCAGGTAGAGGTTCACCAGGTTCCCGTAGTGTCCGCGGAGCCTCTCGCCGTCGAAGGCCGAGTCGTAGTCCGCGAACCGTCCTCCGCGGTTGAGCACGAAGACGAGCTTCTTCCACCACCGCTCGCCCAGGATTGCCCGCCACCGCTCGGGGTCGAAGACCGACTTGGGCAGATGGGCCCGGGCGGCCAGGAACAGGCGTTCCTCCTCGGGGGAGGCGTCGGGGACCTCGTCGCCGGCGCGGTCGCCAAACGCCACGTTGGCGACCAGGCGGATGTAGAAGTCGTCGGGACGGGTCAATGGCTGCCCCGGGCCGAACCCGTCGGGCCCAAACCCCGGCAGTCCCAGTCTCTCGGCGATGGCCAGCATCAGGGCCTCGAACGAAGCGGGCACCTCCTCCCCGTACACCCGCACCGACGTGGTCAGCGGCGCGATCACCGGGCTGTAGATTGGCTGGACCTTGGGCAGCACGCTGGGGTGGGTCCCGTGGAACTCCCACCGCTCCAGGTAGGTGAGGTCGGGGAAGATGTAGTCGGCGTACATGGAGGTGGTGCCGATCAGGATGTCGCAGGCGATCACCAGGGGGATCTTGGTGGGATCGGCCAGCAGCTCGATGTTGGTGTGCCCGGCCGGGAGCGCGTAGGCAGGGGAGCCCATGTAGAGCAGCAGGATCTTGATCGGGTAGGGGTACCCTTCGGCGGCCGACGGCAGCAGTTCCTGGTAGATGTCGCTGGCCATGGGATACCACTGGCGCCGGGCCGGGTAACCCGAGAACAGCGTGGAGTCCTCGTACTTCTCCTCGTTGCGGATCAAGGGGGTCCCAAAGGCGGTCGTGCGCCCGGGGTGCATCGCCCGCACGTTGAACGGTGCGCCGGGCCGACCGCCAGCCTGGTCGTAGGCGCTCGCCCAGGCCGAGCCGCCCTTCCAGTCGTAGTTGCCGATCAGCGTGTTCAAGGCGTACCAGGTGAAGCAGTTGTAGAAGCCGTTCGTGTGCTGGCTGCACCCCCGGTGGAGGTCCACCGCGGCCCGTTTGCCGTGACTGGTGAACTCCCTGGCCACCTCAATTAGGTCGTCGGCCGACACCCCTGCCAGCGCCGCCCACCCGGCGATGGAGCGCTTGCGCGCCTCGTCGTAGAGCACCTGCAGCGCGCTCTTCACCCGGAACCCGCCCACCACGGTGTCCACGAGGAGGTCGCCCTCGACCGGCGTCCGGGTATCGTAGGGGTCCACGGCGACGGGTGTGCCGTCCTTGAGGACCACGAACAGGTCGCGGTCGGAGAGGCCGATCTCCGCCGCTCGCAGGAACTTCCCGGGCTGGTGGTCTTCGATCTTCACCAGCCAGGAGGCGTTGCTCCAGGTCGGCTCGCCGTCGGCGGCCGCCGCAGCCCGGTTGGCGTTGGCCAGATACCTGGCGTCGAACCGCTGGTGCTCGACGATCCACCGGATCATGGCCATGGCGACGGCGGCCTCGGTCCCCGGCTTGTTGGGGATCCACTTCCAGGCCTTGCTGGCTGACCGCGAGAATCGCGGATCCACCACCGCGATCTTGAGGCGCCCGCTGACGATCCCCCCGGTCAGTTTCCCGGCGCGCAGCGGCGGCCCGTAGTTGGCTTCCAGGGGGTTGGCGCCGACGAAGATGATGAACTCGGCATGCTCGGTATCCGCCTGCCAGTAGAACTTCCGGCCGCCGGTCCACGTGCCGCCCACGTACTGGTCGCTCATGGCCTTGCCGGTGAAGTACAGGGAGCCCTGGCAGACGGTGGTGTGGCCGTGGCGGTTGACGGTGCCGAAGGCGTCGCCGGCAAAGCGGGTAACGAAGTCCCCCCGGCCGCCCTTCTCGCGGCCCTTCCAGTAGACGAACTGGTTGTTCTTGGGACCCAGGTCGGGGTGATCGGGGTCGATGAGGACGTGCAGATGGGCCCGGTACTTCGCCTTGAACTGCTCGACCGTCATCCGCTTGCTCTTCACCAGGGCGACGTCGGTGGCCATGGCGCGGGCTAGCGCGGGATCGCGCAGGGCGTAGACATCCTTGAACCCTTCCACGACGCGGTGCTCCTCGCCGGGGATCTCTGCGAAGAGCCGGCCGCCGTTGACGATCTCGCTGATGGCCTGCTCGAACGGGATGCTCTTCCACTTGTTCGACCCACGCGGACCCGCCCGCTTGAGCACCGTGCGGATCCGGTAGGGATCGTAGACGGTCTGGAGGCCGGCCTGCCCTTTCGGACAGATCGCGCCATTCACCGCCGCGAGGTCGGCGACCGGCGTCCGGTACGGCAGGTGCGGGGCCATCGTCCAGGGGCTGAGGGGGTTGCCCTCGATCTTGACGGCCACGCCGCGCTCCAGGTACACCTTGATGCCGCAGCCGGTGTTGCACTGGAGGCAGACCGTGTAGAGTGTGTTCTCGGGCTTCCCATACGGGTAGGGCGCCCCGGCCTCGGCCGCTTCCGCCAGGGCCGGCGTGCTCAGCACCTTTGCGATCTGGCCGTAGGCCGCCGCCCCGCCCAGGAGGGCGGCGGAGGCCAGCAGCCTGCGACGGGTGGTGTGCGCGGGCATCTTCCTGGCCATGGCGCTCCTCCTCTACCGTCCGTGACAGGCCTGGCACGACTCGGGCGTGGTAGCCGGCATCGTCTTGCGCGAGGCCGCGCCGAGGTAGTACATGCGCGGCTCGGTGCCCAGGCTCTCGTTGACGCGCCAGGCCTTCTCCTGGCGCCGCAGTTCGGAGACCAGGCTGTCGGGGTCGCCGGCGTCGCCGAAGTACAGGGCGCCGCCGATACACGTCGCCACACACGCCGGCAGCAACCCGGCCTCGATCCGCTGCAGGCAGAAGTGGCACTTCCGGCCCGCGCCAATGGGCAAGGCACCGTTCAAGCGGGTCCAGACCCTTCCGTACTCGACTTTCGGGCGCGTCTCGTAGGCCTGCAGCGCTGGGGTGCCCTGGGTCCAGTAGCGACCCTCGTCAAAGGAGAGCGCGTTGTAGGGGCAGGCCTTGCGGGCGGCCTCGTAGGCCTTTCGGTGGAACTTCGCGTAGTCCACCGTGACGATCCCGTCCGGCCGTTTGGCCATGGCACCGGGGCTGACGGCGTTGGCCGCCGGCAGGCAGGGCGGCTTGTCGCACTGCATGCAGTTGGTCGGTTTGAAGAAGGCCTCGACGTGGGGGAACGCGCCGGCCTCCACCTTCACGACCGTCCGGTAGGAGACGCCCGGCGGCAGTCCGTGTTCGGCGATACAGGCCACCGTGCAGGCGTCACAGCCGATACAGCGCCTGGTGTCGACCACCATCACCCACTGGCGCCGCTCAATCGGCTTGGCCAGAGCCCGGTGCAGCTCCCGCTGCATGCGGACGAGCGGGTGCTCACCGGGCCTGGGGTCGCGGATCGCCGCCGGCACCGCCGGGTGGGCCTCGGTGCGCCGCCGCGTCAGGACCTCCGCGAGGGCCCCGCCGCCGCCCACCGCGGCCGCAACCGCCGCCCCGCGCCGCAACAGCTCCCGGCGCCGTATCGCTGGCTTCGCCGGGAGTCCCGGTGCGGATCTGCTTCCCATGCTCATCCTCCCGGTGCGCTGGCTTAAGCCCGCGCACATCCCCGACATGCCAAAGTCAGGACCATCCTAGGGAGCGCCGCAGTCTGCGACCATACGGCGGATGCGGTATTTACCCAGCGGAGGCATCGGGCGAAGACCTGACCGGCCGCGGTGCGATGCAGGCTAGTTGGATGAGGAGGGCGTGGTATCGCCTCCAGACGGCGTCGCAGGCTCCGACGCCGGCGGGAGGACGCCCAGATGCCGCAGTTCCTCCACTTCCCGCGGGTGTTCGCGCTCGGCCCGCTCCAGCGGGATCTTCCCGGTGAACATCGCCGGGTCCATGGGGAAGATGTCCGGCCGGAAGTGAGCGTTGTAGAAGTGCCAGATGATCACGGCAAACAGCGCCAGCAGCGCCTCCCCGCCGTGGGCGACCCGGGACGCCGGGATGACCACGCCGGGCAGCCAGCGCGAGACCAGGGCCGGGAACCACATGACCAGACCGGTGGCGGCCATGATGATCGTCCCCCACAGGACCGCCCAGTACTCGAACTTCTGGCGGTAGTCGAACCGACCGAAGGCGGGGCGCTGGCGGGAGAGGCCGGCCAGGTACCGGATGTCGGCCAGCAGGTCCCGGAGGTCCTTGAGGGTCAGGTTCATATCGTGCGCGCGGAGGCGCCGCTTCCGGGTCACGAGGACGCTGGCCAGGTGCCAGACTCCGAGGGCCATCAGGATGACGGCAGTGGTCCGGTGGATGAACCGGGTCTGGTCGATGCCGCCCATGGCGGCGATCAGGCGCTCCCCCCACCCTGTGGTGGCGTACTTTTGGGGCAGGCCGGTGAGGGCCAGCACGTTGAAGGTCAGCAGGAGGACGAAGTGCTCGATGCGCTGCGCCAGCGAGAACCGCTCCACGTAGGGGCCGCGGTAGCGCCTCACGCGCCGCCCCCTCCCCACCTGGTCACGGCCCAGTGCCACAGGTCCAGCACCGTCAGCAGCGCCAGCACGCCCACCACGGCGGGGATCAGGATCAGGTAGAAGACCTGCACCAGGTAGACCAGCGGAGCATACTGGAGGCTGGGCGCACGATGCTCGGTCCAGGCGGTGGCGAAGAAGCGACCGGCCGTGGTATGGCACTGGCGGCAGGTGGCCAGGAGGTTCCCCGGGGCCACCGGGGACAGGGGGTTGGCCACGCGCAGGACGCGGTGCGCCGTGTGACAGTCGTAACAGACTGCGGCCGGCGACGGGCTCAGCGGGGTCACAATGCGGTAGAGCCGGGTCGTGACCCCGTGGAACTCCTCCAGGTACGCCTGGTAGACCGGGCGCAGCCCGTAGCGCCGCATGACGGCCTCGTCGGCATGGCAGTTGCCGCACACTTCGGGGATGCTGTTGCGGAAGGCGGCGCTCTTGGGCTTGATCACCGCATGCGCGGTGTGGCAGGTCGTGCACAGGGGGACATCACCCAGGCCCATCCGCACGCCCCCGCCGTGGACGCCCCCGTCGAAGTCCCGCTGCTGATCGGCGTGACAGCCCGCGCAGATCTCCTGGGCCGTCACGCGGTACGCCCGCGCGGTGTTGGCGGTCCTGGGCGGATGGGGGTAGTCCGCGTGCCGGGTGTGGCAGGTGGTGCAGGTGAACGAGGCGTGGACCGATGCCGCGAACTTGTCGGGGTTGATGGTGACGTCGAGTTCGCCGCCCCCGGGGAACGTGACCTTCGTCCCCTCAACCTGATGGCAGGCAAGGCAGGCTGCGTTGTCCTGGGCCAGAGCGGGTATCGGTGATGCGAAGAGCCATGCCGCGGCAACGATCAGGATGAGCCAGTGCACTCAGGCCCCCTCGACGACCGGCATTGCCCCTAGGATAGCACAACACGAAAGCCACGGGGCGGCAGGCGCACGCCTGTCCGGTGCTCCCGTGGCTCCGTCACGCGCAGGCCGGATGCTGCGGCCGCAGACGCGCCGGGATGCTACCGACCGTAGAGGACGACAAACGTCGCGTAGACACCCGCGCCCGTGAGCGCCACCCCCAGCAGCATGACGGCGCCGCTGACCAGCGCCCAGAACGCGTTGCGGGCCTGGCGGAGTCGCCGGCCGCCGGATGCCAGCAGGAACACGCCGACAGCCGCAAACGACCAGAACACCAGGAACGCCAGCGCGATGCCGATCGGGTGCATGGTGGTCCCTCCCTTCATGCGGCCTGGGATGCCAGGCCCCCCTCGATCACCTGGAGCAGGTCTCGAACCGTCACCGCCGGAGCCCACCGGCCCTCGAGCACGATGGCCGACTCGCCCAGCAGGTCCACCGCCACGACCTTGGTCGGGGCGCCCTCGGTCATCAGGTGCACCACCCCGTCCGGATGGCGTTCCTCGGTCTCCCGATCCACCAGCACCGCATCCGGCCGGTGCATCCGCGCGCATGCCAGCGCCGCTTCGGGCGTCCTGGCGACGGCGAGGACCTCCAGCCCTTCGCGGGCCGCCAGGCTGCGCATCGCCTTCACGAAGACGGACCGTGCAGACCAGATCAGGACCCGGCAGCGCATCGCCGATCTCTCCTGACTTCAGGGTAGGGGTGGGCCCGCGCCGGGCCAATCGCTGGTTGGGGCGATCGGGCAGAGGAACATCGAGGCATCCCCGGATGCCCCCTCCGGGTGGTGCCGGAGCGGCCGCCGTGGTCCGGGGCGGCTAGGTCCTGCCTCGTCCGTCCTGACTAGATGGGGGATCTTCGGGGTCGCGGCCCTCGTGCCGGCCGCCGCCCGGCGGGGAGATCAGGCCTTCCCGCAGCGCGTACATGACCGCCTGCACCCGGTTCTGGAGGTGGAGTTTCTCGAGGATGTTGCGCAGGTGGTTCTTGACCGTGTTCTCGGAGATCTGGAGGGCCCGGGCGATCTCCTTGTTGGCATCGCCCCTGGCGACGAGCTCGAGCACCTGGCGCTCCCTGGGGGTCAGGGTCGGCCCGGGGCGGGGGGCGGCCGCGCTGAACTCGCGGAGGATCTTGGTCGCCATGGCCGGGGCCAGCGGCGCCTCCCCGCGCTGGACCTGGTGGATGCAGGCGATCAGGTCGTCGGGGTCGATGTTCTTGAGCAGGTAGCCCTGCGCTCCGTGTTTGATGGCGGCGAAGAGGTCTTCCTCATCCTCGGAGACCGTCAGGATGACGATCCTGACGTAGGGCATCTCCTCCTTGATGCGGCGCGTGGCCTCCAGGCCGCCCTCCCCCGGCATCCGGACGTCCATCAGGATGACGTCGGGCATCAGTTCCCGGGCACGGTCGATGGCTTCCTCACCGCTTGAGGCCTCCCCCACCACCTCGAGGTCGTCGCGGTTCGCCAGCAGGCTGGCCAGCCCGCGCCGGAACAGCGCATGGTCGTCGGCGAGCAGGACCCGGATCTTCTCCATCTTCCGAACTCCCGCTAGGAGCGGGGGGGCGATGCCGGCTCCGGCACCGGCACCGAGAGCGCCACCGTCGTCCCGGCCCCGGGTGCGGACGTGACGGTCAGCGTGCCCCCGATGCTCTCGGCGCGCTCCCGCATGGTCTCCAGGCCGAACCGGGCGCCAGGGGCCTGCTGGGTGGCCTCGACGTCGAACCCGCGGCCGTCGTCGACGATGCGCACCGCCAGACGGCTGTCCTCCACGCCCAGCGTGACCCGCACGGCCTTCGCCTCTGCGTGCTTCCGGACGTTGGTCAGCGCCTCCTGCACGATGCGCGTGATCTGCACCGCGGCCAGGGCTGGTACCGTGGGGATGGGACCGGCCACCTCGTAGACGACGGGGAGTCTGGCCTGCTCGCGGAACCGCGCCACCTGCACGCGGAGGGCGACTTCCAGGTCCTCGCGGGCCCCGGAGGTCCGCAGGCCCATGATGGCGTGCCGGACTTCGTCATAGGCCTCGCGGATCGTCTGACGGATCTGGGCCAGTTCCTCCTGGGCCTCGTGCGTCCGACCGGCGCTCACCAGGTCCTCGACGAGCTTGACCTTGAGGTTCAACAACCCCAGGCTCTGTCCGAGGCTGTCGTGCATTTCGCGGCCCAGGCGGTCCCGCTCTTCCAGGATGGCGAGGCTCTGCACCTGCTCATAGAGGCGGGCATTCTCGATGGCGATGGCCGCCTGATTGGCCATCCGGCTCAGCAGGTGCACGTCGTCGTCGGTCACGGGCTGCCGGCGGCGGTACGCCACCGCCAGGCAGCCGATCGCGCGCCCGCGGGCGGAGATCGGGACGCCCACGTGGGTCCGCAGGCCCTCCTGCCGCACCATGGGGTCCTCACGGGAGATCCGGGCCTCGGTCAGGTAGTCAGCCACGACAAGGGGCTGGCCGGTGAGGACGACCTGACCGGCCAGCCCCTGGCCGAGCGCCAGTTCGACGCCTGCGAGCGCGTCGGCACGCAGCCCGCTGGCCGCGCGGAGGACCACCACCCGGCCGGCGGCATCCACCAGGCTGAGCATGGCCACGTCTGCGGCCAGCAGGTCGCGGGCGCTGGAGGTCACCAGGTCCAGGACGCGGTTCACGTCCGAGAGCGCGGTAATCTCAACCCCCAGGCGGTAGAGGGTTTCGGCTTCGCGGCGGCGCGCCGCCGTCTCGTGGAAGAGCCGGGCGTTCTCCACCGCGACACCCACCTGCTGGGCCACCGTGGTCAGCAGGGCGACCTCCCCATCGCCGTACTGGGTGCCGGGCGGTCCCAGGATCACGAGTTCGCCGAGCAGCCGGTCCTTGGCGCGCAGCGGCACCCGCAGGAAGGGCCGGCCCGCCCCCCCTTCCGGGAAGACGATCACGCCCGAGGCCACGGCGCCGGGCTCGAACCCGCCAAGGCGCTCGGCTTCGACGGCGGCCGGCCCCCTGAACACCCGGTAGGCCTGCCCGCCGGGCGAAGACGGGCGGAGCACGATCCCGCCTCCGTCGGCGCCCACGAGGTCGAGCAGGCGGTCCACGGTGGCTTCGAGGATGGCCTGCAGGTCGAGCGACCCCGTCACGGTGGACGCGATGGCGTTGAGGGCGGCCAGCTCCCGCGTGCGGCGCTCCAGTTCCTGCGTCCGGGCAGCCACGCGCTCTTCCAGGGTCCGGTTCCAGTGCTCTGCGGCCTCCCGCGCCGCCTCGACCGCCTCCAGCGCCTGCTGCTGCGCGGCAAGCCTCGCCTCGGTGGCGGCGGCCAGGCGCCGGGAGGCCTCCTGTTCGAAGACCCGCAGGACCCGCAACACCAGCGCGGCGATGAGCACCGCAATGCCCGCGCGGAAGAGTTGCGGCGGCACGCCGACTGCGGCGAAGAACCGGTCGTAGTTCAACACCGAGGCCGGGAAAAAGGCCGCGGGCGGCACGACGAGGCCGGCCATCATGGCGTTGGCCGCAAAGGCCATCGCCGTCCACCGGCAGTCCTGCGCGATCTGGGGGTAGTCCTCCCCGGCCAGGCGGCGTCCCACCATCCAGAAGGCAGCCGCCGCCAGCAGCGAGCCCGGCAGGTAGATCAGGTAGCGCAACCAGACGTCCGCCAGCACGGTGGCCGGCGCCAGCGGGGCAGTGGAGGCACCCGACCCGGGAGGCAGCGCGGCGGCGTGGCACTGCAGGCAGGACGGAGTCCGGGGGACCTCCCCGGCCGGCACCGGCGCCAGGTGCGGGATCACCGCCCAGTTCAGCGTCCAGAACACGGCCAGCAGCAGCGGCAGCCAGCGGATCGCCGCGAGATGGCGCCCGGTCGAGGCGATCACGTCGGCCCCGAACTGGGCCAGCGCCACCGTGGAGCCGGCAAACAGGGCCAGGCGGAGGATGCGAAGCGCCGGCGAGGCGGCCCCGACAGCCGGCCCGATCATCCACATGTCGATCCACTCCACCGCGGCGTGCAGCAGGCCGAACACTGCCAGGTAGCGGAGCGGGCGGGAGAGCACCAACGCGCTGGCGCGGCGGGCTTCCAGCGCGATGGCCAGCCCCATGGCGAAGAAGGCGAGCCCGTAGACAAAGAAGACGGGGACGAGGCGCTCCATGACCCTAGGCGATCCCAGGCGGCACCGCGCAGCGTCGGGCGCCCGGGGTGCGGGCAGGCCGGCAGGGTTTGGCCTGGAGGCAGGGAAATCCCCCATCCGGCATCCTGCGTCCGGTTGACCTGATGCTCCGATCCATCGCTCCCGAGGTGCAACCCTGAGGCGGGTGCGCACGTGGCTGCGCGCGCTGTCCCAGCGCATGCGGGCCTGGCCGCGCCCGGTGGCCGCCGGAGCCGTGGTGTTGGGTCTGGGCCTGCTGGCGGCCGCCGTCTACGGGGTCGCGCGCGGGGTGGATTACACCATGAACGACCCCGCCTTCTGTCGGTCCTGCCACATCATGGAACCGGCCTGGGACCGCTGGCGGACCAGCGAGCACCGGACGGTGGACTGCCACGCCTGTCACGAGGCGAGCATCGTCGAGAGCGCCCGGCAGGTCATCACGTTTGTGGTCCGTCAGCCGCAGCGGGTCGGCCGGCACGCCGTGGTCCCCAAGGAAGTCTGCGCCCGCTGCCATGAGAGCGGCGATCCCCGGTGGCGGCAGGTGGCGGCCACCGCCGGGCACCGGATCCACGCGCAGCAGCGCCAGATCCAGTGCGTGGTCTGCCATGCGCCCAGCATCCACCGCTTCACCCCGCCCACCGAGATCTGCGGGACCTGCCACGTGGCCCAGACCCGCGGTGAACGGGCCATCAAGATTCGGGCCATGGCCGACCAGCACTGCGTGGACTGCCATGAGTTCCTGCGGGCCGAGACGCCGCTGCGTCCGGGCCGACAGACCTGCCTCGAGTGTCACCGGCTCATCCCGCGCGAGGTCGGGTCGTGGCCTCCCGATGCCCCGATGCAGTTCGCCTGCAGCCAGTGTCACCGGCCGCACGAACAGGCCCGACCCGTCGTGGTGTGCACGACGTGCCACGAGCGCCCGAAGCCGCAGATCCACCCGGCGGAGGTGCTGAAGACCACGCCGTGCACCGTCTGCCACCGCCCCCACCGCTGGCGCGCGGGCCAGTAGTCCTCTCGGGCCTCCTGGCCGATCGGCCTACACCATCGGCACGCGGGGCAGCAGCCGTCCGTCGATCCGCTCCAGGATGTCCTCGAGGGTGGGGCCGGTGATCGTCAGCCCGTGGTTGCGCTGGCCGATGACCGCCCGGGTGGGATCCGGCGCCGCCCGCACGAGATCGGCGACGGCCTGCGCGAGTTGCAGCGTGCCGCACGGGTACTGGATCTGGGTCGAAGGAATACCGTCCATCCACGCATGGACGTGGATGATGGCGCCGACCCCGGGGTGCTCGGTGTAGATCATCCAGTGCTCGATGGCGTCCACCGACACCCGGCGCGGCTCGAGGTTCGGCGGGACCGACAGCAGGATGACGTTGCGGCCGGGGTCGTAGCCCTTCACCATGAGGATGTCCCGCCCTACGGTCTTCATGGCGCCCTTGTTGACCCCGCTGGCGCTCATCCAGAACCGGCGGGGGTCCTTGCGGACGCTCAGGTTCCCGTAGGACAGGCCCCCGATCCCGAACAGGCGCCGCACGTGCGCCAGTTCCCGCGGGCCCAACAGCTCCTCGATGGGAAACGGGGTCGGCAGCAGGTGCAGCTCGTCCAGCCGCCGGCCGGCGGCGGCCAGCGCCTCGGTCAGGCGGTCGCCTCCCCACAGCTCGGGTTCCAGGTCGGCGTGGAACTCATTGTTGATGACCAGTTGCGCCGAGGCCAGCGGGTAGAGCCGCTCGAAGACCTGCTCGAAGAAGACGCCGTCCTCGCGCTCCTGAATCGTGAAGTAGCCCTGCTCCAGGGTCACCACGTAGGCCAGCGGGCTCCCACTGCCGTCGGTCAGGTAGAGCAGCATGTTGGCCAGGGTGCGCACCAGCAGCGGGTAGAGGGCCGCGAGCACGGGACCCTCGGGGATCGGGCCCTCGACGATGCCCACGACAAAGGTCGCCTGCGCCCGGCGGCGGAACGGCCGGGGCGCCATGCGGTCGGCCAGGTGGAGGACGATCCTGGGCGCGCGGTCGGGACCGGTCTCTTCCAGATCGTGGGCGCGCAACACCCGCCGGAGCCCCTCGATGAACCAGCGCTGCCGGGCGCTGCGCGGATGTCCGGAACAGGCGAAGGTCATACGCCCCCCTACGGCTCGATCAACCCCACCCGGATGGCGTAGCGCACCAGTTCGGTCCGGTCGTGCAGGCCGAGTTTCTCGAAGATGTGCGCCCGGTGGGTCTGGACGGTTTTGATGCTGATGAAGAGGCGGTTGGCGATTTCCTGGTTGGTGTGCCCGTCGGCGATGAGGGTGAGGACCTCCCGCTCCCGCTCGGTGAGCCCGTCGTAGGGCTTGCGCTCGGCCTCGCCCCGCTCGAGCCGCCGGAGGTAGTCCTGGACCACGCTCTTGGCCACCGACGGGTAGAGGAACGCCTCGCCCCGGCTGGCCGCCCGCACGGCGTCGACCAGATCGGTGGCCGCCGCGCGCTTGAGCACGTAGCCCGAGGCGCCAGCCCGCAGCAGCTGGAACACATAGTGGTCATCCTCGTGCATCGTCAGCGCCAGCACACTGGTCTCCGGGACCCTGGCGCGGATCTGCTGCGTGGCCTCGATCCCGTTCATCCCGGGCATGCTGATGTCCATGATGACCACGTCGGGGCGCAGCGTCTGGGCCATCGCCACGGCCTGCTCACCGGTCCCGGCCTCGCCGACTACCTGGATCTCCGGGTGGGCGGAGAGGATCATGCGCACGCCCTCGCGGACGATGGCGTGGTCGTCGACGATGAGCACGCGGATCTTCTTCATGCCGCCCCCTCGTCGCGAATCGGCAGGGTCGCGGCGACGACGGTTCCGACGCCGGGCGTGGACTGGACCTCCCATCGGCCCCCTACTAATTCTACCCGTTCCTGCATCCCCAGCAGGCCGTACCCTCCGCCGCGGCCGGCCGGGCGGGGCCTGCCGGGATCGAAACCCCGGCCGTTGTCTTCAATGCGGACGCGCAGCTCCCTCCCGGCCACCGTCAGGTCCACCGTGACCTGGGAAGCCTCGGCGTGCCGGACCACGTTCGTCAGCGCCTCCTGGACCACGCGGAAGACCACGGTTTCCAGCCCCACC
This sequence comes from Candidatus Fervidifonticultor sextus, assembly GCA_031459875.1. Lineage (GTDB taxonomy): Bacteria > Sysuimicrobiota > Sysuimicrobiia > Sysuimicrobiales > Humicultoraceae > Fervidifonticultor_A > Fervidifonticultor_A sextus. Next base: position 34,227 of record JAVKHQ010000012.1, on the reverse strand, counting down.
GGCAGCCGGCCGCTCATTCCGTTGACCGAGAGAGACCAGGCGATCCCCCGCGGATCGAGGAGGTTCTTGGCGTACCAGCGCAGGGCGGCGACCAGGCCCAGGTCGTCCAGGATGGACGGGCGCAGGTCATAGATGAGGCGCCGGATCTCGCCCAGGGTCCGTTCGGCCAGTTCCCGCAGTTGCCCCAGTTGCGCCCGGAGGCGGTGCGGGTCGGTCTCCTGGGCGGCCAGTTCCAGGTTCACGATCAGAGCGGTCAGGGCCTGGCCGGCCTCGTCGTGGAGCTCGCGGGCGATGCGGCGCCGTTCGTCCTCGTGGGCGGTGAGGAGTTTCTCGATGAGCTGGCCTCGCGTCCGCTCCTTGGCCACCACCTCCTCGAACAGCAGCCCGCGCTCGATCGCCAGTCCGATCTGGTGGCCCACCGCGGACAGCATCTGCAGCCGGCGCTCCTCCACGGGCCGCCCCCCGGGCAGGACCAGGTTCATCAGCCCGACGGTGGAGGTGCTGGCCCGCAGCGGCACGCTGGCGTGACGGGCGTGCAGCAGGCCAGCGTCGGCCATGCGCTGGCAATCCAGGATGTTGACGGCCAGGGGCAGTTCGCCCCCGGCCAGCAATCGCAGGCACCGGCAGTCTCCCTCCATGCGGGCGCCGCCGTCGGCGGCCAGCGGGACCGGCAGTCCGTGGGACGCCGCCAGCGCGTATTGGCCGCCTCGGCGGAGGAAAACCCATCCGCTCTCGATCCCCAGCAATGAGGCCACCAGGCGCAGCGCCTCCCCCAGGGCATCGCGCACGTTCATGGTCTTGTTCAGGACGACGGCGATGGCGTTCAGCAGTTCCGCCTCGCGGGTGTCATGCCAGGTACGGAGGATCAGGCCGACGCCGAGCATCAGCGTGAACCCGCCCGAGAACAGGGCGCCGATAAAGCTCCCCCACTGCTGGGGGCGCAGGAACGGGTACCCGAGGGCGAGCAGCCCGGTCAGTGCCAGGGCAGAGGTCACCAGCCAGGTTGCCGGATCGAGGCGGTCGGCGACCTGCCGGTGGTAGGCTCGGGCCGCGGCCAGGAACAACGCGCCGGTCAGCACCGAGGCCCCAAGCGCCGCCCACGGCCATGCCAGGCCAGCGGTCACCAGCGGCCAGGCCGATCCGGCGGCCAGCGCCGCGGCCAGCGCGGCGACGGGGAGCCATCGCCGGTGGTCGGGAAAGGCGCCAAACAGCAGGAGCGCGGCCCCCAGGATCAACAGGTGGCGGGCGATCATCCAGCCTGGCGTGGCCGGACCCGCCAGGGCGACCTCCACCACCTCGTGGGCCGTGAGCAGGCCGTAGGCGGCAGCCCACCACGCCGCCATCGGCACGCGGGTGTCCAGGTAGCGCAGCAGGAGGAAAAGAGTGACCGCCAGGTGCGCGCCGACGCCCAGCGCGACAACGTTGAGCAGCCAGGTCCGTTCTGAGAGGAGGCTCACGCTCCTAACGCGCCCGCACCAGGACGAAGTCCGCCAGGTCCTGGAGGCTGTCCTTGGCCCGGCTCGGGGGCAGGTCTGTCAGCGCCACGCGGGCTTGGTCTGCGAACCTGCGCGCCGACTCCAGGGCCGCGCGGAGCCCGCCGTAGCGGTCCACCAGCGCGCGCAGTTCGTCCTGGGCCCCATCGCCGGAGGGGTGGCGGACCAGGGCCGACAGGCGCTGCCGGTCGGCCTCGGAGGCCTGACGGAGGGCCACGATGACCGGCAGGGTCACCCGGCCGGTGTCGATGTCGCTGCCGATGGGCTTGCCGAGTTCCTGGCGGTTGCCGGTCAGGTCCAGGGCGTCGTCGGTGATCTGGAACGACATCCCCCACTGCAGCCCGAAGGCCTCCAGGGCGTCGGCGATCGCCGGCGGCGCGCCGGCGATCAGCGCCCCCGCCCGGCACGCCGCCGCGAAGAGCCGCGCGGTCTTCCCCTCGATGATGCTGTAGTAGGTGGCCTCGTCCTCGTAAGGCTCGCCCCCGATGCGGACGGCCTGGATCTCGGCCTGACTCATGGCGACCGCCGCCGTGGCGATCGCCGGCGCCACGTCCGGATGACGGATCCGGCTCACCAGGTCGAAGGCGGTGGCAAACAGGTAGTCGCCCAGCAGCACGGCCACCTGATTGCCCCAGAGCATGTTGACCGTGGACATCCCGCGCCGCAGGTCCGCGGCGTCAATGATGTCGTCGTGGATGAGCGACGCGATGTGGATGAGTTCGACCGTCCCGGCCAGGTGCAGCCGCTGTTCATCGGCACCGCCGGCTGCCGCCGCCGACAGCAGCGCCAGCGCCGGCCGGACCAGTTTGCCCCGGCTGCCCAGCACGTGACCGATCAGTTCGCCGATGAAGGGGTCGTCGGTGGCGAGTTCGCGGCGCAGCAACTCGCCCAGGGCACGCAGATCCTCGGCGATGGGCGCGTAGATCCGGTCGAGGTCGGTGCTCACCGGGTCAGGCTTCGGCGATGAGCCCGAACGATGCCACGAACAGCAGCAGGATGAAGAAGAACAGGTAGAAGAGGATGTAGGAGACCCATACACGCAGCGGGCGCTTCACGGTTTCCCCTCCTCAGCGGGGGCCGCTGCCGGGACCGCGGCCCGCAGCGGGACGGGCCTGGCCGCGGGCCCCAGCCGCTCCAGCGCCTCCACCAGCGCCCCGACGTCGGCCAGGAACGCCTCTCGGTCGTGGAGGCCGTGGGCCAGCATGGACAGCCGTTCCGGCTCGACCTTCCGGCGCTGCAGCCGCCGCTGCAGTTGCTCGATGCGCTCCCGCATGAGGTAGTTTCCCTCGCGGTTGAGGCAGTCGCCGTACGGACACCCCACGACGAAGACTCCATCCGCCCCATCCCGCAGCGTCTCCTCCAGCCACGAGGGCCGGATGAATCCCGAGCAGGGGACGCGGATCAGCACCACCGACGGATGGGCGAGCAGACGGCCGGCGGCATCGGTGAGGCCTGCCGTGGAGACCGCCCAGTCGCACACGAAGCCCACCACGCGCGGCGCTCCCCCGCCGGGTGGGGGGGCAGGGTCCGTCATGCGCGCACCGCCTCGGCAATCCGCCGCCGCACGTCGGCCTCCAGCAACCCCGGCAGTTCCAGCGCCTCGAAGGGGCAGGCGCCGATGCAGATGCCGCACTCCACGCACCGGGAGTCGACCACGACAGCCAGCAGCTTCCGGTTCGCCGCGGCCCGCGTCAGCCCAGGGTAGGGCGAGGGCACCATGACAATGGCGTTGTACGGGCAGTCGTAGTAGCACAGTTCGCACCCGGTGCAGTTCCCGTCGATCACCTGGGCCACCCCGGCGTGCCGCACGCCCATCTGCCGGGGGGACTCGCGGCTGACGTAGGGGATCACGAAACCGCCCGCGAACAGCAGGGCGACCGCCCCGACGATCACGATGGACGGCAGGTAGCCGGCCAGCCAGAACGGCAGCAGGAAGAAGACATCGACGGCCATGGCGCGGGGCGCAGCGCCCGGGACGGCGGGCGTGCCGCTGACAGCGGGCACCAGCGCGGCCAGCAGCGTGACGACCCCCAGCGAGATCAGCACCCAGGTGGCGGGCGGCCAGACCTTGGGGTGGCGCAGCCGCACGTAGTGCCACCAGAGGAGGAGGTAGAGTGCCGAGGCCGGCCCCACGTGCAGCAGCAGCACGCGGGGCAACGTGCCCTCCGAGAGGCCCGACCCGCCCACCAGCAGGGCGGCCAGGAAGTCGCCGGCACCGGGGATGGACTTCAGCATGTCGACGAAGACCGAGAGGACGACCAGCCCCCGCTCGTCCCACACCAGGATGTAGCCGGTTGCGCCGACGAACCCGCCCAGCAGCAGCATGAACATGCCGGAGATCCACGGGGAGTCCCGCGCGAACAGGTAGCGGTCGGTGAACCAGTTGCGGAACAGGTGCAGCAGCGCCGCCACGATGAACGCGTCGGCCGCATACCGGTGGATACCCCGGATCAACCCGCCGTAGGGCACCTGCTCCGTGAGGTAGGCCACCGACGCGTGCGCCCCTCCCAGGCTCGGCACGTAGTAGAAGAAGATGAAGAGGCCTGAGAGCACCAGGATGAACAGGAACAGGTTGGCGAGTCCGCCAGTGTAGTACAGCGGGTTCAGGTCGGACGGCCAGACGCGGTTGACGAACACGTCCAACCGCAGGGTCCAGCGCAGCAGGGCCGAAAGCGTCCGCCGGTACACGCCGCCCCCCCCTAGCGCTCGGCCCGCCGCGGGCCGACCAGCCCCATCTTCCGCAGCAACAGCAGGATCAGGCCGTAGACCACGAAGATCAGGCCCAGCGCCGCGCCGCCGGCCTGCCAGAACCAGGGCCGCTGCGGGCCCCCCAGGATCTCGCCGAGGACGATGACCACCGCGCAGGCCGCCCCGATGCCCGCCAGGACAAAGACGGCGGCGGCATAGCGCGCCCGTTCAGCGCCCACGGGCCCCCACCTCACCGGTTCCCGTGCGGCGGTCCAGCAGGCGGTCGAACAGCGGCATCGGCCGGCGCGTGCGGCCGGCGGCCCGGTCCGCTGCGTAGATCAGAAAGGCCAGGTACCCCATGCTCCCCAGGAACAGGCCCATCCAGAACAGGGCCTCGAGCGGGCCATAGAGGCGCCCGCCCTCCAGCGCCGCGCGGACCCCCTGCCACAGCCGCGAGAACGAGACGACCGCCGCCACAAACACCGCCCAGGAGCGCAGCGTCCGCATGGCGCCTCAGTGGGCAGGGGCCCGCGCCGGATGTGGCGGCGGCGCCGCTGCCTGAGCCTGACGGCGGCGGTACCGCACCTCCCAGATGAACGCCGCCAGCAGGACCACCGTGGTGACCAGCAGGACGATGGGCGGCTCGCGCTCGATGACCGCGATGTTGAACATGATGAGGGTCGTGAAGATCAGGAAGTACGCCAGCGCCAGCAGCCCGACGACGAAGAAGAACGGGCGCTCCAGCGGCCGCCGACCCTTGCTGCGATCCAGGAAGGGCACCAGCATCCCGAACCCGATCAACAGGCCCGGGCCCAGCCCGGCCCACAGCGGGGGCGTGTATTTCACGTACTGGTAGAGGGCCAGGAAGTACCAGTCCGAGAGGATCGGCAGCGGGGTCCGGTTGGGGTCAGCCCGCCGGCCCAGTTCGGCCGGCAGCGCCCAGCTGATGAAAACCAGCATCGCCGAGAACAGCAGGACGGGAAACAGCGACATGTTGAGGCGCCGGCGGCGGGTGCGGTAGTAGAAGACCTCGGCCACAATCAGCAGGACCAGCGAGATGCCGAAGTGCAGGGCGTAGAAGCGGGTCAACGTGGCCGCGCCGACGGCCGGGCCGCCCAGGAACAGGTATGCGATCATGGAGCCCAGCTGGAACCGTTCGCCGATCACCGGAATCTTCGCGGTCAACTCGTCGAAGTAGACCGGGACGGTCAGCACGGTCTTCGCCGCCCAGAATGCCCGCTGGTTCCAGATCAGGAGGTAGCCGGTAATGCCCGAGATCATGCCCAGGATCAGGCCGGCGAACGCCCAGATCCAGGAAAGTTCCCCGGGCTTCTTGTACTCGCCCAGGAAGTACATCCGGTAGATCCGCAGGATGATGGTGATGATCACGCCGTCGGCAGCGTACTTGTGGACCCCGCGCCACAGCCAGCCCAGCGGCACCTCGTGCTGGATGTGGAGGATCGAGTTGTAGGCGCCGGTGGGCGTCGGCTCGTACCAGAACATGAGGATCACGCCGCTGGCAACGGTGACGATCCAGAAGTAGTAGAGCATCGGCCCCAGCAGGTAGAGGGGATTCGCCTGCTGGGCGACCAGGGTCTCGTCGAACAGGTCGAGCTTCGCCCGCCGGTCGCGGTACCACTCCTGGAGATTGGCCAGCATCGCGGTCATCGCATCACCGGACCGACCACTCCCTCATCAGGCGATCCCGCCGGGTTCCACGCGCTTGACCAGGATCCGCTCCTGCTGGATCTCGTAGAAGAACGTGCGCGGCGGCCGCGGCGCCGGACCCGAGAGCACCCGGCCCGGCTGCTCCGGGTCCGCCGGGTCGTAGATGCTCAGGTGGCACGGGCAGCCCATCAGGGCATGCCGGCGGCTCGGCTCGGGAACGTAGCCGCCGTACCCGGAGGTGATTTCCCGCCACTCCGGCACGTAGTTGTAGATGCAACCGAGGTGCGGGCAGATCCGCGAAAACGCGATGATCTCGCTCTCCTCGAACTGCGGGGTCTCGCCCGTCTGGCGCACCCACGCCCACGGGAGGCGGATCTTCCGCGGCAGCCGGATGACGACGCCGGGCACCGCTTGCGTCTTGAAGCCCTCGGGCGTGTACTGCGGGTATTTCTGGGTGAAGACGAAGTACTTGAAGTCCCACGGCCTGGGGATCTCGGACAGCGCGGCCGCCACCACCGGCTCCCCCGTCGGGACGTCTTCGGCCGTGGGGGTGAGCACGGCGAAGGGGTCCACGTTGGGCTTGAGGAAGCGCAGCAGGGGCGAGGCAAAAGCGATCAGGCCTCCGGCGATGGGCAGGCTCGCGGCCATCTTCAAGAACCGCCTGCGGTCCACCCCTGGGTCCTGCGCCATCTCCCTACTGCCCCCGCGCCGGCCGGTAGTCGTAGACGAACGTCCACAGATAGTCTACCAGAGCCCACACGTCGTCTTCACTCAAAAGATCGCGGTACGCGGGCATCAGCCCGTGGCCGCGGATGATGCGCTGGAAGAGTTCTGCGGGCTTTTGCTGCAGCATGCGGTTGACGTCGGTGAAGATGCCTGGACCGACGCCCTTGTCCCACCCCCAGACCCGCGCCGCCATCTCGGCGCTGCGGGCGCCGCCCCGGCCGTCGCCGGCGGGCCCGTGGCAGGCCGCGCACGTCGTCGACTGCCCACCGATCTCGATGGCCTGCTCCTGGTCGATCCGCCGGCCCCGCTCCACGGCGGCCGGGGCCGTGGCGAAGGTCCACTCGTAGAAGAGCACGTCCCAGATCTGCGCGTCGGTCAGCGTCGGGAACCCCCGGTTGGCACCGTAGGCCGCCTTGGGACTGAAGGCCGGCATGGCGGTGTGGGGACGCCCCAGCTTGATCACCTCGAACAGCGAGAACGGCGCATTCAGCCGCATGGCCACCTGATTGTGGAAGTTGGCCGGCCGCGACGGCAGGTCTTCGCCCTTGATCTTGATGCCGAACATGCCGAAGAAGTCGGTCATCGGGTTCTTGTGCGGGGCGACCAGGCCGGCGGCCGCCGGCCCGTCGCCCAACCCGGTGTTGCCGTGACAGGGCCAGCAGGCCCGCTCGTAGACGGCCCGTCCGCGCTCGGCCGACGGCCGCGGGTTGGTCGGCGCCAGCGCCTTCGCGGCGGGCGCCTGAGGCAGCCCGGCGCCCACGGTCGCCGCCTGGCCCCGGACCCTGAGGGTCGGCTGACAGCCGGCTGCCACCATTGCGAACGCCACGAGCACCAGGAAGGACCGGAGAGTGCCAGACGGCCCGCACAGCCTCACGACGTGATTACGGGTTCTGCGCGCCGGTGACAACTCCTGCCCTGCGGATGGCCCACATCAACCCCACGGTGAGCACCACCGCCAGCGTCCCGGCGGCCGCCGGGGCCGTCCAGAGCCGCGCGTCCGGGACACCGATGACGGAGATCGGGAGGTCGCCCGGGGGCACCGCGCGGCCGGAGGCGCGGGTAAAGGTCCGCCCTTCCTCGTTGGTCACCGCCGGCATCGGCTGCAGCCGGGGCGAGCGCGCTTCGGCCGGCGCCGTCACGAAGACTTCGACGCGGTCGGTCGGCCACACCAGCCGGCGGTCGAGGGAGACCTCGCCGCTGCCGGGCAGGCTGTAGGCGTAGGCCAGCTGGTGGCCGCCGGGCCGGACGATCAGGCGGTCGGCGATCTGCGCGTCCCGTGCCCGCGGCTGGTGGAACCCCTCCAGGAAGGTGACGTAGCGGCCACCGCGGGGGAGCGGGATGACGACCTCGCCGAGCAGCGTCCGGGTTGTGGGATTCTGCAGGTGCGCCACCTCTGAGACGCGCACGTACCCTGCGCGCACGTCGACGGCCACGCCCAGCAGCCCGAGGCGCAACGGCACGCTCGGCGACGCGTCGAAGACCTGCACGACGACATCTGCGGCCGCACCGCCGCTCAGCACGGCGTGTGTGGCATACGAGACGCCCTGATAGCGGGCCTGGAGCAGGTACCGGCCGTCGACCAGGCCGCGGAAGGCGAACTGCCCCCGCGCATCGCTGCGGGTCTCGGCGGCGACCTGGGGCCCCTGTGGACCGATGAGCACCAGCTGGATCAGGACGCCCGGCGTCGGCTGCCCGGTGGTCCCGTTGCGCACCAGGCCGGTGATGCCGCCGCCTGCAGGCCCGGCCGGCGCCGGGGATACGAGGGGCAGCCCCGGGGTGGCGCCGTCTGCGGAACCCATCTCCCCCGCCAGGAGCGCCCCGAGGAAGGCGGCCAGCGCCAGTGCCCGGCGGGGGATCACTCGCCCGCCTCCGGCGTCTGGGGCTCCAGCGCCGCCAGCTGTCGCACGATGGCCGCCGTCTCGGCCTCCAGCGCCGCACGCTGGGTTCGGTAGTCCTCGTCGGAGAGCTTGCCGGTGGCCCAGTCGAGGTCGAGGTCCTTGAGCGAACGCAGCGCGGCGTCGCGCGCGGCCTCCAGCGCTGCACGGGGGTCTGGCGCCGGCACCTCGCCCGGACGGAGGGCCGGCGCCAGCAGATAGAGGGCAGCCAGCACCGCGACGACGAAGAAGGCGGCCTCGATCACGACGCCCCGGGGGAGTCGCCGACGGGGACCGGCAGCGGACGCCGACGCACCGGGGCGGCGGCGGGGTGGAGGCGCCGCCACGTCTCGGGCAGGACCGCCAGGATCACGCCCAGGGCGACGACTGCGCCCCCGGCCCACAACCAGGAGACCAGCGGGTGGACGAGCACGCGGATCAGCGCCCGACCGTCCGGCGTCCACTCCGAGAGGATGACGTAAAGGTCCTCGCGCACCGAGGAGCGGATCGCCACGTGGTGCATCGGCTGCTCGGCGGTGCGGTAGAACAACCGCTGCGGCCGCAGGACCCCCAGCGGCTTCGATCCGGCCCAGACCCTTACCGACGCCTCGGTGATGTCGATCCCCGGCTGCTCGAAGTGGCTGAGGCCGCCGTACTCCAGGGTATAGCCGGCCACGGAAAACCGCTCACCGGGCCGCACCATGGCCTGCCCCTGCGTGGCAAAGGCGCTGCTGCCCGCAATCCCCACCAGCATGAGCAGGATGCCGAGGTGCACCGTGTAGCCGCCGTACCGGCGGCGGTTGCGGACCACCAGACGGACCAGGGCCACAGCCGGTCCCTCGCCCCGCCGCATCCGCACCGCCGTCCCCCTGGCCGCCTCCAGGACGATGGTGCCGAAAACGAAGGCCGCCAGCGCGAAGACCAGCAGCGCGCCGCTGGAGCGGACGCCGAGCAGTGCCAGCACCAGGGCGACCAGGAGGGCGCCAGCCCCGGGGAGCATGAAGTTGCGGGAGAGCTGCTCGGGGGTCGCCCGCCGCCACGGCAGCAGCGGCCCCACCCCCATGAGCAGCAGGATGCCCACGGCGATGGGGATCATCACCATATTGAAGTAGGTGGGCCCCACGTTGATCTTGACCCCGCGGAAGGCCTCGGTGAGGGCCGGGAAAATCGTCCCGAGGAACACGACCACGGCGGCGACGACGAACAGCAGGTTGTTGGCGAGGAACGCGGTCTCCCGGCTGACCACGGACTCCACGGTCCCGCGGCTGTGGAGGGCGTCCCACCGCCAGGCCAGGAGCGCAAAGGACCCCACCAGCAGCACCGCCAGGAAGCCCAGGAAAAGGTAACCGATCGGCGACTGGGCGAACGCGTGGATCGAGGACAGCACCCCGCTGCGGACCAGGAACGTCCCGAAGATCGTCAGGCCGAAGGTGATCAGGACCAGGGCCACGTTCCAGGTGGCCAGCATGCCGCGGCGCTCCTGAATCTGGATCGAGTGCAGGAACGCCGTGGCGGTCAGCCAGGGCATGAAGGCCGCGTTCTCCACCGGGTCCCAGGCCCAGTACCCTCCCCACCCCAGCACCACGTACGACCACTTCGCCCCAAAGAGCAGGCCCAGCGTGAGGAACATCCAGGCGACCACGACCCACCGTCGCGCCAGTACGATCCAGGTGTCGTCGAGCCGACCGGTGACCAGGGCGGCGACCGCCACCGCAAACGGCATGCTCATCCCCACAAAGCCCAGGTACAGCGTCGGCGGGTGGGCAGCCATCCAGGGGTTGCGCAGCAGCGGGTTGAGACCCTGTCCGTCCGGCGGCGGCGGGATCATGGGCGCAAAGGGGTTGCTGGCCGCAGCCAGCAGGAGCGAGAAGAACGCCGCGATCAGCAACAGCGTCGCCGCTGCCGGCGCCTGGAAGTCGGGATGGTGCCGCAGGCTCCGGATCCCGGCCACCAGGTACCCCGCCAGGATCAGCGCCCACAGGAGCAGGGCCCCGTCGTGCCCGCCCCAGAACGCCGTCACGGTGTAGAACAGCGACTGGGTCGACTCGCTGGCCGCAGCGACGAAGCGCACGGAGAAATCCCTGGACAGGAAGGCGGCGAACAGCGCGGCACTGGCCAGCGCCATCAGCAGCGCCCAGACGACCGCAGCCCGCCGGCCCGCCTCCAGGAACCCGCCGTGATGCCACCGGATGCCCAGCACCGTCACGACCAAGCCGTAGAGGGCGACGACGACCCCGGCCTGGAGGGCGAAGCGACCGATCTCACCCACGGCGCATCCCCCCGACGGTCGGCGAGCGGGCGGGCACCCTCCCCCCCTGGTCGGGGGCCAGGCGCTCGACGCGCTCCATCACCGCCAGCAGCCTGAGCAGACCGACCAGCACGACCGCCCAGACCATCGCGACCATGATCAGCAGGACGCCCGGCGTCACGGTTGCCGGTCCGGGTGCTTCTCCTGGTATTCCGATGGGTGCGTCGAGATCACCTGCGAGGCCACCAGCATCCCCTGCCGGTCCAGGCGCCCCTCGACCAGCACCTGTCGGCCTTCGGCGAAGAGGTCCGGAAGCGGCCCCCCGTAGGACACGGCGTAGAGCGTGGTGCCGTCGGTAATGGTGAAACGAACCGTCCCTCCCGACCGCTGCACCGATCCCGGGACAACTTCCCCGGCCATGCGGACCTTCTGGTGAGCAAGATCCGGTCGGTTCTTGAACTCGGTCGGGGTCAGGTAGTAGACCATCGACGAACGCACGCCCTGATAGGCCACGAAGCCCAGTGCCGCGACGATGACCAGCGAGCCGACCAGCAGTTTGCGCTTCGTGGCGCTCATCGCCGCGCCTCCTCCAGGCCGGCCGCCTCGGCCAGGTCCGCGATGAGCCGCTGCCGGCCAGCCAGCGTCAGGGCATAACCCGCGAAGAGGGCGGTGACGATCAGATAGGCGGCAGCGACGAAGCCCACCGGGCTAGGCTCCCTCCAGGGCGTCGACGAGCGCGGTCAGCGTGCGCTCCTGACGCACCCGGATCGCAAGCAGCGCCACAAACATCAGGAGGTAGGCAGCGAGGTTCACCACCAGGGGGACCAGCATGCTGGCGGGCAGCGCCGGCCCTTCAGGCCGCAACACGGTGGGCTGCGGGTGCAGGGTGCGCAGCAGAATCGCGGACCAGTGGATGAGCGGGACGTCCAGCACACCCACGATGCCGATGACCGCCGCGGTTCGCGCGCCGCGGGAGCCCGGGGCCCACGCGCGCACGATCAGGTAGCCCACGTAGATGAACCACAGGATCAGCGTGGTCGTCAGCCGGGCATCCCAGGTCCACCAGGTGCCCCACACCGGCTTGCCCCAGATGGCACCCGAGATCAACGTCATCGAGATGAACAGCACCGCCAGCTCGGCCGCGGCGTGGGCGAGGTGATCCCAGCGGGCATCGCGCCGCCAGAGGAAGAGCACGCTGCCGACGAACACCACGGCGAGGGCTGCGTAGGCGGTGATGACGCTGGGCACATGGATGTACATGATCCGCTGGGGGACTCCCTGAAACGCCTCTTCGGGTGCCACCAGCAGCGCCCACGCCGCGCCGACCAGCATGAGGCCCGTGGCGACGACCAGGAGTGGACGAATCACGGCGGGCAGGCGTCACTCCTCCAGGACCACGTCGAAAAGCACCACGCTGGTGGTGATAAACACTATATCAAAGGCCCCCAGCAACTGCAATTGCGCGCCGACGGCCGCGATGGCCTCCCCATCGAGAATCGCGGCCGTGGCGCTCGTGGCCGCGATGAGCAGCGGCAGCGCCACCGGCAGCATCAGGATCGGCAGCAGCGCCTCGCGCAGCCGCGTCTGGACGATCAGCCCGCCGAAGAGCGTGCCGATGGCTGCCAGCCCGACGCCCCCGAGGACCATGGGCAGGGCGAGGGCAGGCACGCGGGCCCAGATCGCCTCGGTGAAGAGCGCGCCGAAGACCGGGAGCGAGACCGCCTGGACGACGGCGAGCATCACCCAGTTGGCCAGCGCCTTCGCGGCGTAGATGGCGCCGCGATCGATCGGCGCCAGCCGCAGCCCGGTCAGGTGGTCGCGCTCCAGGGCGAAGGTCCGCGTGAAGCCTAGCGTGGCCGCAAACGCGTAGGTCACCCACATGGCGGCGGGCGCGCCTTCGGGGTCGGGCCGGGCGGCCCCGAGCACGATGACCAGCAGCAGCGCCAGCAGGCCCACCGTGGTCACGATCTCGCGCGTCCGCCACTCCAGACGCAGATCCTTGCTGACCAGCAGCCAGATGGCCCTCATCGTCGGCCTTCGCGGAACCAGGCCGCCAGGCGACCCTCGTCCAGGCTGTCGGCGGGCATGACCTCGGTCAGGCGCCCGTCGAGCAGCACCGCGATGCCAGCTGTCAGGTCCTGCGCCTGGGCCAGGTCGTGCGTCGTGAGGAGCACCGTTCGCCCCAGCCCCACCGCATCCCGCAGCATCGCGGTCAGGCGGTCGGCGGCCCCCAGATCCAGCCCGGTGTACGGCTCGTCGAGGATCAGTAACTCGGGGTCGTGCAGCAACGCGCGGGCCAGGTTGACCTGCTGCCGCTGGCCACGGGAGAGCACGCGCGCCCGGCGGCCGGCCAGGGGCCGCAGGGCCGTGCGGTCCAGCAGGTCGTCCACCCGTCGGCGGGGGAGTCCGTACAGCCCTGCGAAGAAGCGCAGGTTCTCCTCCACGGTCAGGCTGTCGTAGAGCAGCGACTCGTGCGGCACCAGCCCGATCCGCCGCCGCACCTCAGGCAGCGGCGCCGCCGGGCGGCCGAAGAGCCGGATCGTGCCGCGGGTCGGCGAAGAGAGCGTGGCCACCAGGCGCAGCAGCGTGGTCTTGCCGGATCCATTGGCGCCCAGCACCGCCACGGTCTGTCCGGTCCGCACGCGGAGACTGGCCCCGCGGAGCACCGGCCGGTGGTCGTAGGCCTTGACGACCCCGTCCACCTCAACGGCCCAGGGCATCGACCAGCGCCTCGACCGACTCGACGGGATGGAGCAGGAACGGAAAGCCGCGGTAGCCGGTGACCTCGGCATCCTGATCGCGGCGGTCCAGGGCGCGCAGGGCCTCCTGGACCTCCGCGACTTGATCGGCCACCACCACCTGGAGGATCAGGTTGATCTCGCGGATGCGCTGTGTCGCCGCTCGCCGCTCGCGCCGGGTCAGGCCGGACTGGTCCAGTTTGCGGATCAGCGCCCACTTCTCCTCGACGAGCGCCCGGTGCGGCCCCGCATCCTGGGGCAGGTACCGATCGGGATTGTGCTGCAGGTCCAGCAGCAGCCGCTGCAGCCGGACCCGTTCCGCGACAGACGGCGCGCCGGAGGCGAACGGCAGCCACAGCGTCGCCGTCACGACCGCATAGGCCGGCGGCCTGACGCCGAAGAACGCGCGGATGATGGCGTCGGTCGCTCGGTCGTATCGGCCGCCGCCCACGCCGTGGATGAACAGGTCGGACAGCACAAGGCGGGCGAACGCCGTGAGCACCAGCGCCCGCGGCCGGATGGGCAGTGCGGTGAAGGCCGGGTCGTCGACGGCGGCGGGCAGGGCACCCACGGGACGGCCGTCGACGACGAGCAGGCCGCGCTGGACGTCGGCGAAGAGCGGCCACCGGCGGCCGTCGGCGAAGTACCAGAACGGGACCTCGACGCGGGCGGCGTCTGCGATCAGGTCTGGAAATGGCTGCGCACCGGTGCGGATGCCATAGTGCTCCCGGTACGACGCCAGGCAGACGTTGTGGAGGTCCGCGAAGCGGCGGGCATCCCCGAGGATCGCCAGGGCGAACCGCCTGAAGGCGGGCAGGCCGGCGACCTGCGACACCGGCAGGTCGAGGTAGGGCCGCCGCCCTTCCAGCGTACGCCGCAGCCAGGTGACCGCGCCGGAGAGGCCGGCGCCGCGCGGCGGCGGTGGCAGCGCCCGCACCCGCGCCCAAGCCGCGACCACCTCAGGCTCCTGGAGCGTCTGGAGGTGGGCGTCGACCTCGGCTACGAACGCCCGCCAGTCTCCATCGGTCGGGGCGGGGATGAGCTCGGCAGGCACCTCCGGCCCGCCCCTGGCCAGGACGACCCGTTCGCGGCGCAGCCGCCCGTCGGCCCGCGGGACCTCGGCTGAGATCTCGTCGGCGGCGTCGCTGTCCACGATGAGACTGAGGCCGATCCCGCCGGGGGGCACCAGACGGGAGAGGGCCAGGTACTTGATCCAGATGCCCGGATGGACGAGCGTCGGCTGGTGCCCGGTGCACAGCAGGAGATCGGGGCGCCCCCCGGCGACCTCGAGGCCCAGACCGCGGGTGTAGGCGGCCGCGGCGGCAGCGGCCTGGGCGCGGGCCTGACGCCGCAGGTCGGCGAGCGGCATCCCGGCGATGTCGGCGGACTCGGCGTCCAGGCCCGCACGGTTGCTCTGGGCCAGATCCAGCCACCGCGGCATGGGCGGCACGGCCACCGCCTCCGGCGAGGTCGGGGGGATCTCCACGTCCAGCGCGGGCCACGCGATCGGCCCGGGGGCGGCCTCGTCCATCAGATCAGGCCGTCCCACCGCACCACGCCGATCTCCTCCCGGCAGACGAACGGTTCGCCGTAGTCGCGCGCGATGAGCCGCCCGAAGTAGCGGCCGACATCCCGGATCTCGTCCAGGATCCACGCGGTGCCCCGGGCGGCACTGAACTGAGACGCGTACGCCGCCACCGCCGCCATCTTCGTCTCCATGTAGGGGGAGATGTCTACGATGAACGACGGCCTGACATGCAGAGCGTAGTGGGTGCTGAAGAAGTGGTAGACGCGCCGGGGGTAGTGCGGCTCGCCGCGCATGTCGGTCTTGGTCAGCTTGGCCCAGAACCGGGCGGCCTCGGCGATCGAGCAGGCCGCCACGTGGTCGGGATGCGCGTCCACCCAGTAGGGCACGAAGAGCGCATCGGGCCGCACCTCGCGGATCACCTCGGCGACCCGGCGCCGGGCTTCCAGGGTGTGTTCCAGCGCGCGGTTGGGCAGGTCCAGGGTGATGCGGCGGGAGATGCCCAAGAGCCGCGCGGCCGCCGCGGCCTCGGCCGCGCGGCGCTGCGGGGTTCCCATCGGGGTGGGCTCGCCGTTGGTCAGGTCGCAGACGGTCACCTGGTGCCCCTGGGCCAGCAGCAGGCAGACGGTCCCCCCCATGGCGATCTCCACGTCGTCGGGGTGAGGGCCTATCGCCAGGATGGACGCCACCGGGCCACCTCTCGCTCCATCACCTCTTCGTAGTATCGCCGCCGGACCTCCACGTCGTCCAGCCCGCCCCAGAAGCGGCGCTGGGGGTTCTTGTAGATGCGGGGGGTCGGCACCTCGACGACCCGCAGCCCCGCCGCCGCGGCCTGCACCCAGACCTGGAGCGGCAGCCCGTAGGATGGCTCGGTCAGGTGGAGCCGCCGCAGCGCGCCGGCGCGGTAGGCCTTGAACCCGCAGAAGGCGTCGGTGATGGGGTAGCCGACCAGCGCCCTCAGCCTGGCCGTGATCTCCTCGTTGAGCCGGCGGCGGTCCGGCGGCGGCGGATCGCCCCCCAGGCCGGGGTCCAGGTAGCGGCTGCCCGAGACGATGTCGGCCCCCTCCAGCGCGGCCAAGAACTGCGGGATCTGGCGCGGCTCGTGCTGCTCGTCACAGTCCAGCGTGACCACGGCGTCGTAGCCGTGGGCCAGGCCGTAGGCGAACCCGTCGATGAGCGACTGCCCGTACCCCTCGTTCTGGGCATGGGTCACGACGGTGATCTCAGGATAGGCCCGCAGGACCTCGGGCGAGCCGTCGGTGGAGCCGTCGTCCACCACCAGGATCTCGCAGTGGGGCGCATGCCGGCGCACCTGGTCGAGGACCCGGCCGACCGTCGGCGCCTCGTTGTAGAGGGGGAGCAGGACCAGCGAGCGCACGAGGCAGGACTAGAGCAACTTCACGCCGTTGATCTGCAGTTTGAACCCGCACCCCAGGAATTCCGCCGCGCGCCGGCACATGAGCATGCGGTCGAGGAAGATCTCGAAGTACTCCATGACCTGGGACATGGCCGTGTCGATGGTGAGCTCCAGGGTAACCGTCTTGCTTTTTTCGTCCACGCGGAGGAACGAGTGCTCGACCGCATAGTTCACCCGGTCGTGGATGTCGAAGGTGGCGCGGTCGGGGTTGCGCACGCGGGTGCGGTGGACATCGGACTTGTCGGCCAGAATGACCGCGGCGCCCACGGCGCTAACCGCCTCCCCGTGCTTCTCCTCGTGGTTGCCAATGGCGCCCATGACGATGGCGCGCTCATCGGGCGGCATGCCCAGCCGCGCCAGGATGCCGTCCGCCAGCAGGGCGCCCACGTGCTCGTGGTTGAGGCGGCTGACCAGGTTGCCGATGTCGTGGAGGTAGGCCGCGATGGCGGCGAGCTGGACGGTGCGCTCGTCGTACCCCAGGCGCCGGGCCACGTTGGCGGCGATGCTGGCGCACAGGTTGGCGTGCCGGTGGCCGTGCTCGGTGTAGCCGATGACGCCCGTGTACTCGTTGGCCTTGCTGAGGAATGCCTCGACCTCGGGGTCGCGCTTGACGTCCTCCAGGGTTGGGATCGGCGCGGCGGCCTCCTTGACGGTCACTCCTCTCCCTTCGAGCGGACGTAGCTCACGGCCCCCCGGTCCGCCTTCACGCGGAGGTTGGGAGCCAGGTCCAGGGTCAGGATATCATCCTTGATATCGGCGATGGTGGCGTGCAGCCCGCCGATGGTGACCACCCGGTCCCCCCGCCGCAGACCCTCCAGCATCTCGCGGCGTTTGCGCTGCTGAATCCGTTGTGGCCTGATCATGAGGAAGTAGAAGACGGCGAAGATCAAGATCCAGAAGAAGACCACGTAATACTGCTGCGCCTGCTGAGCCGGCATCGCCCGTCCCCCTGTTCACCACGACCACGCAACAGGTTCCACCGCGGCTGGCCATCTCCTCCTCACCACGGCGTCGCATAGGCGCCCAGGACCTCTGCCATCCACGCCGCATACCGGTCGTCGCCGATGGCCGCCCGGGCCTCCTCGAGCAACCGTCCCATGAACCAGAGGTTGTGATAGGTCGCCAGCCGCGGACCCAGCATCTCGTCGGCGTGGAACAGGTGCCGCAGGTAGGCCCGGGTGGTCGTGGCGCACACCCGGCAGCCACAGGCGGGATCGGGCGGCGAGCGGTCGGCGCGGTAGCGGGCGTTGCGGAGGTTCAGCCGGCCGGCCCGGGTCAGGAGCACCCCGGTCCGCGCCACCCGCGTGGGGAGCGCGCAGTCGAAGAGGTCAATTCCGCGGGCGATGCCCTCCAGCACGGCCGGCGGGGCGCCGACCCCCATCAGATAGCGCGGCCGTTCCGGGGGGAGTTCGTCCACCACCACCTCGATGAGGGCACGGCTCACCTCCGGGGGCTCGCCGACCGAGAGCCCCCCCAGCGCGAACCCGGGGAAGCCCAGCGCGGCGATCCGCTTCGCCGCCGCCACCCGCAGCGCCGCCTCCGCGCCTCCCTGAATGATCCCGAAGAGCGTTCCGCCCCCCACCCGCGCGTGGTGGGCACGGGCGCGCTCGGCCCAGGCCAGTGTGCGGTCGAGCGCCTCCCTGGCCTGCGCCGGCTCGTGGGGGTAGCCCAGGCACACGTCCAGGGGCATCACGATGTCCGCGCCCAGGTCGCGCTGGATCTCGATGATACCCTCAGGAGTAAAGCGGTGGACCGACCCGTCGAAGGGGGAGCGGAACGTGACGCCGTCCTCGTCGATCTGCCGCATGGGCGCCAGGCTGAAGACCTGGTAGCCGCCGCTGTCGGTGAGGATCGGCCCGGACCAGCCCATGAATGCGTGCAACCCCCCCGACGCGGCGATGACCTCGACCCCCGGTCGCAGGTACAGGTGGAAGGCGTTGGCTAGGATCATCCGGGCCCCGGTGGCCGCCACCTCTTCGGGGAGCAGTGCCTTCACCGTGGCGTTGGTCCCCACCGGCATGAAGGCCGGAGTGTCCACGACCCCGCGGGCGGTGTGCAGTCGGCCCAGGCGCGCGCGGCCGCGCGGGGCCTGGTGGAGGAGTTCGAAGCGCATGGGCGCGATGACGGCTACGGATAGAGCCCCCGGACCCTCAGGGCCCCGGCCACGCGGCCGACGGCCCGCTGCAGCGCGGCCAGCCGCAGCGAGATGCCCTCCGCGCGCGCGAGCCCGACGACCTCGTCCACGGTGCGCACCATGATCCGCTCCAGGCGCCGGTTGATCTCCTCCTCGGACCAGAAGACCATCTGGAGGTCCTGGACCCACTCGAAGTACGAGACGACGACGCCGCCGCTGTTGGCCAGGATGTCGGGCAGCACTGTCACCCCGCGGGCCTCCAGGATCGCGTCGGCCTCGGGCGTCGTGGGCCCGTTGGCACCCTCGATGATCGCTTGGGCCTGGATCCGGGACGCGTTCTCCGCCGTGATCTGGCCCTCGAGGGCCGCCGGGACCAGGTAGGTGCAGGGCAGTTCCAGCAGATCGCGGTTGGCCACCGGCTCCGCGCCCGGGAATCCCCCCACCGAGCCGGTGGCGGCCACGTGCCGCTCCAGCGCCGGGAGGTCCAGCCCGGCGGGATGGTAGATCCCCCCGTAGACGTCGCTGGCCGCCACCACCGTGCAGCCTTCGTCCCACATCAGGCGGGCAGCCACCGATCCCACGTTCCCGAACCCCTGGACGGCCACCCGGGCGCCCCGCCACGGCAGCCCCAGCAGCCGCGCCAGGGCTCGAGCGGCGAACATGAGCCCGCGGCCGGTGGCTTCCCGGCGGCCCACCGACCCCCCGATCGGCACCGGCTTGCCGGTGGTGACCGCAGCCACCGCCTTCCCGCGGTGCATGCTGAAGGTGTCCATGATCCAGGACATGACCTGGGCGTTCGTCCCGACGTCAGGAGCCGGGATGTCGCCGTAAGGCCCCAGCAGCACGCTGATCTCCGAGGCGTAGCGCCGCGTCAGGCGTTCCAGTTCCGCCTCCGAGAGGGTCTTCGGGTCCAGGGCCACGCCGCCTTTGCCACCGCCATAGGGCAGGCCCATCAGCGCGCACTTCCAGGTCATCCACATGGCCAGGGCCCGCACCTCGTTGAGGGTGACGTCCTGGTGGTAGCGGATCCCGCCCTTGGCCGGCCCCAGCACCAGGCTGTGGTGGACGCGGTAGCCGGTGAACAGCCGCGTCGAGCCGTCGTCCATCCTGACCGGGAAGTGCGTGGTGAGTTCGCGCTCGGGCGCTGCGAGGTAGGCCTGGAGGCCATCGGACAACCCCAGGCGCCGGGCCACCTGGGAAAACTGGCGCAGGGCCATCTCCCACGGGTCGGCCCGGGGCGCCACGGTCGGCGCCGGCTGCTCCCGACTCCTCACACCTCCCTCCCCACGGTGCCAGCCAAGTTCCTGTCGCCGCGCGGGATTTCCTCCACGCCGCCTGCCGTGGTTGCCCGCGGGTAGCCCGCCGTGTAAAATGGCGCCGAACGTCGGGGCTGGAGGACGGCATGAGCGAGGAGAAGTCCCGCGAGGAGAAACTGGCCGAGATCCGCGCCCGGGTCGAGGCGTTGCGGAAGGCCAGGGCCGAAGGCAGCCCGGCGGCCTCGGCCCCAGCGACGCCGGCGGCCCCCTCGGCGCCTGCCGAGACGGCCGCACGGGCCGCCTCCCCCGGGGACGCCGCGACAGTCGTCGCCTCCCCGGCGGCCACACCCGAATCTGCCGGCAAGACGGAGGAAGGCGCAGAGCTGTCCCGCGAGGAGAAACTGGCCCAGATCCGGGCCAGGGCCGAAGCGCTGCGGGCGGCCCGCGCAGGCGGCGCCACCCCGGCCGCCGCGCCAACCAGGCCCGCTCCGGCGAAGCCGGCGGCCGCAGGCTTCGACGTCCCGGTCTCGTCCATCAACCCCGGCGGCCGGCCCGCCACGCCTCCCCAGAGGCCTGTGCTGG
This sequence comes from Candidatus Fervidifonticultor sextus, assembly GCA_031459875.1. Lineage (GTDB taxonomy): Bacteria > Sysuimicrobiota > Sysuimicrobiia > Sysuimicrobiales > Humicultoraceae > Fervidifonticultor_A > Fervidifonticultor_A sextus. The sequence continues at coordinate 13,878 of JAVKHQ010000012.1, read as the reverse complement.
AGGCGTACGGCACCCTCAACCAGAGCGTGGAGATCCGCGGCGATCCGGCCGAGCACGAGAACCTCAAGAAACTGTTGGGCGGGCTGGGAGCCTACCAGAACCCGCTGCGGCGCGGCGCCTGGCAGATCGACTATCGCTACTACGCGGAGGCCCGGCGCCGGCTCCAGGCCGCGGGCTACACCGTCACCGAGCAGGACCACCTGGGCCGTCCGCTCGCCGCCTGGAGTCCGGTCGCCCGCGGCTGGACACGCGTGGAGCCCTGAGGCCGGACCCCTCCCGGAAATCAGGTTTGCCCCCGATAGCCGCGCGCCCCAGCCCAGCATACACTCACTGTGCAGGACCCACCACCTTACAACACCTCGGCGGACCTGCCCGCGAAAAGGAGGGTCGCCATGACCGGCAGGAAGATCTTGATGCTTGTGGGGGACTTCGTGGAGGACTACGAGGTGATGGTTCCCTTCCAGGCCCTCACCATGGTGGGCCACACCGTCCATGCGGTCTGTCCCGGCAAGAAGGCCGGGGAGAAGGTGCGCACGGCCATCCACGATTTCGAAGGGGATCAGACCTACAGCGAGAAACCCGGGCACGCCTTCACGTTGAACGCCACCTTCGCCGAGATCAGGGCTGAAGACTACGACGCCCTGGTGATCCCGGGCGGGCGCGCCCCGGAGTATATCCGGTTGCACGAGGACGTCCTGAAGATCGTCCGGCACTTCGCCGAGGCGGACAAGCCCATCGCCGCCATCTGCCACGGTCCGCAGGTCCTGGCGGCCGCCGGCGTGCTCGAGGGGAAGTCGGTCTCGGCATATCCCGCCGTGGCGCCGGAGGTGCGGCGCGCCGGGGCCACGTTTGTCGAGGTCCCGGTGGATCGGGCGCACGCGGACGGCCGGCTGGTCACCGCGCCCGCCTGGCCGGCCCACCCCGAGTGGCTCGCGAAGTTCCTGGAGGTGCTGGGGACGAAGATCGAGATGCTGCCGCTGGCGGCGTAGCGCCAGGCGGCGACTGGAGGCCCCGGTGCGCCCCGCTACCGGGTCCTCCCGTGTGTTCGGCCTACAGGATCAGCATCGCGTCGCCGAAACTGTAGAATCGGTAGCGCTCGCGGATCGCCTCGTGGTAGGCGCGCAGGACCAGCTCGCGTCCGGCGAAGGCGCAGACCAGCAACAGCAGCGTCGTCTTCGGCAGGTGAAAGTTCGTCACCAGGATCTCCGTCCCCCGAAAGGCATACCCCGGCGCGATGAACAGGTCCGTCCACCCCTGCCCGGACCGCACGCGGCCGTCGGGGCCGATCGCGCTCTCCAGCGCGCGGACCACCGTGGTCCCGACGGCCACCAGGCGGCCCCGCCTCCGGGCGATGGTTCCCGCAGCCTCCGGGGAGATCGCGTAGGGCTCCGGGTCCATCCGGTGACCGGCGATGTCGTCGGCGACGATCGGCCGGAAGGTCCCCGGACCCACGTGGAGTGTCAGGGTCACGATCTGCACGCCCTGCCCGCGCAGGCGCTCGAGCAACTCCGGGGTGAAGTGCAGGCCGGCCGTGGGCGCGGCGACCGCCCCCTCATGACGCGCATACACCGTCTGGTAGCGCTCGCGATCCCCGATGGGGGCGCGAATGTACGGCGGCAACGGCACCTCCCCGGTCCGATGCAGCAGGTCCAGAATCTCGCCCCCGTCCTGCAGGCGCACCAGCCGCCGGCCGTCGGGAAGCCGCTCGCCGATCTCCAGGCGCACGGCATGCGGGCCCACCTCCACCACGGATCCGGGGGGGAGCCTCCGCCCCGGCCGGACGAGGGCCTCCCAGGCGCCGGCGGCCGCGGGCCGCACCATCAACAGCTCCACCGCGCCACCGCTCGGGGTGCGGCGGCCGCGCAGCCGCGCGGGCATCACCCGCGTGTCGTTGAGGACCAGCACGTCGCCCGGGCGCAGGTAGTCGCCGATCTCCCGGAAGATCCGGTGGGTCAGACGGCCGGTCGCGCGGTCGACCACCAGCAGCCGCGAGGCATCGCGCGGCGAAGCCGGTTCCTGCGCGATGAGGTCAGGCGGGAGGGTGTAGTCGAACTCCGCCAGGGACATGAGGGCCGGGAACATCACGGCCGGGGGCCGATGCTCACCCCCGTGTAGTAGTACCGGAGGATCTCCGTGTAGTCCCTGCCGGCCAGCGCCTGGCCGCGGGCCCCCCACTGACTCATGCCGACCCCGTGGCCCGAGCCGCGGCCGACCAGTTCGACGGCGGCCTCGCCGGGCAGCGGCCGCACCGCAAAGAGCGTGCTGCGCACGACCCCGACGCCCACCGCGGTCCGGAAGTCTGTGCCGCGGATCTCCGCGCTGCCGGACTGGGCGGTCAGGCGCAGCGTCATCACGCGTCCTGAGGGGCTGGTGCTGGCGACCTCCACCCGCTGCAGCCCGACCAGCGGCCGGCCTGCGCGCTGCAGCGCCGCCTCGACGGTCGCAAACTCCAACCGCAGTGTCCACTGGGCGGTCGGCGCATCCCTGGAGTGCGGATCGGGGACGCCGCGCAGGTAGGGCACTATGCTGCCCCACACGAACTCGCTGCTCTCGGTGGCCCCGCCGGAGTCCGTGTGGTAGGCGGCGAACGCCGGCCGGCCCTCGGAGAAGATCACCAGGCCCCGGGTGGCGTCCACCGCGGCCGTCGTGCGCGGGTCCTCCGCCGCCACCCCGCCGTAGACCTGGGAGTCGGTGGTGGCGCGGACATCGTAGCCCTCGGCGGCAAACCGTCGGCTGCTGCCCACCGCCAGCGAGCGCGCCGCCACCGCCTGGGCCCGCAGCGCCTCGGGGGGCCACCGCGGGTCCATCTCCATGCGGACGACGCCGTAGAGGTACTCTTCCAGGTCGAGTTCGTTGATCACGGTGAGCCGGCCGGCGGGGGTCCGCCGGATCTCCACGACGCCCCGGTACGGCCGGCCGTTGACCTGCAGGAATCCAACGTGCGGCGCCAGGCGGATGATGGCGCCGTAGGCGGTGCCGTCCAGGTCGATCCCCTCTGGACCGGGACGCGCGACGAGGCGGCCCCCCTCGCGCGTCTCCCGTCGGCCCGGCTCGACCACCTCGACCGGGCCGTCGGCCCCGATGGTCACGGCCTCCTGTCCGAGCAGCAGGCCGACGCGCACCGCTGCACTCGCCGGGGACTGCGCGCGCACGGCGGGTCCGGCCGCCAGGAGCCCGAGGCCAATGAACGCGCAGAGTGCCGCCCGCAACGCGGCCACGGCGGCTACCGGCGGAACAGGAGGTTCAGCAGGATGGTCAGCACCAGGCTGACCAGGATCATCGTCCCGATCGGGATGAAGACCGTGACGCTGGGCCGCTGGATGACGATGTCGCCCGGCAGGCGGGGGAGGCGGCCGGCGAACTCGAGCACCAGGCCCAGGATGATGAGGACGACACCGCTCAGGATGATGAACCGTCCCATGGTTTCCGTCACCGTCACATCCTCCGTCAGGCCGTCCACAGGCTCCCCTGGGTCCGTGGCGAATCCGGCGGCGCCAGTCCCAGGTGGGCGTAGGCCTGCGCCGTCGCCCGCCGGCCGGCGGGCGTGCGCGCGATCAGCCCGGCCTTGAGCAGGAACGGCTCGACCACCTCCTCGAGGGTCTCCGTGTCCTCGTGCAGGGACGCCGCCAGGGCCTCCACGCCCGCCGGGCCCCCGCCGTAGACCTGGATGAGCGTCCGCAGCAGGTCCCGGTCGAGGCCGTCAAGACCTAGAACGTCCACGCCTTCGAACTCCAGCGCGGCCTGCGCGACCTCGAGGGTGATGGCGCCGTCGGCGCGTACCTGCGCATAGTCCCGCACGCGGCGCAACAGCCGGTTGGCAATCCGCGGGGTGCCGCGGGAGCGGCGCGCGATCTCCTGGGCGCCGGCGGTCTCGATGGCGACCGCCAGGATCCGCGCCGAGCGGAGGACGATCTGGGTGAGTTCGTCCACCGTGAAAAAGTCCAGGTGGTGGTAGATCCCGAAGCGCTCGCGCAGCGGCGAGGAGAGCAGGCCCGCCCGGGTCGTGGCGCCGACCAGGGTGAACGGCCGCAGCTGGTAGCGCAGCGTGCGCGCGTGCGGCCCCTTGTCGATGACGAAGTTCACGCAGAAGTCCTCCATGGCCGGGTAGAGCAACTCCTCGATGGCCCGCGAGAGGCGGTGGATCTCGTCGATGAACAGCACATCCCCGGGGTTGAGGTTGGTGAGGATGCCCATCAGATCGCCGCCCCGCTCCAGCGCCGGCCCGCTGGTCGTGACCACCTGCACGCCCATCTCGTTGGCCACGATGGTGGCCAGCGTGGTCTTGCCCAGCCCCGGCGGCCCGTAGAGCAGGATGTGGTCCAGCGTCTCCCCGCGACCCCGGGCCGCGTCGATGCTGATCCGCAGCCCTTCGATCACCCGGGTCTGGCCGATGCACTCGTCCAGGGTCCGGGGCCGCAGGCTGCGCAACAGGTGCTCGTCCTCGGGTGTGCCCACCACGTCCAGACGCTGTCGGCTCATTGGGATGTCCCCCGTTCGAGGCGGTAGACCTCCTGGAACAGCGCCTCGGCAGAATCCAGGTGCGGCGCGCGGCGCAGGGCCTCCTCCACCATGCGGCGGGCTTCGGCGGGGCGGTGCCCGAGCTGGCGGATCAGCACCTCGATGACCTCGTCCTTGAAGTCCGGTTGCGGCGCCGCCGGCGCGGCTGCGGCTTCCCGCAGCAGCGCGTACTTGGCCATCTTCCCGTGCAGTTCCGCGATCACCTTCTCGGCCGTGCGGCTCCCGATGCCGGGCAGGCGGCGGAGGAAGTCGACGTCCCGCCGCTCGATGGCGTCGGCGATCTCGTGGACTTGGCGGACCATCGCCCGCACCGCCTTGGTGGGGCCCACGCCGTCCACCGTGATGAACCGCTCGAAGAACTCCTGCTCCACCTCGTGCAGGAACCCGATCAACAGGGGCCTGGGCTGGTTGGCCGTGGCATGATACGAGATGAAGAGCTCCACCGGGCCCTCGCCGGCGTTCACGGGCAGGGCCGCCTCCACCACGGGCGGCAGCGCCACCTCGTAGCCGACGCCGTTGGCCTCCACCACGACCATGCCGTCACCGCGGCGGACGATCCGCCCGCGCAGGTAGCCGATCACCCCTCCGCCACCTTCGGCCGGCGCGCAACGCTCCGATCGGCCAGGCCCCCCAGGCGCGTCCCGAACCGCGAGCAGCCGGCATAGGCCAGGGCCAGCGCATCGGCGGCGTGGGGATTCGCCAGGCGCCCCGCCCCCAGCAGCGCCCGCACGGCCGCCTGCACCTGGGTCTTGCTGGCGCGGCCCGATCCCGTCACCGCCTGCTTCACCACGCTGGGCGCCAGCGCGAGGATCGGCAGGTCCGCGGCCGCCGCCGCCAGGTAGATGATCCCGCGCGCGTGCCCCAGCGCCAGCGCCGTCTGGGGGTGCGCCCGGTGCACGAAGAGGTCTTCCAGCACGATCAGGTCGGGGCGCAGATCCCCCAGCAGTCGGGTGACGTCCCGGTGGAGGTCATGCAGCCGGGCGCCCAGCCCGCCGCAGCCCTGCGTCACCAGTACCCCGGCCTCCCGGAGGCGCGGGCGCCCGCCGTCCAGGACGACCGCCCCGTAGCCGGTGCGCTGCAGGCCAGGGTCGATGCCGAGGACAAGCGGCAGGGAGACAAGTCGCTGGGGCGGGGTGATGGTTGGATGCGCACGGGGCCGCAGAGACGCCGGTGCCGGCATGACCTAGCCGACCTGCTGCATGACCTCGTCGGGGATGTCGAAGTTGGCGAAGACCGCCTGCACGTCGTCGAGATCCTCCAGCGCATCCAGCAGCCGCAGGACCTGCTGGGCGTCCTTCCCCTCCACGCGGACCGTGTTCTTCGGCCGCATGGTGACCTGCGCCCCGGTCACCTTGAGGCCGCGCGCCTCCAGGGCCTGCTTGACCTTGAAGGTCTCCTCGGGGCGGGCGATGACCTCATACCCGTCCTCGGTGGTCCGGACGTCTTCGCCCCCGGCCTCCATGGCCGCCAGCAGCACGTCGTCCTCCGACAGGCCGTTGCGGGCCACGGTCACCACGCCCTCTCGCTCGAACATCCAGGCGACCGACCCGCCCAGGCTGGCACCGTGTCGGGTGAACACCGCACGCACCTCGCCCGCCGTGCGGTTGCGGTTGTCGGTGAGGGCCTCGACCATGACCGCGACGCCGCCCGGCGCGAACCCCTCGTAGATGACCGTCTCGTACGTCGCCCCGCCGAGCCCGCCCGCCCCACGCTGAATGGCCCGCTGGATGTTGTCGTTGGGCATCCCGACGTCGCGCGCGCGTTCGATGGCGGTGCGCAGCCGCGGATTGGCATCGGGGTTGGTCCCGCCTTCCTTGGCGGCGACCATGATCTCACGGGCGATCTTGCTGAAGAGCTTCCCGCGGACCTGGTCCATCTTCTGCTTCTTGATCTTGATGTTGTGCCACTTGGAATGCCCTGACATCACGACACCTCCCGACCCGACGCGGTGTGCCGTCTCACCGGCGCGCGCCTACCGCGGCTCAGGCGGAATCGGGCGCGGCCCGTCGGTGACGGTGACCGTCCGCGACGCCCGGCCCCCGTTGAGCCCGAGCGCCGAGACGGAGATGATGTACCGGGTGCCAGGCACGCGCGGCGTCGGCCGAAACTCATAGGCGAACCGCCCCTGGCCGTCGGTCTGCATCGCCACCTCGGCCATCCGGCCCCGACCCCCCACCCCCTCCGCCGTCACAACGATCGTGACCATGGCTCCGTGGGCCGTTCCCCCCTCGATGAGATAGGGCGGGCCCGCCACGGCGCCGTCGGAGGGCCGCGTGATGACCAGCGGGATCGGGGGAGGACCGCCGGCCGCCTCGGGTCCGGACGGCGCCACGTCGTAGCGGGTGGGCGCCGAGTCCCGGGTGAAGACCTCACGCCGGGGGTTCGGGCAGTCGACCGTGGCGAGCTGCCAGGAGCCGGCGCAGACCGTCGCGACCACGACGCCGTCGGGCGGGCTCCAGTCGTCGGGCGGGTCGTTGGCGGTGGCGACCTTCATGAAGGCCGCCCAGATCTCGGCCGGGACCATGCCCCCCACGACCCGGCGCATCGGGCTGTTGTCGTCGTTGCCGACCCACACGGCGGTGGCCAGGTGCGGCGTGTAGCCGATGAACCAGGCGTTGCGGTAGTCATCGGTCGTCCCGGTCTTGCCCGCGGCGGGCCTGCCGATCTGGGCCGCGGTCCCGGTCCCGCGCTCGATGACACCCTTGAGCAGATCGGTCATGACGTAGGCCACCTCGGCCGGGATGCCGACCTGCCGGCGCGGCCGGGACTCCTCCAGCACCCTGCCCTTGGCATCGGTCACCCTGGTGATCGCCATGGGCTGGACGCGCAGCCCGCCGTTGGCCAGCGTCGCGAACGCCGTGGCCATCTCCAGGGGCGTCACATCGGCCGACCCCAGCGCCAGCGAGAGGTGGGGAGGCAGCGGGCTCTCGATGCCCATGGCCTTCGCGATCTCCACCACTTTTTGCGGACCCAGTTCGTGGATCATGCGCGCGGCGGGGACGTTGATGGATTTCTCCAGCGCCCGGCGCAGGGTGACAGGCCCCGAGAACGTCCCGTCGTAGTTCTTCGGCGACCAGTCCCGCGCACCCCGGATCTTGAAGGTCACCGGCTCATCGTTCAGGATCCGCGTGGGCGGCACCCCGGCGGCGATGGCCGCCGCGTAGACGAAGACCTTGAAGGCCGAACCGGGCTGCCGGCGCGCCTGCCAGGCCCGGTTGAACTGGCTGGCGGCGAAATCCACCCCGCCGATCATGGCGCGCACCGCGCCGGTGTCCGGGTCGATGGCGACCAGGGCCGCCTGTTCGATCTTGAGCCCGCGGCGCTTCGCCGAATCGATGCCGGCCCGCACGGCCCGCTCCGCGGCCGCCTGCAGGCGGACATCCAGCGTTGTGGAGATCTGCAGCCCGCCATTGTACACGACGTCCTCGCCGTAGGTCTCCAGCAGCCTCGGCAGGATGAAGGACACGAAGTACGGTGCCCGGATGCCGGCCAATCCGGCGTTGGTGGCCGGGGCCAGCCGGATGTCCGCGGCGCGGGCGGCGGCGGCTTCCCCGGCGCCGATGAAGCCCAGCGCGGCCATCCGCCCCAGTACGATCTCCTGCTGCCGCTTGGCCAGGGCGAAGTTCCGATAGGGCGAGTACAACGACGGCGCCCGGATGAGGCCGGCCAGGAGCGCTGCCTCGGGCAGCGTGACCTCGCGGACGGACTTCCCGAAATAGACCCGCGCCGCCATCTCGACGCCGTAGGCGCCCTGGCCGAAGTAGACCTGGTTGAGGTAGCGCTCGAGGATCTCATCCTTGGTCAGGCGCCGCTCGATCTCCAGGGCCAGGAGCATCTCCGCCACCTTGCGGCTGATGGCCCGCTCAGACGACAGGAACACGTTGCGCGCCAGCTGCTGGGTGATGGTGCTGCCGCCCTCCACCAGTTCGCCCTCGCGGATGTTGCGCCACAGCGCCCGCGCGATGCCGCGCGGGTCCACGCCGCGGTGGCTGTAGAACCGCTCGTCCTCGATGGCGATCACGGCCTGTCGGAGGATCGGGGGAACCGCCGTCAGGGGCACGATCTGTCGGTTCTCGCGATAGAGCGAGGCGATCAATTCCCCGTCTGCCGCGTAGATCCGGGTGGCCTGGCTGGGCGGGCTGTAGAGTTGCGAGACGTCGCGGACCTGCTGGCCCACCGCCACCGCCACCCCGACGGCGACACCGCTCCCGACCAGCACGAGCCCGGCCAGGACGACGGTGGCCAGCAGGATGCGGGCCCACCGGGGCCGGCGGGCACGGGACCGCCGGGGGCGGGCGGCCGTCTGGTTGGTAAGAGGGCGGCGCGGTGTCATCGCAGCGAGGGCCCGCCGTCCGGGCCGACCTGCCCTATTGTAGCACACCGCGTGCGGGCATCCGCCGGCGGTCCGTCAGGCGGCCGGCACGCCCTTCGCGACCCACGCTGCTCCCGCCCGCCTTGACCCGGCCTCGCCCTGCGTGCTACGGTCGCCACAAGCCCCACAGCACCTGCGGGGAGCGACGGTGGGCATGATCAAGGACTCCAGAGGCCACCCAGACGGGAAGGCTCCCGCCCGCCCGCTGGTCGTCAAGGTCGGGACCACGACGCTGTGCGGGGAGGCCGACCGGCCGCAGCCCGAGCGCCTGTCGGCCGTCGTGGGACAGGTCGCGGCGCTGCATCGGGCCGGCAGGCCGGTGGTCCTGGTGACGTCCGGGGCCATCGCCACCGGGGCCGCCCTGGTCGGCGGGCCGGACCGGCCGCAGACGATGGCCGACCGCCAGGCGCTGGCCGCAGTCGGTCAGCCGCTCCTGATGCGGGAGTACAGCCGCCTCTTCGGGGCCCGCGGCATCCGCGTGGCGCAGGTGCTGCTGGTCGCCGACGACCTGGCGGTGCGCCGCCGTTACCTCAACGCCCGCAACACCATGGCGGCCCTGCTGCGCCGGCGGATCGTCCCCATCGTGAACGAGAACGACACCGTGGCCACCGACGAGATCCGCATCGGCGACAACGACACGCTCTCGGCCCAGGTCGCCATCCTGGTGGGCGCCGACCTGCTGTGCATCCTCTCGGACGTGGACGGATTCTACACGGGCGATCCCCACCGGGACCCCACCGCCCGCCGGATCCATGAGGTACGCGGCGTACCGTCCGAGCTCGAGCGTGCCGCCCGCCGGAGCGGCTCCGCGCTGGGCACCGGAGGGATGCTGACGAAGATCGGCGCGGCCCGGCTGGCGACCGCGGCGGGGTGCACAGTCGTGGTGGCCCACGGGATGACCCCACGCGTCCTGGAGCGGATCGCTGCCGGCGAGCGCCTGGGGACCTGGTTCCTGCCCGTGGGGCGCGCGGTGCTGGGACGCAAGCGGTGGCTGGTGGCCCTCGGACGCGTGCGCGGCCGGCTGATCGTGGACGAAGGCGCCGCCCGGGCGCTGCGGGAGCGCGGCCGCAGCCTGCTGCCGTCGGGCATCAAGGCGGTCGAGGGCACCTTCGAGGCGGGCGACCTGGTCGTCATCGTCGACCCGTCGGGCCGCGAGGTCGCGCGCGGGATCGCCTCCCACGGCCGGGCCGCCCTCGAGGCCATGAAAGGCCGCCGCAGCGGCGAGATCGCCGAGATCGCCGGGGGCCGGATTGAGGCGGTCCACCGCGACAACCTGGTGCTCGCGCCGTGAGCCGCCCACCGAGAAGCCGATGACACCATGAACGTGCAGGTGGAAACCGCGCAGGCGATGGTGGCGCGCGCCCGCCAGGCGGCGGCGGCGCTTCGGGTGTGGCCTGCGGCCGAGAAGAACCGGGCGCTGGCGGCGCTGGCCGACCTCATCGACGCGGAGGCCGACGGCCTGCTGGCCGCCAATGCGGCGGACCTCGCCGAAGCCGCGGCCGCGGGCCAGCGGCCCGCACTGGTGGACCGGCTGCGGCTGACCCCGGAGCGCGTCCGGGCCATGGCGCGGGGGGTGCGCGACGTCGCCTCGCTCCCCGATCCCGTCGGCGAGGTCGTCCACGTCCGCCGGCGGCCCAACGGGATGCGGGTCGGGCAGATGCGCGCGCCCATCGGCGTGATCCTGATGATCTACGAGGCCCGGCCCAACGTGACAACCGACGCGGCGGCGCTGTGCGTCAAGGCCGGCAACGCCGCCATCCTGAGGGGCGGACGGGAGGCGCGCCGCTCCAACGCCTTCCTGGGCGGCCTGCTCGCCCGGTGCGGGCTCCCCGACGGCGCGGTGCAGGTGATCGCCGACTCCGACCATGCCCTGGTCACCGAACTGCTCCGCTGCGAGGGGATCGACCTGGTCATTCCCCGCGGCAGCGAGCGGCTGATCCGCTCGGTCGTCGAGCACGCCCGGATGCCGGTCCTCAAGCACTTCAAAGGCGCCTGCCACCTCTTCGTGGACCGCGACGCCGACCTGGCTGTCGCCGAGCGGATCGCCCTCAACGCCAAGGTCAACCGTCCGAGCACGTGCAACGCGCTGGAGACGCTGCTCGTGGATGCCCCGATCGCTGCCGCCTTCCTTCCGTCCATGGTCCGCGCGCTGCGGGCAGCCGGCGTCGAGGTGCGGGCGGATGCGCGCACAAGGGAAATCCTGGCGCAGGCAGATCCCGATCTGTCCGCTGCGGTGGTCCCCGCTACCGAGGAAGACTGGGGCGCCGAGTACCTCGACCTCATCCTGGGCGTGCGGGTCGTAGACGGTCTGGACGAGGCGCTGGCCCACATCCAGCGCCACAGCACCGGCCTGGCGGACGCCATCGTGACCCAGGACGAGCAGAAGGCGCAGCGCTTCCTGGCCGCGGTGGATTCGGCCGCGGTCCTGGTGAACGCCTCCACCCGGCTGGTGGACGGCGGCGAGTTCGGCCTGGGCGCCGAGATCGGGATCAGCACCGACCGCATCGGGCCGCGGGGTCCGATGGGCGTAGCCGAACTCACGTCGTTGAAGTGGGTGGTGCTGGGCAGCGGGCAGGTGCGGGAGTAGTCGAGGTTCGCTGGCCTCCACCCCATGCCGCCTACCTGCCTTGTTTGCCCGATGGAGACCGCGGCCCTCGGAGGCCTTGCGTGGGACGCCGCTGTGCGAGGTCGTATCGGGCAGAAGTGGGGCGCGCAATTCCACACGAGCGGGTGGATTCGATCCCGCGATGGGTTCTGGGTGGTGGAGACGAGCGGACTCGAACCGCCGACCCCCTCGTTGCGAAGAAGCCGAGGGGACTGACAGCGAATAGCAAGGACTGAGAACGAGAAGCGCCGGAATCCGCTTCCCACGCGGGTTTCGGCGCTTCCGCTTCTCACGGTGTCACTCCCTGTCAGTCCCTGATTTTTGATGCCATTTTCGGCCGGCGGTTTGCAGATTGGTTTGCAGATCGGGCTTCGGCCCGACCCCCTCGGTTCGGCAAGGGGATCGCGCTTGCGGAACGCCGCGCCAGACGCGGAGATTCGTGCGCCCGACCCCTGCAGTCTTTTTCGAGGTCTCCCCGCAGTGTAGACAGGACGCGGGGTTCCGAGGCCTGGTGCAAACCTGCGCGCAAACCTGCGCACCGCGCGGGACCCGCTTTCTCAAGCACTGCAAACCAGTCTGCAAACCATGGTCACGGTGAGCCGTCAGTATAGCAATCGCTGAAGAAGTCAGCGTTCAACACAACCTCGTGGTCTGCGGCCTGACCGACCGCAGCGCCTCGGCGGCCACGTCCATCGCATCGAGCAACAGCCCCATCGCCTCGGCGAGATGCTCGCTGTCCTGCCACGTGCGGCGGACGTGATGGGCGACCGGCAGCAGGTGGTCCGTGGCGCGCATCAGTGCGTGAACGTCAGGGGTCATGGGCGCTCCTCCAGGCTCAGGGAACGGGAACAAACGCAGGGGCCGCAGGGGTATATTGATATGCGAGGGGACATCGCAGGGGGGTAGGGAGGGACCCCAGGGGTGGGAGGGAGATACGGCCCCTGTGGCGAACCTGGGGACTACTAGTGAACCTGACTAGGGCATCACCCTGGATGACTCCCTTGAGAGGAGAGGAAAGACTATGCCAGAGGAGAGGACGCTCTATGCTACTGTCGAGGAGGGAAAGAAGTCGAAGGCAACCCCATCAGCGACCGTGACGAGCAGTGCAACCGGCCGCACGCAGTTCTCTATCCAGTTTCCGGCGCCGACGGGGATTCCGATTCGACCCGAGGTGGAGGAACCTCAGGCGGGGGCTTAACCCTCGTATCGGCCGTACCACTGACACCCGCGTAGTAGACATTCACGTTAACCGCCTGCGACTGAGCCTGCTGCAGGCGGTTAACTACTTGCTGTAAGATCCTTAAAGCCTGATCGACTTTCCTCTCGGCTGACGCCGCCTTCTTCCGTGCCAGGTAGGTCTGCCAACCCAACCAGATGGCCGCAAGGATCTCCCCAGCGACCCGAGCGATCTCTGCGTTGGTCATGCCTGAGGGGGCAATGAAGGTGAAGATGGAGGCTGAGGTGGTCGAGTCACGGTGAAGGTGATCATCTTGGCGGGATCGGGCGCATCACCTAGGAAGATCTTGATGGCGTAGATGCCGAAATCTGGCAGCGGAAGATTCCCAAGGTTCAGGCCTTGCTCCAGCGTGCCTGCATCGCTCAACTGCGCTGTTCCCGTAACCTCAGCGAGGGTCTCCCCGGTGGGTCGAGAGATGGCAAGGCGTATCTGGACGCGCTCCTGCGGATTCCCGACCAGCTTGATGACCACCGCTGCTTGGTGATGGGTCGCCGGGACACGAGCAGCGAAGATCCGGTCGAATATCCCGATGAGGCATGACTTGCGGCCGATGTCTTGGAATGCGTAGTCGCAGAGGATTGCCCACTCGCACGTAGCCACAATCTACCCCCTTTGTCCACATGCAGCAAAGAACGACTTCACGAGGTCTTACCTCGTCTCCCCTTGTACCGCATGAGTTCGTCCCACGACGTGATGGTCACGTCGGGCGGCTTCTTGCCCTCGGTCTGGACCCATTCTTTTGCCTCATCTTCCCACCGAAGGTGTCCCGAGGTTAGTGGAAAATCGAGGGAGCAGCGCCCCGGGTGGTGAACGGAATCTCTTGGGGGAAGCCCAATACACCACGAAGGAGGCTGCTCCATGCCCAAGGTACTGCGGATAGGTCAGGATGGCAAGGTGGGGTCGGGTAGCGCCGCAGGGCTGCCGGGCCTCGAGACCCTGGATGCCCGCATCGCCCTCATCCAGGCCTTGATTCCTGTGGGGCTGCAGGCAGTGGAGGACGTGCTCCAGCAGGAAGTAGTGGCCCTGGCCGGCCCACGGTATGCGCGCGGCGATGGGGCGCCGGAGGTAGTGCGGTGGGGCCGGCAACAGGGCTCGGTCTACTTGGCGGACCAGAAACTGCCGGTGTGGGTGCCCCGCGTCCGGAAT
>JAVKHQ010000011.1:0-81499 GCA_031459875.1 Candidatus Fervidifonticultor sextus | reverse complement strand
AGACCACCCCGCAGAGATCGAGGAGCAACCCCGGTCGGCGAGGCATGACCCCACCGCGGAGATAACCGAGGAGGCTGGGATGGCAGCAAGCTCGTGCATCAACATGCGTTCTTCAGCATCCTGCTAGGAGTGCGGCTGGGCGATGGGAGAGCAACCGTGCTAACCCGACACGGTCCTCCCGACCGCACCTCCACGAACAGAGAAGGCGTGGAGTTGCTCGTATATCGTGGGATCGTATTCGCGGTGGCAGAGGACGAGGTGATTCACATACTGGTGAGCAGATAGCGTCCGCCGGCGTACTTGCTCGATGACCCGTTGCACCAACGGCAAGCATCGTCGTTACCGTCGTGCATTGCGTGAATGAGCAGTGGCAGCCGCGCCCTCTGTGGCGACAAGGAACACACTGCGACCGATGAGCCCGCGGACCCCAAATCACCCGGGACCCTCCACCGGCTCCTCGATGATCACCTCGTCCCGCCCGTCCGCCTCCGTCAGTCGCACCGCCACGTGTTCCCTGGCGCTGGTCGGCACGTTCTTCCCCACGTAGTCGGGCCGGATGGGCAGTTCCCGGTGCCCGCGATCGATGAGCACCGCGAGCTGAATGGTGGCCGGCCGGCCGCCCTCGATCAACGCGTCCATGGCGGCGCGCACCGTGCGCCCCGTGTAGAGCACGTCGTCCACCAGGATCACGTGCCGGCCGGCGACCGGGAAGGGCACGGCAGAGGCCGGACGGCCGGTCCGCCTCCCGCGCCCGGCCGGGCGCCCGGAGACCGGCCGCTTGGCCTCGGCCGGGCGGTCGTCGCGGTGGCGCGCGATGTCGAGGGAGCCCACCGGGGGACGCGATCCTTCGATCGCCTCGATGGCGGCGGCCAGACGTGCCGCCAGCGGCACCCCCCGGGTCGGGATGCCCACCAGCGCCAAACCTTCGGCCGTCCGGTTGCGCTCCAGGATCTCGTGGGCCATCCGCACGACGGCGCGGCGCACGCCCTCGTGATCCATCACGCGCGCCTTCTCGCGCATCGCGACCCTCGGCGGGCCGGAGGCCGGAGGGCGCCCGCTCACCCCGATCCCCCCTCCGGGACCCCCGCCCGGAGCAGGGCGAGTGCGTCCTCCATGTCGGCGGGAAGGGGCGCGGTCAGCACCATCTCCTCGCCGGTCTCCGGGTGCACAAACGCCAGCCGGTGGGCGTGCAGCGCCTGACGGCGCACCCCCCACGGGTTCGGCCGCCGACCGTAGACCGGGTCGCCGACGACCGGGTGGCCCAGCGACGCGCAGTGTACCCGGATCTGGTGCGTGCGGCCGGTCTCCAGGCGGGCCTCGATCAGGGTGGCCGCGGCAAACCGCTCCACGACTTGGTAGTGGGTGACGGCGCGCCGTCCCGACGCCACGACCGCCATGCGGGTCCGGTGGCGCGGGTCACGGCCGATGGGCGCGTCCACCACACCCCCGCTCCCCGCCACCCGGCCCCACACCAGGGCCAGGTACGCGCGCTGCGCTCGCCGGGCCTGAATCTGCGCCGCCAGCGAGCGCAGTGCGGCGTCGGTCTTGGCGATCACCATCAGCCCCGAGGTGTCCCGGTCCAGCCGGTGGACGATCCCGGGCCGGCCCTCGCCGCCGATCCCGGCCAACCCCGGGCAGTGGGCCAGCACCGCGTGGACCAGCGTGCCGCTGCGGCGGCCGGCCCCGGGATGGACCACCAGGCCGGCGGGTTTGTTGACGACGAGCACGGCCTCATCCTCGTAGACGATATCGAGCGGGATCGGCTCCGGCTGCAGAATGGACGGCGGGGCGGGCGGGATCTCCACCGTGATGCGGTCGCCGGCCCGGACTCGATAGGCCGGCCGCGACCGGATCGGCGCGGCGGCGTCGCCGCGTCCGCCGGATGGCGCCCCGTGCTCCACCGTGACGCTTCCGCCGGCGATGAGCGCCTGGAGCCGGGCGCGGGAGAGGTGGGGCAGGTGCGCCGCCAGGAACGCATCGAGACGCCGACCCGCATCCGGCGCCTCGACCACCAACGTCAGCCGCTCGGCGCGCTGCGCGATTAGGCCGGCACCTCGGCGGGCGGCTCCGGGACGCCCTCCTCACGCCGCCACCTGACCAGCACGACGGCCGCCAGTCCCATGACGATCGCGCTGGCCACCTGTCCCAATGTCACCGGGCCTACCATGAGAGCCTGTCTGAGCACCGGGCCGGCCGACAGGGTCGGGTCCACGAAGAAGTCTGCGATGAATCGCGCAAACGCCTGGAGGAGCACGGCCAGCGCGAACAGGGCGCCAGCGGGAAGGTCACGGTCGCGCTGTGCCCGCAGGATCGCCAGGATCCCCAGAGACGCCAGCAGCAGGTAGGCGGCAGTCGGGTGACGCGGACCGGGCGCCAGGGCCAGCTCGACTGCCCACGGCACGCCGGTGGGGTTCCCGGCGAAGAGCCCGTGCATGAGCGCACCGATCATGGCAATCCCGTAGCCCAGCACCAGCGGAGCCGCGAAGACGTCGAGCACCTGGCGGAACGGGAGCTGCTGGCGGCGCACAGCCTGCCGGAGATACCACAGCCCCGCGGCCAGTGCGCCGTAGTACACGAGGCCGCCGTTGGACCAGATCGTTAACATCCGGGCCGGCGCGCCGACAAACTCCCAGGGATTCGCCACGATGTATCCGAGCCGGCCGCCGACAATGGCGACCAGGATGGTGTACAGGGAGAGGTCCAGGGTCCAGGTGGGATCGACCCCGAGCCCGGTCTGCGCGCGGCGGCGGGCCATCGCGATCGCCACCCCGCCGCCTGCCAGTAGGAAGACACCGAACGCCGAGATGGGGATCCCCCACAGCGAGAAGAGGATCGGCCGCACACCATCACCTCCCGGCCTGTCCCGCGCGCCCCTCGCGCGACAGGGCCAGCACCAGGACCCCCGCGCCGATGACGATGGCCACGTCGGCCATGTTGAAGACGGGCCAGACGTGCAGGTCCAGGTAATCCACCACGTACCCGAGGCGTGCGCGGTCGAACAGGTTCCCGGCCGCTCCGCCGGCCATCGCGGCCACCCCGACCCCGGCGGTGCGGGCTGCCAGCCAGCGGCCCTTATTGTAGAAGAGCACCAAGAGCAGGGTCAAGGCGGCCAGGGCGGTCACCACCGGCGAGAGGCCGGCGAACAGCCCGAAGGCGACGCCGGTGTTCTGGACGTGGGTGAGGCTCAAGACGCCCGGGATCACCGGCACGCTGGTCGATGGCGGGAGCGCCAGGCTCACCAGGGCCTTGACGGCCTGGTCGGCGGCGGCGACCGCCACCGCGCCGAGCACCGGGCCGCGCCAGGTGCGCCGCCGGGGCACAGCCGGGCGGCCTATCGCGGGATCGCCTGTTCTTCGCGCGCCTTGCAGTCGATGCACAGCCGGGCGTAGGGGATGGCCCGCAGCCGCTCGATGCTGATCGGCTGCCCGCACACCTCGCAGGTCCCGAACGTGCCTTCCTCGATCCGGCCCAGGGCTTCCTCCACCTGGTCCAGCAGTTCCTGGACGCTGTTCTCGATGGCGATGCCCTTCTCGCGCTCGAAGGCGTCGCTGGCCACGTCTGCCAGATCCTCGTCATAGCCCCCGGCGGCGTCGGCGCTGACGGGTTCGACCTCCGGCAGGTGCTCTTCGATCCGCTCCAGTTCCTCGGCCAGGCGCTGGCGCTCGACCTCGAGGATCTTGCGGAACTCCTCCACCTCACGCCGGGTCAGGGGCCGGGCCTTGGGGGAGGGACGAACGGCGCTCCTGGGGGTCCGCGTGGGCGCGGGCTTCAGGCTGAGGCGGACCGCGCGCGCAGCCCTGGCCTTCGTGTTCCCGGCGGGCGGTGCAGGCCTGGCCCGCGTCCTGGCGCGCGACCCAGCGGCCCTGACCGATCCCCTGGGGTTCTTGCGCGGCTTGCCGGCAGCCCTGCTCGGCATGGTGGTCACTCCTTCGCGGATTTCAGCCACAAAACCGCCCCTATCTTACCCGGCATCCCCCTGGCTGGCAATACTGCGCCTGACCGGTGCCACGGCAATCCGGGCCACGAGCCCGTCCAGGCGAACTTCCCTGGCCCCCTCGCGCGCCCGGGCGTCGGTGACGATGGCAACGCTCAGGGTCTCGGCCATGATGTAGGCGCGGTGGGCCGCCAGGATCGCGTGGAGGTCCTGGTCGCTGTCCAGGTAGAGCGTGATCCGGTCGCTGACGTCCAGGCCGCGCTCCTTGCGCAGTTGCTGGATGTGGTGGACCAGTTCCCGGGCCCATCCCTCCCGCGCCAGCGTCTCGTCCACGGTGGTCTCCAGGATCACCACGTGACCGCCGGCCCCCTCTGCGGCGTAGCCGGGAGCGGTCTTGAGGCGCACGTCCACCTCGTCGGGGTCGAGCCGGAGGATCTCCCCGCCGACCTCCACGGTGGGACCCTCACCCCTAGCCAGCGCCGCGGCCACGTCGGCGGCCGGCAGCGCCCGCAGGGCCGCGGCCACCGCCTGGACCCGTCCCCCGTACTTCGGTCCCAGCCGGTCGAAGCGCGGCCTGACCTCGGGCGTGACGTAGCCTGACACATCGTCAACAAACCGGACGGCCTTGACGTTGAGTTCGTCGGCCAGGAGCTCGACCAGTTCGGGGTGCACGCGGAGCGTGCGATCCTGGCTGGCAACGAGCACCGCCGGGAGCGGCTGGCGGACGCGGATGCGGGCCGCAGCCCGTGCCGCGCGGCCCAGCGACACCAGCTCCCGGATCAACGCCATGGAGGCCTCCAGGTCAGCATCCAGGGCCTCGGCCTGGGGCTCGGGGTAGTCGCACAGGTGCACGCTGACCGGCGCGTCCGGCTCCACCGGGCGCACCAGGTTCTGGTAGATTGCCTCGGTCAGGAAGGGGACGAACGGCGCGGCGGCCAGGGTCAGCGTCTTCAGGGTGCGGTAGAGGGTGTAGTAGGCCGCGCGCTTGTCGACGTCGTCCTCGCTCTTCCAGAAGCGGCGCCGGCTGCGCCGGACGTACCAGGTGGACAACTCGTCCACGAACTCCTCAACAGGGCGCGCCGCGCCGGCGATGTCGAAGTCGTCCAGGCGCGCGCGCATGGTGGCGACCAGTCGGTTCAGGCGCGAGAGGATCCAGCGGTCCAGCAGCCGCAGCGGCGGCGGCGAGGCGGCCAGCGCGGCCAGGTCCACGGACTCCAGCGAGGCGTAGGTCACGAAGAAGGCGTAGACGTTCCACCAGAGGAGGATGAACCGCCGGCGCACGTCGTCGGCCGGCCCGTAGCCGAAGTTGATGTTCTGGGCGGGATTCTGCACCGCAAACAGCCACCGCACCACGTCGGCGCCGATGCGGTCGGCCGCCTCCTCGAAGTCGATGGCGTTTCCCCACGACTTGTGCATCTCCCGCCCCTGTTCGTCCCGGACCATGGCGTGGCCCAGGCAGGTCAAGAACGGCGGCCGGCCTTCCAGCACGGTGCTCATGACCAACAGTGAGTAGAACCAGTTGCGGTACTGGCCGGGAAACGCCTCGGTGATGAAGTGGGCCGGGAACCACTCCTGCCAGTAGCGCCGGTCGTCCAGGTAGGACACCTTGCCGGTGGCGGGATCCACCAGGGTCGAGAACGGCACGATGCCGGCGTCCAGCCAGGGATTCCCCACATCCGCGATGCGTGGGACGACCTCCCCGCAGGTGGCGCACCGGATCTTCACGGCATCCACCCACGGCCGATGCGGCGAGTGATCCTCGAAGACCTCCCACCCCTCGACAGCGCGCGTCCGCAGTTCCTCCCGGGACCCGATGACCTCAAAGCTCCCGCAGGCCCGGCACTCGTAGATGGGCAGCGCCAGGCCGTAGTACCGCTTCTTGCTGATCATCCAGTCGTGCATGTTGCGCAGCCAGTCCAACTCGCGCTCCAGCCCGAACTCGGGGATCCAGCGGATCTGCCGGGTGACCTCCATCATGACGTCGCGGATCGGGTCCATGGCGATGAACCACTCGTCCACCAGGCGGAAGATCAGTTCGCTGCCGCAGCGCCAGCAGACCGGATACCGGTGGGTGTAGGGGTCGGAGCGGTAGAGCAGCCCCTGCTCGGCCAGCCGTCGCTCGATGGGTCCGGCGACCTCATAGACGGACCGGCCCTCCAGCCAGCCGTAGCCAGCGCCGAAGACGCCGAACTCGTCCAGCGGCGCCAGGATCGGCAGGTCGAACTCCTTGCCCAGCGCGAAGTCCTCGGCGCCGCAGCCCGGCGCGATGTGCACGACGCCGGTGCCCTCCTCGGCGCTGACCTCCTTCCAGGGGATGACGCGGTGGACGACGTCCCGCTGGACCGGCAGGTCGTCGAAGGGCCCGCGGTAGCGCCGGCCCACCAGCGCCGAGCCCGGGATGGCCTCCAGGACCTCGTAGGGCCCCTTGAGGATCCCCACGGCCCCCTCACAGAGGTAGAACTCCTCCTGCCCCTGGCGCACCCGCACGTAGGTCAGGTCGGGATGCACGGCCGCCGCCACGTTGCTGGTCAGCGTCCACGGCGTCGTGGTCCAGATCAGCAGCGCCCGCGCGGGCTCATCGAGGAGCGGGAAGCGGACGACCAGACCCGGGTGGGTGAGTTCTCGGTAGCCCTCGGTGACGATCTCGTGCTCGGAGATCCCCGTGCTGCAGCGGGGGCACCAGGGCATCACGTCGTGGCCCTTGTAGATCATCCCGCGTTCCCAGCAGCGCTTGAGGAAGTACCAGATCGTGTAGTTGTTCTCGTCGGCCAGGGTGTGATAGGAGTGGTCCCAGTCCATCCACTGGCCCAGGCGCAGCGACTGCTGGGTGATGAGGTCGGCGAAGCGGAAGACGCGCTGCTTGCACAGTTCGACGAACGCCCCGATGCCGAAGATCTCGATGTCGCGCTTGCTCTTGAATCCCAGTTCCTTCTCGACCTCGACCTCGACCCAGAGGCCCTGCCCGTCGAAGCCGTTCTGGTAGCGCTGCCGGAACCCGCGCATGGTCTTGTAGCGGCAGACCAGATCCTTGTAGGTGCGGCCCCAGGCGTGGTGGATGCCCATCGGGTTGTTGGCCGTGATCGGACCGTCCAGGAAGGAGAAGCGCTGCTGCGCGCCCTCGTTGCGGCGCAGGTAGCGGGTCAGGATCCCCTCGGCGCGCCACCAATCCAGGATCTGGCGCTCGACGGCGGGGAAGTCCACCTTCGTGGGTACCGGCTTGAACTGCGGCATCGAGACCGACCTCTCCCTTCCTCGAACGTGCGCCACGAGAAGCACGACATCCCGCCCCGTAGGGACGGGATGCACCCGTGGTACCACCCTGGTTCCGGACGGCCAACCGGCCGCCCGGCCCTCAAGCCTCCCGGTCACGGGGGAGCACCGGCGGCGCCTACCCGGATCCGATCCGCTCGGGCCGCGGCTTGGGGGTGATGGGGTCCCGGCATCCCCGCCGCCGGGCTCGCACCGCCCCCGGCTCGCTCTGCGCGCATCCGCCGGCCCGTCCCCCGCATCGCCGGATGACGGCGGTAGTGTAGCACGCCCCCTCCTCCCGCGTCCAGGCGGGCGAACCGGGAGGTTCACCAGAGGTTTGGCCGAATTCCTCCAGTGGACATCCAGCCGAGAGGTACAGTGGCCTGTGAAGGTCTGCCTGTACTTCGAGCACAACCACCCCGCCTCGTGGAGCAGCGGGATCCGCCAGGCGTACGACAACCAGGTTCGAGCACTCCGGTCCGCCGGGGTCTCGGTCACGAGCGACCCGGACGAGCCGTTTGACGTCCTCCACCTGGAGGCCCTCGGACCCCGGTCCTACTACCTGGCCGAGAAGTACGGCGGCGTGCGACCGGTGGTCATCCACGGCCACACCACGGCCGAGGACTTCGCCAACTCGTTCGTCATGAGCGACATGCTGGCCGCGCCGCTGGGCCGGCTGCTGACCCGCTTCTACAACAAGGCGGACCTGGTGATCGCGCCGACCACCTACACGAAGCGTGTGCTGCAGCGCCACGGCGTGGAGCGGCCCATTGCGGTCCTCACCAACGGGGTGGACCTCCGGCGGTTCGAGTCGCTGCGGCGCGCCCGCTCGCTGGGACGAGGCCGCCACCTGCTCCGCGGGATCGTGGTGTTCGCGGTGGGATTGGTGTTGCTGCGCAAGGGCGTCGACGTGTTCTGTGAGGTCGCCCGGCTGCTCCCCCACCTCACCTTCGTCTGGTTTGGACGGATTCACCGGGCCGTGAAGGCGGAGACGTTGCGCGTGATCGAGGACGCGCCGCCCAACGTGCGCTTCCCCGGCTACGTGGAGAACGTGACCGAAGCGTACGCCGCGGGCGACATCTTCTTCTTCCCCAGCGCCGTCGAGAACGAGGGGATCGCCGTCCTCGAGGCGGCGGCGGCGGGCAGGCCGCTGGTCCTCCGGGATGCCGAGTGCTTCGCGGACCGCTTCGTCGGCGGGGGGAACTGTCTGATGGCCGCCGACGCGGAGGAGTTCTCCGCGCACCTGGCGCGACTGGCTGCCGACCCCGACCTCCGGACGCGCCTGGGGGAGGCCGCGCGCCGGTTTGCCGCCGCCCACTCCCTGGAGGAAGTCGGGGCGGGGCTCCGGAGGATCTACGAGCAGCTGGTCTAGCAGGATGCTGAAAAACCCAGGGTTCTGATGCCGAGCGGCGAATCTTCGTGCCCGATGACGTCGCACAGTTCAGTGACCTTCTCATAGGAGCCCATCCGATGCGCGGAGACGACCTCAAACAGGACGCCATGTTCAGCTACCTCTCGCCCGAAGCCCGGGTCCCTCAGGACCATCCGTTGCGACCGATCCGACAGATGGTCGATGCCGTGCTGACCGAGCTGTCGCCCGAGTTCGACCGGCTCTACGCCCGCACCGGGCGCCCCTCGGTGCCGCCGGAGAAGCTGCTGCGAGCGCTGCTACTCCAGGTCCTCTACACGGTGCGCAGCGAGCGGCTGCTGATGGAGCAACTCGACTACAACCTGCTCTTCCGCTGGTTCGTGGGGTTGAACATGGATGACCCGGTCTGGGACCCCACGACGTTTACGAAGAACCGCCAGCGGCTGCTCGACGGCGAGATCGCGGAGCGCTTCTTCGAGCGCGTCCTGGCCCACGCCCAGATGCGGGGGCTGCTCTCGGACGAGCACTTCACGGTCGACAGCACGCTGATCGAGGCCTGGGCCAGCCTGAAGAGTTTCCGGCGGAAGGATCGGGATGAGGCGCCCCCGCCAGACGACCCGGGGAACCCGACGGTCGACTTCCGGGGTGAGCGGCGGCGCAACACCACGCATGCCTCGACGACGGATCCGGAAGCGCGGCTGGCTCGCCGCGGGGTGGGGCGCGAAGCCAAGCTGGCCTATGAGGGCCACGTGCTGATGGAGAATCGGCATGGGCTGGTCGTCGCAGCCCGCGTCACGCCCTCGACCGGCACAGCCGCGCGGGAGACGGGGGTGACGTTGGCGCACCGCGTGGCGAGAGGGACGCGGATCACCCTCGGCGCCGACAAGGGGTACGATGCGACGGACTTCGTAGAGGCGGTCCGGGAGCTGGGCATCACCCCGCATGTGGCCCAGCATACCGGCGGGCGGGCGAGCGCGATCGATGGGCGGACGACCCGCCAGCCAGGTTATGCCATCAGCCAGCGAATTCGCAAGCGCGTGGAGGAGATCTTCGCCTGGCTGAAGACCGTGGGGCTGCTGCGCAAGGTCCGCCATCGCGGAGTAGCCAAGGTCGACTGGATCTTCGTCTTCGCGACGGCGGTCTACAACCTGCTGCGCATCCGCAATCTCAGTGAGGCCGGAGCATGACGCGAATGGCCCCCGCTGAGCAGGGTCAAGGTGCGAAGACGCCAGCCGATAGGCTGGTTCACAGGCGCCTGGACGACCACCGGACGTGAGATCCCGGACTCGGACGGGAAGCATGGTCTGCATCAACATTCGAATTTCAGCATCCTGCTAGAGGGGTTAGCGCATCCCGGTCCCCTCGTGGGCCGTCTTGCGCCAGTCGCGCGCGCCGGTGACCGCACCGTAGACGTAGTGGCGAATGGCCAACGGCACGATGAGCAGCGTGTGGAGGGAGAACAGCGTCCAGCGGACGAGCACGCCCGCCAGCCGATCAGGCCGCAGGCCCACCTCGGCGGTCACCGCGGCCAGGAGCGCGGCCGTCAACACGGCTGAGGCCGTGACCATCACGCGGCTTGGAAGGTGAACGAAGACCACCGCCGCGTGGGTGAGCCCCAGCATCCCATAGAAGTACCCGGTGAAGGCGGCGAGGGTCGAGAGCAGCGCCCCCGAGAGGAAGAACAGCGCGTCCAGCCGGCGCAGTAGCGGCATCCTCCCGATCAGGATATCGGGCAGGTAGTCGCCCAGACAGTGGAGCGCGCCCTCAAACCAGCGTTCGCGCTGGCGGACGAGGTCGCGGAGCGTGACGACCCCTTCCTCCCAGATCCGGGCCTCGTAGCAGTACCGGACCTCCCACCCGTGCAGGTGGAGCCGGACCGTCAGGTCGATGTCCTCGGTGAGCGCTTCGTCGTTCCACCCACCCACGGCGTCCAGCGCCGCCCGTTTGACGATCAGGCCGTTGCCCGCGAGGCAGACGAAGGCGCCGACCGCCTGCCGCGCTCGCTGCAGCAGCGTCTGGAAGACCCGGTATTCATCGTCCTGCACCCGGGTCAGCCAGTTCCGCCGCGAATTGCCCACCAGGCGGCGCCCCTGCACCGCGCCCACGTGCGGCTCGGCCAGGTGGCGGACCATCGTGGCCAGGACGTCCGGCGCCAGCCGCGCGTCGGCGTCGAACACCGCGATCAGATCGCCGCGGCTGCATCCCACCCCCGCCCGGAGCGCCGCAGCCTTGCCGATGGATCCCGGCGGGGTCCGCACGACGGTGAACCGCAGCTCCGCCTGCAGCTGCTCCAGCAGGTCCGCGGTGCCGTCGGTGGATCGGTCGTCCACCACGATGACCTCGAGCGGACCCGGGTAGGCCTGCCCGCAGGCGTCCCGCACGATGCCCTCGATGACGCGGACCTCATTCTTGGCCGGAATGATGACGCTCACCGATGGCGGGCTGGGCCACCGGCCCGGCCGGGGGCGCCGGGTGGCCACCCCGAAGAGCAGCACCGTGCCGCCGAAGATGGCCAGCACGAGAAACAAGGACTGCAGCCAGACGAGGTCCACCACGTAGTATCGGAACCAGAGGGCGTCGCGGTAGCTGATGCTGCGGATCACCAGCCCGACCCAGAGCAGCGCCAGCGAGGCGAGCACCAGGTGCCGGGCGGCGGCCGGGCGGGTGCGCATCAGGCGCTCCTCGCCGCCATCCCGACCAGCGCGGCCAGGCTCCGGTCATACGGCGGCCGGGCGATGCCGGCCTCAGTGACGATGGCGGTGATGAGGCGGTGCGGTGTCACGTCGAAGGCCGGATTGCGCACCGGGACGCCTTCGGGCGCGAGGCGCCGACCCCCCACGTGGGTCACCTCCTGCCCTGGCCGCTCCTCGATGGGAATGGCGCTGCCGTCGGCCGCAGACAGGTCGATGGTGGACGTGGGCGCGGCCACGACGAAGGGGATGTCGTGGGCGTGCGCCAGCACCGCCAGCGTGTAGGTGCCGATCTTGTTGGCGACATCGCCGTTGGCCGCGATCCGGTCCGCGCCCACGATGACCCGGTCCACCTCGCCCCGGGCCATGAACGAGCCGGCGGCGTTGTCGGTGATGAGCGCGAAGGGGATGCCATAGTGCTGGAGCTCCCAGGCGGTCAGGCGCGCGCCCTGCAGCACCGGCCGGGTCTCGCACGCGAAGACACAGACGGCCTTCCCGGCCTCATGGGCGGCACGCACGATGCCGAACGCCGTGCCGAAGCCCGCGGTGGCCAGCCCGCCGGTATGGCAGTAGGTGAGGATCCGCTCACCCGGCCGGACCAGCTCCGATCCCAGCCGGCCGATGGCCTGGTTGGCCGCCAGGTCCTCGGCGGCGATCGCGTCGGCTTCCCGGCGCAGCCGCTCGGCGAGGGCCGCCGCTCCCGCCTCGACCGTGCGACGCGCGACCGCCAGCATCCGATCCACGGCCCACTTCAGGTTGACAGCCGTAGGCCTGGCCGCGATCAGGAGCGCGGCCGCCTGCTCGACAGCCGCCAGGACTCGCGCTGGCGCAGGACACTCTTCGGCCTCGCGACCGGAGCCACCAGAGGCCCCCTCGGCCGCCAGGGCCACGCCGTAGGCCGCGGCGATGCCGATAGCCGGCGCTCCGCGCACGCGCAGGGTCCGGATGGCCTCGGCGACCGCCTCCGGCGTGGGGCACGAGACGACCGCGAGGTCGTCGGGCAACCTGGTCTGGTCCACCAGGCGGACCGCGCCGTCTTCCAGCCAGACCGTTCGCATGGGCTGGACGATGGGAGGCCAGAGGGCGCCGGGGTCTAGGGCACCGGGAACAGATCGTGTTCGCTGTCCCGTCCGGGCTCGGCGGTGACCGTCACCGTGCTCGGGGTGAACAGGAAGATCTCCTCGCCCACCTTCTGCATCTGCCCGTCGATGGCGTAGGTCACCCCGCAGGTAAAGTCCACGACCCGTCGGGCCAGATCCCGGTCGGCCTCCTGCAGGTTGACGATCACCGGCCGGCGCGCCTTGAGGTGGTCGGCGCCAGTACGCGCCTCCTCAAGGCTCTTCGGCTCCAGCACCACGATCTCCAGGGAGCGCGTGGTGGGGAGGTTGACGACGGCAGCCCGGCGCCGCCCCTGCACGTCGTCGGCGACGGGCTCGTCGGCCTCCTCGTCGGTGAAGCCCAGGTATGCCCACAGCCGCTGCATCGCGCCCATCTCACACCTCCCGCTCTCCCCTCCCCTCCCTGGTGACTGCGGCCTCTCCCGTGGCCGTCGGTCCCGTCATGCGCTCGCCGAAGATGGCGCGGCCGATCCGCACGATCGTGGCGCCCTCCTCGATGGCGACCTCGAAATCGCCGGACATCCCCATGGAGAGTTCGCAAAAACCCTCCCCGACCCTGCCGCGCAGCGCATCCCGCAGGAGCCGGAGGCGGCGGAAGACCGGCCGGACCTCCTCCGGATCCCCGGCCATCGGCGCCACGGTCATCAGGCCCACCGGCTCCAGGGTCGGGCAGGCGCGCACGGCATCCACGACGACCGCCGCGGCCTCCGGCGCCACGCCGTGCTTTGTGGCCTCACCGGCCACGTTGACTTCGATCAGGACCGGGATGCGCCGGCCCACCAGCCGGGCAGCCCGATCCAGGGCCTGCGCGACCCGGGCGCTGTCGATGGAGTGGACCACCGCGAACGCCCCGGCGGCGGCCCGCGCCTTGTTGCGTTGCAGGTGCCCGATCAGGTGCCACCGCGGCCCCGGGCCGACCGCCGCGATCTTGGGCAGCGCCTCCTGGACGCGGTTCTCGCCGAAGTCCACTAGCCCCGCCGCGAGCGCCTCGCGGATCCGCGCAGCGTCGACCCCCTTCGTCGCGCCGACCAGCGTGACCGACGCCGGATCTCGCCCGGTCCGCGCGGCGGCGGCCGCCATCCGCGCCCGCACCTCCTGCAGCCGATCCGCCACGTCCACCGCACCAGACCGCTCGTCGTCGGGACGAGATTCCCGCCGCGGCACCGTGGTCACACACCGCCGAGGGCGATCAACGCGGCCATGCGGCCGGTCCGGCCATCGCGGCGGTGGGAGAAGAACAGCGCGGCGTGGCAGGAGGTACACAGGCCTGCGGTACTGATGGCGCCGTCCCGAACCCCGGCGGCCACCAGCTGCAGACGGTTGGCCCCCGGGAGGTCGAGGGACCACCGGTCCGGGCGCGACGGCCGGAAGACGCGGTCGCGCCACGGCCAGGCCGCGAATTCGGCCAGGACCGGTGCGTCCACCTCGTAGCAGCAGGGCCCGATGGCCGGTCCAATGGCCGCCACCAGGTCGGCCGGCCGGCTGCCGAAGGCCTGCGCCATCGCAGCGACCGCTGCCACCACCGCCCCGGACGCCGTGCCCCGCCATCCGGTGTGCACGGCCGCCACCGCGCCCCGCACCGGATCGGCCAGCAGGACGGGCACGCAGTCGGCGCAGTGCATGGCCAGCACCACGGACCGCTCGCACGTCGCCAGAGCGTCGACCCCGGCGACCTTCCGGCCGCGCTGGGCGGCGCCCACCACCGCGACGGCCGCGCCGTGGACCTGCGAGGCTTCCACGTGGTCGTCGGGGGCGCGGCCCAGCGTCGCCAGCACCCGGGCGCGGTTCGCCCGCACCGCCTCGGGGCGGTCGCCGACCCCGCGGCCGAGGTTCAGCGTGTCGTAGGGTGGAGCGCTGGTCCCTCCTGTCCGCGTCGTGAACGCATGGACCACGTCCAGGGCCGCCAGGGACGCGGCCACCAGGCACGCCAGGCCGTCGCGCACGACCCAGCGCCAGTCTGCAGCCAGCTTGGGGAGACGACCGTCCATCGCGTCTCGACGTCGGCAGCCCCGGGCTCTCCCGGCCGGTGGCGGACCGGTCTAGACTACCTTCTCACGCACCACGGCGCTGAAGTAGTCCATCGCGGCCACCACGACCGTGATCGCCCACACCGCGGTGGCCGCCTGCTTCCACTGCAGCAGGTTGATGTACTGCATGAGCAGGAAGCCGATCCCCCCGCCGCCGACGAAGCCAATGACCGTGGACATGCGCACGTTGATATCCCACCGGTAGATGGTGAACGCGATGAACGGTGGCACGATCTGCGGGACGACCGCGTAGCGCACCACCTGCAGCATCGAGGCCCCGGTGGCGGTGATCGCCTCGATCGGCCCGGGGTCAATGGATTCGATCTGCTCCGAGTAGAGTTTGCCCAGTGACGCGATGGAGTGGATCCCCAGCGCCAGCACGCCGGCAAACGGCCCGATGCCGACCCACACGGCGAAGACCGTGGCCAGGATCAGCGGCTCGATGGACCGGGCGATGTTGAACACCGTCCGAATGACATAGTAGATGGCGGTCCCAATCAGGTTGCGGGCCATCAGGTTCTTGGCACCCAAGAACGACAGGGGCACTGCGACCAGCACCGCCATGGTGGTGCCCATCAGAGCCAGGAAGACCGTCTCGATCATGCGGAGGGTCGTCAGGCGCAGCGTGTTGCTGGGCCGCAGGGTGGTTCCCTCGAGGATCACCTCGGCGATGACGTGGTGCTGTGTGCCGATGACGCTGGGTACGGTGAACGTGGCGGTGAATCGTCCCGCAGCGTCGGTGGTCGTCTCCCCCAGGCTCACCCGGGTGCCCGACTGGTCGAACCAGATCAGCTGGACCGGGCGGGTAGGCTCGAACCCCTCCCCGGTGACGGTCACGGGCTCTCCGGCCTTCGTGGACGCGGGGGTCAGGGTGATGCGCCCTGGCCCCCGGGTCCGGAGCGCTGGTGGCGGCGCCTCACCGTCCAGCCCGATGCCGGCATCCGCCACCTGGAGCCGGGGCTGGCGCTCCACCAGGTCGGGCCGGACCAATTCGCGCAGCAAGGGCGTGATCAGGTACGCCTTCCGGGCGAGTTCCCCCAGGTCAATCTTGGTCACCTGCCAGCCGTAGGCGTAGATCACCCCCAGCAAGACCATCCACAAGAAGACCCGAAGCACGCCGGCGGCCGGCCGCGGAACCTCCGGCGCACGAGGCATCGGGGTGGTGGCGTTCTCGCCCATGGGGCCGCGCTCCCTCTCCGCGTCGCCGACAGGGTCAGGCGATCTCGACCTCGACAGCCTCCTCGCCGAAGATCTCTTTGAAGCGCTGCTCGTCGATATCGCCGGGCAGACCTTGGAACACAATCTCGCCAGCCTTCAACGCGATGAGGCGTGTCCCGTACCGCCGCGCAAGGCTGAGGAAGTGCAGGCTGCACATGACGGTGATGCCCTCGCGCCGGTTCAACTCTTCGACGTAGCGCAACACCGAATGTGAGGTGGCCGGATCCAGGCTGGCCACCGGCTCGTCGGCCAGGATCAACTTGGGATCCTGCATCAGCGCTCGGGCGATCCCCACCCGCTGCTGCTGGCCCCCCGAGAGCTGGTCGGCGCGCGTGTGGGCCTTCTCGGGAATGCCCACCGTGGCCAGGTGGGCCAGCGCCCGCTCCCGCAGCTCGCGCGGGAAGTAGTTGTACAGCGCCCATACCGGCGGGACGTAGCCCAGCCGGCCGGCCAGCACGTTGGTGAGCACCGAGGACCGCTTCACCAGGTTGAACTGCTGGAAGATCATGCCGATCTGGCGGCGCACCTTTCGCAGCTCGTCCAGCGGCAGGGCTGTCACGTCCACGTCGTCCACGTACACCCTGCCGGAAGTGGGCTCCACCAGCCGGTTGATGCACCGCATCAGGGTGGACTTGCCTGAGCCCGACAGACCGATGACGATCAGGAAGTCCCCGGGGTTCACGGTGAAGGAGACGTCGTTCAGGGCCCGGGTCCCATCAGGGTAGACTTTGGTCAGGTGCTCCACCCGCACCGAAGCTCCGCCCATCGCACCCCCTCAGGCAAACGGGGAGAGGCGTACGCTTCTCCCCGTCTGCCCGTCCTTCACGCGAGCGACCCATCTACAGAGGCCGCACCGTCCCGCATCCTGCTAGAGCTTGAGCCCCAGCAACCTGGCAGCCTCACGCACAGGAGCGTAGAGATCGTCGATGGAGCCCAGCCGCTGCATCCTGTAGGTGGTCCTCAACGTCTCCAGGTCGGCGTAGCCGGTGTGCTGGTAGAGCGCGAAGATCGTCTCCTTCCCGGGACCGGTGGCCGCAATGCGCAGGAGGGCCTTCGTGGCCTTGTCCTTTACCTCCTCAGGCAGGTCTCGGCGGAACGACACGGTGTCGTTGGGAATGTCATCGGTGTACATCAGGACCTTGACCTTCTCCCTGACGTCCGGATAGGCTGCCTTCACCCGATCCCGCGCCTCGAAGACGGGATTGGTCCTGTGGCCGAACGTCGCGCCGGCATCCACCCGCCCGGTGTAGATCGCCAGAACCACCTTGTCGTGCCCGCCGGCAAACACCACCTCGCTGAAGAACCGGTCGGGGTCGATGCCGTGCCGCCGGAGCAGCGCATTCGGGAAGATGTACCCCGACGTGGACACGGGATCCACGAACGCGAACTTCTTCCCACGCAGATCGGCCAGCGTGCGGATGGGCAGATCGGCGCGGTAGAGGATCTGCGAGACGTACCACCATTCGTCGTTACGGATGGCCACCAAGCGGGCCTCGACGCCGCACCGCTGGTTGGCCAGGACGTAGGCGACGGTCGCCAGGTAGGCGATGTCCACGCGCCCGGCGCACATCGCCTCCACGGTCGCCGCGTAGGAGGTGGGCACCTCGGCCCGGATCCGGTACCCCGTGGCCACCTCCAGCATCCTGGCCAGCGTGCTCCCTGTGGCCAGCACCCTCGTCGCATCCAGCGACGGCACAAAGGCCAGCACCAGGCTTGTCTGACCCGCCGCCGGGGGTGCCGCGATCCCGCCGATGGCCAGGGCGACCGCGAGCACGGTCGTCAACGCCATCCATCGAACATTCCTGCTCAATCCGGCCACCTCCCAGGGAGCGGGTTCGCCCGCTCCGGGAAATCCATCGCCCCTCTCCCAGGATAGCAGGACTGCGGTCGCCCCGCTACTTGCGCGGGACCACCGTGATCGCCGTCACCCGGCCGCCTTCCCCTTCGACGCGGAATCGGATCCCGATCGACTCGTAGTAGAGCATCACCGAGCCGCGTCCGGCGCCGGCCAGCCGCTCCGGGGCACCGTAGTGTTGCAGGATATCCCGGAAGGACGAGTTCCCCATGGCCACGCCGCGGCTGGTCACGTAGTTGGGCGCGTCGGTGAAGATGAAGTCCACGCCGCCGGCGGCCCCCTGCCGCTTCGTCCACGAGACCACGAGGACCGTGCGCTCGGTCTGCGGGTAGATCCAGTAGACGTTCAGGCCCCCGTCGCTGCTCCGGTCGTTGGAGATCTCATCGGGCATGCCCAGCCGGTTGAGCACCTGCTGCTGGGTCATCCCCAGCTGGATGTCGCCGACCGCGTGTCCGGGCACGATGATGTAGTTGGCCGGTCCCGCCGGTTGGGTGGGTTGCGCCCCCGCCGGAGCCAGAGCCGCGAGCAGTACAAGCACCATGCCGAGTCCGATCCGCCACGTCATGACAGACAACCCCCTTTGCACGCGCGGCCAAGGCCAGCCGCGCGTTAGACCGGGAAATTCTACGCCGGGGTCCAGAGTCCTTGGTCGGCGCCGCCTCTAGCAGCGGGAATACCCGCACTGCCGGCAGGTAGCGCACCCGTTCTCGTGCACCAACGAGCCCCCGCAGTCCGGGCAGATGCCGATGAACTCCAGCCCGATGGCCGCCTCCGGCGTCCAGCCGTTCCCGTCCTCCGGGACGCCGTTGCCCCCGGCGACCGGCAGCAGCGCCGGCTCCTGACCGGCCATCCCTCCCGCCGCCCCCACCGGATCCGAGGGGTGCGGGGCCGGGCCGAACCGCAGCACCTCCTGCCGGGCCCGGGGACCGGGCTCCGGGAGCGCGTCCGCCCGCGGGAAGGCCTTGTCGGGCCGGAACGAATCGCCATAGAGCGCACGCCCCAGCGCCAGCGCCACCGCCTGCGCGATGGTCGAGACGCGCACTACGGTGCCGTCCGCCGACCGGTCGAAGGCGACCTCCTTGCTCTGCACGCGCCAGAGTTGCTCGATGACGTCGCGCGCGTCGATCCCGCCCCGCAGGGCCAGCGACGCCATACGGCCGATGGCCTCGGCCTCCACGTCCAGCGAGTGGACGAAGACCTCGCAGAGGCCCATCTCGTCCTCGTTGATGACCACGTAGACGCGGCCGCGTGGGGTCTCGATGCGCTCGGTCCGACCGGTGGTGACCTTGGGCCGGGGGCGGGGCGTCGTCCGCTGGGGCGCAGCCGGCGCCGCGGCGGCCGGGGGCGGCCCGGCCTGGCCCTTGGCCTGCGCCTCGGTGATGAGGATGCCTTCCCGGCTGCCCTCGCGGTAGACGGTGATGCCCTTGGCGCCGAGTTTCCAGGCCAGGAAGTAGATCCGCTCCACCTCCTCGGACGCCACATCGTGCGCCAGATTCACGGTGGACGAGATCGAGTGATCGATATGGCGCTGGATGGTCGCCTGCATCTTCACCCGCATCTCGGGCCGGATCTGGTGGGCCGTCACGAAATAGGCCGGCAGATCCTCCTGGCGCTCCACCCCGAAGCGCACCATGTACTCGCGGACGAGCGGATGGTAGACGGTGAAGACCTCCTGCGACAGCGACTCCGACCGCCGGATGTACGAGAGGTCGAAGATCGGCTCGATGCCGCTGGTCACCCCGGCCAGCGCCGCGCCGCTGCCCACCGGCGGCACCGTCAGCAGCGCCACGTTGCGCAGCCCGTGCTGCTCGATGCGCTCCCTGACCCGGGGGGCCAGGGTCTGGATGAACGGCGAGGCCAGGTGGGCCCGGCGGTCGTAGCCGGGGAAGGTCCCCTTCTCGATGGCCAGGTTGACGCTCTCATCGTAGACGATGTTCTTGATCCGGTCGAAGAGTCCGTCGACGAAGGCGATGGCCTGCTCGCTGTCGTAGCGCAGCCCGAGCATGATGAGCAGATCCCCCAATCCGGTAAAGCCCACCCCGATCCGGCGCGAGTACAGGCTGGCCTGCCGCTGCTCGGGCAGGGGATGCCGATCGGCGTTGTAGTCCAGCACGTTGTCCAGAAAGCGCGTCGCATACCGCAGCGCGCGCTCCAGGGACTCCCACTCCACGCGTGCCTGGCTGGTGAACTCATCGCGCACGAATCGCGGGAGGCAGAGGTTGCCGAGGCAGCAACATCCATAGGCCTCCAGCGGGATCTCCGAGCAGGGGTTGGTGGTGATGACGCCCATCCCGTTGTACTCGGAGGTGGACCACCGCTTGACGGTGTCCCAGAAGATGACACCGGGCTCGGCGTAGTCGCGGGCGCCGTTGATCAACTCGCGCCAGACCTCACGCGCCCGCAGCGTGCGGCGCACCGTGGCCCGCTCGTTCTCAAACACCAGGTCCCAGGTGCCGTCCTCCTCCACGGCCCGCATGAAGGCGTCAGAGACGCGGACGCTAATGTTGGCGTAGCGAACCTTGTTGAGGTTGCGCTTCACCCTGACGAAGTCCAGGAGGTCGGGGTGGTCGTCGGCGATGGTGATCATCAGCGCCCCCCGGCGGCCCGACTGGCCGATGGTACCCGTGGTGAGCGAGAAGAGCTCCATGAAGGACACCGAGCCGGTGCTACTGCGGGCCGCGTTGTTCACCGGCGCCCCGCGGGGCCGCAGCACGGAGATGTCCGTCCCCACGCCGCCGCCAAACGAATAGGTGCGCGCGGCCTCCTTCATCCACTCGAAGATGGCTTCGATGGAATCCTCCTTGACGGGCACGACATAGCAGTTCAGCGCCGTGACCCGGCGCGGGTTGCCGGCGGCATGCATGATCCGCCCGCCCGGGATGAACCGGAAGTCCTCCAGCAGCCAGTAGAACCGCTCCTGCCACTGCCGGCGCATCTCCGGGGTGGCTTCCACCGACGCCAGTTCCCGGGCGATGCGGCGCCACATCTGGTCGGGCGTCCGCTCCACGACGGTCCCGTCACGGTCCCGCAGGGCGTACTTGTCGTGGAAGACGCGGGCGCGCAACTCGTCCCCGCCGAAGGCGGCGAGCGTCTCCGCAGGCAGGTCTGGTGCGACGGCGGGCCCCGCCGCGGTCTGGCGCGGGGCCGGGGGTGGAGTCGAAAAGGACGATGCGCCTTCCATCCGGGTCACCTCCAGGCGTCTGTGGTTACCGTGCGCGATGCGGGTCGGGCAGCGTGATCAGGGGGACCTGGTCGCGGAGCGCGTCTTCCCGGCGCTTGCGCTCCTTGAGGGTCTCGATCTCTTCCGCGATCGAATCGATGTCGCGAAACCGCCGGTGTTCGGAGGCAAAGCGGACATAGGCCACGTCGTCAAGCCGTCGGAGGCGATCCATGACGAGCTCGCCGATGGTGGCCGAGGGGACTTCCTGGGCGCCGAGCTGGCGGATCTCTCGTTCCACCTCGTCCACGAGGGCGTCGAGGCTTTCCATCGAGAGGGGACGCTTGCCGCAGGCTCGGGTCACTCCGGCCAGGACTTTGGCCCGGTCGAAGGGCTCGCGCCGGCCGTCGCGCTTGACCACCATCACCGGCGCCAGGTCGGGGCGCTCGTAGGTGGTGAAGCGCCGCTCGCAACCCAGACACTCGCGGCGGCGCCGGATGGCCCGTCCGTCAAGGACCGGTCGGGAGTCTAAGACCTTGCTCTCTTCGTGGCCGCATACGGGGCATCGCATCGGCAGACCCCAGCCGTTGAGGCAACGATAAGTCTAGGGCCCAAGATGTGGTATGTCAACGGCTCCCCTGCCGGATGGGGCCCGCAGCGGGCCGGCAGGACGCCGATTTTCTCGGCCGGGCGAGTCCGGATCAGCGAATCCGGCGGATCTCCGCCTCCAGGGCGCGGATCGCCCCGACGAGCACCACGAGCGTGGCGGCGGCCAGCGAGGCCGCCGTGAGGGCCGCCTCCCAGGGCTGGCTCTCGGCCAGCAGCACCCGCCTGATCGTCCAGACCGCGTTGAGCACCGGCACCAGGGCCGTTTGGGGCGCGTCCAGGCTCCCGGCCAGGAGGGGCTCCAGGATCACCGGGACCGCCACCAGCAGGTAGAGGGCGGTAAAAGCCTGCTGGGCCTCCCGCAGGGTCCTGGCAGCCAGGCTCAGGGCCAGTTGGGCGGCTGACAGAAAGCCGCCCAGGGCCGTGCCGGCGAGCAGGAGCCAGGGGATCGATGCGAGGGGGAGACCGACCCTCACCGCCCCGGGGACGAGCGACCGGCCGCCCAGCCGGATCGCCAGCATGGCGCTCGCCAGCATGACCAGGAGTGCCAGCAGCGCCGGAGCCAGCACCGCCAGGAACTTGCCGGCCACCAGCGCCGAGCGGCTCGGGGGGGCGGCCAGGAGTCCCTCGAAGGTCCCACGCTCCCGTTCGCCGATCCCCACGTCCAGCGCCGCATACTGGCCGCCAAGCAGCAACCAGACGGCGAGGAAGAAGGGGAGCGCCGTGGCCAGCAGCGCGCCCCCGGTGCGGGTTGCGGGGGCGACGTCTTGGGGATCCACCAGGATTCGGATCACGGGACCAGCGGATGCGCCGCCCGCGCGCAGGGCGGCCTCCAGGTCGCGCTGGGCGAGAGCGGCCGCGACCCGCGTGATCTTCTCGATGGCCGCGCGCGAGGCCGGGCGGGTTCCATCGTAGAGCACGGCGACCAGATGCGGCTGGCCGGGGACCGCCGGCTGCGGGGCCAGGACCGCGTCCACCTCGGCGCGCTGCAGGGCCTGCACGGGGGCCGCCGCAGCCACAGGCGCGAAGATCCCGTCGCGCACCCCGGCCTCGACCAGTTCCGGGATCTCACCGCCCGCCACCGCCACGCGGACCGGCTGATCCCGGAGGGCCCGCTGCTGCCGGTCAATCAGGAGGGGGACGGCGAGCACGACGAGCGGCATCGTCAGCGCAGGCAGCACCACAGCCGCCAGGAGCGTGCGCCGGTCGCGCAGCGTCTCGACCATCTCCTTGCGGAACACCGCAAGCACGATGCGCCGCCACCGTCGAAGGCCGACCCGCCGGTGTGCAATAGAGGCCGCCACGGCCGGGGCTACCGGAACAGGTCCGGGATCGACGTGAGCGGGAACAGGGCGGAGACGCTCAGGGCGAAGATGGCCGCCAGCGCCAGCCCCATCAGCCGATGCGACGGGCTGAGCGGCGTGAGGTCGTCGAGGGGGCCCACGTGTCCCCGGCGCAGGAGCAGGAGCATGAGGATCGCCATCAACCAGGCGCCGATCACCACGGCGATCATGACGCCCGCGACCGAGATGCCCTGGTGCCAGCGGGCGCCGGCCGCGGCGCGGACCGCGTGGCCGCCATCGAGCATGCCTGAGGGGAGGAGGTTGAGACTGGTCACCAGCAGGCCGATCCAGCCTGCGAACATGACCGGGTGCATGAGGAGGTCGGTGCCCGGCGGGAGGTCGCGCAACCAGCGGACGAGCCACCGGACCAGCAGCGGGTCTGGAAACACCACGACGCCCTCCACCTGCCCGGGCTGGATCGGGAACGAGTGCATCACCCCGTAGATCAGCACCGGAATCGCGGCGAGGAAGCCGGCAATGGGACCCGAGGCGCCCAGCTCCATCAGGCTGTCGCGGTTGGGCGAAGGGGTCCTGGTGACGATGACGGCTCCCATGGTGCCAATCACGAATGGCGGCACCGGGGGGATGGGGATGAAGTACGGCAGGCTGGCATCGATCCCCCGCCGGACGGCGACGAATTTGTGCCCCATCTCGTGCGCCCCGAGGATGAATAGCAGCGACAGGGAGAAGGCCAGGCCACCGGTGACCGGGCTATCCATGAAGCCCAACTGCACCAGCCCCTGCGACTGGAGGTAGCCGGCCGCAAACGTCGTTCCGACCGTCGCCAGGAACAGCAGAAGGTTCGTCTGCCAGGCCCACCGGCCCGGGGGCGGCTTGGGCACCAGGAGCATTGCAGGGCGACCGTCCCGCATCCGCAGCAGAGGCAGCAACCCCAGCGGCCCCAGCCGGCGCTGGAGTTCTAGAAACCGCTCCCGCAGTCCGTCCGCCGAAGGCACCCAGATCGCCGGGTGGGTGCCCTCATCCGCAACGGCCCCCGGGATGAGGGTCGTGACGATCTGCCGGGCCTGCTCCAGGCGCTCCGCCAGGTCGGGCGGTTCGCCGCCGGCGCCGGTCGTCGGTTCTCCAAACCCCACGCTTCTACTGTAGGGCGCTACCGCCTCCGAAGAAAAGCCGGAATGTCGAGGTCGTCGATGAGCTTCACCGGTTCCTTGGCCCGATCATCGTGCGTGCCCGCGCCGTCCTCGCTGCGGCGGGCGGCGTCGAAGCCGGTGGCGATGACCGTGATCCGCACCTCGTCGCGCACCTTCTCGTCGATGACCGCCCCGAAGATGATGTTCGCCTCGGGATCGGCGGCCTCTGCCACGATCCGGGCGGCCTCGCTCACCTCGAGGAGGCCCAGGTCGGTCCCCCCGGTCACGTTGATGAGCACCCCGCGCGCCCCGTCCATGCTGGTCTCCAGCAGCGGGCTGCTGATGGCGGCCTGGGCGGCCCGCGTGGCGCGATCGTCGCCCGAGGCCACGCCGATGCCGATCAGTGCCGAGCCGGCCTCGGCCATGATGGCCCGCACGTCGGCGAAGTCCAGGTTGATCAGGCCCGGGACCGTGATCAGGTCCGCGATGCCCTGGACGCCCTGGCGCAGCACGTCGTCGGCGGTGCGGAAGGCCTCGATGACCGTGGCCTGGCGGTCGATGATCTGCAACAGCCGGTCGTTGGGAATCGTGATGAGCGTGCTGACCTTCTGCCGCAGCGTCCGCACCCCCTCCTCGGCGGTCTGCGCCCGCCGCTTGCCCTCAAAGCCGAACGGCCGGGTCACGACGCCGATCGTGAGCGAGCCGTGCTCGCGGGCGAGTTCGGCGATGATCGGTGCGCCCCCG
Organism: Candidatus Fervidifonticultor sextus; assembly: GCA_031459875.1. Classification (GTDB taxonomy): domain Bacteria; phylum Sysuimicrobiota; class Sysuimicrobiia; order Sysuimicrobiales; family Humicultoraceae; genus Fervidifonticultor_A; species Fervidifonticultor_A sextus. Next base: position 57,098 of record JAVKHQ010000011.1, on the reverse strand, counting down.
GTGCCGGTCCCCCCACCCATCCCGGCCGTGATGAAGACCATGTCCGCGCCGCCCAGCGCCTCGCGCAGTTCCTCGCGGCTCTCCTCGGCGGCCTGGCGGCCGACCTGAGGATCGCCGCCGGCGCCCAGCCCCTTGGTGACCTTCGCGCCGATGTGGATCTTCTTGTCGGCCGAGGAGAGCGCCAGCGCCTGGGCGTCGGTGTTCACGGCGATGTACTCGACCCCTCGGAGCCCGGCGGAGATCATGCGGTTGACGGCGTTGCTGCCGCCCCCGCCCACCCCCACCACCTTGATTGCCGCGTACCGTCGAAGATCCCGCTCTGTGCTTGCCATGGAGGCTCCCCCTTCGATCGGCGTGCTTATGCGCCCTGCAGGAGATCGCGAATCCACATCCTGGTGCGTTCCCAGAAGGAACTCGTCCCGTTGCGGTGCATGACGCCGGCCCCACCGCGCGCCCGGGCGCCGTAGAGCACCAGGCCGACTCCGGTGGCGTACGCCGGGCTGCGCACCGCGTCCACGAGGCCGGCCAGGTGCTCGGGTGCGCCCAGGCGGACCGGCAGGCCCAGGCGCGTCTCCGCGTAGTCCACCAGGCCTTCCAGCATGGAGGTCCCGCCGGTCAGGATGAGGCCGGATGGGATGCGGTGGGTGTAGCCGCTCCGTCGGATCTGCCCCTGGATCAGCGAGAAGATCTCATCTACGCGCGGCTCGATGAACTCCGCCAGCACCCGGCGCGGCAGCACGCGGGGCGCGCGGCCGCCCACGGTAAAGACCTCGATCATCTCGCCCTCGGAGACGGCCTGCGGGGTCGCAGCGCCCCACCGCACCTTGAGCTTCTCCGCCTCCGCCACCGACGTGCGCATGCCCACGGCGATGTCGTGGGTCAGGTGGCCGCCGGCCACCGGGAGAATCGCCACGTGGCACAGCCCGCCGTTGGCGAAGATCCCCACGCTGGTGGTGCCGCCGCCAATGTCGGCCAGGACGGCACCCAGGTCGCGCTCCGCCGGCGCCAGCACCGCTTCGGCGGACGCCAGCGGCTCCAACACCATCTCGGTGACCTCGAGCCCCGCCTTCTGCACACATTTGGCCACGTTGGCCAGCGCGGTGGCCACGCCGGTGACGATGTGGGCCTCGACCTCCAGGCGCGCGCCGTACATCCCCACCGGTCGCTTCACGCCGTCCTGGCCGTCCACGACGAAATCCCGTGGCAGAAGGTGGATGATCTCGCGCTCGGACGACGGCAGCGCGGCCATGCGGGCGGCATCGATGACGCGCGCCACGTCGGCATCGCCGATCTCGTGATCGCCTCGCGCCACGGCAACAACGCCCCGGCTGTCGGAGGAAGAGATGTGCTCGCCGGACACGGCCACGTGGACCGCCGTGATGCTCACGCCGGCCATGCGCTCGGCGTGAGCGGTCGCCTGCTCGATGGCCCGGGCGGTGGAGTCCAGGTCGACCACGACGCCGCGGCGCAGCCCGACGGACGGCGCGGTGCCTGCCCCAATGATGTGAACGTCCCCGTCCTCGTCCACCTCACCGACGACGGCACAGACCTTGGTGGTGCCGATGTCGAGGCCTGTAATCGTATTCCGCCGCGTCATGCGCTACCTGTTGTGGCCTGCCGCTGGGTCGACCTCTACATCTTGTTCGGTCGCGCTATTCCACGCCTACCGGCCTTCTCCTCCTCCAGCAGATCTGTGCCCCCCGTCCGGCGCGCCGGCCCCCGCCGTGCCGCCCTCCACGGGAGCCGGAGGCGCCCTCCGAACGGCGATCGAGCCGACGTATCGGAGATCCAGGGTCCGGGGGACGATCCCGCGGGCGCGCAGTGCGGTCAGGACGCCGGGAACCTGGGCCAGGCGTTCCGCCAGTCCGGCGGGAGCGCCGGCTTTGATTTCCAGGCCGGATCGCAGCAGGAGCGTCAGGTCCGGCCCCGGCGTCACCGTGATCCGGCGCAGCTCGGCCCGCAGCGGCTGCGGGATATCGGCAAGGCCGGCCAGCACGATGCGTGCGGCCGGCGAGGCCACCCGCGCCCCCACCCGAACCCATGGGGTCCCGCCGAGGCCGTCAACCACTTCGGGGGCGCCTGCCGCATCGGCCGTCAGCGCCACGACCACCAGGTCGTCATCCAGGAGCGCAAACCGGTCACCCAGGCCCAGGGCCAGGACCGGACGCCGCTCGGTGATGCGCAGCACGACCGTGTGGGGGGGCCGCAGGCGTACATCGGCGTCCTTGATGCGGGGATCGGCGCGTAGACGTCTCGCCACGGCATCGGCGTCGACCGCGAAGAGCCGCATGCCCGGCTCCAGTCCCGCGAGGGCGGCCACAGCCGCATCAGGCAGGCTGCGGGCCCCCCTCACCTCGATCCGCTCGATGGTGAACAGCGCGGACTGCGGGAACACGGCCGCGGCCAACAGCGCCGCCATGATGACCGCGAAGCGCGAGAGGGTCCCCAGGATCAGAGACGGCGGTCGGCGCGGCGAAGGGTCGGTGGAGGGCACGATGGGATCCCGGATGATTCAGAATTCGCCCAGCAGTTTGACCTCCAGGTCGAGCATCACACCCGCGTGGTCCGCCACCAGGCGGCGGACCCGCTCGGCCAGGGCCAGCACATCCGACGCCGTCGCGCCGCCCTCGTTGATGATGTAGTTTGCGTGCAGCGCCGAGACCCGGGCCCCTCCCACCGCCAGGCCCTTGCCGCCGGCTGCGTCGATCAGCCGGCCCGCGTGATCGCCCGGCGGGTTCCGGAAGATGCACCCGGAACTCGGCGGCCCGACCGGCTGGGTCGCGCCACGCTGTGCCAGCCAGGCCCCAAGGCGCGCACGGACCGCCGCGGGGTCGTCGGGGTGGAGGAGGAGCGTGGCCCGGGTCACGACCCAGGGACGGTCCTGGAGGATGGTCGTCCGGTACCCGAACCCCACGGCCTCGCGCGTCAGGCGGCGCGTGCCGTCGGGTCCCAGCACGTCCACGGCCACCACGACCTCTGCCATCGCGTGGCCGTGGGCGCCGGCGTTCATCACCACCGCGCCGCCGACCGACCCCGGGATGCCGGCGGCGAACTCCAGCCCGGCCAGGCCCCGTCTGGCGCACTGCAGCGCCAGCGCGGGCAGGCCGGCGCCGGCCTCGGCGGTGACGGTGGCTCCATCGAAGCGGACGTGGTCGAGGCCCTTCCCGATCTTCACCACCACCCCGCGGATGCCGCGGTCACCGATGAGCACGTTGGATCCCTGACCGAGAATGACGGGCCGGATGCCCTCACGGAAGAGGATGTGCAGCGCGGCCCGCAACTCGGCCTGGCTCCGCGGAATCACCAGGAGGTCGGCCGGCCCACCGATCCGGAACTGGGCATGTGGCGCCATCGGCTCGTCGCGGCGCACGTCGCGGACTGCAGCCCGCAGGCGACGTTCGAGCCCCACCGGCGCCTGCGTGGGCGCGCTCACGCGCTCCCTCCCGGCCGTCGGTGATCCGACCCCACGCCCGCAGATCCCCGCGCGGCAAGCCGCGCCAGCAGCGCGCCGGCCGCACCGCCGATGTCGCCGGCGCCCAGGGTGAGCACGATCGCCCCGGGGGCGGCCAGGGCTTCAGCCAGCTCGAGGGCTTTCCCGGTGGTCGGCCGGTAGTGCACCGTCCGGTGGGCGGCGATGGCGTCGACGATCAGCCGGGCACTGATCCCGGGTTGCGGAGGCTCGCCGGCCGCGTAGATCTCGGTCACGATCACCTCGTCGGCAAGGTCGAAAGCCCGCGCAAACTCCGCGTGGGTCGTCCGCGTGCGGGAGAAGCGGTGGGGCTGGAAGATCGCGATCAGGCGCCGGTCGGGCCAGCCTTCGCGGGCCGCACGCAACACCGCGGCCACCTTGACCGGGTTGTGGGCGTAGTCGTCCACCACCAGCACGCCGTCGGCCTCTCCGCGCACCTCGAAGCGCCGGCTGACCCCTCGGAATCCGGCGAGGGCATCCAGCGCGGCCGGCAGCGGCACCCCGATGCGCCCGGCTGCCGCCACGGCCGCCAGGGCGTTGCTGACGTTGTGGCGGCCCGGCACCTGGAGGACCAGCTCGCCGGCAGGCCGGCCGTCGGTCCAGACCCTCGCCCGGATCGTCCGGCCGTCTTGGGTCAGGATCTCCCCGCGAATGGCTGCCGCCTCATCGAAGCCGTAGGTTACGACCGGGCGGCCCAATCCCTCACAGAGGGCCCGGACGCCAGGATGATCGGTGCACGCCGCAATGAAGCCGTCGGGGGACACGCCGCCCAGGAATCGCGCGAAGGTCTGCTCGAGGTGTGCAGCCGACGTGTAATAGTCGCGGTGGTCGGTGACATCGAGGCTGGTGAGTACTGCGGCATGCGGTGCGATGTGGAGCAGCGATCCGTCGCTTTCGTCCACCTCCGCCACGATCCAGCGCCCGGCTCCGGCGCGCGCGTTACCGCCCAGGTCTGCCACATCGGCCCCGATGAGGGCCGTCGGGTCGTATCCGGAGGCCACCAGCACCCGCGTCAACATGGCGGTGGTCGTGGTCTTCCCGTGGGTCCCGACGATGGCGACCCCGCAGCCGGATCCCATGACCTCCCCCAGGACCTGCGCGCGGTGCAGCGTCGGCAGCCCCCGCGCCCGCGCGGCGCGGACCTCCCCGGTGTCGGGCGCGACCGCGCGCGAGACCACGACGACGTCCGCCCCATCAAGATGCACCGGGTGGTGCCCGATCAGCACCTCACCGCCAGCATCGCGGATCCGGCGCACGGTCTCGGAGTCGCGCAGGTCGCAACCCGAGACGGTGAACCCTCGGTGGAGCAGCACCGTGGCCAGCGCGCTCATCCCGGCCCCGCCGATCCCGATGAAGTGCAGCCGGGCGCCCCGGGGAATCACGCGCGGACCTCCTGGGCCGCGTGTGCCGGGCCCACCGCCAGGATGAGCCCGGCCACGACGTCGGCGGCCCCGGGGCGGCCCAGGGTCCGGCTGGCCGCCGCCATGGCCGCGCGCCGGGGGGCATCCCGCACCAGGATCCCCAGCACGTCTGCCAGCCTGGTCCCGTCAAGATCCGAGTCCGCGAGGTGGACGGCCGCGCCTGCGCGCACCAGGACCGCCGCGTTCTCCTCCTGGTGGGCCCTGGCCGCATGCGGGTAGGGCACCACGATGGCGGGCAGCCCCCACGCCGTGACTTCGGCCAGGGTGGAGGCCCCGGCCCGGCAGAGGACCAGATCGGCTGCCGCGTAGGCATCGCCGATCGGATCGAGGAAGGGGACGGCCACGTGCCGCAGTGCCGGCGGTCTGAGGTGCTCACGGCGCCCGATCGCCTCGCGCACCCAGTGCAGGTGCTCGGGCCCGGTCTGGTGGAGAATCTGGAGCCCGGGCTCGTACATCAGCAGGTCCGCCGCCCGACAGACGGCCCGATTGAGGCTGTGCGCGCCTTGACTGCCGCCGACGACGAGCACCGTCACCCGACCTTCCTCCAGGCCCCACCGGCTCATGCCGCGACGACGATCACCCCAGACGGCGCGGGTGCGCAGCGGGACCCCGGTGACCTCCACGCGCCGCGCACGCCACCGGGATGCCGCATCCTCGTGCGGCACCGAGATCCATCTCGCCCAGCGCGCGAGCACGCGGTTGGCCAGGCCGGGGGACAGGTTCTGCTCCTGGAGGACCAGGGGCAGGCCCAAGAGCACCGCTGCGGCCCCGACCGGCGCGCATACGTACCCGCCCGTGGCCACGACCACATCGGGCCGCCAGGCCCACAGCAGCCGCAGCGCCTGCCAGCCGCCCCACGCCAGGCTCGCCAGCGCCGCGACGGTCCGCCACCCGGGCCGGGCCGGGAGGCCGCGCCCGGCGACGGCCCGGAAGGGCCAGCCCTCCTGCGGGACCAGGCGCGATTCCAGCCGGCCGCCGCCGACGATCATCACCTCGATCGCCGGCGACTGCCGCCGGAGGGCTTCGGCGATCGCCAGGCCGGGGAAGAGGTGCCCCCCGGTGCCGCCGGCGGCGATGGCAACCCTCATCGGGCCTCCCACGCCCGCGCCGGCTGCCCGGCCACGGGCCGGCGCGCCGGAACCGGGGGAGCCTCGCGGTGCGCGTACCGGGAGATATTCAAGAGGATCCCCACCTGGATCATCGTCATCACCAGTGACGATCCGCCGAAACTCACAAACGGCAACGGCACGCCGGTGACGGGCAGGAACCCGGTGGCCACGCCCATGTTGAGCAGGGCCTGACCGGCAATCGTCGCGGTGATGCCAGCAGCCAGCAACGCGCTGAACCGGTCGGGCGCCGCGCGCGCGATGCGGAATCCTCGGTAGGCAAACAGCGCGAATAGCCCCAGCAGGGACATCGTGCCCAGCAATCCCAGTTCCTCACCGATGATGGCGAAGATGAAGTCGGTGTGCCGCTCCGGCAGGTAGAAGAACTTCTGGCTGCTTCCGCCCAGCCCCACCCCCCACAGGCCTCCGGACCCGAACGCCAGCAGCGACTGGATGACGTGGAAGCCGCGACCCTGCGGGTCGCTCCACGGGTCCAGGAAGGCGAGCACGCGCTGCAGCCGGTAGTGGGCCGCGACGACCGCCACGGCAGCGGCGGGGAGCGCCGCCAGCGCAACCAGGGCCAGGTGGAGCACCCGGGCACCGGCAAGGAACAGCACCAGCAGCACGACCGCCGCGAGCATGACCGCGGAGCCCATGTCGGGCTGTTGGAGCACCAAGCCCGCGCACAGCCCGATGACCACCAGCGGCGGGACGATGCCGCGCCTCCAGTCGCGGATCGCCAGGCCGCGCTGCGCTGCAAAGTGTGCCATGTACACCAGAACCGCCACCTTCGCCACCTCGACCGGCTGGAAGCTGGCCGCTCCCACGGCAATCCAGCGGCGGGCGCCCCCCGCCACCCGGCCGACGCCGGGGATGAGGACGGCGACGAGCAACAGGATGGCGACCAGCAGCAGCGGGGCCGCGAGCCGGCGAAGGCGCTGGTGGTAGACGCTCCGCGCCACCCACATCGCGGCCAGCCCCAGCGCCGCCCAGGCGGCCTGCCGCTTGAAGAAGTAGGCGCTGTCGGAGAGCCGCTCGTAGGCCACGACACTGCTGGCGCTGTAGACCATCACCAGGCCGATCGCGACCAGCGCCAGCACCGTTGCGAACAGGACGGCGTCGCCCGAGCGGCGATGCAGGACCGCCATCGGCCCGCTCATCGGGCCGCCCCCCGCTGCGCGCGAGAGGGCAGCACGCCGATCAACTCGCAGAAGCGGTCGCCGCGCTGCCGGTAGTCGGCGAACTGATCGAAGCTCTCACAGCCAGGGGAGAGCAGAATGGCCTCACCGGGCGAGGCGGCGTCCCAGGCTGCGGCCACGGCGACCTCGAGCGTCCCGGCCTTATGGACCGCCGGGGCCGGCGAGGCGGCGGTGATCGCTTCGGCCAGGACCCCGGCGGTCGAGCCGATCAGATAGACGGCCCGAACCGGTGAGGCGGCCAGGGCGTGTGTCATCGGGGCGAAGTCCTCGGGCCTCGCCCCCCTGCGCAGGCCGCCGGCGATCAGGCAGAACGGCCGCGTCATGCTTCTGATCGCTGCCGCGGCAGCCGTCGGGTTCGTGCCCAGGGAGTCTTCGTAGAAGGCGATCCCGTCGCGCTCGGCCACGAGCCGGCAGCGGTAGGGCAGGCCGCGGAACGCCCGCAGGACGGATGCCATCGCCAGCGGCCCTGCCCCGGCCACGGCGGCCGCGGCCGCGGCCGCCAGCATGTCTTCGACCATGTGGCCGCCGGGGACGGCCAGGTCCGCCATCGGCACCACGCGGCGCGGCGGCGATCCGGCCAGCACGACCCATCCGCCGTCGATGAAGGCACCCCGGTCCACAGCGCGGCTGCGGCTGAACCAGTGGACCGCTGCGGCCGTCCCGCGGGCGAATCCGGCCACCAGCGGGTCGTCGGCGTTGAGCACGGCCACATCGCGGCTGGACTGGTGGCGCACAATGGTCCGTTTGGCGTCTACGTAGGCGTCCATGGACCCGTGGTCGTCCAGGTGGTGGGGCGCCAGGTTGGTCACCACCGCCACGTGGGGGCTGTAGGGCAGGCCCACCAGCTGCCGGTTGCTGATCTCCAGCACCAGCCACGTCTGCTCGTCCGCGCGGTCCAGGGCATACAGGGCCGGGACGTGCGTGCGGTCGTTTCCTGAAACCACCACCGGGATCCCGGCGGCCTCGAGCATCGCGGCGGCCAGCGTGACGACGGTGAACTTGCCGTTCGTCCCCGTCACCCCGATGATCGGTCCCGGCCAGGTCTCAAAGAAGAGTTGCGTCATGCTGGAGAGGGGGACCCCGCGCGCCGCAGCCGCGCGCACCGGCGCGTTCTGGGGGTAGCGGAACCACGACTGCGGCACGACGATGACCTCGGCCTCCTCCAGGCCCTGCAGGTAGTCCGGCCCCCACCGCCAGGCAATCGGCGCCGACCGGAGTCGCGCGAGCAGCGCGGCCAGGCCCTCGGGATCCAGCCAGCCGTGCGTGCGCTCCAGGGTCGTCGCGAACTGCTCGGCCGGGGCCAGGTCGTGCGCGGTGATGGTGCCGATCCCCTGCGACAGCAGGAAGTCGATGACCGTCGAGCCTTCGGTCCCCGACGGGCCCAGCACGTGGATGCGCCGGCCGCGCATCCTTGCCGTCATGGCGTCCACCCGGGCCGCCGCCGCGGGCGTCATGTCGCAACCACCAGCAACCCGGCCAGCAGGCAGGCGGACCCGGCCCAATAGAAGCGCCGCACGATCAGCGGCTCGGGCCAGCCGACCAGTTCGAAATGGTGATGGAGGGGGCTCATGCGGAAGATGCGCCGGCCGCCGGTAACTTTAAAGTATGCTACCTGCAGGATCACCGAGGCGGCTTCGGCCACGAAGACGCCGCCGATGATGAAGAGCGCCACCTCGGCCTTGGAGACCACGGCCAGGGCCGCCAGCGCCGCGCCCAGCGCATTGGAGCCCACATCGCCCATGAAGAGCCTGGCCGGGTGGGCGTTGACGCGCAGGAACCCGGCGGCGGCCGCCACCACCGCCGCGCCGGTGACGGCGGCGGCCGGTTGGAGGCTGACCGCGGCGAGCGCCGTGAAGCCCAGCCCGGCGATGGCCACCAGGCCCGCGGCCAGTCCATCGAGCCCATCGGTGAGGTTGACGGCGTTGGCGAATCCGACGAACAGCAGGGCCGCCAGGACCGTGTATCCCCGCTCGCCAGGATCCGCCGAGCCGGCAAAGGGGAGCGCGACCTGCGTGCCGGCCCACGGCTGGCCGCTGGCGTACCAGCCCAGGACGACCCCGGCCAGCCCCTGCAGGACCAGGCGCTCTCGGGCGCGCAGTCCCAGGTTCCGGCCCCGGCGGATCGCGATGAGATCGTCCAGCAGGCCGATACCGGCGAACGTGGCCGTGGCCGCCACGACGAAGCGCGCCACTGGGTGGGCGCCGGCGGTGAGGAGGGCGGCCACGCCGATGGCCCCGACGATGAGCACCCCTCCCATCGTCGGCGTCCCGGCCTTCTGATGGTGCCGGCCCGGCGCATCCTCCCGGATCTGCTGTCCGTGTCCCCACCGGGCCAGCAGGGCGGCGGCCGGCGGACCGGCGAGCGCGACCAGCGCCCCCGCAGTCCCGCCGGCGGCGGCGAGTTGTGCCCACAGCGGCCAGGACGCCAGCGGGCTCACGACCGGCCCACCGGGGCTCTGGCGCGAAGCGCGGCCACCAGATGCTCCATCGCGATCGCCCGTGAGCCCTTGACCAGCAGCACGTCGCCGGCCCGCAGGAACCGGCACAGGATGGGGATGGCCTCGTGCACCGTCCCCACATGCGCCATGGCCTCCCAGGCCAGTCCGGCAGCCGAGGCCCCTTCCAGGTACCAGTCCGCGTGCGGCCCCACCGCCAGCAGGAAGGCGGGCGACAGGCCCGCCGCCTCTTGCCCCACCCGGCGGTGGAACTCGCGCGACTGCGGTCCCAGTTCGCGCATCTCTCCCAACGCCAGCACGCGCCGACGCTGGCCGCCCACCTGCCTGACGACCTCGAAGGCGGCGGTCATGGACTGCGGGCTGGCGTTGTACGAATCGTCGACGAGGAGCACCTCCCCCACGATGGTAACTTCCTGGCGCATCGTGGCCGGACGCGCCCGGGCCAGGCCTGCGGCGATCTGAGGGCCGGCAACGCCCATCACCCCGGCCACCGCAGCCGCGACCAGGGCGTTACGGACCTGGTGCGCCCCCGCCAGCGGCAGGCAGACCTCGTGCGACGCGCCTCCCATGTGCAGGGTGAACCCTGTGGCGCCCTCGGCCGGAGTGATGCCGGAGGCGCGCACGTCGGCCTGCGGCCCCAGGCCGAAGCGGACCACCGCGCATCGGACGTCGCGGACCAGCCGGGCGGTCAGCGGGTCGTCGGCGTTCACGACCGCCACGCCGTCTGGCGGCAGTCCCTCCAGCAGTTCGGCTTTCGCCGCCGCAATCCGCTCGCGCGAACCCAGCAGCTCCAGGTGGCTATCGCCGATCACGGTGACCGCCCCGATCCGCGGGCGGGCCATCTCCACCAGCTCGCGGATCTGGCCGGCTCCGCGCATCGCCATCTCGATCACGGCCACCTCATCGGAGGCCTGCAACCCGAGCAACGTCAGCGCCACGCCCAGCTCGGCGTTCCACGACTCCGCCGAGCGGCCCACGCGGTAGCGGGCGGCGAGCACCTCAGCGCACAGCCCGACCGCGGTCGTCTTGCCCACGCTACCGGTGATGCCGATCACCGTGAGGGTCAGGCTTCGCCGGTACAGCGCCGCCACGGCGCCGAGCGCGCGCAGCGTGTCGGGAACCACCAGCGCCGGCCCGGCGGCCGCCGAGGGATCGGAGACGAGCGCGAGGGCCGCCCCCCGCCGGGCGGCGTCGGCGACGAACCGGTGTCCGTCGGTGTGGGGTCCGCGCAGGGCCACGAAGAGATCTCCCGGCGCCGCCTGGCGGCTGTCGGTCGTGACCCCCGTGATCACGTCGGGCACAAAGGCACCCGGCGGGACCGCGAGGCGGCCCCCGGTCGCCGCGACCAGGTCCTGCACGGCGAGGCGCAATCTCACGGGGCCGGCCCCCGCACGGGTGGGCCGGCCGCACGTGGGCGGCCCGCGGCCACACCCGCCGCGCGCAGCGCCTCGCGCACGACCTGCCGGTCGTCGAAGGGATGCTTCACGCCGGCGATCTCCTGATAGGTCTCGTGACCCTTCCCGGCGACCACGACGAGGTCGCCGGGCCGCGCCGCGGCGATCGCGACCGCGATCGCCCGGCGGCGATCGGGGTCGATGTCCACCCGCACCGGGCCCCGCCCGCCGGACGATGCCCGGGCGGCGGCCCCGCTCTCGACGCCCGGCCGGATCTCCTCGATGATGGCCTGCGGATCCTCGCTGCGCGGGTTGTCCGACGTGACGATGACGTGATCGGCCCATTTTGCCGCGATGCGCCCCATGACCGGCCGCTTGAGGCGGTCGCGGTCGCCGCCGCAGCCGAAGACCACGATCAGCCGGCCACCGGTGAGCTCGCGGGCCGAGCGCAGGACGTTGTCCAGGCCGTCGGGCGTGTGCGCGTAGTCCACCACCACGGCAAACGGCTGCCCCTCGTCCACGGCCTCGAAGCGGCCAGGGATGCCGGGGACGGAGGCCAGGGCCCTGGCGATGGTGGGCAGCGGAATCCCCTGCGTGATCCCCACCGCCACAGCCGCCAGGGCGTTGGCGACGTTGAAGCCGCCGGCCAGGCGCAGCGAGACCGCAATCGACCCGGCCGGGGTATCGGCGACGAACTCGGAGCCAGCGAGGTGCAGTCGCACGTCGCGGCCGCGCACGTCCGCCGGCGTGCGCAGGCCGTAAGTCAGCAGCCGCGCGGGACTCACCGCGCGCATCACTGGAGCCGCCGGATCATCCGCGTTGAGCACCGCCCACCCCTCCGGCGGGAGCATGGCGAACAACCGGACCTTCGCCGCGCGGTAGGCTTCCATGCTCCGGTGGAAGTCCAGGTGGTCGCGGGTGAGGTTGGTGAAGACCCCCACCTGGAACTGGCAGCCGGTGACGCGCTCCTGCGCCAGCGCGTGCGAGGCGACTTCCATGGCGACGTACTGGCAGCCGCGGTCGACCATCCTCCGCAGCGCCGCCTGCAGGTCCGGGGCTTCGGGTGTCGTCCGCGCGGTGGGGACCACCTCGCTGCCGGTGACGAGACCCATGGTCCCGATGATGCCGCACGGCCGGCCCGCGGCCCGCAGGATCGCCTCCACCAGGTACGTGGTGGCGCCCTTGCCGTTGGTGCCCGTGACCCCGATCAGGTGCAGCCGGCGCGAGGGATGGCCGAAGAACGCGGCAGTGACCTGTGCCAGCGCGCGTCGCGCCTCGGCCACGCGGACCAGCGTGACGCCCGGTGGCGCCCCCACCGGGCGGTCCACCAGCACGGCCACCGCGCCGCGGCCCACCGCCTCCTGGATGAAGGCCTGCCCGTCGAACGTCCTGCCGCGCAGGGCCGCAAACAGAAACCCCGGGCCGACCTCCCGGGAGTCGTACGCGATCCCGCGGATTTCCCGATCCACGCTGCCCACCACCGACGGCGCGTCCAGGTCCGTCAGCAGCGCGCGCAACTCCATCCGGACACCTCCGCACGATCCTGGCTCATTATAGTACGTGCCGGCGGCCGGTCCATTCCGCGCAGGTCAACGCATGGCCGGAGCTGACGCCGGCGCCACGCGGAGGTGCCACAGCGCCTGCGACGCCACCGCCCGGAAGATCGGCGCCGCGACCACGCCTCCGAAGTACTGGCCCTTCGGCTCGTCCAGCACGACGAGGATAACTAGGCGCGGACGATCCGTCGGCACGACGCCCACGAAGGAGGCGACATACGCATCGGGCAGGTAGCCGCCCGATGGCGAGGGTTTCTGGGCCGTCCCGCTCTTCCCGGCCACAGCGTAGCCGTCCAGGCGGGCCGGCGTGCCGGTCCCGCGCCGGACGCTGTCTTCCATCATGGCCAGCACCTTCCGGGCCACGGACGGTGAGACCGCCTGCCCGCGGGAGGCGGGGACGGTGACTGCCAGCGACCGGCCCTCTGGATCGCGCACCGTCCGGAGGACGTGGGGCCGCACGAGCAGGCCCCCCCGGGCGATGGCCGCGCCGGCCGTCAGGATCTGCAGCGGCGTGACCGAGATGCCCTGGCCGAACCCCATGGTATGCACGGTCGACCCCTGCCACTGGGAGGGGGGCGGCACCAGGCCGGCAACCTCCCCGGGCAGGTCGATCCCGGTGGGCTCCCCGAAGCCGAACCGCCGGATGGCGGCGTGGTACCGCTCGGCTCCCAGGCGGGCGGCCACCATCGCCGCGCCCACGTTGGAGGAGTTGCGGATGATATCGCCCAGCGTCTGGCGCGGGAACGTCCGGCCGCGGGCCTCTTTGATGACGTAGCCCCCAGGCACCCGGAGGGTCCCGTCGTTGAAGAAGACCTCCCGTTCGTCCGTGACGCCGGCCTCCAGCGCGGCGGCTGCCAGCACGATCTTGAAGGTCGACCCCGGCTCGTAGACCAGCGACAGCGCCGGGTTGATCCAGTCGGATGGTTCCGTCCGCTCGAAGGCATTGGGGTCGAACCGCGGAGAGACCGCCATGGCCAGCATCTCGCCATTCTCCGGGTCCATGACCAGCACCGTCCCCCACGCCGCCTTTGTCTCCGCCACGGCGCGGTCGAGTTCCCGCTCGGCGATGTGCTGGATCACCTGATCGATCGTGAGGACCACATCGGCACCGTCCGTCGGCTCCTGCAGGACCGTGCGGGTCTCGAAGCGCGGCCGGCCCATGGCGTCCCGCTCGATCCGCGCCAGCCCGGCCCGGCCACGGAGGTGTTGGTCGAAGGCGAGTTCTGCCCCGGCCAGGCCCTGGTTGTCGATGCCCGCGAACCCCAGGACGTGGGCGGCCAGCGTGCCGTTCGGGTATTCCCGCCGGGCCTCGGGGAGGAACCCGATCTGTTCGCCCAGGGCTTTCGCCCGCAACGCCGTCGCCACGTGCGGCGGGACCTTGCGGGCCAGCCAGACGAAGTGTCGGTCCGGGCGCAGCCGGCGGGCCAGGTCCTCCTCCCGCACCCCCAGGATCGGCGCGACGGTCCGGGCAAAGGCCTTGGCATCGCCGATCTTCGACGGCACGGCGTAGACCGATTCCACGTCGACGTTGATCGCAAGCGGCCGGCCCCAGCGGTCGAGCAACCGGCCGCGCCGGGGCTCCAGCACCAGCTCGGCGTGTTGCTGGCGCTCCGCGATCCGCTCGAGGGTACGGGCGTGCACCACATGGAGGGTGACCAGGCGGCCGCCGAGGGCGGAGAAGGCCATGCCCAGGCCGACGAAGAGCAGCGCTGCGCGCAGGCGGATGAGCCGGGCATGCTCGGCCTCGGCCATGGCGGCAGAACGAAACGAACGCCGCCCGGGAGGCCTCTCCCACCCGGGCGGGCGGCGTGGGCGCCGGGGAGTCATCGCCGTCGCTCTCTGGCCTCGGCCTCACTCCTCCCGAACCACGCGGCGAGCTGGTCCAGCAGGCCGCGGCGGCCGGACGGTTGTTCGACCTGCGCGATGGCCGGCCCGACGGTGATGGCGACGAGCTGGCGCTGGCGGGGCGGCACCATGCCCAGCTCTGTGGTGGCGTAGTGTTCGATCCGCTGCGGCGATTTCAGGGCCGCCACCTGCAGCTGCAGCCGCGCGTGTTCCGCGCGCAGCCGGGCCACATCGCGCTGCAGGCGCAGGATCGTGTAGCCGGCCTCGATCCGGTATGCACGTTGCCACACGTAGACCAAAGCCGGCAGGGTGAGAAGCGCCGCCATCACCATCGCGCCGGCCATCGGGTGCAGGCGTACCCGGCGCCGGACTGCGGGCTGCCCGCAGGGAGGACGGTCGGGCAGCCAGACCGGAAAGAACCGCGAGCGACGCTCGGGCGCCATCATGCCGGTCATGCCGCCCGCGGGGGGAACAGTCCCGGCGGATCAGAGCCAACACGTCGGAGGCCGGGTGCCGGAGAGACGTGGTCAGGAGGGACGAAGGGGAGGATGGAGTCAGCGCTGGGATGACCGGCCTCCGACGCATCTGGCGTTGCCTCTTCATCGCGATGCAGACGCTCCGCGACCCGCAGCTTGGCGCTGCGCGCGCGGGGGTTGGACGCGACCTCGGCGGCCGACGGCGCAATGGGCTTGCGCGTCAGTATGCGGATGAGCCGCCGGCCGCCGCAGGTGCAGGTGGGGCTCCCGGGAGGACAGGTGCAGCCACGGGAGAGGCGCAGGAGGGTGTGTTTGAGGATGCGATCTTCCAGGGAGTGGAAGGTGATCACGCAGAGCCGACCTCCCTCCCGGAGAGCCCCCACCGCTTCGGGCAGCGCCCGTTCCAGCTGATCGAGTTCGCGGTTGACGGCGATGCGCAGAGCCTGGAACGTCCGCGTGGCCGGATGGATCGATCGAGGCCAGGCCCGCCGCGGGATCGCGCCGCTGACCACCGCGGCGAGCTGGTCCGTGGTCTCGATCGGCCGGCGCCGGACGACCTCGCGGGCGATCCGCCGCGCCCAGCGCTCCTCGCCGTACCGCCAGAGGATGTCGGCCAAGTCGTCTTCGGGGAGTTCGTTGACCAGGTCGGCAGCGCGCAGCGGCTGGGACCGATCCATGCGCATGTCGAGCGGACCCGGCCGCAGGAAGCTGAACCCGCGGTCCGGCCCCTCGAGCTGCAGCGAGGAGGCTCCCAGGTCCATCACGATGCCGTCCACCGCCCCGATGCCGGCCTCCGCGATCACCTCGCGGATGGCCGAGAAGTCTGCGTGCCGAAGTGTGACGTTTGCTGCGTATCGAGCCAGTCGCTGCGCCGCGACCTCCAGCGCCTCGGCGTCGCGGTCGATCCCGATCAGCCGCCCGGTCGGGGCGATCCGTTCCAGAATCGCCTCGGCGTGTCCGCCCGCCCCGATCGTGGCATCGACATACACCCCGCCGGGCCTGGGGTCGAGCCAGGCGAGCACATCCTGGAGCAACACCGGGACGTGCCCGGCGGCGGCCGCCTCCGATCCGGCTATATGCTCAGCTCCTCGATCTGCTCCGCGATCTGCGGGGCAGACTTCTGGGCCTTCTCCAAGTACGATTGCCAAGCCGGCCGGCTCCAGATCTCAAGACGGCTGATCAGACCGACCACCACCACGTCCCGATCGATTCCGGCATGCTGCCGCAGGTGCGGCGGCAGCGTCACCCGGCCCTGCCGGTCCAGTTCCAGGTCCACGGCGCCCGCCAGCAGGAACCGTACGACGTCGCGCTGCCGCGTCGAGAGCCTGCGGAGACGCTCCTCAACCCTGGCCCACTCGGCCGGCGAGTACACGCTGATGCAGGGGTCGACCCCACGTGTAGCGACCACTTGGTCCCCCAGTGCGCGCCGGAACTTGGGCGGGATCACCACCCGGCCCTTGTCGTCCAGCGCGTACTGGAACTCGCCCTTGAGCATCCCCACATATCCCCACTTCGTCCCACGCTATTCTCCGTCTTCCCACAAACTCCTCCTGCCAGGCATCGCCAGCAGAGAAAAAATCCAGGAAGCCAGCCGCAGGGACCCTTGCTGGATGCGGGTTTCCAGCGAGCGCCGAGAAGGAGTGGAGCAGATCTAGCGGGCGACAACCGAAGCGCCCACTACATGATGTGGTTCAGGGGTCTTCGTCCTCGTGCCCCGATAGGCGGCGCCGTCCCGTGGTGCGAGGCAGACGGGAAGGTGAAGGAGGCCTTCGCCTCCCTCCGCTGAAGGCGGATAGTGCCCCGCCGATCCCCGTCGAGTCTTCGATCTGCCGCTGGAGGGCCCGGCCTTCTGGGGTCGCCGCCATCTGAGGAGACGGATGGGTGACCAGCATGATCCCCCCGTCGGGGAGAATCTCGACGATGAATGCCATCGATGTCAGCAGGCGTGCCGGCCCGACCCGCGCGATCACCTGGGGGCCGAAGAAGTTGGCCCAGCGGAGGAACGTAGGCGCATCCCCCGAGGGCGCGGGCGACGCCGCGGCACCCGGACGCGTCACGGCCGGAGGCGATGGATCCGTCCGCAACTGCTCCTCAGAAGACCCTGCAGCGTCTTCGAGTTCTACGGTGCCCCAGGGGGACTCCAGGAACAGGTACAACCCCTTGCACACGCCGAGGACCTGCTCGACATCGCTACTGGCGGCCAGCGCCGCTGCTGGGATCGTCAT
The DNA here is from genome assembly GCA_031459875.1 of Candidatus Fervidifonticultor sextus. Lineage (GTDB taxonomy): Bacteria > Sysuimicrobiota > Sysuimicrobiia > Sysuimicrobiales > Humicultoraceae > Fervidifonticultor_A > Fervidifonticultor_A sextus. The sequence continues at coordinate 39,952 of JAVKHQ010000011.1, read as the reverse complement.
GGTGACCCGGCTCGGATCGCTGCGAGGTGAGGCGCTCATCGAGAAGGAGAGCACCGGCTCCGGGCGACCGTCGGACACCCTCAGGAAGGTAGTCCGGAGCCCAGCCTGTCCGATGTCGTCGAGGAGCCCGGCCATCCGGCTCCAGGTGATCCGCCGCGGTCCTTCGTCTGTCGCACGCCGGATGAGCTGTGGCTCGTACGCACCGCCCTGGGCCGAGAGGGTGTCGAGGATGGCCCGCACCATCCCGGGCCGCACCGGGCGGTCCACCAAGAACCGAGCGACGATTCGGCCTGCCATGGCCTCTTCACCCGCGCCACGGGCGCAATTCCTCCGGATGACCGAAGCGTAGGCAGGGAGTCTCTCAGAGCCCTCTCACAGGAGGCCAACGGCCTGCACAGCCTGGGGCTCTCCCATCCGTTGCTCTGAGTCTGGAGCCTGGCGGTGTCGCTCCCACGCCGCCAGGATCTCGCGGTTGAGGGGGACACGGGTCCGTAGCCGCCACGCCTGTGCCCTGGACAGTGTCAAGGCCTGTGCCTCAATGAACTCAACGGCTCTCCTTAGGTAGTCCAGGCACGGCTGGCGATCGAGCATCTCGAGAATGAGGTAGTGGTGCCAGAAGATGCGTTGGGGTTGGTAGTTCGCGAAGCCGATCTGTTCGAGCAGGCGGAGCGCCTCTTCGGAGGTCGCCAGACCCCGGTCGGCGTCGCCACGTTTCGCGTAGGCCAGCGCCAGATAGGTCAAAGTGTCCACCAGGACGAGGCGGTCGCCGGTCTCTGTCTGGGTACGTCTGGCACGTTCGAGGTCGGCGATGGCTTGCGGAAGGTTACCCATTTGCAGCAGGATGGCACCACGACGTGCAAGTGATTCCTGGCTTGGGCCAAGTGATGTGTGTGTGCGCTCTAGTAGCCCGAGGACCTCATCGATGGCCGACAGCGCCTCAGCAGTCCGGCCTTCCTCCATAAGCAGCTGCGCTTGGGAATCCCGACAAACTGCAGTCAAGAGGTCATTCCCGGCGGCATGCGCCATTCGAAGGGCCCGGGCAGACGCATCCCATGCCCATCTATAGTTGCCGATCAGGCGGCCGATCCCGTTCGCCACCTCATTCAGGCAGGAAATCCCGGTGCGTTGGTAGCCGGCCGACCGACTGGCGACGATTGCCTTTCTAAGCCTCCGCAAGGAATCTCCAAGCCTGCCTTCCAGTGCATCAACGGTGACGAGCTGGAACGAGACCCTGGCTGCGGTGACGGCATCTCCGATTTGCTCTGCAGACTGAATGGCCCGCGTGAGGCACGATCGACAGGAGGCTAGGTCGCCCGACCATTTGTGCACTACGGCCTCAGTCGCCAATATCAATGGGTGGTCGTCTTCATGACCCAGATCGGTCAGAATCCTCCTAGCCGATTCAAGGTAAGATAGTGCTAGTGCATAGTCGTTCAACTTGATACGAACAACAGCTGCCTCCTGCAAAATGGCCGCCTTCGACGTAGAGGAATGGCTTCCAGCCTTCCTGAAGGCCAGACTTGAGACTGCCAACGACCGCACATGGCGCCCCTGTCGGTTCAGCGCCCATGCAATGATGCGCAAGGCTTCCACCTCTGTAAGGGAATCACCCTCATCTCGTGCGATACACCAAGCCTTGCGTGCAAGCCGGGCGGCCGTAAGGAAATTCGCCTCATGCTCTTCGAATAGGGCCCTGCGGATGAACCAAAGGGCCTGAGCGTGCGCGCGGCAGGCCCGACGACTCGCTAGGGCCATCTGTTCCAGTACTATTCGTCGCTCTGCGGGCCTCCCCGTCACCGCGAGTACCTCATCGATCCTACAGAGGAGCCTAGTCTCTTCCAGGTTCCTTTCTTGCGCACTTCGAGTCGTGTCCCGGCGGACACAGGAGATCGCATGGCGGTAGGCCCGGAGCGCTTCGTCGTAGGCATGTATCTCAACAGCGCTCTCCCCGGCAGCTGCCCAGGTGGCCGAGGCAAGATGCCATTGGCCCGCACAGGTCTGGTGCCATGCGAGGCGCTGGGCCGGTACCTCCGGCATCTGGGCTAGGGCGGCCGCGGCCCGCGCGTGGTAGGTCCTCCGAGCTCTGGCCGGCAGGCTTTCGTAGCAAACTGCCCGGATCTTGTCATGGGAAAACCTATACCCGGCCTTCTCGCGCTCAAACACTCCCACTCGCAAAAGATGCGCAATCGCCCGAGAGAGGCGGTTCGGCCCGGTACCCGATACCATCGCAAGTAACTCCTCGTCGACAGACCGGCCCAAAACGGATGCGATTTCAGCAATTAGGAGCGCGGTAGCATCGAGCATGTCGAGTCGTTGCCGGACGGCCGACCGCACGCCGTCCGGGATTTCGAAGCTCACGGACAGGTCGTCTCCACGCGCAGCGTCAAACAAGCGACCCCGTGCCAGTGATTCGAACTTGTCCTGTTGCTGCAATAGCCGGAGGGTCTCGATCACAAATAGTGGATTGCCCTCCGTCTCCCTGTACAGCCAATCAGCCACGTCATGAGAAATCTGCCAATCCTCAACGAGGCTCCGCACCAACTGAAAGGTCTCTTCCCTGCTGAGGGGGCCAAGATGGATCGTGCCTGAGCAGTAGCGCCCGAGTCGCTGCGTGCCGAGCCGGCTTTTCGGCGGGTGATGTGCCGGGCGCGATGTAAGGACGACGGCCAGGGGCATGGTGCCGGCGCCTCCGAGGAGGTACGTGAGGAAGTCCAGGGTCCCCTTGTCAGCCCACTGGAGGTCCTCGAGGACCATGAGAAGCGGGCGGCTCCGGCTCACCTCCTCCAGGCGCCCGCGAAGCCAGCGGAAAAGCCGCAACTTACCGGTGGGCCAGGCGGCGGGTCGACTCGTTTGCCCGAATGCCCGATCGGACTCCCCGTTGCCCATCCGTAGCGCTGACAAGACGGAATTCCCCTCACCGATGAACGCAGTAAGATCCGCCGCTTCGATGTAGGCTGCGAGCGCGTCGAGCAGAGGTTGATACGGGACCGGCTCGTTGAACTCCATACACCTCCCTAGCACGCTTGAGCCGCCACGAGCCGCCCATTCTTCCATCGCCCACTCGGCAAGCTTGGACTTGCCGATTCCAGCCTCTCCGAGCAGCAAGAACCCCCCACCATTGCCTGCGTAGGCAGCATCGAGAAAAGTACCGATCTGCCGCCTTGGCTCGACCCTTCCAAGAAGCGGCACCTTCTCTGTACGAACTGACAGGTCTCGACCAGCCTGAAACCTATACGGAGAGCGCTGCGTCCTATATGATGACAGCATCTCATGAAACAATGCCAGGGTTTCCTCGTCAGGTTCCGTTCCAAGCTCCGATCGAACGAGCTTCGCGAACTTGTTGAACTGGTTCACAGCCGATGCCTTGTCGCCGGTAAGAAAGAGGAGGCGTATCAGTGTCCGCTGTGCTGACTCGTCCAGGGGCTCAGCCCCTGCAGCCATTCGAGCATAAAGTACGGCATGGTCAAGCCGGCCGCGCTGTTCGAAAGCATCCGTCAGCGCCCGAAGTGTATCGAAGTACCTACGGCGGAGGTTCTCTCTTTCTACGTTGCACCACTCGGCATCCCAGTCCTCCAAGAGGTCACCCCTGTAAAGCCTTAGAGCCCCGACTGCCCTGCTCAAAGCCTCCAGCGGGTAGCCCTCGGCTCTGGGAACGAGAGCAGACTGTCGGAACTGCTCAACATCCACGTCGCACGAAGCCATCTTGAGGCACAAGAGAGTGCCCGAGGCGGATATGACGTCACCCGTGAATCCCTGGTCCAAAAGCTCTGATCTCAACCGCCATGATACCGTACTGAGATTGGACCGCGCACGTCCTTCGGTCAACTCTGGCCACAGCGATCCGGCAATTCGCCCCCTAGAGACGGGGCGCTCGCCGGCGAGAGCCAAATAAGCGAGAAGCCGCGCGGCGGCCGTCTGGAGTTTGATCGGTCTTTCCTCAATGGCCACAGTGAATCGCCCAAAAAGCCCAATCTGCAGCCTCGCCATGGAGAGAGCCCTCCATCACCAATCCCGCGCAACCCTTGAGTCGGCCTATAGTTGAGCAGCAGAAGTGGGGTCAGCGACGATAGCGATCAAAACAGATTCAGGTATCCGACCCAACGCTTCCACAACGGCCGGATCAAACTGTGTACCTGCGTTCTTCTTGATAATCGCTAACGCCTCAGCCAAAGGTACTCCCATCCGGTAGGGACGATGCGTAACAAGAGCGTCCAACGCGTCTGCGACAAAGATGATTCGCGAGCCAAGGGGGATCTCCTCGCCTTTCAAGCCATTCGGATAACCAGTTCCATCCCAATTTTCGTGATGGTGCCGAACCATCTCCGCAGATTCTCCCAGTATCTCCAGTGGTCCGATTATGTCGGCGCTCACTAATGGGTGCTCCCGCATTATCGCATGCTCCTCAGCAGTGAGCTTGCTTGGTTTGCGGATAATTCGTCCACTTATCCCAATTTTCCCTATATCATGCATAAGCGCTCCAATCCGAATGCGCTCTACTTCGTCCTCGCCAAGTCCCATTGCCCGGGCAAGACGAACTGAAAATTGCGAAACTCTCTGGGAATGCTTAGACGTGTACGGGTCCTTCAGATCTACAGCCTGGGCCATCATTTGGATGCTAGCGAGCAATATCCCGTCCTGTTCCCCCAGGAGTTTCCAAGGGTAGTAGGTCTCAACAAGCATGATGACTGCAATGCCCATTACGACCAAGCCGAAATTTGTTTCCAGGTAGCTCAACGCAAGAGCCGCGAGCACCAGGGCAACCGCGTGCACCCATGTATGCTGGACGAGATGCCGGAGTACTGCCCGGAATTGGATCCCTTCCCTGAGGTAGAGCTCCACGGCCTGTAGAGGAACTTGCGCGATCCAGAATGAGGCTAAGCCAGCGAGCTGGGCGGCCACCGCGCTCCCAGCTGTCATCTCCCATGGCAAGTTGCGAAAACCCAGAGTCCCACGATAAGCCACAAAAGCAAGCCAGAAACAAAGCGAGTCTCTTCCGGCGATAGAAAGCAACCCCGGAAGAGAAGCTCTCTTTGTCAGGAAGCCAATAATAAGAATGGGAAGCAAACCAGCAAACATTAGGAGAGTAGGACCGGCAATCCAAAGGCCGATGAAAGCAACGACGGGTCGCAACGTGAAACTGCCAAGCGGGCGAAGCCGCACCTCCAGCCACTCCCCAGCCAGCGCCAAGACGAGCAGGAATCCCGCCAACGCTAGGTCGAATTCCGCAAGCCCTGATAGCCCAAAACCCAGGGAGATGCCTCCAGCGCCCACAAGAACAATCCGGCCGACACGCCACTGCTGTTCAAGCGCCATCTTGCCTACAGTCCCCCAGTTCAGGAGATGCGGCCCATGACAGCTTGGCGCGCCGTATCGTAGTCAAGAGTAACATTCCTCCCCTCAACCGCCCTCATGAACGCATCAACAACCTCCGGGTCGAACGATTTGCCTTTTTCGCTCAAGATGGCGGAGACTATCGCCGACCGTGTGGACACCGGGGAGTACGGGAAGATCCCGAATGCCATACTGTCGACGGCCTCAGCAAGAGCTATGATCCTTGCTGGAAGTGGAATTTCCCCACCCCTGAGGCCACCAGGGTATCCTGTTCCATCGAACCGTTCGTGATGGTAAAGGATCGCTTCAGCGATTTCCTTACGGGGAAGTTCACGCGCCATTGCAGCGCCCACACGCACATGATCAAGCAGATTCTCCGCATCCTCCATAGTTAAGACAGGGCGATCAAGCAAATCGTCCTTCCCTATCATCCCAACATCGTGAAGCAGCGCTGCGAATTGCACCGACTCCACGATCGACTCGCTAAGGAGCATCTTACGCGCAATCGCCACCGCAAGGTCAGCCACACGGCGCGCATGTCCCTTGCCCAGGGGGAAATTCACGTCGGCGGCCACCACCAACCCATCGACGATTTGCGTGTATAGTTGTCGTCGCTTGAGATATAGGCGGAGGGCCTGCCACTGAAAGGGCAGGAGAGCTAAGTATCCCATTACCACAATGTGGTGCACGTCGATTGACAGAATAGCAAGGAATACAGCCGTGGGGATGCTAAGAAGGTTCGGCCAGAGCAGATCGCGGAAACTATCGAACCAGCTGCTAAGAAAGGGTGTTCCTCGCCAGCGGCTCGCAGCATAGCTGACAAAAAAGTTGTTAGCGACTTGGTGAGCGAGAGGACCTCCTATGATTGCCGGGAGAGTAACAGAAGAAAACTCGATTTGCCCTGGCATACCACCCAGCAGCCTAAACACGAATCCTCCTGCGCCAACGCTTAAGGCCATAAGCGAGCCGTTACCGACGGCTCGCCAAAAGGTCCCTCCTCTTGAGACGATGTATGCAGCTGTCCTCCCCGCCATGACAATCAGGAGAGCTGTCGGTATATTAAACAAGTAGATCAAGAGATACGAGAGCACTGTGCTTGGCGTGACTGCTCCACCACGTGGATCTGAAATGCGAACTGAGAAACCGACAACGACAACGAGGAAAAACAACAGCATTTGTGGCCACTCGTACCATGAGATCGAATCGGCGTGGATCACCACCGCCAACGTGGCCAGCGAGACTTCGACTAAGACCAGAAGTCGGACTTCGCGCGAGATAGTCTGCATCAAGCCTAGGAAAAGGAAAACCAGACCGACAGCTCACATCTCCCTGTCGCCGCCCAGCAATAGCCCGCGAGCAATCGCGTTGCTGACCGCGCGAATCAGTTTCACCTGATCACCCTGATACGCGGTTAGGGCGCGCCGCTGCACTCGGGGTGGGTCAGGTCGCCCGTCGACCAGGAGCAGGTCGACTTATGAGGGGCTCGGTATTCACTTTGCGACGTTGAGTGTCGCGCTTGCCATGCTGTCGGTCCGGTACCCTAGGGTATTCGCCTCCTCCCCAACTTTTCCTCCTCCTGTCCTGGCGAGGCCTGCCCCGCCCCACCTGTCTCATGCCCGCCTGCCGAGGGCCAAAGTCGCCCTGCCATGACCCGCACGAGGTGGGCGATCAGGATCGACACCGCCACGGCGGCGGCAATGCCGAAGGCCTGAGGCGGCTGGACCATCAGGAGTACCAGCCAGCCAACTCCGACAATCAAGAGGGTGGCCGCGTTCAACCACCGCTGTTCAGCAGGATCGAACTCTGGGTCCGTCCGATCGATGAGGACGCGGATGATGGCCCCAAACGGGGCGATCCGGTGCGCCAGCCCCTCGGCCACTGCGGTGACGGGGGCCGTCTCGCCGACGCGGGGCTGGATCGGGATCCGGTATCGCCACAGCACCGGGAACCTGGCGGCTGCCACGAAGGTACCGACAAGTGAAATCCCGGCCATGGCCAGGATCGCGGCGCGCGGGCCGGTCTGTGGCCCGAAGAGATCGGCCAGGGCTCCAAACCCCAACAGCGCCGCCACCCGGATCAACGCCACCAGGATCTGGCGGGCCGTGACCACCCGGCCCATCATGTCTTCGGGCGTGTGTTCCATCATCAGGGTGGCCACGTTGACAAAGACCAGCATGTTGGCAAATCCGACCCAGAAGCCCGACACGATGAGCATCCCGTAGTTTGGGCTCAGCCCCGTGGCGCCGGCGGCCACCGCCCACAGCAGGTACCCGAACACGATCGCCTGCCCTTTGGGGAACCGGCCGCCAAACCAGGCCAGCAAGAGCGAAGCCGCGATGAACCCCATGCCCCAGACGCTCTGGAACCACCCGAACTGCCGGTCGGTGACCCCCAGCACCCCCTTGGCCAGCGGGGTCTGGAGCGAGTTCAGCCCGGCCACCCAGAACCCGCCGACGAGGAGGGCCACGAGCGCCACCTGAATCCGGTCGCCGCGGATGTACCTGAGGCCCTCGCGCAGGGAGTGGAGGATTCCCCCCTGCTGCGCGACCGCCGACAGGTACGCCCTGGCCGGTAGCACCACGCCCCGTGCCCCCACGACGGGAGCGGCGGCGGATTGGGAGCGGCGGGCGGTCTCCGCGCCGGACGGCTCCACGCGGTCAAGCCGCAGCATCGCGATGAAGACAGCCGAGATTAGATAGCTGGCCGCGTCCACGTACATCGCCGCGGCATAGCCCAGCGAGCCCACCACCAGCCCGGCCAGCGCCGGCCCGAAGACCTCGGTGCTCGAGTCCATGGACGCGAAGAAGGCGTTGGCCTGCAGGAGTCGGGCTTTGGGCACAGACTGGGGGATGGCCGCGAACATCGCAGGCCGGAAGAAGGCGGACGCCGAGGAGATCAGGAACAGGTCGAGATAGACCCATCCGATCCCCTGCTCCATCAACCAAGGAATCGCGGCGACCAGTCCGGCCCGGACGAGATCCGCCGCCACCATGATCCGGCGCCGATCCATCCGATCGACGAGCACCCCCGCGTAGAACCCCACCAGGGCCGGCGCGATCAGGAGCGCCATGATGGCGTAGGACACGGACAGCGCGGAGCCTGTCTGGGCGAAGACCCACAGCGAGATTGCCACCCAGTGGAAGCGATCCCCGATGAGGGAAATGAGCTGCGCGGACCACAGCCAGGCGTAGTTGCGGTGGCGCATCAGCGCCAGGAAGCCGCCCCTCGCCTCCATGTCGTCGCTCATCTGTGTCGCAATCGTGGTCACAGGTCCGCCTCGGAGGTGGCGGACTGCCGGCTCAGTCCACCGGCGTCGTGGAGCCGGGCCCCACGATCCCACCCAAGGAATCGGTAGCCCCGGCCCGAATCATCTGATGATCGTGAGGATCCTGTCGGTACTCCTCCTGGCCGGTCTGGTGCTCGTGGCCCGTGGAGCCGATGTCGCTCGCGCCCAGCCATCGGGCCCCACCCGACCCGGCGTGGATGTTCTCCTGGAGTCCCCGGGCCTCCTTCAGGGCCGCCGAATCGGTTTGGTCACCCACGCCGCCGGGCTCACCAGCGCTGGCGTCCCGACCTCGACCGCCCTCGCCCGCGACCCGCGCTTTGTGGTCAGTGCCCTCTTCGCCCCCGAGCACGGCCTGCTGGGCACGGTCCCGGCCGGCCAGCCGGTCCCGGACGCCCCCGGCAGCGTGCCGGTCTACAGCCTCTACAATACGACACGCCGGCCGACGGCCGAGATGATGGCGCAGGTCGACGTCTTCGTGGTGGACCTCCAGGATGTGGGGGCGCGGGCATATACCTACACGTCCACCATGGCCCTGGTGATGCAGGCGGCCCGTGAAGCCGGAAAGCCGGTCGTGGTGCTGGACCGGCCCAACCCGCTGGGCGGCTGGCAGACGGACGGCCCGGTGCTCGACCCGGCGTTTCGCTCGTTCATCGGGATGTTTGCCATCCCCCTGGTGCACGGGATGACCATCGGGGAACTGGCCCAGCTCTTCAATGGCCTGTTCGACATCAACGCCGACCTGACGGTGGTGCCCATGCGGGGATGGACGCGGCGGATGGTGTGGGAGGAGACGGGGCTGCCGTGGGTGCGGCCATCGCCGAACATCGCCACGATGACCACGCCGTTCTACTATGCGGCCACGGGTGTCCTTGACGGCACGAACCTAGTGGTCGGACCCGGCCCCGTCTCACCCTTCCAGGTCGTGTCCAGCCCGTGGCTCGACGGGGATCGCCTTGCTGCGCGACTCAACCTCATCGGGCTGCCAGGCGTCGTGTTCGAAGCGTCCGACCTCGGGCGCAGCGGGGGACCGCGTCGAGCCGTCCGGCTGGTGATTCACGAGCCGCTGCGCTTCAGGCCGGCCACGACGGCGGTGTACATCCTGGTTGAGGTCCGGCGGCTCCACGGCGACCGCTTGGAGTTCGTCCAGCGCGGCGGCCGCTTCGTCTTCGACTTCGTGTGGGGGACGAACCGAATCCGGAAGGAGATTCTGCGCGGCGCGCCGGCGCACGCCATCGCGGCGCGCTGGGAGCCGGAACTGCGTCGGTTCCAGATGCTCCGGAGTCCCTACCTCATCTATCCGTAGGGAAGGCTGGCCGGGAGCAGGCCTGTAAGCCGGGTTCTGTGCGCCGGACGCTCTCGGGCGCCCGGTCGGCGATCATCTCTCTGGGGTCACCGGTTGCCCGGGACCTCAAGCGGCCTACCCGGGGATCGGCGGGCCACCTCATCTCCCCCTATCTGGCCTTGCTCCTGGTGGGGTTTGCCTGGCCGGTCCGTCGCCGGACCGCCGGCGGGCTCTTACCCCGCCGTTGCACCCTTGCCGGCCGGATGAAGCCGACCGGCGGTATGTTTCTGTGGCACTGGTCCCTGGGGTCGCCCCCGCCGGGGATTACCCGGCACCCTGCCCTGCGGAGCCCGGACTTTCCTCGGCGCAGTGCGCCGCGACCGCCCGGCCTGCTCCCGCCTCATGGTATCATTCGCGCGCGCATCGGGTCAAAGTACAGGCTGCCTTCGCTTCCCCGGGCGGGTGGACCAGGCTCAGCGTGGCCGGACCGACCCTTCGGATTCGTCGAGGGCGCGGTTGGCCAGGGCGTCGGCGCCGGCGTTCTTCTCGCGCGGGATGTGGGCGATCTGCCAGCGGCGAAACCCCTGCAGCGCCCGCAGGGCCCGGGCGTGCAGGGGCACCAGATGCGCGCGCCTGACGCGATAGGTCCCCTGGATCTGCCGGACCAGCAGGTCGCTGTCGGCGTAGATCTCCAGGTCATCCGCCCCCCGTGCTTCGGCCTCGCTCAATGCGCGCAGGAGTGCCTGGTACTCGGCCACGTTGTTCGTGGCCTCGCCCAGGAACTCTCTGACCTCGGCGATGGTGCGCCCGCGGGCATCCTGCACGACCACACCGATGCCGGCAGGGCCGGGATTCCCCCGAGAGGCCCCATCAATGAAGAGGCGGAGTTTCATCGGCCATCCTGGAGAGCCTGTCGGTCCTCACGTTTCCGGCCGGACCACCAGCAGGCGCCCGCAGCCATCGCAGGCTGCCAGGAGCTCCGGATCACGCTCGAGCCGGCTGAGGAGGCGCTGCGGGATCACGACATGGCATCCGCCGCAGACACCGTGGCGCACGGCGACGACCGCGATGCCTCCTTTCTGGTCCCGCAGCCGCGTGTATCGCCGCAGCAGGTCCTCGTCGAGGTCCGCGACCAGCGCTTCGCGGCGGGCGGCGAAATCGGCGATCTCGCGATCCGAGGCCTCCGCGGCCTGGCGGAATGCCTCAACCCTCCGTGCCAGGTCGGCCTCCGCCTCCTCCAGTTGCCGCCGGGCCTCGCGGACCTGTGCCTCCAGGTGCTCGGCGCGCTCCATCAATGCCAGTACCTCGTCCTCCAGCGTCCCCCGGCGCCGGCGCAGGGCCGCGACCTCCTCCTGCATCGCGGCCAGTTCCTTGGGATTGCCGATCCGCCCGCTGTAGAGTTCCCGCTCGACCTTCGTCCGCTTGGCCTCCACCGACTTGATCTCAAGGTCCAGGGTGCGCAGGCGGCCCTGACCCTCCGCGATCTGCTGCTGCAGGCCGGCCAGGAACTCGGCCGCAGCCCGGGCGGCCGCCTGCGCGCCGCTGCCATCGTCGAGGGCCTGCCGCTGCGCGATGGCCCTCGTCAGGGCGAGGTCGATCTGCTGGAGTTCGAACAGACGCGAGACGCTCATTCCGACCTTCGTCACTTCGCGCCTGTCCACGGCCATCCCTGGCGATGCGAGGCCGCCGGGGTGGACCAGACGCCTGCGCTCCTGTATAAGGAGACTGCCGGCGTCTCCGTGAGCGGGACGAAGCGGAGCGCCCCTCCGCGTAAACCGCTCGCGGCGGGCGCCGGCGTGCCCGCAGGCTCGCGAAGGTCGCTATCGGCGCCTTGACGACGTGGCCCTGGCCTTCGGCCCGGCCCGGGCTCCTGACTTTGGCCTGGCCTTGCTCTTTGGCGTGCCCTTTGCCGCAGGTCGGCTCCCGGCCCTGGTCTTGAGCACCTTCACCGGCTTCCTGGCCAGCTGCAGCGGAGGCTTGGCCAGGACCCTCAGGGGAGGCTTGGCGGCGGGTGTGGCGGGCGAGGCCGTCCTGGCCGCGGGCGCCGCCGCCGGCGATGCGGCCGGCCGGGGCGGCACCGGAGGCCTGACGGGCAGGGGCGCCCGCGTCCGGGCCACGGTCAGGGCGCGCGGCGTACTGGAAGTCTGGGGCAGCGGTGGAAGCGGTTTGATCCGCTTGCGCTTGGCCTCCCACCACTTCATGTAGTCGCGCCCGAGGCGCTCGAAGTAGTCGAAGGCATCGGGCCAGTCCAGTTCGCGGCGCATCCCCTGGATGATCGGCTCGACCTTCGCCCACGGGATCGGGAAGAGTTCGTAGACCGCCTCGCGATCCACCGCCTCGGTCTCGACGAGGTACCCGAGGTTGTCGCAGAAGACCGCCACCCGCAACACGTTGTTGAACCGGATGCTGCCGGGCGGACACTCAATGATGAACTGCTCGTAGTCCTTGAAATCGAACTGGAAGACCACATACTGCATGGCCTCCAGGTTATGGGGGGCATCGGCCAGTTCCATGAGGCGCACCAACAGGTCAGCCTGCGCCGGATTCGTCTTCTTCAAGGGCGTCACCTCGGCCGGCTGGTCTCGTCCCGGGGAAGGCCTCCTCCCGGAATCGCCCCTGGCCATTGGGTTCAAAAAGCCAAAATTCGCGCGCCGCCGGTATTTTCCCTTCGGTTTGGTCGAAAAAGTGCGCATTGCGGTCTGCCGCCGGATTCTCGGATTAAAGTTATTTAGAAATATATTATTCAGTCAGACTTTGGCCACGCACGCACGGGACCGCATCTTTTCCACAGGAAATTCGCAGGGGATGACCCTGCCCAAGACAGGCCCTGCTCCCGCCCGGAGAGACCCATGCTATACTGACGCGGGCGAGTAGCTCAGCGGGAGAGCGCCTCCTTTACACGGAGGAGGTCGGGGGTTCGACACCCTCCTCGCCCACCAGACCCGAGGTCGTGTCCAAGCCCTCCTCCCATGCTGCCGGGGGAGGCCGGAGGACGGCCGAAGGGACCGAACGGCCCTTCGCGGCGCCGCGAAGGAAAGACCGTTGCATTGAGACCTTCATGGCCTTATGATACGGCCATGAAGGACGTCAACGTGAGCGAACTCAAAGCTCGTCTCAGCAAGTATCTCCGCATGGCTTCGCGTGGATCCCGGATCATCGTGAGGGACAGGGACGAGCCAGTCGCAGAGATTGGCCCGCCGCCGGACGCCGTGCTGTCGTGGCACGAACGTCTGGCACGGGCGGGGCGGCTTCGGCCGGGAACCCAGAACTGGAGCGCCCTCAAGATCTCCAGGCTCGGCCGGCGCGTGGACATCCAGGCATCGCTCGATGCGGTCCGCGAGGATCCCAGTGAAGTACGTCGACGCTAGCGCCGTCCTGCGTGTGCTCTTCTTTGAGCCGGGACCCACCGTCCCGCTCGATGCCGGCGACCGGATTGTCTCCTCCCAAGTCGTGGAAGTGGAAACCTTTCGAGCGGTGGACCGCGAGCGGTTGATGGGCCGCCTCGACGATGTGGAAACGGCGGTCAAGCGTAAGGAGTTGATCGATCTGCTCTCCATGATGGATCTCGCGCTGGTCGACGAACGCGTCATCGCAGGGGCGAAGAGCTCGTTCGCGGTGATCGCCCGCGCGATGGACGCGATCCATGTCGCGACCGCGGAGATGCTCGCTGCGGAGGCGCCCGGGGAACCGCTGGAGTTCTGGACCCACGACGACCGTCAGGCCACCGCGGCGGTGTCGCGCGGTCTCACCGTGCGCGGCGTGTAGGAGCATCTGAGGGCACTCCGGGGCGGAGGCCTCGCCTGCGGAAGGAGACGCTCGCCGGGGCCTGATGGCGTCGTGGGAGGAAGCCCCTCGACGCCTGGCCTGCCAATCCCTGCTGGACCCCTGCCGGGCCAGTTGCGGGGCGGCGGATTCCCCGCGATACTATGCGTGTATGGCCATCCTGACGCCCCGAATTGAGCCGAGGGTGGACGTCCGCAACCCAGGGATCCCCTTCGATCCCGGCCGGATCCGCGACCTCCGCGTTAACCGCAGCGCCGTCGAGCGCCGGGCGGCGACCCTTCCCACCCGGCGCACGGTCAAGCGGGAGTGGCAGGCGGCCTGGCTGATCCGCGCGGTCCAGTGTCTCGACCTGACGACGCTGGCCGGCGACGACACGCCGGGCACGGTGCGCCGGCTCGCGGCCAAAGCCCGGCAGCCGGTGCGGCCCGAAGTCCTCCGGGGCTACGGGCTCGATCCGGGCCAGGTGCGAGTCGCGGCCCTCTGCGTCTACCACGCCATGGTGCCATCCGCCGTCGACGCCCTGCGTGGGTCGGGCATTCCCGTGGCCGCGGTCTCCGCGGGCTTTCCAGCGGGTCAGACGCCGTTCCGTCTCAAGGTCGAGGAGATCAGGGAGTCGGTGGCGGCCGGGGCTGCAGAGATCGACATCGTGATCTCCCGCGCGCACGTGCTCACCGGCGACTGGATGGCCCTCTACGATGAGGTGCGCACCTTCCGCGAGGCCTGTGGCCAGGCATCCCTCAAGGCCATCCTGGCCTGCGGGGAACTCGGCACGCTGCGCCATGTGGCGGCCGCGAGTTGGGTCTGCATGATGGCCGGTGCGGATTTCATCAAGACCTCCACCGGGAAGGAGGCCGTCAACGCCACGATGCCTTTCGGCCTGGTGATGGCCCGGGCGATCCGCGAGTACGCCGAGGCCACGGGCTACCGGGTCGGGCTGAAACCGGCCGGCGGCATCCGGGCGGCCAAACAGGCCCTGGACTGGATGCTGCTCGTCAAGGAAGAACTGGGCGCAGACTGGCTGCGGCCCGAGCGGTTCCGCATCGGCGCCAGTACCCTGCTGACCGACATCGAGCGGCAGTTGTCGCACACGCTGACCGGACACTACGCGGCGGCCCATCACCAGCCGATGCCGTAGACGTCGGACCTTCGGGGAGCACCTATGGGCGTGGCCGAAATTCTCAAGACGATGGAGTATGGTCCTGCGCCAGAGGCCGCGGGGCCGGCGCTGGCGTGGCTTGACGCCCACGGCCGCCGCTTCCGGCTCTTCATCAACGGCCGGTGGGTGGAGCCGGCGCACGGCGTCTTCTTCGACACGCTGAACCCGGCCACGGGCAGGCCCCTGGCTCAGATTGCGGAGGCCGCCCCCCAGGACGTGGACGCGGCCGTCGCGGCTGCCGCCGCGGCATTCGAGACGTGGCGCCGCACGCCGGGCCACGTCCGGGCCCGCTACCTGTATGCGATCGCGCGCCAGGTGCAGAAGCACTCGCGCCTGCTTGCGGTCCTGGAGTCGCTGGACAACGGCAAGCCCATCCGCGAGACGCGCGACATCGACATCCCCCTGGTGGCCAGGCACTTCTACCACCACGCCGGCTGGGCGCAGCTGGCAGAACAGGCGTTTCCCGGCTACGGGCCGGTGGGCGTCGTCGGCCAGATCATCCCCTGGAACTTCCCGCTGCTGATGCTGGCCTGGAAGGTCGCGCCCGCGCTGGCGGCAGGGAACACGGTAGTCCTCAAGCCCGCGGAGTTCACCTCGGTGACCGCCATGGCGTTCTGCGAACTCCTGCAGGAGATTGGCCTGCCGCCGGGCGTGGTGAACATCGTGACGGGCGACGGCAGGGTGGGCGAGTTGATCGTCCGGCACCCCGGGGTCGCCAAGATCGCCTTTACCGGCTCCACCGAGGTCGGCCGGATCATCCGCCGGGCGACGGCCGGGACGGGCAAGCGGCTCTCGCTGGAGTTGGGGGGCAAGTCCCCCTTCATCGTGTTCGACGACGCGGACCTGGACAGCGTGGTCGAAGGGGTCGTCGACGCCATCTGGTTCAACCAGGGGCAGGTCTGCTGCGCCGGCTCGCGCCTGCTGGTCCAGGAGAGCATCGCCGACCGCCTCATCGCCAAGGTGCGGGCGCGCATGGAGACGCTGCGGGTGGGGGACCCGTTGGACAAGGCGATCGACATCGGCGCCATCATCGCGCCGGTCCAACTCCAGAGGATCCGGCGGCTGTGCGAGGTCGGAATTCAGGAAGGTGCGAAGATGTGGCAGCCCTCGTGGGCCTGCCCCCAGGACGGCTTCTTCTTTCCCCCCACCCTCTTCACGGATGTGGCACCCTCGTCGGTCATCGCCCAGGAGGAGATCTTCGGACCGGTGCTGGTCAGCATGACCTTCCGCACGCCGGCCGAGGCCGTCGCGCTGGCCAACAACACGCGCTACGGACTGGCCGCCAGCGTCTGGAGCGAGGACATCAACCTGGCGCTGGATGTGGCGCGGCAGGTCAAGGCCGGCACGGTCTGGGTCAACTGCACGAACCTGTTCGACGGGGCGTCGGGCTTCGGCGGGTACCGGGAGAGTGGGTTCGGCCGCGAGGGCGGCCGGGAGGGCATGGTCGAGTACCTGAAGCCGCTCGTCGAGCCGGTGTTACCGGACGCGGCCCCGGGGCGGCCCGAGGCCGGGGCGGCCCGCGTGTTCTCCGTGCCCGATTACGCCGGCCTCCACCGCGCATCCGCCGCCGATGAGCGCCAGTCCATCGACCGCTCGCCCAAGCTGTACATCGGCGGCCAGCAGGTGCGTCCCGACCAGGGCTACGCCCGCCTGGTCTACGATCCTGACGGGCGGCTGCTGGGCGAGGTGGCCGAAGGCGCCCGCAAGGACATCCGCAACGCCGTCGAGGCCGCGCATGCCGCCGCCGCGTGGGCGCAGGCGACCGCCCACACGCGCGCCCAGGTCCTGTACTACATCGCCGAGAACCTGGAGACGCGATCGGCGGAATTCGCCCGGCGGATCGCCACGATGACCGGCCGCTCGGTCGATGACGCCGGTCAGGAGGTCCGGGGCGCGATCGGCCGCCTGTTCACTCACGCGGCCTGGGCGGACAAGTACGACGGCCTCGTCCACAGCGTTAACGTCGCGCATCGGGACCTGACCATCGCGATCCACGAACCGGTTGGCGTGATCGGCATCGCCTGTCCCGACGAGTACCCTCTGCTCGGGTTCGTCTCCCTGGTCGCCCCGGCGGTGGCGATGGGCAACACGGTCGTCGTGGTCCCCTCGGAGGCGCACCCCCTGGCGGCCACCGACCTCTATCAGGTGTTCGACACCTCCGATCTTCCCGGCGGCGTGGTGAACATCGTGACGGGGGGCCGTGACGACCTGGCGAAGGTACTGGCCCAGCACGACGACGTGGACGCCCTGTGGTACTTCGGGTCCGCCGAGGGCAGCCAGATGGTAGAGTTCGAGTCGGCGACGAACATGAAGCGGACCTGGGTGAGCTACGGCCGCCGCCTCGACTGGACGGGGCCGTGGCTGGACGGCGAGGAGGTCCTCCGCCACGCCGTCCAGGTCAAAAACATCTGGGTGCCCTACGGCGCGTAGGGCCATAGGCCTCCTCCCAGGGGCCCCCGCGATCCTCCCGGCTGCCTGCCGGATCAGCACGCCGCGCCGGCGGGCGGACTAATCCCTCGACGCGTGGGGAAGAATCCCGGTGAGTCTTCCCGCAGGAACCGGCGCGTCGAGTGGAGGATGCGAGCGGTCAGGAGCCCGTACTTGACCAACGAGGATGGGCCGCCACCTCGGGGGCTGGCGTTTGCCTCGCCGACCAAGCTTGAGGCGGGCTCGCGCCCGGCGCGGATCCTGATGGTGGCGGCCGAGCACAGCGGGTGGGGCCTCCAGCGCCGCCTCGAGGCGCTGGGTGCCCAGGTGCACACCCTGGATTCCGGGCGTGGGCTGATGGAGCACGCCCGGGCGCTGGCGCCCGACCTCATCCTGCTGGACCAGTCCGTGCCCGACCTCCACGGCCTTAGGGCCCTCCGCGCCCTCAAGAAGGACTCGGCGACGCATTCGATTCCGGTCATCGTCTTGAGCGCCACGGACGACGTGCACGCCCGGGTACGCATCCTGGAAGAAGGCGCCGCCGACTGTTTCGTCAGGAACCCGGTCGGCGTCCCGGAGTTGACCGCCCGGATTCGGGCCGTCCTGAGGGTGAAGACCCGTGAGGACCTGCTGCGTCGCCGGGTCGCCTTCCTCGAAGAACTGGCGGCCAGCGACCCGCTGACCAGCCTCCTCAACCGCCGCGCCTTCATCGACCGCCTGCACCTGGAGATGGAACGCGCGATGCGCAGTTACCAGCCCCTCTCGTGCCTCATCCTGGACATCGACTGGTTCAAGACCATCAATGACCGCTACGGTCACCAGGTCGGCGACGACGTGTTGCGCCAGATCGCCAAGGTGCTGGTCGACGGCCGCCGCGGGGACGAGGCCGTCTGCCGTTACGGGGGCGAGGAGTTCGTGTGGCTGCTGCCGGGCTCAGACCGCCAGGCGCTGCTGGAGCGGGCCGAGTGGCTGCGGCGGACCATCGAGGAGACCGAGATCCCCACCGCTGAAGGCTCCTTCCGGATCTCGGTCAGCCTGGGGGCCTCCACCTATCGGTTCAAGGAGCACGGGCGCCTCTCGGCGCACCTCCTGCTCGAACACGCCGACGCGGCCCTCCTGGAAGCCAAGAAGCAGGGGAAGAACCGGGTGGTCTTCCGGGACCCCATGCCGGAGCCCGTGCAGGCCCTCCCCGATGCGGAGCCGACCGAAGGGCCTGCGCTCATCGGCCCCTGGACCGGCGCACCTCCCCCGGGGGTCGATGTCTTCCGACCGCCGCCCGCGCGCACCATGGTCGATAGCTGGGAGGCATGGGGGAAAGACGCGCAGCTCCAGGAGGAACTCCGGACCCTCCTCCACAGCAGCGTGAAGGTCCTCACCGCGGCCCTCGAGGCCAAGGACCCCGAGACCGTGGCCCACTGCCAGCGGGTGGCTGGCACCGCGGTCGCCATCGCGACGGAACTCAACCTCCCGGCGCACGAGATCGAGCGGATCAAACTGGCCGCCCTCCTCCACGATTTGGGCAAACTGGCCGTGCCGGAGTCCATCCTCAAGAAACCCGGGCCGCTCTCGCGCGAGGAGTGGCATGTCGTCAGGAAGCACCCCGAGCGGGGCGCAGCGATGCTGCAGGACGCCAGGCCCTTCTCCCACCTGGTCGATCTCATCCTGTACCACCAGGAATCCTTCGACGGGAGCGGGTATCCCGACGGCCTGGCCGGTCACGAGATCCCGCTGGGGTCGCGCATCATCCGGGTGGCGGATGCCTTCGAGGCTATGCTGTCCGACCGCGCCTACCGCCCGCGCAAGACCCTCGAGGAGGCCAAGGTCGAGCTCAAGCGGATGGCAGGGAGTGCCCTGGACCCCGCCGTGGTGGACGCGCTGCTCCGGCTGATCGAGACCATGTCGCCACTGGAGATCCAGCTCACCATCTGGCGCAGCGGCGGCCTCTCGCCGGACGGATTGGGAGGTCGCGGTCCGGCAGACGCCATGGAGTCGCCCGGGGACTGACTAGCCGACGTCGCGGGCCCCGGCGGCCCCGTCCCGGACCAGACGGGCGCCCAGCAGCGCCAGCTTGCGCTCCAGCCCCTCGTACCCCCGGTCGATGTTCTCCAGATTGGAGATCTCGGTGTTGCCTTCGGCTGCCAGGGCCGCGATCACCACCGCCGCGCCGCCGCGGATGTCCGGCGCTTCCACCGGCGCCCCGGTCAGGCGCGGGACACCGGTGACATGGACGGTATCGCCGTCCACCGTGATGTCGGCGCCCATGCGCCGGAGTTCATCGGTGTAGGCGAACCGGGCTTCGAAGATCGTCTCGCGGATCTTGGAGACCCCGCGCGCCGTGGTGAGGAGGGCAGCCATCTGGGGGTGCAGGTCGGTCGAGAAACCGGGATACGGGGCAGTGTCGATGTCCACGGCCCGGAGCTCGCCTCCGCCCCGCACCCGGACGCCGTCGGTGTCGCGGACAACCTCCACGCCGGCTTCCGCGAGCTTGGTCAGCAGCGCCGTGAGGTGTTCGGGGATCATGCCCTCGACCAGGACGTCGCCGCCGGTAGCCGCACCGGCCAGCAGGTAGGTCCCCGCTTCCAGCCGGTCGGGGATGATGGTATAGGTGTGGCCGTGGAGGGCGCGCACGCCTTCGATGGTGATGGTATCGGTGCCGGCTCCCCGGATCCTGGCGCCCATGAGGTTGAGAAAGACCGCGCAGTCCACCACCTCGGGCTCGCGGGCGGCGTTCTGCAGGACCGTGGTGCCGCGGGCTGTGCTGGCCGCCATCATGAGGTTGATGGTGGTCCCGACGCTGCTCCGCGGCACGTAGAACGGCGCGCCCCGCAGCCGCCGCGCGGAGGCCTTCATGTAGCCGTGCTCGGTGACCACCTTCGCCCCCAGCGTGGAAAACCCGCGGAGGTGGAAGTCCACCGGCCGCGCGCCGATCGAGCACCCCCCCGGGAGCGGAACCTGCGCCTTCCCCATGCGGCCCAGCAGGACCCCCGCAGCGTAGAAGGAAGCCCGCATGGTCCGGCACAGGTCGTAGGGCGCCACGTGGCCGACCAGCGTCCGGGCGTCGATGGTCAGGCGGCCCGCCGTCCGGGTGATGCGGGCGCCGAGGGCTTCGAGGATCGCGACCAACGTGGCGACATCCCGGCAGTCGGGTACGTTCTCGAGGACGGAAATATCGGCGGCCAGGGCGGCGGCGGCGATCACGGCGAGCGAGCTGTTCTTCCCTCCGGCGACCCGGACCGCCCCGCGCAGGCGGCGGCCGCCTGTGATGATGAGCCTGCTCACCGCAGCCCTCCTGACCGGCCTGCGACGTCTGCTGCTACGGCGTGGTGGCGCGCAGCCGGGTCTCCACGTAGGCCTGGACCAGTTCTTCCATCAGCGCCAACCGGTCCACCTGACGGATGACCTTGCGCGCATCACCGTGGCTGGTGATGTACGTGGGATCTCCGGACAGGAGATACCCGACGATCTGATCCACGGGGTTGTAACCCCGCTCTTCCAACCGCCGGTACACGTAGCTCAAGATGTCCTGCACGCCCCGGGCGGTCACCTCGCCGAACTCGAAGACGCCGGTCCGCTCTCGGTCGTCCACCACCCTCACCTCCAGCCCCACACTTTGCCAGCCAGGCAGACCGCTGGTGGGCCCGCCTGGCTTCGATCCAGGAACCGGCGCCTTATGAGGGCGCTGCTCTACCACTTGAGCTACGGGCCCGCGCGACGATTATAGCACAGGGTCTTCGGGGACGACCCGGAGGCGATCCGGTGGATAGACGACGCGCACCAGGTACAGGCCGCAGGCGGGCGCAGCCGGACCGGCCCGCTGAGGATCCCTCGACGCCAGGATCGGCGCGATCGCGTCTGCCGGCAGGCGGCCGCGTCCCACCAGCAGCAGGGACCCGACCATCCGCCTGACCATCTGGCGGAGGAACCGGTCGGCGGCCACCGTGACGACCAGCAGCGGGCCGCGTGAGGTGATCCGCAGTGCCCGCACGTGGCAGATCGTGGTTGCCGTCGGCGTCCCGGTGATGCGGAAGGCGGCGAAGTCGTGCCGGCCGAGCAGCGCCGCGGCCGCGGAGGCCATCGCCGACAGATTCAGCGGGTCGGGCACGTGATGCGCGTAGCGGCGCAGCAGGGCCGAAGGGTGCGGCCGGGCCAGGATCAGGTACCGGTAGACGCGCCCCCGCGCATCGCGGCGGGCATGGAAGTCCGACGCGACGTCGCAGACCGCGCGGACGGCGACATCCGGGGGGAGCAGCGCGTTCAGCCCGTCGCGGATCTGGCGGACCGACAACCCGGTGTCGAGGTCAGCGTGGGCCACCTGGCCGAGCGCGTGCACGCCGGCGTCGGTCCGGCCGGAGCCGACGACCCGGCACGGCGCCTGCACGAGGCGCGCCAGGGCGTCCTCGACCGCGGCCTGGACCGTGGGGGCCTGCGGCTGCCGCTGCCACCCGGCGTACGAGGTCCCCTCGTACTCCAGGACGAGGGCCACGCGGCGCATGGATCGCTACCGCACGCGGAGCAGGGCGAGCGAGGCGGCAGCTACCACGATGGCCGCGGCGGCGTCGGCGGCGCGCCAGCGCAGTTCGTTCATCCGCGTGCGGCCCTCCCCGCCCTGGTAGCACCGGGCCTCCATGGCCAGCGCCAGGTCCTCCGAGCGCCGGAAGGCACTGACCAGCAGCGGCACCAGCACCGGGACGAACGCCCGCGCCCGCTGGAGCACGTGGCCGCGGCCGAAGTCGGCGCCGCGCGCCATCTGGGCCTTCATGATCTTCTCGGTCTCGTCCAGCAGCGTCGGGACGAACCGCAGCGCGATGGTCATCATCATGGCCAGTTCGTGGGCCGGGACGCCGATCCGCCTCAGCGGCCGCAGCAGTCGCTCCAGGCCGTCGGTGAATTCGATCGGCGACGTCGTCAGCGTGAGCAGCGACGTGACGGCCACCAGGAGGACCAGCCGCACGCCGAGGAACAGGCCGGTGAGCAGGCCCCTCTCCGTCGCCACCAGCGGCCCGAGGTGGAACAACACCCGGCCGCCGTCCGGCCCACCCCCGGCGAAGAAGATGTTGAGGACGACCGTCAGTCCCACCAGGATGACGATGGGCCGCAGTCCGCGCAGCGCGTAGCCGAGCGGGATCTGGCCTGCCACCAGGAGCGCCAGCAGGCCCAGGGCAAACAGGCCCTGGCCCGAAAACGAGGGGACCACGAAGAGGAGCACCACGAGCCAGGTGGCCGCCAGGATCTTGGTGCGCGGATCCAGCCGGTGCAGGGGCGACGGCCGCGGCAGGTACTGGCCGATGGGAACAGCGCTAGACAGTCCCACGGCTGCCCTCCCGGATGGCGGCCCGGATCGCCACCCGGGCCTCGGCGATGGTCAGCGCGTCAGGGACGGCGAGCCCGCGCTGCCGGAGCCGGCGCACCAGCTCGGCGGCCTGGGGAAGCCGGAGTCCGATGTGCCGCACCTCCTCCTCCCGTGCGAAGATCTCGCGGGGGCTGCCGTCGGCCACCACCCGGCCGCCGTGCATCACCACGATCCGGCGGGCCAGACGCGCGACTTCGTCCATGCTGTGGGTGACCAGGATCACCGTGAGGCCAGAGCGGTGCAGCCGTTCGATCCGGTCGAGGAGATCTGCTTTGCCCCTCGGGTCGAGCCCGGCGGCCGGCTCGTCCAGGACCAGGACCTCCGGCCGCATCGCCAGGATCCCGGCCAGGGCCACCCGCCGCATCTCACCTCCCGAGAGCGAGAACGGCGAGCGCGGCCCGAATCTCCCGGGGTCCAACCCGACCGCGCGCAGGGCGTCGTCCACCCGCGCGCTCACCTCGTCCTCGGGGAGCCCCAGGTTGCGCGGGCCGTAGGCCACGTCGTCGCGCACGGTCTCCTCGAAGAGCTGGTACTCGGGGAACTGGAAGACCAGCCCGATGCGCTGCCGCACCCGCCGGCGGTCGGTCCGCGGGTCCCAGAGGTCTTCCCCGGCGATGCGCACGATGCCTCGGGTCGGCCGAAGCAGTCCGTTGAAGTGCTGGATCAGCGTGGACTTGCCCGACCCGGTCGGCCCGATGATGCCGACCAGGTCGCCGACGCGGATCTGGAGCGTCACGCCGCGCAGCGCGTCTTGGGCCATGGGTGTGCCGCGCAGATACGTGTGCGCCACGTCCTGGCAGTCGATGAGCGGCTCAGCCATCTGGCCGCACGCCGGCCCCGGCCAGGGCCGCCAGCGCCTCCACCAGGTCGTCCACCGTATACAGGCCGCGCGGGAGCGGCAGACCGTCGGACCGCAGCCACCGCGCCAGCTGTGCCACGGGAGGGGGATCGAGCCGGTGCCCTGGAAGTTCCTCGATGCGGTCGAAGACCTCCCCGGGCGGGCCGTCGGCCACCAGACGGCCGGCATCCAGGACGACGACGCGATGGGCGTCGACGAGGTCCTCCATGGTGTGCGAGATGAGGATGACGGTGATGCCTTCGCGGCGGTTGAGCGCTCGCACCGTGGCCAGGACCTCCGCCCGGCCCTCCGGGTCCAGCATGGTCGTCGCTTCGTCCAGCACGATGCAGGCCGGCCGCATGGCCAGCACCCCGGCGATGGCCACCCGCTGCTTCTGCCCTCCGGAGAGCAGGTGCGGCGCCGCGCGGCGCTGCGCCCCCAGGCCGACCGCCTCGAGGGCCCAGTTCACCCGCTCCCGGATCAGGGCTGGCGGCAGGCCCAGGTTCTCAGGTCCGAAGGCCACGTCTTCTTCCACGACCGTGGCCACCAACTGGTTGTCGGGGTTCTGGAAGACCATGCCGACCTGCCGGCGGATCGTCCAGACCGCGTTGCGGTCCCGCGTGTCCAGGCCCCCCACGCAGACCCGGCCGGCAGTCGGCTGCAGGAGGGCGTTCAGGTGCCGAGCCAGGGTCGACTTGCCGGAGCCGTTGCCACCCGCGATCCCAACGTACTCACCCGTCCTGACAGACAACGACAGGCCGTCCAGCGCGCGGACGGCCTGCGGGGTATTGGGATGGTAGACGAATTCGAGGTCGGCGACCTCGATGAAGGGCTCGTGCACGCGGCCCCGCCGCCCTACTTGACGAGTTCGACCAGGGCCATCGGGGCCGCGTCCCCGCGGCGGGTGCCGAGTTTGACCACGCGCGTGTAGCCGCCGCGGCCGGGCTGGTAGCGCGGCACGATGTCGGCGAACAGTCGGGTGACGACCCGGCGGTCGGTCAGGAGCCGCCGCACCCGGCGGCGGGCCTGCAGGTCGTTGGCCATCGCCGAGGCGATCAGGCTGTCGGCGATCTTCTTGGTCTCCCTGGCCCTGGCGTCGGTGGTCTGGACCCGTTCGTGGAGGATCAGGGCGCTGACCAGATCGCGGAACAATGCCCGGCGCTCGCCCTCATCCCGCCCCAGCCTGCGGCGCTTGGCTCCCAGTCCCATGGCGCGCCCCCTACGCCGGCTCCGGCTGCCGCAGCGACAGGCCGTGGGCGGCGAGCTTTTCCTTGACCTCGTCCAGCGACTTGCGGCCAAAGTTCTTGACAGCCACGATCTCGTCCTCGGTCTTCTTGATCAGGTCGCCCACGGTGTGGATGCCGGCCCGCTTCAGGCAGTTGTACGGCCGCACCGTCAGGTCCAGCTCCTCGATGGGCATCGCCATCAGGCGCACCTTGTCGGGATCCTCGGGGACGCCAAACGGCACGCCCTGCCCCGTCTCGTCCGCGATACCCGAAAAGAGCCGGAAGTGATCGATCAACTGGCGGGCGGCCTCCTGGAGCGCCTCCTCCGGCCGCACGGAGCCGTCGGTCCAGACCTCGAGGACCAGGCGGTCCAGGTCGGTGGCGTGCCCGACCCGCGTGTCCTCCACGGTGAAGTTGGCCTTGCGGATCGGCGAGAAGATCGAATCCACGGGGATGACCCCGATCACATGCTCGCTGCGCCGGTGCTTCTCGGCCGGCACGTAGCCCTTCCCCCGCTCGACGACGATCTCCATGGCGAGGTGGGCGTCCTTCCGGTCCAGGGTCGCGATGTGCAGGTCGCGGTTGAGGATCTCGACCTCCGGGTCCTCCTGGATGTCGGCCGCCGTGACGTCCTTCTTGCCCTTGGCGTCCAGGCGGAGGAGTTTGGGCTTGTCGGTGTACAGCCGCAGGGTCAGCTCCTTCAAGTTGAGGACGATCTGCGTGACGTCCTCCACCACGCCGGGAATCGTCGAGAACTCGTGCAGCACGCCATCGATCTTGATGGACGTCACCGCCGCCCCCGAGATCGACGAGAGCAGGACCCGCCTCAGCGCGTTGCCCAGCGTCACGCCGAATCCGTGGTCGAGCGGTTCCACGACGAACTTGCCGTAGGTGTCGGATAGCTCCGCGTACTCCACCTTCGGCGTCGGTGCTTCCCACAGGGTTCCAATGGCCATCTCAGGACTACCCTCCCAGCCCACCCGGGCTGCGCGATTCGCGACTCCCGATCCCCTCTAGCGGGAGTAGTACTCCACCACCAGTTGCTCGGCGACGGGCACGTCGACCTCTTCCCTCGACGGGAGCGCCAGCACGCGGGCGCTCATGCGCGCCTGGTCGACCTCCAGCCACGACGGCGGCCGCCGCCCGGCCGCGGCCGTCTCGGCCAGCTCCTTCATGCGCGGATGCGGGTGCGCCGGATCCGCCGGCGCCACGGTCTGCCCGGGACGGACCTGGTAGGACGGGATCGTCACCCGCTGGCCGTCCACGGCCACGTGGCCGTGGGCCACGATCTGGCGGGCCTCCTTCCGGGAGGCGGCCAGGCCCAGGCGGTAGATGATGTTGTCCAGGCGCGTCTCCAGCAGCTGCAACAGGCGCGTGCCGGTCACCCCCTTGGACTTGGCGGCGCGCTGGAAGTAGGTCTTGAACTGCGCCTCCTGCACCCCGTAGATGCGGCGGAGCTTCTGCTTCTCCCGCAACCGCACCCCGAACTCACTCAACTTCCGACGGGAGACGCCGTGCATCCCCGGCGGGGCCGGCCGCTTCTGCACCGGGCACTTCTCGGTGTAGCACTTCTCGCCCTTGAGGTAGAGCTTCATGCCTTCGCGCCTGCACAGCCGACACACCGAACCTGTATGCCGTCCCATCCGTTCCTCCTCGATCCGCCTGTCCCGGCCCTACACCCGGCGCCGCTTGGGCGGCCGGCAGCCGTTGTGGGGCACGGGGGTGACGTCCTTGATCAGGTTGACCTCGAGCCCGGCGGACTGCAGCGACCGGATGGCCGCTTCGCGCCCCGCGCCCGGCCCGCGCACCAGCACCTCGACCTGCCGCACACCGTGCTCCATGGCCTTTCGCGCCGCCGTCTCGGCGGCCACGCTGGCCGCGAACGGGGTGCCCTTGCGCGACCCCTTGAACCCGGCGGTCCCGGCGCTGGCCCAGGCGATGACGTTGCCCTGGGGATCGCTGATGGTCACGATCGTGTTGTTGAAACTCGAGCGGATGTGGGCGGTCCCCACCGGGACGTTCTTGCGCTCACGCCTGCGTGCTCTCGGCTTGGCCATGGATCCATATCCCCCTGATCAGGCTTTGGACGGCGCCCCGCCAGGCGTCGCGACCCGCTTGCGGACGCCCACGGTCTTGCGGGGGCCCTTGCGGGTCCGGGCGTTGGTCCGGGTCCGCTGCCCGCGGACCGGCAGGCCTCGCTTGTGCCGGATCCCCCGGTAGGCCCCGATCTCCACCAGGCGGCGGATGTCCATGGCGACGTCGCGGCGCAGGTCGCCCTCGACCTTGTAGTTCCGCTCGATGAACTCCCGGAGGCGCGTGACCTCGTCCTCGGCCAGGTTCCGCACCCGCGTGTCGGGGTTCACCCCGGTGGCACGGCAGATCTCGCGGGCCCGGCTGGGCCCGATCCCATAGATGTACGGCAGCGCGGCTTCGATGCGCTTGTCACGTGGCAGATCCACTCCGGCGATGCGGGCCATCGATGTCCTCCTAGCCCTGCTTCTGCTTGTGTTTCGGGTTCTCGCAGATGACCAGCACCCGCCGGCCCCGCTTGACGATCTTGCACTTCTCGCACATGACGCGGACCGACGCCCGAACCTTCATGCCGCCTGGCTCCCTCCCCGCTACCGGTACCGGTAGGTAATCCTGCCCCGGGTCGGATCATAGGGGGACAGCTCCACCTTGACCCGGTCACCGGGCAGGATCCGGATGAAGTGAATCCTCATCTTGCCCGAGATGTGCGCCAGCACCTTGTGTCCGCTGGACAGGGTCACGCGGAACATGGCATTGGGCAGGACCTCGGAGACCGTCCCTTCCACCTCGATGGCGTTCGGCTTGGTCATGCGCCCATTCCCGCTCCAGACCGCCGCTCAGGGGCCTCGGCGCCGAGGATTGCGCGCAGTTCCTCATCGGTCACGGCCTGGCCGTCGCGGAGCCGACCCGCCAGGTGCCCGGCCGGCCCGTGCACCACCAGGTGCTTGATGTTCTTGCGCTTGGGGCGGCTGACCTGGCGCCGGCGGCCGTCGGCCACGAGCACCATGTCGTGCCCGGCCGCGCCCACCACCACGTACCGATCTCCCGCATCGCGACCCGCCCTGGACGTCACCACCATACCGACCAGGGCCGTAGACTGGTTGACCCCGTCATCCACAACCATTCAGTATACGTCCGATGCGTCGTCGAGTCCAGTGAGCACCTCGGGCCCCTGGGGGGTAATCGCCACGGTGTGCTCGGCGTGGGCGGAGAGGCTCCGGTCGCGGGTCCTGACCGTCCACCCGTCCCCGTCCATCATGACGTCAGGGCTGCCCATGTTGACCATCGGCTCGATGGCGAGCGTCATGCCCGGCTGCAGCCGCGTGCCGGTCCCCGGCCGGCCCACATTGGGCACCTGAGGGTCCTCGTGCAGCATCCGACCGACGCCGTGCCCGGCGAAGTCGCGCACCGCGGAGAATCCGGCAGCCTCCACCACCGACTGGATCGCCCAGGACACATCGCCCAGCGTCGCCCCCGGCCGGGCGGCGGCCACGCCGGCGGCCAACGCGGCGGTGGTGACGGTCAGCAGGCGCCGGACCTCCGGCGCCACCTCACCGACCGGGACGGTCACGGCCACGTCGGCGTGAAATCCCTCCAGGAAGACGCCCAGGTCGATGGACACGATGGACCCTTCCTCCAACACCCGGGACCCCGGGATGCCGTGCACGACCTCATCGTCGACAGAGGTACAGATGCTGGCCGGAAAGCCACGATAACCCTTGAACGACGGGACCCCGCCGCGGGCCCGGATGAATTCGTCGGCGAGGCGATCCAGATCGGCGGTCCTGATGCCGGGGCGCACCGCGTCGGCCACCCTGCGGAGCGCCTTCGCCGCGAGCCGGCCAGCCCGCCGCATACAGGCCAGGTCGGCGGGGGTCTTGAGCACGATCAGGGTCGTCGGCTTCACCGGCTCACCCCCGAGGCCACCAGGGCCTGCAGGGCGTCGGTGATCTCGGCCATCCCGCCGGCGGCGTTGATGGCCACCAACAGGCCCCGCGCCCGGTAGAAGGCCAGCAGCGCCTCGGTCTGTTCGCGGTAGACCGTCAGCCGCCGCCTGACCGTCTCGGGCTGGTCGTCTTCGCGGGCGTAGAGCGGGCTCCCGTCGAGGTCGCAGACGCCTGGGACCTTCGGGGGGAGCGCGACCTGGTGGTAGATGTGACCCGCGGCCCGGCAGAGCAACCGGCCCGAGAGCCGACGGACGAGGGTCTCCTCGCTGACCTCGAAGTACACCACCCGGTCCAGCCGCCGGCCCAGGCCAGCCAGCACCGCCTCCAGGCCTTCGGCCTGCGCCAGCGTGCGCGGAAAGCCGTCCAGGATGAAGCCGGAGGCGGCGTCGGGCTGCTGTAGCCGCTCGGCGATGAGGCTGATCATGATGGCATCGGGTACCAGGTCCCCGGCGTTGACGTAACGCTCCGCCTCCTGCCCCAGGGGCGTGCGGGCAGCGATGGCCGCCCGCAGCATGTCGCCGGTGGCAATCTGCGGGATGCCCAGCCGCTGCGCCAGAGCCCGCGCCTGCGTGCCCTTGCCGGCCCCGGGCGGCCCCAAGAAGATCAGGTTCACTTCATGAATCCTTCGTAGTGCCGCATCAGCACGTAGGCCTCGAGTTGCTTCATCGTCTCCAGCGCGACGCCAACCACGATGAGCAGCGAGGTGCCCGCAAGGTAGAAGGTGAGGACGCCGGCCTCGCGGACCAGGTAGACGGGCAGCACGGCGATGGCGGCGAGGGTGAGCGCGCCTACCAGCGTCAGCCGCTCGGTGACCCGCGCCAGATAGTCGGCGGTAGGCCGCCCGGGCCGGATGCCGGGGATGAACCCGCCGTACTTCTTGATGTTGTTGGAGACGTCGTTGGGATCGAACTGGACCGCCGTGTAGAAGTACGTAAACAGGATGATGAGCGCGAAGTACAGTACGTCGCCCAGCGGCCGCCCGGGGAGCACCTGCTGCCCCAGGCGCTGGAGCCATTCCCATTGGGAGAACTGGGCGACCGTACCGGGGAACTGCAACACGGAGATGGCGAAGATGATGGGGATGACGCCCGCCTGGATCAGCCGCATGGGCAGGTGGGTGGACTGCCCGCCGTAGACCCGCCGGCCGACCACGCGCTTGGCGTACTGCACCGGGATTTTGCGGACAGCCTGGGTGACGGCCACCACCACGAAGATGCTGGCGAGGATGACCACAACATCCAGGAGAAACTGCCAGACGGCCAGTTCACCCACCCGCATCCGCTGAACCGTCTGGCCGATCTGCACGGGCAGGCGCGCGCAGATCCCGCCGAAGATGATGAGGGAGACGCCGTTGCCGACCCCGTGCTCGGTCATAATCTCGCCCATCCACGTCAGCAACATCGTGCCGGCCACCAGTGTGAGGACGATGGTCGCCATGGTGAGCGGCCGCGCATCGGGCACGGCACCCTGGCTGCGGATCAGGTAGAGCTGTCCGACGCCCTGGATCAGGGCCAGGACCACCGTCAGGTACCGCGTGTACATCCCGATGCGGCGCCGGCCAGCCTCGCCCTCCTCGGTGGCCATCTCCTTGAGCCGCGGGAAAACCACCTGCAGCAGGCTGAAGATGATCGAGGCGGTGATGTACGGGAAGACGCCCAGCGCGAAGATCGCAAAGTTGGACAGCGCCCCGCCGACGAACAGGTCGAGGAACGAGAACAGACTCCCCTGCTGCCGGAAGAGGCGCTCCAGGGCCTCGACGTTGACTCCCGGGACCGGGAGATGCGCGCCCAGGCGGAACAGCGCCAGCATGATCCCCGTGAAGACCAGGCGGCGGCGCAGGTCCGGGATCCGAAGCGGGTTGGACAGCGAGCGCACCTGGATCACGCCTCCAGCACCTCCGCCTTGCCCCCCGCGGCCTCAATGGCGCGGCGGGCGCCCTCGGTGAAGGCATGTGCCTGCACCGTGAGCGGCACGCGCAGGCGGCCGGTGGCCAGGACCTTGACCGGTCCGGCCCCGACCAGCCCGACCCCCCGCAGGATGGCCGGGGTGACCTGGCTGCCGGCCGGGAAGCGGTTCAGGTCCCGTAGCCGAACCTCCTGGTGGCGCGGCCGCACCCCGCCGCCGGTCATGTTGCTGCCCGCCCCGCGCACCCCCCGGCGAAACGGCAACCGCTTGACCAGCGGGGTCTGCCCGCCTTCAAAGCCGGGGCGTGGCCCGGCTCCCGAGCGGGCCTTCTGGCCCTTGCGGCCGCGTCCGGCATAGACGCCCCGACCGGATCCCAATCCCCGGCCGACGCGCCGGCGCCGACGGTGGGCGCCCCGCGGTGGACGCAGTGCTCCGAGAAACGGCATGATCGCCCCCTATGCCCTCAACGCGAGTTCTTCCAGCGGCCGGCCGCGGAGGCGGGCGACCTCCTCGGGCTGCCGCAGTTGCTCCAGGCCGGCCAGCGTCGCCCGGGCCACGTTGACCGGATTCGTCGAGCCCAGGGCCTTGGTCAGGATGTCCTTGATCCCCGCCGCCTCCAGCACCGCGCGGACCGCGCCGCCGGCGATGACCCCGGTCCCGGGCGACGCGGGCCGCAGCAGCACCCGGGACGCGCCGAAGACGCCGCTCACCGGATGGGGGATCGTGGTGCCGGCCCGCCGGACCGCCACTAGGTGCTTCTTGGCATCCTCCACGCCCTTGCGGATCGCATCGGGGACCTCGGAGGCTTTGCCCAGTCCCACCCCCACGTGGCCCGCCTCGTCGCCGACCACCACCAGCGCGCTGAACTTAAACCGTTTGGCCCCCTTGGTGACCTTGGCGACGCGGTTGATGAAGACCGCCTTCTCCACGGTCAGGTTGAGAGCGGCCGGATCGATGCGTCCTGGCACGTCACCCCTCCTTCAGAAGTGCAGCCCGGCGGCACGGGCGGCTTCGGCCAGGGCCTGGACGCGGCCGTGGTAGCGGTAGCCGCCCCGGTCAAAGATCACCCTGGTGATCCCGCTGGCCAGCGCCCGCTGCGCGAGGATCTGGCCGACGACCCTGGCCGCCTCGACCTTGGTCTTGCCGGCCACGAGCGGTCGGACCTCGGGGTCCAGGGTCGAGGTCGCCGCCAGGGTGCGTCCGGTCTCGTCGTCGATCAGCTGCGCGTAGATCTGCTTGAGGCTGCGGTAGACCGACAGCCGCGGCCGGGTGGCCCGGCCCACCAGCCGGCGCCGCGCCCGCAGATGCCGTCGCTGCCGGAGCAGGTTGCGGTCAGGCCGTGTGTGCATGCGTCCTCTCTCCCGGCGGGCTAGGCCTTGCCGACGGCCTTGCCGGCCTTCCCGGCCTTGAGCCGCAGCCGTTCGCCGGCATACCGGATGCCCTTGCCCTTGTAGGGGTCCGGCGGCCGGACGGCCCGGATCGCGGCCGCCAGCTGGCCGACCCGTTCCTTGTCGGTGCCGACGACCGTCAACCGGTTGGGCTGTGGCACCTCGATCTCGATCCCATCGGGCGGCGTGATCTCCACCGGATGCGAGTAGCCCACCTGGAGGACCACCTGGCGGCCCTGCTTGGTGGCCCGGTACCCGACCCCGTGGATCTCCAGGTCGACCCGGTAGCCGTCGACGACGCCCTTCACCATGTTGGCCAGCAGCGCCCGGGTCAGCCCGTGTAGCGCCCGGTGCTGACGCAGGTCCGACGGGCGCAGGACGGTGATCGCGCCGTCGGAGACCGCGACGCGCATGTCGGGGTGGACCTG
The DNA here is from genome assembly GCA_031459875.1 of Candidatus Fervidifonticultor sextus. GTDB lineage: Bacteria > Sysuimicrobiota > Sysuimicrobiia > Sysuimicrobiales > Humicultoraceae > Fervidifonticultor_A > Fervidifonticultor_A sextus. The sequence goes on along the minus strand of JAVKHQ010000011.1, from coordinate 7,575 downwards.
GCGCACGAGCCGGCCCTTGGGCCCCCGGACTTCCACAGTGCGGCCGTCCACCTTGACCTCGACGCCCTTTGGCAGCGGCACGGGTAGCCGCCCGATGCGCGACATCTCTGGCACCCTCCTCCTACACCCTCCGGCGGGTCGGCTCACCAGACATGGCAGATCACCTCGCCGCCGATGCCCTGCCGCCGCGCCTCGCGGTCCGTCATCAGCCCCCGGGACGTGGAGAGGATGGCCACCCCGAGCCCGCCACGCACGCGCGGAATCTCGTCCCGCTTGGCATAGATCCGCAAGCCCGGACGGCTGACGCGCCGGATCCCGCTCAGGACCTGCGCGCGCTTGGGGCCGTAGCGCAGTTGCAGGCGCAGCTGGCTCTGCGGCTTCTTCTCGATCACCTGGACGTCGGCGAGGAATCCTTCGCGCTTGAGGATCCGGGCGATCTCCAGCTTCATGCGGCTGGCCGGCACGACCACATACTCGTGCCGGGCCGCGTTGGCATTCCGCAGCCGGGTCAGCATGTCGGCGATCGCGTCGGTGACAACACCACCCACCCCTCTCCCTCCTACCAGCTGGCCTTGACCATCCCGGGAATCTCGCCGCGGTAGGCGAGCTGCCGCAGGCAGATCCGACACAGGCCCAGTTTTCGGAACACCGCCCGCGGCCGGCCACAGCGCCGGCAGCGGCTGTAGGCCCGGACCTTGAACTTGGGCCCCCGCTTCCACCGTTCCAGGATCGACTTCTTTGGCACCCGCGTCCTCCTCTAGCCCATCCGGGCCTGCCCCGCCACGGCCGCGTTCACGCCTGGGGGGCCGCGCCGCCGTCACGCAACGGCAGCCCCAGCAGGCGCAGCAGCTCCTTGGCCTGCTCGTCCGTCCTCGCCGTGGTGACCACCGTGATGTCCATGCCCCGGATCTTGTCCACCTTATCGTAGTCGATCTCGGGAAAGATCAACTGCTCCCTGATGCCCAGGTTCAGATTGCCGCGCCCGTCGAAGGCGCGCTCCGAGACGCCCTTGAAGTCCTTGATGCGCGCCAGCGCCAGGTTGAAGAGTTTGTCCAAAAACTCATACATCCGGTCGCCGCGCAGGGTGACCTTCACCCCGATGGGCATCCCCTGCCGGAGCTTGAAGGCCGCGATCGACCGGCGGGCGCGCGTGACGATGGGGCGCTGCCCCGCAATCAGCGTCAGGTCCTCGACGGCCTTGTCGATCTGCCGCGGATCGGCGACGGCCGTCCCCACCCGCATGTTGATGACGACCTTCTCCACCCGGGGGACTTCCATGACATTGCGCAGTCCGAACCGCTCGCGCAGCGCCGGGACCACGTGGGTCCGGTACCGTTCTCTCAATCTGGCTGCCATCGCGCCCCTCGCCTCTCCCGACGGCCTACTTCTCCATGGACTCGCCGCAGCGCTTGCAGTACCGCACCTTCGTCCCGTCGCCCAGGACCCGGTGGCCGATCCGGGTGGCCTCCCCGCACTTGGCGCAGACGACCATCAGCCGGGCCGCCGGCAGCGGGGCCTCCTTTTCCAGGATCCCGCCCTGGTGGCCCTTCCGTGGGTTCGGCTTCGCGTGCCGCTTGACCACGTTGACGCCCTCGACGATGGCGCGGCCGTCCTCGGTCAGGATCCGCAGGACCTTGCCCCGCTTGCCGCGGAACTTCCCACCGATGACCTCCACCATGTCGCCCTTCCGCAGGTGCATCCTGGGTCGTGCCGTGCCGACCGCCATCTGCCTGCCTCCTACAGGACCTCCGGTGCAAGGGAGATGATCTTCATGAACTGTTTCTCGCGCAGTTCCCGCGCGACCGGGCCGAAGATGCGGGTCCCCCGGGGGTTCTGCGCGTCGGAGAGCAGCACAGCCGCATTGTCGTCGAATCGGATGTAGGACCCATCGGGCCGGCGCAGTTCTTTCCTGGTCCGCACGACCACCGCCCGCACCACCTCGCCCTTCTTGACCGGGCTGTTCGGGATCGCCGTCTTCACCGAGGCCACGATGACGTCTCCGACTGTCGCGTAGCGCCTGCGCGACCCGCCGATCACCCGAATGCACAGGAGCTCACGGGCGCCGGTATTGTCCGCGACCTTGAGGCGGCTCTGCTGCTGGATCATCGGGCTCGCTCCAGGATCTCCACGACCCGCCACCGCTTGTCCTTCGACAGCGGCCGGGTCTCGGCGATGCGGACCCGGTCGCCCACCCGGCACGCGTTCTGTTCGTCGTGGGCCTTCACCGTCTTGGCCCGCCGAATCGTCTTCTTGTAGAGCGGGTGGCGCGTCGTCGTCTCGATGCGAACGACCACGGTCTTGGTCATCTTGTCGCTGGTGACCACGCCCACCCGGGTCTTGCGCAGGCCCCGTCGCTCTATCGCCATCCCTCAGCCCGTCCGTCGGGCGGCCGCCCGAGCCGCCAGGACCGTCTTGAGGCGGGCAATGTCCCGCCGCAGCTCCCCGATCCTGGCCGTGTTGCGCTGCTGGGAGACCTTGATCCGCAGCGCCCACAGTTCCCGTTCAGCCTCCTGGAGTTTCTTGGCCAGTTCGGCCTCAGTCATCTCCCTCAGCGTGCTCGCCTTCAACGCCATGGGCTACGCCACCACCCGGGTCACGAACTTGGTCCTGACCGGCAGCTTGTGGGAGGCCAGGGTCATCGCCTGCCGCGCCTGGTCCTCGGGCACCCCGGCCAGCTCGAACAGGATGCGGCCCGGCCGCACCACCGCCACCCAGAACTCGGGGTTGCCCTTCCCGCTCCCCATGCGCGTTTCGGCGGGTTTCTTGGTGACCGGCTTGTCGGGGAACACCCGGATCCAGAGTTTCCCGCCGCGCTTGATGAATCGCGTGATCGTCCGGCGGGCCGCCTCGAGCTGCGCCCCGGTCACCCACGCCGGGGTCAGCGCCTGGAGGCCGTACTCACCGAAGGCCACGGACGAGCCCGCGAAGGCCTTGCCGGCCCGGGAGCCGCGGTGAGCCTTACGGTACTTGGTCCGCTTCGGTGCCAGCATTGGTGTCCTGCCTCCGCACGTTGACACGCGGGCTCCGGGTGGGGATCACCACCGGCCCGGAGGGGGCGGCTGTGGCCTCTCCCCCGACGCCGGCCTCGGCGCGCGGGGGACGGCGGTGCTCCGGCTCGTGCCGGCGCCCCTCGGGCAGGATGTCCCCGCGGTAGATCCAGACCCTGACCCCAATCCGGCCGTAGGTCGTCAACGCCTCGGCGACCCCATAGTCGATGTCCGCCCGCAGCGTGTGGAGCGGCACGCGGCCCTCGCGGTACCACTCGTACCGCGCGATCTCGGCACCGGCCAGCCGGCCGCTGCAGGCGATCTTGATCCCCTTGGCACCGGCCCGCAGGCTGCGCTGCACGGCCTGTTTCATGGCCCGCCGGTAGGCGATGCGGCGCTCAAGCTGCTGGGCCACGTTCTCGGCCACCAGCTGGGCCTCGATCTCCGGGCGCCGGACCTCGTTCACGCTGAGCTGGATCTGCCGGCCGGTGGAGGCCTCCAGCTCCTTCTTGAGGGCGTCGATCCCCGTACCGCCGCGGCCGATGATAATCCCCGGCCGCGCCGAGTGGATGATCACCCGCACCCGGTTGGCGGCCCGCTCGATCTCCACCCGGGAGATGCCGGCCCGGGAGAGCTTCTTCTTGATCAGGGTGCGGATCTTCTGGTCCTCAGCGATGAGGTCCGCCATGTTCCTGGCGTACCACCGGGATTCCCACTCCCGGATGATCCCGATCCGCAGCCCGATGGGGTTGACCTTCTGTCCCACCTTCCACCTCCAATACGCTACGCGCCGCCGGCCCGTTCGCCCACCACCACGGTGATGTGGCTGCTCCGCTTGGTGATGATATCCGCCCGGCCGCGCGCCCGCGGCATCATCCGCTTGGAGACCGGCGCGCGGTCGGCGTACGCGCGGAGGACGACCAGGTCATCGGCGTCCAGGTCGTGGTTGTTCTCGGCGTTGGCCACGGCCGACTTCAGCACCTTGGCGATCGCCCGAGAGGCCCGGTCCGGGGCCGCGCGCAGCCTGGCCTCGGCCTCGGCCACCGGCAGCGCCCGCAGGCCCGCCAGGGCCCGGCGCACCTTCAACGGTGAGATGTTCACGTAGCGGGCCGTCGCCTTGACCTCCATCGTCCCTCTGCCTCCACCGCTACTTCAGGGCTGTCGAGCGCTCGGTAGCCGCGCCGTGCCCTTTGAAGGTCCGCGTCGGCGCGAACTCGCCAAGCTTGTGTCCGACCATCTGCTCGGTGACGTAGATGGGCACGTGCTTGCGGCCGTCGTAGACCGCGAGGGTGTGCCCGACGAACTCCGGGAGGATGGTCGAGCGCCGGGACCAGGTCCTGATGACGCGGCGCTCGCGGGACCGGTTCAGCGCCCTGATCTTCTCCAGCAGATGCGCGTCGACAAACGGTCCCTTCTTCTTCGAGCGTCCCATCGCCGTGACCCGACCTCCTCCTATTTGCGGCGCTTCACGATCAGCGCGTCGCTGCGCTTCGCCTTGCGGGTCTTGTAGCCCAGGGTCGGCTTGCCCCACGGGCTCACCGGCCCAGGCATCCCGATCGGCGACCGGCCTTCCCCGCCGCCGTGCGGATGGCTGGAGGGGTCCATGGCGACCCCGCGCACGCCGGGCCGGATGCCCAGCCAGCGCGCCCGCCCGGCCTTGCCGAGTTTGATCGCCTCGTGCTCGAGGTTGCCGACCTGCCCGATGGTCGCCCGGCAGTCCAGGGAGACGAGCCGGACTTCCCCGGACGGCAACCGCACGTGCGCGTGGTCGCCTTCCTTGGCCATGATCTGCGCGCCGGCCCCGGCAGCCCGCACCAGCTGGCCGCCGCGCCTGGGGACCAGCTCGATGTTGTGGACCACGGTGCCCACCGGGATCGACCGGAGCGGCAGCGCGTTGCCCGGGCGGATGTCGGCTTCGGGCCCCGAGGCCACGATCTCGCCCACCTTGAGGCCGTCGGGCGCCAGGATGTAGCGCTTCTCCCCGTCGGCGTAGTGCAGCAGGGCGATCCGCGCCGACCGGTTGGGATCGTACTCGATGGCTGCCACCCTGGCCGGGACGCCGTCCTTGTCGCGCCTGAAGTCGATGAGCCGGTACTGACGCTTGTGCCCGCCGCCGCGGTGGCGTACGGTGACCCGCCCCTGGGTGTTGCGCCCGGCCCGGGCGCGCAGCGGCTCCAGCAGCGAGCGCTCGGGGGTCGTCTTCGTGATTTCCTCGAAACCCGAGACCGTGGCGAAGCGCCGTCCCGGCGTCGTGGGCTTGAACTTCTTGACTCCCATGACAGCCTCCCGGCCTACGTGAGGCTCTCGAGGTCGATCTTCTGGCCCGCGGCCAGGGTAACGATGGCCTTGCGCATTCCCGGCGCCACAAACGTGTGGCGCCCCCGGCGCCGCACGCGCCCGGGGATGTTGATCACGTTGACCTTCCGCACCCGCACCGAGAAGATGCCTTCCACGGCCTGCTTGATCTCCAGCTTGTTGGCCTCCGGCGCGACCTCGAAGGTGTACTTGCCGCCTTCGTTGCCGCGCAGGCTCTTCTCCGTCAGGATCGGACGGCGGATGATCGCGTAGTAGTTCACGCCCCCAACGCCTCCTGCAGGTCCCCAAGCCCGGACCGCGTGATCACCAGCACGCCCGGGACGAGCAGATGCCGCAGCACCAGTCGCCGGGCGCAGAGGACCCGGGTCCCGGGCAGGTTGGCCGCGGCGCGGCGTAGCGCCCGTTCCGATTCGGCCGTCACGAGGATGGCGCGCTCGCTGGCGCCGACCTTGGCCAGCAGCGCCGCGACGGTCTTCGTCTTGAGGGCGTCGTCGGCCGGCGGGTCGATGATCACCACCCGGCCCTCCCGGGCGTGCGCTGAGAGGGCCGAGCGCAGCGCCAGGGCCCGCTGGCGCCGGGGCAGCCGCTGGCTATGATCCCGGGGCGTCGGGCCGAAGACGATCCCGCCCCCCACCCACAGCGGCGAGCGTCGGCTGCCGTGGCGCGCCCGCCCGGTGCCCTTCTGGCGCCAGGGCTTCCGCCCCCCGCCGCGGACGGCGCCGCGCGTGCGCGTCGCATGTGTGCCGGCCCGGCGGTTGGCCATCTCGGCGACCAGCGCCTGGTGCATGGCCGGCCGGTGGGGCCGGAGGCCAAACACGGTGTCGGGCAACTCGATCTCGCCCTGGGGGGCCCCGGTGGCGTCGTATTGCGCTACTGTTGGCATCGTCTGTCTCCTGGCCGCGGCATCCGGGACACTACGACGCGCTGCGGACCACCAGCAGCGTCCCGCGCACGCCCGGCACCGCGCCGCGCACGAGCAGCAGATGGTTCTTGGGGTCGACCTTCACGACGCGCAGCCGCTTTACGGTCACCCGCCTGTGGCCTGCCCGCCCCGGCATCCGCTTGCCGGGGAACACCCGCGCAGAGTCCGAGGACCCGATGGAGCCCACGGCCCGGTGCATCAGCGAAACCCCGTGCGAGTCCCGCTGCCCGGCGAACCCGTGGCGCTTCATGGCGCCGGCGAAACCCTTGCCGATGCTGGTCCCGCTCACGTCGACCAGGTCGCCCGGCGCAAAGGCATCCACGGTGATGGTCTGGCCCGGCTGGACCGCGGTCGCCGGGGCCGGGAGTTCCCGGATGACCCGGTGGGCCGGCAGGTGGGCGCGGGCGAACACGCCCCGCCGCGCCTTGGGCAGCTTGCGCTCCGCGACCGGCTCGAAGGCCACCCGGACCGCGCTGTAGCCGTCCCGCTCCGGGGTGCGGGCACCCACCACGATGCAGGGGCCGGCCTGGATGACCGTCACAGGCACGCTGGTGCCGTCGTCCTCGAAGACGCGGGTCATACCCAGTTTTCGCCCGAGGATGGCCGCCATCGCCGTCTCCTTACAACTTGATCTCGATGTCGACCCCCGCCGGGAGATCGAGGTGCATCAGTTCGTCCACGGTCTTCTGGGTCGGTTCCAGGATATCGATCAGGCGCCGATGCGTCCGGATCTCGAAGTGCTCCATCGACTCCTTGTCGATATGGGGGGATCGGATCACGCAGAAGACGCTGCGGTTGGTGGGCAGCGGCACCGGACCGGAGACCCGGGCCCCCGACTTCCGGACGACGGTGACGATCTTCTCGGCCGACTGGTCGAGGACCTTATGGTCGAAGGCCCTGAGTTTGATCCGGATCTTCTGCGCGACGGCCATCGTGTCAGACTCCCTCCGTGCTCCCCCGCAGTCTCGCGCTAGGCCCGCGCCCCGACCCCCGAGCGCGCCGTGACCTTCTCAGCGACCGAGGCGGGGACTTCCTCGTAGTGCGACGGTTCCATGGAATAAGTCGCCCGGCCCTGACTGACGGACCGCAGGGCGGTGGCGTAGCCGAACATCTCGGCGAGCGGGACGACGGCGCGGATCACGCGGAGCGCGCCCTGGGTCTCCATGCCCTCGATGCGCCCGCGGCGGGCGTTGAGGTCGGCGATGACGTCGCCCATGTAGGCCTCGGGGGTCACGACCTCGACCCGCATCATAGGTTCGAGCAGGACCGGCAGGGCGCGGGAGGCAGCCTCCTTGAAGGCCAGCGAGCCCGCGATCTTGAACGCCATCTCGCTGGAATCCACCTCATAGG
>JAVKHQ010000010.1:0-86280 GCA_031459875.1 Candidatus Fervidifonticultor sextus | reverse complement strand
CATCACCACCCTGCCGGCCAGCCGGCGCCACATGGGGATGGTCTTCCAGGCCTACAGCCTGTTCCCCAACATGACCGCCGAGGAAAACGTGGCGTTCGGCCTGCGGTTGCGCAGGGTGGCGCCCGACGAGCGGGCGCGGCGGCTGGATCGGCTCTTCGAGTTGATCGGACTCTCCCACGCCCGCACCCGCTACCCGCACCAGCTCTCGGGCGGTCAGCAGCAGCGCGTGGCGCTCGCCCGGGCGCTGGCCATCGAGCCGCGGGTGCTGCTGCTCGATGAACCCCTCTCGGCGCTGGATGCCCGCGTGCGCGTGCAGTTGCGCGAGGAGATCCGGCGCATCCAGACCAGCCTGGGGATCACCACCCTCTACGTCACCCACGACCAGGAGGAGGCCCTCTCCATCTCCGACCGGATCGCGGTCATGTCGGCCGGCCGCATCGAACAACTGGGCACGGCGCCGGAGATCTACGGCGCGCCGGCCACGCCCTTTGTGGCCGAGTTCGTCGGCACCATGAACCGGCTCGTGGGCGAGGTGACCGACGGCGGTCGGGGCTTCGTGGACTGCCGCGGGGAGCGCCTGGAGGTCCACGCCGTGCGGGGGCGTCCCCGGGGCGAGCGGGTGATGGTGCTCCTGCGGCCCGAGGCCATCGAACTGCAGGCCGCACCGGACGCCGAGCCGCCGGCGGGTGCGCTGGCAGGTCGGGTGGTGTCCCACTCCTTTCTGGGGGCCATCACGCGGGTCAGGATTACGACCGGCGCCGGGGAGGTGGCCGCCGACGTCCAGAGTATCCGCGCCGGCGCGTTCCCCGTCGGTGCCCGCGTCGTCTGCCGGTTTCCTCCCGACAGCCCGCGCGCCCTGACCCTGCAGGGCTGAACCGCGGTCTCCCGGGATTCACCGGCGTGAGACCACCGGGTGATCACGGCGCCGTTGAGCCTCGCCCTGACCCCTCCGGACTCCTCGGCGAGTCCGGTGTGCTGAGCACGGCCCTCCGGACGACATCGAATTGCTCTTCCAGTTCTCCCGCCACCGCGTCGGCCACCCCCTGGGCCGTGCCGTCCCTCGCGAGGCGGGGACCGACCCTCCACCCCTCCAGATACGCCTCCATGCCGGTCGCGCCGTCCCGCATCGCTACGGCATCAATCAACTCCTGGAACCGGCGGTCGAGCGGACGGCGGACCCGCTCGGCCCCGTCGAACGCCTCAACCTGCGAGGGGATCTGCCGCCAGTAGGTGATCCGGTACTCGGCCATGGCGGCCTGGCTAATCAGGCGCGTCCGGCCGCGCGCATCTGCTCCACGAACTGGATCGCCAGGTTCACCCCGTCCTGCGCCGTCTGGCCGTAGCCGTCCGCCTGGATCTTCCGGGCGAAGCCCTCGGTGACCGGGCCGCCGCCGACCATGATGGTGTGCTGCTCCCGGATGCCCCGGGCCTCGAAGAACTCGATCACCTCCCGCATGGACGGCATCGTGGTGGTCATCAGGGCCGACAGCCCCACGATCTGGGCGCCGGTCTCCTCCGCCTTCTCCACGAACTTCCCGGGGTGCACGTTGACGCCCAGGTTGTGGACCTCGAAGCCCGCCACCTTGAGCAGCGTGCCGAACAGGTCCTTGCCGATGGAGTGGACGTCGCCTTTGACCGTGCCGATGACGGCGACCCCCCGCTTCTGCCGCCCCTCGCCCATCGCCAGGATGGCCGGCTCCAGGAGCTTCATCGCCTCCAGGAAGACCTTGGCGGCCATCATGAGCTCGGGCAGGAAGATCTCCATCGCCTGGAACTTCTCGCCGATGACGGCGATGCCGCGCGAGAGGCCGTCGTCGATCAACCTGAGGGGAGGGATGCCGGCCTCCAGGCCCTCGCGGACCAGGCGCGCGCCGGCCTCGGCGTCGTAGTCCAGGACAGCCTGCCTCAGGCCCTCGAGGATCGCGGTCTCATCCATCGCTACGCCTCCCCCGAAACGTTCCTGCGGTCGGGCGCCCTACCGCAGCGGCAGCCCGAGTCGGCGCAGGTCTTCCTTGGCCCGTGCGTACACCTCGTAGTGCTGCGGGGTGGGTTCCAGGGTATCCAGGTTGTAGCAGTCCTGGAACCGGGACCCCTGCGGCGGGTCGCTGAGGTGTGGTTCGTACCGGGCCAGCAGCGCCTTGACGATCTCGTTGGCGTCCTGCCGCTTCATCCCGGCGGCCGCATGGGCCACCTCGCAGGCGAAGCGCATCTCCATGGGGCTGTAGTTGTCCACGAGGACGCCCTTGGCCGGATGCACGGTCTCGATGTTGGCGCCGCTGGCCACATCGGTGATGATCCGCGCGGCGGTCTCGTCGTAGAGTTGCGGCGTGGCCGTACCCGCTGCGGCGTAGCCCAGGTCGAAGTAGGGGAACGGCATGTTCCGGCTGACTGCCTGGCAGCCCAGGGCCACGCTGGTCAGCATCTCGCGCGATGTGGAGTTGGACTGCTGGATGTGCAGCGAGTACAGCAGGTGGTAGGTGGCGCCCACCAGCAGCGGTCCGGCCATGATGTAGGCGGCGTTGAGCACGGCCGAGCCGATGACCCCGCCGGCGAAGCCGCCGTAGATGGCGCCAGCGGCGAATCCCACGTTGCCGCCGTACGACAGGACGGCGGCCGTCTTGTTCATCACGTTGTAGTCCAGTTTCATCTCCGACAGCGACACGATCAACCACCCGTCGGAGGGGCGTAAGCCGTATTCCGCATTGGTGACCGCCAGCACGCCCATGGGCGAGGCCGAGGTGGAGAGCAGGTTGATGATGGGCAGGCCCGGCCGGCCCGCGCGCCGCATGGACTCGCGGCCCAGCCGCACCGACTGGATGGCCGCGAAGATCTCCGTGGGCGCGCCGGCCTGCACCGGCATCCCGCGGATCCGGGTCAGCGCCGGGATGCTCATGGAGTCGGCGTGGGGGATCCGCGCGTAGCCCTCCACCACCGCCGAAGCGATCTCGTCGGAGGAGACCGGGATGCCGCCCCCGACGTGGCACCAGGGGAGCTGGGGATCTTCGGGCCGGCGCGGGCGCATGCATCTGGCCTCCTTCCCCTCGCCCAGCGGGCACTGCCGGGGGGCCAGGTGGATGGCCTCGTCGAGTTCTTCCCGCGTGAAGGTGATCACGCGGTTGGTGTCCGGGCAGTAGCACCCGGTGTCCACCAGGAAGTCCTTGGCGGCCAGGAAGATGCGGTCCGCCAGATCATCGTCCCAGGGGACGACGGCGTCTTTGGGCGGGGCGCTCAGGCCGTGTTGCTTGATGGCCTTCTGCAGGCTCGGGACGAAGCGCTGCATGTCGAAGTCGTCGGGGGCGACGATGGGCCCGGTCGTCGCCCGCCGGCAGATCTCCAGGAAACTCACCATGGCCTGCTCCTTTCGCGCCTACGGGGTCCGGCGCCTGCGCACCACCTCGGCGATGCGCCGGATGTGCTCGGGGGTGCTGCCGCAGCAGGCGCCGACGATGTTGGCCCCGGCGTCGAGGATCGCGGGGTAGCCCGCTGCCATGTCGTCGGGCGCGAGGTCGTAGACCGTCCGGTCGTCGATGACCCTGGGCATCCCGGCGTTCGGGTAGGCGGCCAGGAAGCCGGCGGTCACCTCCCGCATCTCCCGGATGATCACCGCGGCGCGGGCCGGTCCGCCTTCTCCACAGTTGCAGCCGACGACGTCCGCGCCGGCGTCGAGCAACAGCCGCGCCACGTCGGCCGGCGAAGAGCCCCACAGCGTGCGGTCCCGCTGCTTCTGCCGGTTGTACTGGAAGAACATGGTGGCCATCACCGGCAGTCCGGTCGCCTCCTTGGCCGCGCGGATGGCGGCGACGGCCTCGTCGGGGACCATCATCGTCTCCACCGCGAAGAAATCCACGCCGCCCTCGGCGAGTGCGAGGGCCTGCTCGGCGAAGGCGGCGCGCATCTCGTCCAGGGACACGTCGCCCATCGCGGCCAGCGTGTCCGGCAGGTGCCCGGTCGGCCCGATGGAGCCCGCCACGTACCTGCCCGGCGGGCAGACCGACCGGGCCAGGCGCGCGCCGAGGACATTGAGATCCCGCGCCCGGGCCTGCAGTTCGTAGGGCGCCAGCTTGAGCCGGGTGCCGCCGAAGGTGTTGGTCTCGACAATGTCCGCCCCGGCCTCCAGGTAGGCCCGGTGGATGCCGGCGACCACCTCGGGGCGGGTCTCGTTCCACAGTTCGGGGCAGGCGCCGTCCTGGAGCCCGGCCTCGAACAACATCGTGCCCATGGCGCCGTCGAGGATCAGCACCTCGGTCCTCAGGCGTTCCAGCAGTTCCCTGCCCCGCGCCTCCATGCGTGCGCTCCTCCTCATCCAAATCGCAGGGCGTCCAGGAAGACCTCCTGGAACGCCGGGTGCGTGGCCAGCGAGACGTGCCGGATGCGGCGGGCCAGCGCCTCCGCCCGACCCCGCTCCGTTTCCGAGACCAACGCCATCTGCGCGCCCAGCCCTGCGGCGTTCCCCACATAGGTGACCCGGTCGACCGGCAGGGGAGGGATCAGGCCGACCCGGACGGCGCTGCGGATGTTCAGGTAGTTGCCGAACCCGCCCGCCAGCATCACCTCGGCGAGCCGGTCGGCGGGGGTCTGCGTCAGGTGCAGGAGCATGGCGATCCCGCTGCGGATTGCGCCCTTGGCCAGCTGGACCTGCCGGATGTCCGCCTGGGTCAGGACGATGGCCTGCCCCGTCGCGCTCTCGGACGCGTCCGCCAGGACGAACGCCGGCCGCCCGTCGGCGAGTGTGACCACCCGGCGTCGCAGGGCGTCCGGCGCCGAGGCCGGCGGCTCGGGATGGAGCCGGCCGCCGGCGTCCAGGAGGCCGGCGTCGAGCAGCCCGGCGATCGCGTCCAGAATGCCGGACCCGCACACGCCCAGCGGGGCCCCCGAGCCGATCACGTGGTAGCAGACGTCCCCGTCGATGCGGACCTGGTCGATGGCGCCGCGGGCGGCGCGCATGCCGCAGCGGAGTTGCGCGCCTTCCAGCGCCGGGCCGGCAGGGGCCGAGCAGGCGAGCAGCCCATCGGGGGATGCCATGACCATCTCGCCGTTCGTACCGATGTCGGCGGCGATGCGGGGCGCGCGGCTCTCGTCGAGGCGGGTGGACAGCACCATGCCTACGGCGTCGGCGCCCACGAAGCCCGCCACGATTGGGAGCAGGCACACGGGGGTCGGTGGGCGCAGCCGCAGTCCCACGTCGGACGCGGCCACCCGGAGGCCGCGCCGGACGCCGGGCGCATACGGCGCCTGGCCCACGTAGGTGGGATCGATGCCCAAGAACAGGTGGTGCATGGCGGTGTTGCCCACCACCACGACCTTGTAGATGCGCTCCCGGTCCACTCCCGCCCGGTTGCAGACCTCTTCGATCTGTCCATTCAGCAGCTGGAGGATCCGGGTGTGGAGCCGGCGCACGTTGGCCGGATCTTCCTGCGCGAAGGCGATGCGCGACATCAGGTCGCCGCCGAAGGCCGACTGGGGGTTGAGGCCGGCGGCCGTCGCCGCCACCGTGCCGCTCCAGAGGTCCACCAGGTAGCCGACGACCGTGGTGGTCCCGATGTCGAACGCCATCCCGTAGGCTTCGGTGCGCGTGTCGCCGGGCTCGACGGCCAGCAGCGTGCGGTCGAAGAGGACGGCGGTCAGGCCGGACGATCCGGTCCGCAGCGTACCCGGGATGCGCCGGAGCACGTCGAGGGGCACATCGCCGACTTCGCGGTCAAGGTGACGCAGCAGGGCCTCAAGGTCCGATGCCGGATGTTCCTCGCTGGCCGGGGGCGAGGGGACGAGATGGGTCTTGACCACGCCCGAGTCCAGGATGAAGCCCGCCGCCGAGCGCAGCGCCCGCGTCTCTGCCAGGATCTGAAAGGCCGCCTCCTCGAAGACCGGCGCCACCAGGACCGTCAGGTCGTCCCAGACCTCGGCCTGGCAGGCCAGACGGTAGCGCTCCCCTACCTCGTCGTCGCCGAGCTGGATGCGGTCGGCGAGCCCCGCTGGGGGCACGCTCCCGCCGACGATCTGCACGCGGCAGCTCCGGCAGCGCCCGCGCGCGCCGCACGTGGCCGTGATGCTGCACCCCGCCTGCTGCGCGGCCTGGAGCACGGTCGTGCCCGCCGGGACCGAGACCGCGCGCCCCTTCGCGGCGAACGTCACGGTGACGGTCCCGCCGGTCACGGGCTCGCCGCCCCGCGATCAGGGAGCACGGCGTCCCGGCGGCACGTGGCGGGGACGAGGCCGTAGATCCCCGAGATGGACTTGCGCGGCAGCATCACGCATGATCCGGTCAACTCCACCCCCAGGCGGCCCCCCGAGAACGCGGAGAACAGGACGCGCTGCTGCTCCAGCGGCCAGTCGGCGAATCCCGGCGCCAGGCGTCCTGTCAGACGCAGCGGGGAGACCTCGGCCCGCAGCCGAGCCCGCAGGTCTTTGACGAGCGCGTCCAGCGCCGCCCACCCGGCGGTGTCCAGCAGCAGTCCCTCTGCCGGCTGCTCGGCCTCGACGAGGTCCTGCGCATGCCGTTCGAGGGCGGGTCCAATGGTAAGGATGACGAGGACCGCTTCCGCAGCGTCCCGCAGTGTGCGGGCCAGGGCGCGGCTGGAGAACTCGATGCCGCCCGCGAGCCGCACGCGGCCGTCGGCCTCCACGGCGGCGACCGCTTCGCGCCGCATCCACCCCCGCGGCTCCACCAGCGCCTCGGCCAGCGAGGCCATCCTGCGGGCCGTCTCTCTGACGGCCGGGGAGACCTTGTCGGGCGCCCGGTACTTCTGCAACCGCAGGATGAGGTCGGGGTCCACGCGCGGCCGGGGGAGAGTCAACTCTTCGATCATGGTTCAGCCGGACGACCGCGGGTCTCCTCCGCCCGCCCGCGGCGTCGCGAAGTTGAACGTCCCGGCCCGCACGGCCGCCAGGTAGCGGCGACAGTACTCGTCCTGCCCCAGCAGCATCTGGGCCGTGGTCAGGTTGGCCATCAGGCGCCGGTCCAGCGGATCGAGGATGAACGCGTCCATCCCGTGGGCCAGGCAGAGGACGAGGAAGACCTGGTTGATCTGGGCACGGTGGGGCAGCCCGAAGGAGACGTTGCTCAGCCCGCAGATGGTCCGCACGCCGGGATACCGTTCCTTGATCAGGTCCAGCGCCTCCAGGAACACCACGACGCACCGGCTGTCCGTGGCGATGGGGAACAGCAGCGGGTCCACCAGGATGTCCTCGGGCGGCACGCCGGCGTCGGTGAGCCCGTCGATCAACCGCGCGGCACACTCCAGTTTGCCGGAGGCCGTGGAGGGAATCCCCTGGTCGTCCATGCACAGAGCCACGACCTCGGGCCGGAACTCCCTGATCACCGGGATGAGGTCCTTCCAGCGGTCCTGCTCGAGGTTGATGGAATCCAGGAGGGCCCTGCCCCGGTGCACCTCCAGGCCCCGCCGCAGCGCCTTGGGGTTGGGGCTGTCGATGGACAGGCGGACGTCCAGGGCGCCCTGGATGGTCCGCACCGCCCACTCCATGGCCGGGACCTCGTCCTCCATGAGGGTGGCGCAGTTGACGTCCACCAGGTGCGCGCCGGCCTCGACCTGCCGGCGGGCGAGGTCGACGATGGCTCCGGCATCGCGCGATTCCAGCAGCGGCTGGATCTGCTTGCGGGTCGAGTTGATGAGTTCACCGACGATCAGCGTGGCCGATCCTCCCATGCTCCGTCACCTGAATCGTACCGTACGGAGGAGAGCAGGAGGCAGACAATAGCCAGTCCTGGGGGGCCGGGGCGGTCACTTCTGGAGGTACCGGATGGCGGCCTCCGTGCGGGTGTGGACCTGGAGTTTCCCGAAGATGCTCCGCAGGTGGCCGTGGACGGTCCAGGCGCTGATCCCCAGACGCTGGGCGATTTCCTTGTCCCCGTGGCCCTTGCTCAGGTATTCGAGGATCTCCTGCTCGCGGGGCGTGAGGCGGGCCAACGGCTGCGCCCCGCGCGGAGACGGCGCGTCGAAGAGGCCCTGGAAGTAGCGCCGGACGGCCCGGGCTACCTGGTGCCTCCGCAGGGGCGCGAGGGGACCCAGCGACGCCACCGGTTCCAGCAGCAGCCCCGGGGGCCGGCGCTTGAGGATGTAGCCGGCCGGCACGCCGCCAAACGACAAGAAGAGTTGGTCGCTGTCGTCGTAGACGCCATAGGTGAACACGGCGAGATCAGGGTGGCGGGCCCGGAGGCGCTGGGCGCACTCGCCGCCGCCCATGCCGGGGAGGTCCCGGTTCAGCAAGACGAGCGAGGCTCCCAGGTGGGGGCCCAGGCGCAGCGCGTCCCCGGCGGTGGCCAGGGTGGTCACCTTCCATCCCTCCGGCTGCATCGCCACGCAGGAGGCGAGGGCGCCCCGGACGCCCGCATCGGCATCCACCACGCAGACCAGCCCGGCGCGCCTCCGGACCGATCCCCCGCGCGGTCCGGTCTCGCCTTCGAGGGGCTGCGTGAAGAGCGTGGTGTAGGTGCAGGCCAGGGGATCCATCGCCCAGAACACGGCCACGGTGATCTCCCTGGCGAAGAGCTGCTTGGCCGCGGGCCACCCGGCGGTCGCGACGCTGCGGTAGATCTCCGCCGCCCGCCGCGCGGCCTGGGTCGGGTCGGCGGTCCCCAGGGGGATGTAGTGGCCCTCGCCGCCGTGCTCGATCCACGCCGAGAGTTCGCCGGCCAGGTGGGGCCGGAGGCCTTCGGTGTACCGCCGTGCCAGCAGGCGTCGTCTCCAGTACGCGGCGGTGGCCTTCGAGGCGGCGTCGGAGGCTGGCGTGGCGCGCAGCCCGGCGGATCCCACGGCGGCGTCCCATCCGTGGGTGACGATGGCGCGGTAGACGGCCTGCGCGCGCCTGGCCGCTTCCCGGCGCGGGACGGCACCCAGGGAGAAGGTGCGGCGTCGGCCCCGGTGCTGGATCTTGACGGCCCAGCGGCGCACGCGGATCAACCGCCCCCGGCGCGTGTAGGAGTTCCTGAACACGCGCCGGAACCAGTAGGCCCATGTCTTCCCCGGCACCGCGGTGGGATCCCGCACGACCTGCCCCATTCTGCTTGGACGCTGCTTGGACGTCATAGTCCCACTCTATCACAGTCGGAGGCAGAAAGGCGTTGCTCACCGGGAAGGGAGCGTGCTGCCTCCCATGGGAAGGGTGGACGTTTCCGCAGACTTCAACATCGCTGGCTGCGCGTCCCGCCGCCGGCAGGGACGCCCTGACCCGCGGCTCGAATCTTCTCAGGGCGTCGGCTGATCTGGAGGAGCACCGGTGAAGTCTTGCGCGCAGGCCGTCATCATCGGGGGCGGCGTCTACGGGTGCAGCATCGCTTACCATCTCGCCAGCATGGGCTGGCGCGACATCGTCCTGGTGGAGAAGGGCGGCCTGACCGGCGGCGCGACATTCCATGCGGCGGGCCTGGTGGGCCAGCTCCGCGGCTCGGTTACCCTGACCCGCATGATCATGTACAGCGTCGAACTGTACCGCAGGCTCGGGGCCGAGACCGGCCACGACCCCGACTGGCGCGAGACCGGGAGCCTGCGGCTGGCTTCGACCCCGGAGCGCATGCTGGAACTCAAACGCCACGCGGCCACGGCCCGGACCTTCGGGCTGCCCATGGAGCTGCTGACGCCGAAGGAAGCGGTTGAACTCTTCCCGGTGATGAGCGACCGGGGCCTGCTGGGCGCGGCCTACCTGCCCACCGACGGCAGCGTGGATCCCAGCGGGCTGACCTTTGCCTTGGCCAGGGGGGCCAGGAACCAGGGGGCGGAGATCTATACCGAGACGGAGGTCACGGGCATCACCGTCCGCGACGGCCGGGTGCGCGCGGTCACCACCACCCGCGGCACGATTCGCACCGACGTCGTGGTGAACTGCGCCGGGATCTGGGCCGCGCACATCGGCGCCATGGCCGGGGTCGCGGTGCCGGTGGTCGGCATCGAGCACCAGTACCTCCTGACCGGCCCCATCGAGGGGACACACCGCCGCATGCCGGTGGTCCGCGATCCGGATCTGCTGATCTACTTCCGCGAGGAAGTCGGCGGCCTGTGCATCGGCTGGTACGAGGCCAGTCCGATCCCCTTCGGGCTGGACGGCATCCCCGCCGACTTCCACCACCGGCTGCTGGCGCCCAACTGGGACAAGTTCGAGCAGGTGGCGAAGAACATCACCGCCCGCCTCCCGGCCGTGGAGCGGGCCGGCGTCTACAAACTCATCAACGGGCCCGACGGCTTCACGCCCGACGGCGATCTGGTCCTGGGCGAGGCGCCCGGGGTGCGGGGGTTCTTCGTCGCCGGCGGTTCTCCCGGCATCGCCTGCGCGGGCGGCGTCGGGAAGGTGATGGCCGAGTGGATCACCGAGGGCGCGCCGGACATGGACGTGTGGCGCATGGACATCCGCCGCTTCCAGCCCCACTACGCCGATCGGGCCTACGCGGCGGCCCGGGCGCTGGAGACCTACGAGAAGAACTACTGGCTCCATCCCCCGTTCGAGGAGCGCGAATCAGCGCGGGGCCTGAAGGTCAGTCCGCCGTACCCCCGCCTGGCGGCCATGGGCGCGGTCTTCGGGGAGAAGGGCGGCTGGGAGCGGCCGAACTGGTTTGCGAGCAACGCACCGGCAGCGGCCGCGGGCAACCCACACAATCCCGGGTCGGCGGCCACGCGGGGCGCGGGACCCGGCGAGACGGCCGCTGTCGGGCCCCGGGACTGGACCCCCCTGGGCTGGGCGCGGCTCAACTGGTCGCCGGCCATCGGGGTCGAGCACCGCGCGGTGCGGGAGGCGGCCGGCCTGTTCGACTTCACCTCGTTTTCCAAGTTCGAGGTCGAAGGCCCCGGGGCGCTGGCCGCCCTGCAGTGGCTGACCGACAACCAGATGGACAGGCCGCCGGGGACCGTGACCTACACGCAGATGCTCAACGCCCGCGGCGGCATCGAGTGCGACCTCACGGTGACGCGGCTGGCCCCGGACCGGTTCATGATCATCACCGGGAGCGCCTTCGGCGTCCACGACCTGGACTGGATCCGGCGGCACCTCCCGGACGACGGGTCCGTCGCCATCCGGGACGTTTCGGCCGAGCGGTGCTGCATCGGCCTGTGGGGTCCAAAGGCGCGCCAGATCCTGCAGCAGGTCTGCGACGACGACGTGTCCAATACGGCCTTCCCCTACATGACCTCCCGGGAGATCCGGGTGGCGGGCGTCCCCGTGCGCGCGCAGCGCGTGACCTACGTGGGGGAACTGGGGTGGGAGTTCTACGTCCCGATGGCGTCGGGCCTGACGGTGTGGGACGCGCTGTGGGAGGCGGGGCGGCCGCTGGGGCTGCGCCCGGTCGGATATCGCGCGGTGGACTCCCTGCGGCTGGAGAAGGGCTACCGCTACTGGGGCGTGGACATCACGCCGGAGTACACCCCCTACGAATCGGGGCAGGCCTTCTGCGTCAAGCTGGACAAGGGGGACTTCCAGGGCCGCGAGGCGCTGCTGCGGCAGAAGGCCGAGGGGGTCCGCCAGAGGCTCTGCTGCCTCGTGCTGTCCGACCCGCAGCGGGTGGCGCTGGGGAACGAACCGGTGCTCGACGGCGATCGGGCGGTCGGCCGGGTGACCAGCGGAGGCTACGGGTACACGGTGGGCGAGAGCATCGCCTACGCCTACCTGCCAGTCGAGCTCGCGGGCGTCGGCACCGAGCTCGCCGTCGTGGTGGACGGCGAGCGCCTCGGGGCCACCGTCCAGCGCGAGCCGCGCTACGATCCCACCCACAGCCGGATCAAGGCCTGATCCCTCGTGCCGACCCCCGCCGAACGCGCCCTGGCTGTCTTCCCGGCAGGCTCGCCGGGCGAGTACGACCTGCCGCCCGACCTGGTGACGGTCCTGGTCCGGGGAGAAGAGGCGGCGGTGTGGGACTCGCAGGGACGCCGCTTCACCGACTTCACCATGGGCTGGGGGTCGGTGCTGCTCGGCCACGCCCACCCCGCCGTCGTGGAAGCCGTCCGGACCCGCATGGGGCTGGGGTCCAACTTCGCGTACATCACGGAACCTTCGCTTGAACTGGCCGAGGAACTGGTGCGGGCGGTGGCCTGCGCCGAGCGGGTGCGGTTCTGTGCCTCGGGCACCGAGGCCACGGCTTACGCCGTCCGGCTGGCCCGAGCGCATACCGGACGCCCCAAGGTCCTCAAGTTCGAGGGGGCCTACCACGGCGCCAACGAAGTGGGCACCGTCAGCCTGTTCCCGAGGCGGCTGCTGGACTTTCCCCGGGCCGAGCCCACCTCGGCCGGCCTGCCCCCCGCCGTCATCGAGAACATCCTCGTCGCGCCCTACAACGACCTGGACACAACCGGACGGATCCTGCAGACCCACGGCCACGAGGTGGCCGCGATCATCGTGGAGCCGCTCCACCGCTGCACTCCTCCGCGCCCGGGCTTCCTGGAGGGGCTGCGGGAGCTGGCGAATGGGATTGGGGCGCTGCTCGTGTTCGATGAGGTCGTGACCGGCTTCCGCCTGGCCTACGGCGGCGCGCAGGCCTACTACGGCGTCGTCCCCGACCTGGCCGCTCTGGGCAAGGCGCTGGGGGGCGGGCTGCCGATCGGCGCCGTGGTCGGGCGGGCCGAGATCCTCGACCTGGTCCGCGAGGACCGGCTGGGCGAGGACCGCTACGTGTGGTTCGCCTCCTCGCTGGGTGCCAACCCGCTGTCCGCGGTTGCCGGACTGACCGTCCTCGCCGAGTTGCGGAAGCCTGGCACCTACGACCGCCTCTTCGCCCTGGGGGCTGCCCTCCGCAGCGGTCTGCGGGCGGTGCTGGGCGAAGAGGGGGTGGCGGCCCACGTCCAGGGCGACGGTCCGCTGGCCGCGGTGGTGTTCACCGATCGAGAGGTGACCGACTACCGCACGGCCGCCCGCGCCGACCGGGTGAGGGCCCGGGCCTTCCTGCTGGGGCTGTTCCGACGGGGGATCTTCCTGAACCCCATGTCCACCAAGCTGTACCTCTCGCTGGCGCACACCGAGGCGGACCTGGGACGCTTCCTGGACGCTGCCCGCGACGCGCTGCGGGAGGACGTCCGGCGGGTGTCTGCCCGGTCTGGAGGTTGAGATGAAGTCGGAAGCGCAGGCGGTCATCATCGGCGGCGGGATCGTCGGGTGCAGCGTCGCCTACCACCTCTCGCTGCTGGGGTGGCGGGACGTCGTGCTGGTGGAGAAGGCCGAACTCACCAGCGGTTCCACCTGGCACGCGGCCGGGCTGGTCGGCCAACTGCGCGGATCGCTCAGCCTCACCCGCATCATGATGTTCAGCGCCGACCTGTACGCGCGGTTGGCCCGGGAGACCGGGCAGGAGACGGACTGGCGGCCGTGCGGCAGCCTGCGCCTGGCCTCCAGCGCACTGCGCATGGAGGAGAACCTGCGCCAGGCCGCCCTGGCCCGAACCTTCGGACTGCCCGTGGAGGTGCTCAGCCCCCGCGAGGCGGTGGCCCTCTTCCCCCTGCTGAGCGAGCGCGACCTAGTGGGCGCCGTCTACATGCCCACCGATGGCCGCGTGGACGGCAGCGGGGTGACCTTCGCCATGGCCCGCGGCGCCCGCAGCCGGGGGGTGGAGATCTGCACCAATACCACCGTGCTTGGCATCACGGTGAAGCACGGGCGCGTCGACGCGGTGGTGACCGACCGCGGGACGATCCGCACGCCGGTCGTGGTCAACGCCGCCGGGATCTGGGCCGACCGGATCGGCCGCATGGTCGGCGTACGCGTCCCGATCGTGCCCATGCAGCACCAGTACCTGCTGACCGAGCCCGTCGACGGCGTGCGGCCCGAATTTCCCGTGGTGCGTGACCCGGACCTGCGCGTCTACGCCCGCGAGGAGGTCCGGGGACTGCTGGTGGGAGGGTTCGAGGCGCAGCCCCAGCCCTGGTCGACCGACGGCGTCCCCAACGACTTCGTCCACCGGCTGCTGCCGACCAACTGGCCGATTTTCGAACCGGTGGTGCGCAACGCGGCCAGGCGCATCCCGGCCTTCGAGCACGCGGAGATTTCCAGGATCATCAACGGTCCCGAAGCGTTTTCGCCCGACGGCGAGTTCATGATGGGCGAAGCGCCCGGCGTCCGGGGGTTCTTTGTCGCCGCCGGGTTCAACGCCTACGGGATCGCCGCCGGCGGCGGGATCGGCCGGGTGCTGGCCGAGTGGATCGTGGACGGCCAGCCGAGCCTGGACGTCTGGCGGATGGACATCCGCCGGTTCGGCCCGCAGTACGCGCACGCCGCGCACACCATTGAGCGGTCGGTGGAAGCCTACGCGCGCCGGTACGGGGCCGTGAGCCTGCCGTTCGAGGAGTGGGACACCGCGCGCCGCTTCCGGCTGAGCCCGGTCTATCCCCGGCTCGTCGAGGCGGGCGCGGTCCTGGGCGAGAAGGGCGGCTGGGAGCGGCCCAACTGGTTCGCCAGCAACGACCCGGCGGCCTGCTCCGGGAGCGACGGACCGACAACCGCCGGCGGCGTCGAGGCCGGCACCCTGGCGGCGCGCGCCACAGCCTGGAGGCCGCTGGGCTGGGCGCGGCACAACTGGTCCCCGGCGATCGCACTCGAGCACCTGGCTACCCGCGAGACGGCGGGTCTGTTCGATTTCACCTCGTTTTCCAAGTTCGAGGTCGAGGGCCGCGGGGCGCTGGCCGCCCTGCAGTGGCTGACAGACAACGAGATGGACAGGCCGCCCGGGTCCGTGACCTACACCCAAATGCTCAACGCCCGCGGCGGCATCGAGTGCGACCTGACGGTGACGCGCCTGGCCCCGGACCGGTTCATGGTCGTCACGGGCAGCGCCTTCGGGGTCCACGACCTGGACTGGATCCGCAAGCACCTTCCATCCGACGGCTCGGTGGTGGCCAGGGACATCACCACGGAACTGGCCTGCATCGGGGTGTGGGGACCCCGCTCGCGTGACATCCTGCAGCAGGTCTGCGAGGACGACCTCTCCAATGCGGCCTTCCCCTACATGACGTGGCAGGAGGTCAGGGCAGCCGGCGTGCCGGCGCGGGCACTCCGGGTGACCTACGTCGGCGAGCTCGGCTGGGAACTGTACGTGCGTCCCGACCACGCCCTGCGCCTCTGGGACGCGCTGTGGGAGGCGGGCCGGCCGCTGGGCATGCGCCTCGTCGGCTACCGGGCGGTGGACTCCCTGCGGCTGGAGAAGGGCTACCGGTACTGGAGCGCGGACATCACGCCGGAGTACACGCCGTACGAGTCCGGCCAGGCGTTCTGCGTCAAACTCGACAAAGGGGACTTCCAGGGCCGCGACGCGCTGCTGCGGCAGAAGGCGGAGGGGCTGAAGCGGAGGCTCTGCTGCCTGGTGCTGGCGGACCCGCAGCGGGTCGTGCTGGGGAACGAGCCGGTGTTCGAGGGCGACCGGGTCGTGAGCCGGGTGACCAGCGGAGGGTACGGGTACTTCGTGGAGGAGAGCATCGCCTACGCGTACCTGCCGGTGCGGCTGGCCGTCCTGGGGACCGAGGTGGCTGTGGAGGTGGACGGGGTGCGGATTCAGGCCACCGTACAGCGCGATCCGCGCTTCGACCCGTCCGGCAGCCGGATCAAGGCGTGACGGTCGGGACGGGCGCTGGAGGAGAGCCTGGGGGACACCCCATGGGTGAGCGCACCCCCGCCGCATCCCGGGTCTGGTTCGCCCCGGTGGAAGGGGCGGCGGAGCTCTTCACGCCCGAATTCCTCGACTATCTGGTCCTCCTCCACGACCGGTTTGCGCCCCGCGTCCGCGCGCTGCGCGCCTGCCGCGCGGCGATGTTGGGGCGCGCGCTCCACGAGCGCGTGGTGCCCGCCCCGGTCTTCGACAGCCAAGCCAGCCGCGGCGACTGGCAGGTCCCCCCGGTCCCCGAGGAACTCCAGAGGCCGGGGATCGAGATCTCGGGCCCGGCTTCGGTGACCGGCATGTTCATCAACGCGCTGAACCCGGGGCTGGAGGGGGAGCGGGCCGAGGCCGACCTCGACGACGACGAGGACTCCGCCGGGCACCGGCTGATCGACACCGTGCGCGCCGCACACAACCGCCTGGCGGCGGTCAGGCGCGAACTGACCTACTTCGATCCGGAGAAATGCAAGGCATACCGGATCGCAGAGGGCGACCTGCCCTTCTTCATGCACCGGGAGCGCGGCCTCCACCTGGACGAGCCCGAGGTGACGGTGGACGGGACCCCCGTCTGCGCCGCGATCCTGGGGACGGCCCTGACCCTCTTCTACGCCGGCCGGGCGCAGGTCGAGCGCGGCCAGGGGATCTACTTCTACCTCCCCAAGCTGGAATCGGCCGAGGAGGCTCGCTTCTACCGGGACCTCTTCGATGCCAGCCGCGCCCACCTGCCCCACCTCAAAGACGCCGTGATTCGCGCCAT
The DNA here is from genome assembly GCA_031459875.1 of Candidatus Fervidifonticultor sextus. Classification (GTDB taxonomy): domain Bacteria; phylum Sysuimicrobiota; class Sysuimicrobiia; order Sysuimicrobiales; family Humicultoraceae; genus Fervidifonticultor_A; species Fervidifonticultor_A sextus. The sequence continues at coordinate 69,949 of JAVKHQ010000010.1, read as the reverse complement.
CCCCCTCATCGAGGCCCTGCCGGCCGTCTACCAGATGGAGGAGATGCTCCACGCCCTGGGCCCGTACGCCGCCGGGCTCAACGCCGCCCGGTGGGATCTCAAGGCCAGCATCCTGGAGTACGTCATGACCGATCCTTCCCAGGTGTGGCCGGACCGGTTCGGTGTGGACATCAAGACCACCCCGTTCCTTGCCGACATCTTCAGGCGGTTGGTGGCGATCTGCCTCAGGCGCGGCGCCGTCCCCATCGGCGGCATGGCCACGGCGCTGCCCCATCCCGACCCCGAGGTCAACCGGCAGGCGGCGGAGGCCATCCGGGCGGACAAGGAGTGGGAGGCCCGCCAGGGATTCGTCCGGGCGTGGGTGGCGCACATCTTCCACATGAAGACCGCGGCGGAGCCCTTCAAACGCTTGCGGGCGTCAGGCTGGCGGCCTTCACCCGAGATGACCGATTTCGATCGCTACCCGGTGGACATCCAGGTGCCCGACGGTCCGATCACCGTGGACGGCACCCGGCGCAACGCGCGCATGCTCGTGGAGTACCTCGAGGGATGGCTGAACGGCCGCGGGGCCAAGGGGATCGACAGCCTGGCCGGCAGGCCGGGCCGGCATCCCGCCCTGATGGAAGATCTGGCCACGGGTCGCATCTCGGTGGCGCAGATCGCCCAGCGGATCCGACACCGCGCCAGGGATGCCGCCGATCCCTCTGTGGTGCACGATGCGGCCCTGGTGAAGCGCCTGCTCCTGGAGGAGACCGACGACATCCTGGCGCGGCTTCGGGCGGCGTCGGCCGGGTCTCCCAGGGATCGGGCGGCGTACCAGGAAGCCGAAGAGCGGTACCGCAGAGCGGTCAAGATCGCCATGCGGTGGATTCGGAACTACGTCGAGTTGGACTTCCGCAGCCTGGGTTCCTACACGCGGGCCGACCTCGAGGTCATTGCGGCCGGGACAGACGCGCTCTGACGCGCGCCGCCCCGCCTCGAACTCCTGCTCACCGTTCCGCCGCCACCGGCACCCGCACGCCCATCTCGTCCAGGACCTCACGGATCGCCGTCAGGGCCCCCCGCATGTCGGCCTCAGTGATCCGGCCGATGCAGCCGATGCGGAAGGAGTCGGCCTTCGTGAGTCTGCCGGGGTAGATCAGGTAGCCGCGCCGCGCGAGCCCATGGTAGAACGCCTTGAACTCGAAGCGCGGATCGGCCGGCGCGAGGAACGTCACGATGATCGGCGCCTGCAGGCGGTCGGGGAGCAGGGTGGTGAAGCCCATCGCGCGCATCCCGTCCACCAGGACCCGCCAGTTCCGGCGGTACCTGGCCCCCCGCCCCTCCACCCCGCCCTCGGCGGCATGCTCGGCCAGCGCCCGGTCGAAGGCGGCGAGAACGTGGGTCGGAGGGGTGAACCGCCACTGGCCCGTCCGTTCCATGGACGCCCACTGGTCGTGCAGGTCCAGCGAGACCGAATGGGCGTTGCCGGCCGCATCTTCGAGGGCCGACCGCCGGCAGATGACGAACGCGGCGCCCGGCACGCCTTCCAGGCATTTGTTGAACGACGAGGCCAGCGCGTCGTAGGGGATCTTGCGGGCATCGCACGGCAGCGCGCCGAAGGCGCTCATGGCGTCGACGAGCAGCCTCCGGCCAGCGGCGGCGGTGACGGCGGCGATCTCGGCCAGGGGGTTCTGGATGCCGGAGGTCGTCTCGCAGTACACCACGGCCACGTGGGTGATCGCCGGGTCGGTGGCGAGCGCCGCGGCGACGGCCTGTGGGTCAGGCGGCGCATCCTCGGGGGTCTCCAGCGTCGAGTACGCCCGACCGATCACCCGGCAGATCTGGGCCATGCGGTGGCCGTAGGCGCCGTTGATCAGGATCAGGACTTTGCCGGTCCGGGGCACGAAGGTGCCGAGGGTGGCCTCCACGGCAAAGGTGCCCGATCCCTGCAGCAGGACCGCCACATGCGTCCCCTCGCCGCCGGCGATCTCCACCAGGCGCGCGCGCACGCGGGCGTTGATGGCGGTGAACGCGTCGTCGCGCGACCCCCAGTCGCGCAGCATCGCCTCCTTCACCGTCCGCGACGTGGTCAGCGGCCCGGGCGTCAGCAGCAGCGGGGCGTTGTCGGGCTGGGTCATCGGCATGCCTCCCGGGAAGTAGCGGACGCGGCGGCTACCGCTTCCGCCAGGCCTGTGTCCGCCGGTCCAGGTACCGCGACAGCAGGACGTGGAGCAGTTTCATCACCGCCGAGGTGTAGACGATCATCATGGCCATGGCCGCGGCGGCTCCCTGCTGGCCGGTGTCGTCCATGTACACCACCGCGATGGAGGCCAGCCGGGTGTGGGGGACCCACAGGAAGATCACCGCCGAGACGGTGGTCATGGCGTTGACGAACATGTACACCGCGATGTCCAGGATGGCCGGCAGGGACACGGGCACCGTCACTTTCCAGAAGGTTCGGTAGAAGGGCGCCCGCAGCGACGCCGAGACCGCCTCGAATTCGCTGTCCAGTTGCTTGAGGGCGGTGGTGGCCGTCAGGTGGCTCACGGTGTAGAAGTGCGCGATGGTGTTGATCACCATGATCGCCAGCGTGCCGTAGAGGAAGCCCAGCGGGTTGGCCGGATGGTTGAAGAAGAGGATGTAGCTGATTCCCAGCACCAGTCCGGGCACGGCCAGGGGCAGCATGGCGAACAACTGGACGACCGACCGGATGGCCGGGCCCGCGCGAGTCTTTTCCTGGAAGTAGGCGCCGGTGAAGATGATAGCCGTGCCGAACAGGGCGGTCAGGCCCGCCATCCGCAGGGAGTTGAAATACGGCAGCCAGCCCTCGGTCTCAAAGCGCGAGAACTCGTAGTTTCGCAGGCTTATCGCCAGGTTGTAGGGCCAGAATCGGATGAACGATCCCCAGGCGGCCGTGGCCAGGAGTCCCACGATGGGGATGGCGATGAGGGTGCAGATCACGAACAGGGACCGATCGGTGAGCGGCCTGGGGGTGGGCGAGAATGGCACGGCCTGCGCCGTGAGCTGGGCCATCTGCCGCTGCCGGACATATCGCTCGGCCAAAAACGACAGCACGGCCGGCACCAGCAGGACCACGCTCACCACGGCCCCCATCTCGAAGTCCTGCCGGCCGAAGACCTGCTTGTAGACATCGGTCGCCAGGACGTTGAACTGGCCGCCGATCACCTTGGGAATCCCGAAGTCGGTGATGGTGAGGGTGAAGACGACGAAGCCAGCGCTGATGACACCGTACTTGACCCCCGGCAGGGTGACCGTGAAGAAGACCCGCCACGGTGAGGCCCCCAGGGCAGCGGCGGACTCGTACAGCCGCGCGTCGGACATCCTGAGCGCGGTCACCAGGATCATCAACGCATGCGGGAAACAGTACACGGCCTCGGCGAAGATGATCCCGATGGGGCCGTAGATGGAGTGTCCCAGCAGCCAGTCCCTGAGCAGTCCCTGGTTGCCAAACAGGTAGACCAGCGCCAGTGCCTGGAGCAGCGACGGGGCCAGGATGGGGATGAGGGCGACGGCGCCGAACAGGCCTTTCGCCTTCATGCAGGTGCGGGTCAGCGCATAGGCGTAGACGAACGCGGTCGGCAGGACCAGAGCCGTGGTCACGACCGCGATGGTGAGGCTGTTCCAGAACGACGAGAAGAGCGCGGGATTGGAGAAGTAGTCGGCGTAGTTGGCCAGTCCGACGAACTGTCCCTGGCGGCTCAGCACGCTCCGGGACAGGAGCGCCCACAACGGCAGGGCCACGGTGATCGCCAGCCACAGGGCCAGGCCCGCCAGGCCTCCGCGCGCCAGCCACTCGTCACCCGCGAGTTGCTGGCGGACCCGGGCCCCCGCGACCGCCGTCGCCATCTCGCTCAGCCTCTGGGAAACACGCGGATGCGGTCGGCGGGCAACGACACCGTGATGATCTTTCCCGGGGCCAGGTCGTACTCGCGCTGGAGGTGGATGGGGATGTCGGCCCTGACCTCGGCGGTCCCGGCCGCCGTCGGCCGCAGCGTCGCGCGGTAGAACGATCCCAGGAAGTCCAGGGCGACGATCTCCACCGGCATGGCGTTTGTGGCCGAGGCGCCGGCGTTGCGCACGTCTACGTCTTCGGGCCGGAAGCAGACCTGGACATGGGAACCGATCGAGATCCCGTCGGCGGCGCCGGCCCGCAGTTCCGTGTCCCCCACGCGGACCAGGTCGGAGTCCACCAGCGCGCCGTCGAGGAAGTTCATCTCGCCCACGAAGTCCGCGACGAAGGGGGTGGCGGGATTCCGGTAGATCTCGAAGGGCGTGCCGATCTGCTCGATGACCCCGTGGTTCATGACGACAATCCGGTCGGCCATCGTGAGGGCTTCCTCCTGATCGTGGGTGACCAGGATGGTGGTGATGCCCAGCCGCCGCTGGAGCGCGCGGATCTCGTGCCGGAGGCGGATGCGGAGTCGGGCGTCCAGGGCCGAGAGCGGTTCGTCCAGCAGGAGCACACCCGGCGAGGGCGCCAGCGCCCTGGCCAGGGCCACCCGCTGTTGCTGGCCGCCGGAGAGCTGGGCCGGGTATTTCCTGGCCGCGTCGGGCATGCCGATGAGCGCCAAAAGTTCGTTCACGCGGGCGCTGATCTGGTCGCGCCCCATCCTGCGGCTGTGGAGTCCGTAGGCGATGTTGTCGAAGACGGTGAGGTTCGGGAAGAGCGCGTACGATTGGAAGACGATCCCGAAGTGGCGATGGGCCGGCGGCAGGACCGAGATGTCCCGGCCCCGGTGCCAGATGCGGCCCTGGGTCTGGACCTCCAGCCCCATGATGATCCGGAGCAGCGTGGTCTTCCCGCACCCCGAGGGGCCCAGCAGGCAGACGAACTCGCCGTGGAAGATCTCGAACGACACGTCCATCAGCGCCGTGAAGGCGCCAAACCGCTTCCAGATGCCCTCGACCTGGAGGTCGGGACCCGCCGTCTGGCCCGCCTGGTCCTTCGCGCCGGCGTGGAGGTGGGGCACGCTCATGGCCACGCCAGCCCCCGCCGAGGCTGAACCGGGGCGGGGGCTGGCGGTCTCCTCTCAGTGCTCCACGCGCCTAGATGGTCCGTTTGCCGCTCTCGAACCGTCGTCCCCACTCCCGGAGGATGCGGTCTCGGTTCTTCGCCATCCAGCCGAAGTCGTTCTTGATCATCTTGGCTTCGCCGTCGGGCGGGTAGAATGGCGGGATGTTGGCCACGCCCGGCAGGGCCACGATGGCATACCACTCGTTGTACATCTCGTTCGCCTTGCGGCTGACCGACCAGTCGGCGAGCCGGCGCGCGGCCGCCAGGTTCCTGGTCCCGCGGTGGATAGCCGTGGCCTCCATGTCCCAGCCCGCGCCTTCTCGCGGGAGGATGACGTCGATCGGCGCGCCTTCCTGCTTCAGCCGGGCGCCCCGCATGTCGAACCCGATGCCCAGCGCATGCTCGCCCCGGGCGGCCCGCACGCACGGCGCCGAGCCGGAGTGGGTGTAGAAGGCCACGTTGTTGTTCAGCTGGTCCATGAACTTCCAGGCCTCATCCTCCCCGAAGAGCTGGAGCCAGGCGGCGACGGTCAGAAACCCCGTCCCTGAGGAGTTCGGATTCGGCATGGAGATCTGGTCTTTGTAGATGGGGTTGAGCAGGTCCTTCCAGGACTTGGGCTGCCGGATGTTGCGCCTGACCGCCTCCCGGGTGTTGAAGCAGATCACGGACAGCCAGGCGTCCATGCCGGTCCAGGTCATCGGGGTGCGGGGGCTGCGGAACTGGGGCTTGAGCGCTTCGGCGCCCCTGGGCGTGTAGGGCTCCAGCATATTGTTTTCCTCGAAGATGATCATGCTGGTCGCCGCCAGCCCCCAGATCACGTCCGCCCGTGGGTTGGCCCGCTCGGCCAGCAGGCGGGCCGTGACCACGCCGGTCGAGTCCCGTACCCAGTCAATCACGATGCCGGGGTTGTCGGCCTCAAACGCGGCTTTATAGGGTCCCAGCTGGTCGTTCTCGAGCGCGGTGTAGACCGTCAGCCTCACCGGGGCCTGGGCGGCCGCCTGGCTGGCCAGGCCCGCAGCGAGAGCGAGCACAGCCACCCAGAGCGCCATTCGCCTGAGCATACCCTTGACTGTCCCCTGCCTCATACGCTTCCCCTCCCCCTCTGGGTCGATGGCGAGCGCAGACTATTGCTCCTAGTATTCCCTGACGGTCCGCAAAACCCTTGTCCCCGGCCCGGGGCCCCGCCCCGGGCCGTGTGGGGGCGGGTCTTGGCCACCCCCCCGGCGCGGCCCCGCCACGGAGGGACCGTAGCAGGAAGATGTTCCAGACGACGGGAAGCAACAGCGCTGCCCGATGTGTGCGTGAGCCCCGGAGGAGACGCGGCAATGGTCGAACAGCCGGACCTCGCTCCCGGCCAGACGCTGCTCTACACGCTCCGCCATGGCCTGACCGAACTCAACCGGTCGAAGCGGACCGGGGGGCGAATCGACGCGCCCCTCATTGACGTAGGCCGCGCACAGGCCGAGGAGGCCCGGGCCAGCTTCAACGGCACCCGGCTGGATGTGGTGATCGCGTCCAGCCTGCGGCGCGCCATCGAGACGGCGGAGATCGTGACGGGGTGGCCGCGCGAGCGCATCATCATTGACGATTTGGCCATCGAACGGTCGTTCGGCGAGATGGAAGGGCTGACGCAGGACGAGATCCGCGTCCGCTTCCCCCAGGTGGTCTACCTGCCGATCGAGCACGTCCGGTACTCCCTCAACCCCCCCGGCGGCGAGTCGTTCGAGGCGCTGCGGGCGCGGGCCCGGGCGTTCCTGGAGAAGACGCTGACCGCCCATCGGGGTAAGCGGATTTTGGTGTCGTCCCACCAGAACTTCCTGCAGCAACTCCACGGCGAACTGCGGGGCCTGGACCCCTACGCCGCGCTGCGGTACGACGTCCTCAACCTGGAACTCAACCAGTTCCACCTGGATGCCGACGATCGGTTGCTCGACCACCGCGTCTACTACCTCTGTCCGGATGCGTCGAAGTATCCCTCGTTCTGAGGCCGCGCCCGCCACGCGCCTGCGCTCCTCGCGCCGCCGGCTCCGGGCGGCCATCGAGGCCCTGGCCGAGTCGTTCGGCCGCCGCTTTCCGCCGACGCTGGGTGCTCTGCGGCGGATTGGGCGGGAGGCCGAGTTCCCCCTCGTCTGGCCCGACGGCCGGGCCGGGGACGCCGCCCTGCTGTGGGAACCCCTGCTGGGCGAGGGTGGGGGGCGGATCGCCTACGACGATCCGACCGGCCGGCGCCTGACGGTGCGCGTGGACCTCGGACAGGTTGGCTACGAGATCGAGATGGGACGGGCCACCGTGGAGGTCGTGCTGCCGCCGGTGGAGGATCTCCATCAGCTTGACGCGCTGTCGGCGACGGCGGTCGGACGTCTGGTGCGGGCGGCGGCCGCGCGGGGCATGGTCGTGCTGGGCTACGGCATTCAGCCGCGGACGCCGGGCAGCGTCACCCTGATGACGCCCAAGGCGCGCTACGTCGCCCTGCATCGCGCCATCGGACGGCCATGGCTGCACTTCACCACGACCGCCAGCGACCAGCTCCAGGTGGACATCGCCCGATTTGAACTGGTCGACGTCATCAACACCCTGAATCTCCTCTCGGGGCCCATCATTGCCCTCACCGCGAATTCGTCGGTATATGCCGGGCGCGTCGGCCGCTATGCCTCCGGGCGGGAAGGACTGCTGGCGGCCCTCGGCGCCCACCGGCACGGCATGACCCCCCGACCGTATGCCACCCTGGAGGAGTTCCTGACCTTCATCTGCGGGCAGACCTGCTACGTGCTCCGCGACAGCACCGGCTTCGCGCCGTACGGGCGACCGTTCACGTCCTACCTGGCCACCCACGGGCCCGACCTCGACGCGTACCTCTGGCACGAGCACTACACCTGGAACAGCGCGCGCCCCCGGGCGCACCACGCCACCATTGAAATCCGGCCGGCCTGTCAGCAGCCGCCGGACGAGGGGCTCGCCGCCGCCGCGCTGTCCTTGGGGCTGGTGGAGGCCTGGCCGCGGGCCTGGGCGTTTGTGTGCGACCGGCTGGGGCCCGATGTCTGGCCGGCGATGGAGGCCTACCGCGAGGACGCGGTGCGCCGCGGCCTCCGGGCGCGCGAGCCGGTCCTGGGATTGCTCGCGGGCCTGGTGGACCTCTGTGAGGACGCCCTTCGGCGGCGCGGGCGCGGCGAGGAAGAGTTCCTGCGCCCGATCCGACGCCGTCTGGAGGCCCGCCTGCTGCCGGCGGACCGCGCCGTCCGGTTGTTCCGCTCCGGCGGGCTGCGCGCCCTGATCGAGGGCCTGAGGTTCTGATCCTTTCCCAAAGGAGGGTCGGGGAATGGAACTGCGGGAGGCCCAGAGGGTGGTGGCGCGGTTCGTGGAAGCCCACAGGCTCGAACGTTCCCTGCAGGTCAGGCTGCTCGACATCGCTTCGGAGGTGGGCGAACTGGCCCGGGAGGGCCTGACCGGGACGCGCTATGGCCGTGACCCGTTTCACCCGTCGGCGGCGTGGGCCAGCGAGGTGGGTGACGCGCTCTTCGCGCTGATCTGTCTGGCGAATGCCTCCGGCGTGGACCTCCAGGCCTCGCTGGAAGGCGCCATGGCAAAGTACCGGCGACGGCTGGCAGAGCGCGGCAGCCCGGGCTCGGGGCGCTGACCGCCCACCCGACGGAGCGGGACGCGGGCTACTCTGCAAGACGGAGGGACGGCGATGGGACGTCTGGACGGCAAGGTCGTGCTGATCACCGGGGCCGGTAGCGGCATGGGGCGTATGGCGTCGGTGATGTTCGCGCGCGAAGGCGCGCGGATCGTCGTGAGCGAGATCGCCGAGGCGGCAGGTCGGGAGACGGTCGCGCAGGTGCGCGCCGCCGGCGGGCAGGCGGTGTTCGCTCGCACCGACGTCGCCCGGGAGGCCGACGTGGCCGAGGCCGTCCGCGCCGGCGAGGCCGCCTTCGGGCGCATCGACGTGCTCTACAACAACGCGGGCATCTTCCCCGCCGAGGACGGCTCGGTCGTGGACCTGGACGAAGCCGTGTGGGATCGGGTCATCAACGTCAACCTCAAGGGCATCTACCTGGTCTGCAAGCACGGCATCCCGGCCCTGCTGCGGGCCGGCGGCGGGTCCATCATCAACGTCGCGTCCTTCGTGGCGCTGGTCGGCTGCACCGTCCCCCAGGACGCCTACACTGCCAGCAAGGGCGGCGTGATCGCCCTGACCAAGTCTCTGGCCGTGCAGTTCGGCCCGAAGGGCATCCGCACCAACGCCATCTGCCCCGGGCCCATCGAGACGCCGCTGCTGACGGAATGGCTGCTGACCAATCCCGAGGCGAAACGGATCCGGCTGGCGCGCATCCCGATGGGACGCTTCGGCCGGCCTGAGGACATCGTCTACCTGGCGATGTACCTCGCTTCCGACGAGTCCAGCTGGACCAACGGCGCGGTGCTGGTGGCCGACGGGGGCATTACCTCCAACTACTTCTAGCGTTGCGGGCCAGTAGCGGCAGGACTATGCTGTAATCCGTATTGGGCGTCCCCCCACGAGGGGTGATGCCGGCTGCATTCCGACCCAAGGGGTGCACCAGCCGCTGCTGTGAAGACCCTGGCCGGCACTCGATACCACATCGAGACCCGCGCCGCCCCGACCCCCTTCGCGCCCCCGGCGCGCTTCCGCCTCGCGGAGCAGGACGAGTACGTCAAGTACGGCCACGCGCCTTTCGAGACCGGCGGCACGGTCGATCCCTACTGGACACCGGAGATCATCACCCAGACCTGGTACATGGCGGAGCGCGGGAAGATTCCCATCTCGGGCGCCGGGTACGGCGGGCCGTTTGCCGGCCCCGGGTTCGACGGCCTGTGGCTGGACATGTCGGAGATCGTGCGCCCCACCCGTGACGGCATCCACGGCCGCGAGTACATCTCGACCTCTGTGGATCTGGGGCGGCCGCCCGAGGTGGTGGCGGACCAGCCGTCCGGGCCTCTCGGTCTGCTCGAACTGCCCATCCCTGTGATCTTCAACCCCTACCCGCTGCCTTCGCCCAACCGGAACCCCGTGCTCGCCGTGGCGATGGCCGCGCGGGATCTGGGCACCCTGGCCCTCGTCGAGCCGGACCAGTGGCAGCCAGACCTGGACCCCCATGCAAAGGCCCTGGCCCTGCGCATCCCGGTGGGCCGGCTGGAGGCGCTGCGCAGTCTGTGGATGCGCGTCCCCTACCTGGAACTGGAGGGCGAAGAGTCGCAGGCTGCCGACGGACTCCTGCAGGCGGCCGCCCGCGTCGCCGAGGAGCGCCCCAGCGCTGTGGTCGGTTTCCACCTGCCCCTGGGCCCGCAGACGCCGGCGCTGGCGGCCCACCTGGTGGGCCGGGGGGCCGCGGTCCTGCACCTCTACGCCGACGAGTACGGGCAGACCCCCGCCGGCTTCGTCGCCGACGTGCTCCGCGCCGTCCACGGGCGCCTTGTCGAAGACGCGATCCGCGACCGCGTCACCCTCATCGTCAGCGGCGGCATTGCTTCCGCCGAGCACGTCCCCAAGGCGATTGCCTGCGGCGCCGACCTGGTGGCGGTGGACTTCACGCTGCCGGTCGCCCTGGGGTGCGCGCTGTGGGCCGACCGCAGTCACTGCGGCGCCGAGGCCGGCGAGTTCGACCCGGCGTGGGGCGCCCGGCGCCTCGTCAACCTGATGGCCGCCTGGCGGGACCAGCTGCTGGAGTGTCTGGGCGCCATGGGGATGCGCGAGGTCCGGCGGCTGCGCGGCGAGGTGGGACGGGTCATCTTCCATGCGGCCGAGGAGGCGCAGTTCCGGGCGTTGTTCCCGGCAGTCCATCCAAACGGCGCGTCCGACGGGCCCGTGGTCGGCGAGGCGCCGGTCCTGGGCGACCTGCGCTGGACGCCCGAGGTGCTGCAGGCGACCTGGACGATGGCGGAGACCGGCCGGCCCCCCGCGCATGGCGACTACGCCATCGGCCGCTCCGGCGGCGGCTTCGACGTGCTGCGGTTCGTCTTCGAGGTCGACCCCGCCTGGGAGCCTCCGGAGAGGGTCGGAGCCGACCAGGTGGACATCTCGCTCCACCTCAACCGCCGCGGATTCGGCCCGGAGATTGCGATTCCCCTGCCTGTCTACGGGGGCGGGATGTCGTTCGGTTCGGTGAGCCTGCAGACCATGCTGGCCCGCGCGCGCGCCGCCGCCGAGATCGGCACCTTCACCTCGACCGGTGAGGGCGGCTACCCCGACGAGCTGATCCCGTGGGCGGACCACATCATCACGCAGGTCGCGACCGGGCTGTTCGGCGTCCGCGAGGAGACCATCCAGCGCGCCCGCTTCGTGGAGTTCAAGTACGCCCAGGGCGCCAAACCCGGTCTGGGCGGCCACCTGCTCGGCGGCAAGGTGACCGAGGCCGTGGCCTCGATGCGGGAATCGGTGGCCTGGATCAGCCTCTACTCGCCGTTCCCGTTCCACAGCGTCTACTCGGTCGAGGACCACAAGAAGCACGTGGACTGGATCCGGACGGTCAACCCGCGTGCTTTGGTGTCGGTCAAGGTCTCGACCCCGACGGATGTGGACATGGTCGCCGTCGGCATCTACCATGCCGGCGCGCACATCGTCCATCTGGACGGCGGCTACGGCGGCACCGGGGCGGCACCGGAGATCGCCAAGAAGAACATCGCCATGCCCATCGAGTACGCCATCCCCAAGGTGCACCGGTTCCTGGTGCAGGAGGGCATCCGCGACGAGATCGTGCTGATCGCCAGCGGGGGGATCCGGACACCCTATGATGCGGCCAAGGCGATCGCGTTGGGCGCCGACGGCGTGGTCGTCGGGATGGCCGACCTGGTGGCCCTGGGCTGCACGCGGCTGGCCGACTGCGAGAAGGGCAGGGGCTGTCCGTTTGGGATCACCACCACCGACCCCGACCTCAGCAGGTTGATTGACCCCGATTGGGGCACCAGGCGCATCGCCAACCTCTACCGGGCCTGGATGGTCGTCCTGCGGGAGATCACGAGCCGCCTCGGGCTGCGCTCGATCGCCGACCTGCGGGGCCGGACCGACCTGCTGCGCTACGTGGCCGGCGGGGGGAGGGCGCTCGGGTGAGGATCGGGGCGCTGGTCCGCGCGCGGCGGGCGCTGGGGGCGTCGGCGCTCCCCGTGCGCCCTGCGGAAGCCGAGGGCGGCTGCGGCGTCGTCGGTCTGGCCGCCTCGGTGCCGGTCGCCGGTGCGCACATCCTGCTGCCCTGCATGCAGATGCACAACCGGGGCAACGGCAAGGGGGGCGGCCTGGCGGCCTGCGGCCTCCTCCCCGAGCAGCTGGGCGTGGACCGGGCCACCCTCGCGGGCGCCTACCTGATCCAGGTGGCGCTCCTCGACACCTCGGCGCGCGCCGACGTCGAGACGCAGTTCCTCGGCGACCTGGAGGTCGTCCAGGGCTACCGGATCCCCACGGTCGACGATCACCGCGACCTGGGCCTGGAGGTCCGCCCGCCCGAGGTCTGGCGCTTCTTCGCCCGGGTGCGGCCCGATGTCCTCGAGCGGTTCGTCCGCGAGCGCGGGCTGGGCGACCTCGAAGCGCAAGACGCCGAGGACGAGTTCCTCAGCCAGTGGGCCTTCCGCCTCAACCGGGCATTGTACGCAGACGGCCGCATGCGCGCCTTCGTCATGTCCTACGGTCGGGATATGCTGGTCCTCAAGATCGTGGGCTACGCCGAGCAGGCGTTCCGGTACTACCGGATGGAGGAGATGGCGGCCCGCGTCTGGATCGGGCACCAGCGGTATCCCACCAAGGGGCGGGTCTGGCACCCCGGCGGCGCGCATCCTTTTGCGGCCCTCGACGTCGCCCTGGTCCACAACGGCGACTTCGCCAACTACCACGCCGTCTGCGAGTACCTGGCCCAGCGCGGGCTCTTTCCCCTCTTCCTGACCGACACCGAGGTGGCGGTGCTGCTGTTCGACCTGTGGGCCCGGACGTACCGGTATCCGCTGGAGGTCCTGCTGGAGGCGATGGCGCCGACCACCGAGCGCGACTTCCGGATGCTGCCGCCGGAGAAGCAGCGCCTCTACCGCGCGATCCAGGCCGCCCACATCCACGGGTCGCCCGACGGCCCGTGGTTCTTCATCGTCGCCCGAACCCTGCGGGGCGGGGAGGCCTGGCAGCTGATCGGGATCACCGATACCTCGATGCTGCGCCCTCAGGTCTTCAGCCTCCAGGAGGGGGAGGTCCAGATCGGGATCATCGCGTCGGAAAAACAGGCCATCGATGCCGCCCTGCGCAGTCTGGCGCGCGACGACCCGCGCATCTGCCCGGTGGCCGACCGCTACTGGAATGCGCGGGGCGGGTCGTACACGGACGGCGGCGCCTTCATCTACACGGTCGAGGCGACCGGCGCGGCGGCGCGTCTGGTCTGCACGAACAAGTTCGGCCAGCAGGTGCGGGTCCCGCCGGATCAGGTCCACTACCTGCGCTCGATTCCGGTCACCCTGCGCCCGGTCCCCGCAGCCGTCCCGGTGCGGCCGGCCGAGGGAGCCGGGGAAGTGCTCGATGCCGATGCCGCCCGCCGGCAGCTCGCTGCCTGGACTTATGAGGATCTGACCGGCTGGCTCGACGCGGTGGAGCGCGCCGCCGCGTCCGGGCCGGAACTGTTCTGCCGGGCCGCAGAGACCCTCACCGCGTTGCTGGACGCCCGCTACCCGACGGGCCGCAAGCGGCGCGCCTCGGTCACAGCCCTCCTCCAGGAGCGCCTCTTCGCCATCTTCCGGTCGGTGCCGTCGAAGTGGACCGGTGTCCGGCGAATTGACTGGACCTCACGTGGCAGGCTCCCGGCAGGGGATCCCGGCGCCCTGTTGTTGGTCGACGGGGTGGGCTTCCCGTCCGAGGGCGCCCAGAGCCTGGCGCTGCACTTGGTCGAAGCCTTCCGGCGCGGCTGGCGCCGCATGACCGTCTTCGACGTGCGGGGGCAGCGGTTCATCGGGTGCGGCTTCGGTCCGCGGACCGAGGGGGTGCGGCTGGATGTCTACGGCAGTCCGGGCGACTATCTCGGGTCGGGCCTCGACGGGATGACCGTGGTCGTGCACGGCAGCGGCCAGGACCAGTACGGGCAGATCCTCAAGAGCGGCCGCCTGGTGATCCACGGGGACGTCGGGCAGACCTTCCTCTACGGCGCCAAGGGGGGCGACGTCTTCGTGCTGGGCAACGCCGCGGGGCGGCCGCTCATCAACGCGGTGGGCCGGCCGCGGGTGGTGATCAACGGTACGGCGCTGGACTACCTGGCGGAGTCCTTCATGGCGGGCGTCCCCACCCAGGGCGGGGGCTTCGTGATCCTCAACGGCATCACCTTTGACGCCGAGGGCCGGATGGTCGACCTGGAGACGCCCTACCCTGGCGGCAACCTGTTCTCGCTGGCCTCGGGCGGGGCGATCTTTGCACGGGATCCCCACCGCCGCCTGGAGGACTCCCAACTCAACGGCGGGCGCTACGCCGACCTGACGGACGAAGACTGGGCGACGATCCTCCCCTACCTCGAGGAGAACGAGCGGCTGTTCGGGATTCCGGTGCAGGCGCTGCTGACGGTGGGTGGGCGGCGGCGTTCGCCCCAGGAAGTGTACCGCAAGGTCGAGCCCCGCGAACTTGCGGCTCTCAGGTAGAGTGTCTAGAAATCTAGACAGTCATCTTGACGGCTAGGCTCCGGGCGCCTAGGATCGGACAGGAGGGACCTCTCGGTGAAGCGGAAAGTGGGCACGACCCTCGACGAAGGCCTCTACTTGAAGGCCAAGGCCCTGGCACGTCTGGAAGGCCGCAGCCTGAATGAGGTCATCGCTGAAGCGCTGGAACGGTTCCTGGCTGGCCGGCTGTCAGGTGCTTCCGTGGTGAAGGAAACCCGGGGGACGTTCCGCGCATCCGCCAAGACGCTGCGCACAGTCCTGGAAGAGGATCTCTATGAGACTGACTGAGATCCCCCGGCCGGGCCCCGTGTTTGTCGATGCCAACATCTTCATCTATCACTTCGCCGGGCAATCCGAGGAGTGCACCGCGTTCCTCAGTCGGGTGGAGAGCGGCGACCTCCAGGCTTCGACCGGGCAAACGATTCTCCAGGAAGTCGCGCATCGCCTCATGCTGCTCGAAGCCTTGGAGCGCGGGTTGCAGCCCGCGCGCAACCCTGCCGCCCATCTGGCCCGGCGCCCCGCTCTCGTCAAGCGGCTGTTCAAATACCACTTCTCCACCATGAAGATCCCCCAGATGGGGGTCGGGACGCTGGTGCTCCCTGGTGATTTCCTTGCAAAGAGCCAGGAGTACCGACAGGTCTACGGGCTCCTCGTCAACGATTCGCTCATCCCCCTCTACATGCAAGCAGGGGACATCACGCTGCTGGCCTCTGCTGACAGCGCGTTCGACCGGGTCCCGTGGATCCGGCGGGCCGCTCCCGGCGACGTTTGAGGGGCGACCCGGGGCGAAGTCTCCCGCCGGACCCCCGCCGACCCGAAGACCCAAGACCCCCAAGACCCCAAGACCCCAGGCCCGTTGACGGCTACAGGTCAGCCTGCTATAGTACGGCCAAGCGCATAGAACCGCGGTTGGGCCACGGCGCCCCTGCGAGGGGCGCCGTGTCTATTTTCACCCCGCCCCTGTGGCGGGGAGTAGGGAGGGAAGAGGCATGGCCATAGTCGGTGATCGTCCTTCCGCCGGTGTCGCCGCCAGCCCGACGAAGGTGATGGAGATGGCGCGGGAGCTGGGGGTGCAGATCGTCGATCTGCGCTTCACCGATCTCTTCGGGATGTGGCAGCACTTCTCGATTCCGGTCAGGGAGCTCACCCCCGACCTCTTCGAGGAGGGGATCGGCTTCGACGGCAGCAGCATCCGCGGCTTCCAGCACATCCACGAGAGCGACATGATCCTGCTGGCGGATCCGGGCAGCGCGGTCATCGACCCCCTCAGCCGCGTGACCACCATGCTCCTGACGTGCGACGTGTACGACCCCGTCACGCGCGGTCGCTACACCCGCGACCCGCGCTACGTGGCCCAGAAGGCGGAGGAGTACATCAAGGCGTCCGGGATCGCCACCGATGCGTACTTCGGGCCTGAGGCCGAGTTCTTCGTCTTCGACGACGTCCGCTTCGACCAGACCACCAACGCGGCCTTCTACTTCGTGGACAGCAACGAGGGGGCCTGGAACTCCGGCCGCGAAGAGAAGCCCAACCTGGCCTACAAGCCGCGCTACAAGGAAGGGTACTTCCCGGTCCCGCCCTCGGACAGCCTGCAGGACTTCCGCAGCGAACTCGTGCTCAAGATGCAGGAGGCCGGCATCGAGGTCGAGGTGCACCACCACGAGGTCGCCACGGCCGGGCAGTGCGAGATCGACATGCGCTACAAGGGCCTGACCCGCATGGCCGACCAGATGCAGCTCTACAAGTACCTGGTCAAGATGCTGGCCCGCTCGCACTTCAAGACGGCGACGTTCATGCCCAAGCCGCTCTTTGGCGACAACGGGTCGGGGATGCACACGCACCAGAGCCTGTGGAAGGACGGCCGGAACATCTTCTACGATCCGAACGGCTACGCGAACACCAGCGAGATCGCGCGCTGGTACATCGGCGGGCTGCTCCGGCATTCCCCGGCGCTGCTGGCGCTGTGCGCGCCGACGACCAACTCCTACCGCCGGCTGGTGCCGGGGTTCGAGGCGCCGGTCAACCTGGTCTACTCCAAGCGGAACCGCAGCGCGGCGGTGCGCATCCCCGTCTACTCGTCCAACCCGAAGGCGGTGCGGATCGAGTACCGACCGCCGGACCCGACCTGCAACCCGTATCTCGCGTTTGCGGCCATGACCATGGCGGGGCTGGACGGAATCAAGAACCGGATCGACCCCGGCGAGCCGATGGACGTGGACCTCTACGAGCTGCCGCCGTCCAAGGCGGCGAAGGTGAAGCAGGTCCCGGGATCGCTGGACGCGGCGCTCGCCGCGCTGGAGAAGGACCACGGCTTCCTGCTGGAAGGCGGTGTCTTCACCGAGGATCTCATCGAGACCTACATCGAGACGAAGCGCAAGAAGGACGTGGACTTCATCCGGCTGCGGCCGCATCCGTCCGAGTTCTACCTGTACTACGACGCGTAGGCTCTTTCCCGTGGGAGGCTCGAGGGGAGGCGGGGGTGACCCCGCCTCCTGCGCTTTGTGGATGGCGGCGCGAGAGATCTGTGGACGGAGCCTGGCGGACAGGAGAATGTGGTCGCCTACCTCGTTAACCATCTTCGGGCCACCTGGCGGGCCAAGCTACACGACGCCTATCGGCAGCCGACGTACGCGGCTGCGCGGCTACTGTGCGCTGCCGCAACTGCGCACGGCGTTGCAGCGCAGCATGATGAAGGGGAACGACAGACTGGTGGCGCAGTGATGACTGGGGCTGCTCATGGAATTTTGACTGGCCCTCGGACCCCTCGCAGCAGTCGGGGCACCTCCTCCAAGCCACGGATTTGGTGACCCTGATTCTGTTGAGGTGAGGACTCTTACTTCGGCGTTATGAGGAGTTTACCACTGGCGCTGACAGCCGGGGAGCGCGTCACCGCGGCCGGGGGACGGACGCCTGACCTCGCGGGCGGGCCTGCCGGCCCTCTCCACCGCGGCCTTCGGCGACCGCGTCGTCGCGTCCCTCACCACCTGACGCCTTCATCAGGCGTCTGTGCAGGTCGGTGCCCTCAGGACAGCGCGAGCCGCCCCGGCATCGGCCGGCTGAGGGGACCAGGCGGCCAACGCCGAGGCGAGCACGAGCATCATCCAGCGCATCTACTCGTTGTTGAACGGCGTCAGCAACGGGTTGAACTCTCCGAAGATGCCGTTGGGGTTCGGGTACCAGATCCACAGGTGCAGGGTCACCAGCGGGCCGTGCCAGAAGCCGAACGCAGCCCCGGTCTGCGGGTTGGTCCTCCCGCACCTGGCCTCCGCAGCGGTTTCGATGAACGAGCCGTCGGCGTAGTGGCACGCTGCACCAAACGAGGCGTACTCCGCGCCCTGCAGCGGCGGGGTCGCGGGGCGACTCGGGAACACCCACTCGATGGCCACGAGCTGCCAGGCGCCGCCCTTGCGGGCAAAGGTGCTTCCTGCCCGAGAGGCCCCTGCGAGTCTTCTGGAACTCGCTTCGATCAAGGAGTTTGAGCCCCCCGAGTAACTGTGCTAGCATCGACGATAGATTAGAGGGAGCGGATGTGCTGGAAGCGCGCGTGGACAGGCTCGAGGTAGCTCTCCAGCGGCTGGCTGAGGCCCAGGCCGAGACGCAAGCAGAGCTGCGCGCGCTGGCCGAGGCCCAGCGGCGGACGGAGCAGCGGCTGGAGGCACTGACCGCGCGGGTGGACGCGTTGGCCGCGCGGGTGGACACCCTGGCCGCGCAATTGAGCGAACTGGTGGTCCAGGTGTCCCGTCTTGCAGGCATCGTGGGAGACGTGCGCGGCAGGGTGCTCGAGCTCGACTATCGGGAGAAGGCGCACGCCTATTTCCTGAGGATCCTGCGGGCGATCCACCTGGTGCCCCGGGCGGAGCTGGCCGCGATGGCCGAGGACGCCGAGGGGCGCGCCCTTCTTGCGCTGGACGAGCACGCGGATCTCTTGCAGGCCGACCTGGTCATCCGCGGGCGGCGCCGCGATGGCGACGAAGAGTGCTACCTCGTCGCCGAGGTCTCCGCGGTGGTGGACGCACACGACGTGAAACGGGCGGCTCGCCGGGCACGGCTGCTCCAGCGAATCGCCGCCATGCCGGCGCTGGCGGCGGTGGCCGGGGAGCGCGCTACGGCCGATGCCAGCCGGGAAGCCGCCACCGCAGGGGTCTGGCTGGTGATCGACGGACGGGCCTACCCACCAGGGAGCCCTCCGGAGAGCTGATTGCCCAAGAGACGTTCGGGCGCTTCTTCAGGGGCCATGCCGGCGCAGGCGCGCCGCGACCTGCGGCGATTTGTCAGGCCGATGGAACGCGGCATTGTCGGGAGGACGAGGGCCTGCCGCCCGCGGGCCCGATTGGTCCCCGGAGCCGGGATCTTCCCCTGCTGCCCCCCGCCGCGTCCAGCAGCGGGTGAGGGTGGGCGGCAAGGCCAGCTCCGTTTCATCCTCGACGTACAGATCTACCCGAGGCGGCGGGCTCCGTGTGAGCGCCTCGGCGCGGGCCTTTTTGCTGCGCACTGAGGATCCCGACGGGCCAGATTTCGCACCGTCCACGTCGGCCGCCAGGGTGCGTTCCCGCGCACATATGCAGATAGTGGCGTATCCACTGGGCGCTGACCCGCATGCCGGTCCGCCCGGCCAGGGCGGGCGCGGTCCAGGCCGCACGCCACACCCTCAGGCGGCGAGGGTCCTGCTCCCTCGGGTCACGCGCGGTTTCCTTCGGCATCAAGAACTCATGCTCGACCGTCTGCTGTCGGTGTTGGAGTTAGCGGTTCCACTTGAGACAATCGGCGAATCGAGTCCGGTACGTGTCCGCAAGCCTTGGATAGATCCCTGCGTAGAGGTGGTTGAGCTTTGAGTAAAGCTATCATGCTCGGCGACCGAGATGAAAGTTTTCCGGGCGGCTGCACGGCCACAGAGAGACTGGCGCGTCCATCAGTACACACGCCACGGCCGGCACGGCCACTCTGTTTCAAGGTGAAGTACTTGCGGAGTTAGGGGTTGACATAGGCCGCGTTGCCATTGGTTGTGTAGATCGCCGCCTGCAGTACGGCTGTCTTCGCATGATTGCGCGGTCCGGAGCGTTGTTGGTGTTCGACGGAATTGGGAAGACGAAGTACGGTCCAGATCGTAGTCCAGGTTGTGGGTGACTCGACAGAGCCCCGCGGCCTCACTCGGCTTTGGGCTACACGCCGCCTATTCAGTACTCCCGCGGCGATCCCCAGGCTCGTTGTCTCACTGCGTGATGGGCAGGACATGAGAATCTTTGCCGTCTTCCGGACGGCGCGCGAGGGGGGCATCGCGCTGCTCATCGTGCTTCTCATGCTCCTCGCCGTCTCTGGTTCATCGTTCAGCTTCGTGTGGTTCACCAGCCAGCAGCAGGCGCGGGCCGGGGCTCGCCTTCGGTCGGCCGCGGCCCTGGCGGCCGCAGAGGCCGGGGTGCACCGGGCGCTCGGCATCCTGGAGACGCCCGCCGCCGGCGGGGTGAGGTCGGGCCGCACCTGGAGGCCCACAGCCTACGGCGAGGGGTGGCGCGCCGGCGGGTTTGACGGCCGGTTCACGATCGCGATCATCGACGCCCCCGGCGGCGGGGTGTGGGTCACCAGCGCCGGCGAAGCCGGGGGGATGATCCGCAGGGTGCGGGCGCGGGTCTACCTCGCGCCGCCCTCGCTGCTGGCGGCGCTGTACGGGGCGAGTTTCGTCTTCCTCGAGCGGCCCCCGGCCGCGATGGTCCTCCTGCCGTACGGGGCCGGCATCGGGGACCGACCGTGGATCCACATCGCCGCCGGCGCGGGCATCGGATTCGCCACCACCGGCGTGTCCATCAACGATCCCTTCAGGGCCGTCCAGGCAGGCCCGGGGCCCCTGGATGCCCCGGAAGGCGCCGGCGGCACGGCGGTCCCGCTGAGGCCCGGGCCGGTCCGGCTGCTGCTCGCCCGCGGCGCCGGCCTGACGCTGGGGCCCGACGGTCGGCGGGTGGATCTGCAGCAGCTGCGCGTCATGGGAGTCTATGTTGAAGGCGTGGTCATCCGCGAAGCGGAGTTGCCCGTCCTGCCGGAGGTAAACCGCGCCTACTACCGGACGCTGGCCGCGGCCAACACCGCCAACGCCCGCCTGAATTTTGCGGCGGGCCGACATGCGGGCGACCTCGACCTGGCCGCGAAGCGTGACAGCCTCTACTCGCGCAACGAGTTCGAACTGCTCCTGGCCTACCTGCGGGCCGTGCGCCTGCCGGGGATCTTCCGCGGCGTCGTCTACCTGCAGGCCGGACTCTACCTGGTCGACGGTCAGCGGTTGCAGATCGCAGACGGCGCGCTGATCGCCGAAAGCACCGTCTACCTCGGCCGCGAGGCCTCCCTAGAGATCACCCATTCGGCCTCCACCCGGACGCTCCCGGCGTTGCTGGTGTTGGACGACGGCGCCCTGGTGGCCACGCTGGGCGCCCGGCTGCGCGCCCACGGCCTGGTCTACGCCGACCGGTCAATCGATATCGGCAGGGACGCGCGCCTGGATGTGGTCGGGGCGGTGCTCGGGGCCGACCCCGAGTTCAGTTTCCGCAATTTCGGAGGCGACGCGGTCATCCGCTACGACCCCGCCGTGCTGGGCACGCCGGGCCTCGAGGTGCCGGACGACGCTCCGGTCGTGGCCTGGGTGGCGGCGTGGGAGGAGTTGCCGTAGGACGCTAGTCGGCCCCTTCTCCATCTGGATCGCCACCCGGAGCGGTGTACTTCAGTTTGAGGATCAGTGGGCCGCGGTAGACGCCGTTCGTTGTGATCCCCAACCTGGTGGCAAAGAAGTGGCAGGTCATGTCCAGGAGGCCGTCGCCATTGACGTCCTGGCCGGACCGGTTGCAGGAGGCCAGGCTGCGCTCGATGCCCGTCATCCCGAAGGTGATCGACGAGGTGACGACCTGGGTCAGCGCGTTGAAGATCGGGCTGGAGAGGATCGCCACCGGTACGGTCCCGGAACTTTTCGGGTTGATGGTGTGGGGGATGCTCCCGGGCTTCACGATGATCCGCAGCAGCAGGGGGGTGGTGCAGTCCACGAAGGCGGATCCCTCGTGGCGGCCGATGTTCTCGTGGAAGAGCGTGGGGACGATGACAGGCGCGCCGGTGGGGGTCAGCAGGCCGATGCCCGCGCCGGTCTCGCTGGTCACCAGCGCCCGCCCGCTCTTGCCGGCAAACGCCGCCATGGGGAACTTGATCAGGCCCCCCGGGCCCCCCACGCCCTTCAACGCTGTGAAGAACGTCCCACCGGAAGTGCCGAAGTCACACTTCTGGGCGGGGACGAAGTGGACGCCTTCCGCCCCGGCCCAGCTGGCCACGACGGCCACGTCCCCCGCGGGGGAGATGGCCAGCACCTTGCCCAGGAGCTCCGCGGCCACGAAGAGATGGCCGCCGTACGGGGCGAACGCCATCGGGGCGACGTCGGGGTTCTCGATCCTGACGCTCTTGAGGCCCAGCCTGTCGGCGACATCGGTGATCAGACTCGTGACGCCCGCGGCGGTGACCCTGTAGATCTTGCCGTTGGCGCAGGCCACGATCATGTTGTAGCCGAACAGGCCTGCGTCGTCGAAGGTGATGCCGTTGCGCGATGGCTCGCAGGCCGGAATCACGGCAAACGGCGAGACGGTTCCGTCGAGCGCGATCTGGACAACATTCTGGCCCTGTGTGACGTAGGCGTAGTTCGACGGGAACCCGCCCCTCGTCGGGGAGGGGAATCCGGGCCTGGTGGGGTCCGCCGGCGCAGCCACCGCAATGTACTCCTCGAAACAGCCGCCGTCCCGCGGGGACAGGGTGGCGAACACGCGGGCCGCGCCGGTACTGTCGATTGAGAGCACCTGGCGCGGGTTCCCGCAGAAGGGGGTGGTGACGAGCAGCCTGCCGGGAGTGGCCGCGACGCCGACCGGCGCGGCCACCGACGAGAACGGCGCCTCGCCAATGTGCCCTGAGGCGGGCCGCACAGACGGGCCGACCACCGGTGAAGCCAGAAGGAGCACAAAAAGAACCACAGGCGCCGCACGCCGGGGCGCCTTGCGAATGAGCACCATCGGAGGGCAACCCCCTTCCCTCGTTGCCGGAGCCGGCATGGTCCGGCCGCATCCCCAGGGATGTGACCGCCAATTCCCCGTCCGGTGGGGGATTCCTTCAGCGGGAGGTGAGGGCTTCGCGGATGGCCTCGTCGGTCGACATCGTCTGTCCGGAGGCCCATGCCGCCGCAAAGGCCTCCTCGCCGAGCAGCGTCCGAGCCGATGCCACGGCCCGTTCATAGAGCACCCGGTCCGCCGGCGGCAGCGGGACGCCACGCGCGCGACGCAGCGCGTCCGTGGCTCCCAGAAAGCGTGCCGCCCGGTCGGCCTGCCCTTCGGCCGCGCTCACGTCGGCGAGGCCGGTCAGGCAGTCGGCGATCGCTGACCAGTCTCCGAGGGACCGGTAGAGGTTCAGGCTCTCCCGGTGGAGCGCCCCGGCCCGCGCGTAGTCGCCCTGGTGCGCCGCCACGAATCCGAGGTTGCACAACGCCGCCGCGTGGTTCACCCTGTCTCCCAGCGCCCTCGACAGCGCCAGGCTCTCCTCCAGCAACGCCGCCGCGCGCTCGTCCTCACCCCGTCGATGGGCGACCAACCCCAGGCTGCACAGGCTGGCGGCGACACTCATCTTGTCGCCGAGTTCTCTTGAGAGGGTCAGGCTCTCTTCCAGTATCGCCCCGGCTTGCTGGTAGTCCCCGAGGTGTCGTGCCACAATGCCGAGGCTCATCAGCGCTGCCGCGATATTCCGTCTGTCGCCCAGTTCCCGCCGCAGCGCCAGGCTCTCTTCGTGGAGTGCCCTGGACCGTTCGTAGTCACCCCGCTGACGCGCCACAACTCCCAGGTGGCCGAGGGACGCCGCGAGCCCCCACCGGTCCCCCAGTTGCCGCCAGAGCGCGAGGCTCTCCTCGACCAGCGCTGTCGCCGCGGCAAGATCGCCCTGCCGCCTCGCCGTCACCCCCAGGATGTTGAGGGCTTCGGCCAGCGCCCAGCGGTGCCCGGCGGTCCGGCTGATGGCCGCGCTCTGTTCCAGCAGCGACCGCGCCTGCACGTAGTCGCCGCGGTTCCTGGCCGCGATCCCCAGGGTGTTGAGCGACAGCGCGGTGCCCTCGGCGTGCCCGAGTTTCCGGTAGGCCGCCAGGCTCTCCGTGCTCCGTGCCTCGGCCCGCGCGTAGTCTCCCTGGTGGAACGCCAGCACCGCCGCCCCATAGGCCGCTCTGGCGCGCGCGGGCGTCGGGCCCTCGGCGGCCTCGGACAGGAACGCTTCCAGCCACTCCCGGCCTTCGCGCAGATAGCCCCGGAGCACCCAGAATCGGTGCAGCGCCCCCGCCAGCTGCAGCCCGGCCTCGACGCCTCCGGCGTCGTTTTTCTTCGCCCATTCGAGCGCCGCCCGGAAGTTGTCGTGTTCCAGTTCCAGCCGCTCCAGCCAGAGGAGCTGGTCGGGCCCCCGGAGCGCGGGTCCCGCCTGTTCGGCTGCGGCGAGGTACCAGGTCAGGTGTCGCTGCCGGATCGCGTCCGCCTCGTCCGCCTCGGCCAACCGCTCGCGGCTGTACTGGCGGATCGTCTCCAGCATCCGGTAGCGGAGATCGCCGGCGATGCTCTCGGTGCCGACCAGCGACTTGTCCACCAGGCGCGTCAGGAAGTCGAGGACGTCGGAGCTATCACCCCCCTCACCCGTGCACACCGCTTCCGCAGCCTCAAGGGTGAAGCCGCCGGCGAACACCGACAGCCGCCTGAAGAGCGCCCGCTCCTCCGGCGAGAGCAGGTCGTAGCTCCAGTCCACCGCCGCCCGCAGCGTTTGGTGGTGGGCCAGCCCGCCGCGGCCGCCGCCGGTCAGCAGGCGGAACCGGTCGTCGAGCCGCCGGGCGATCTGACCCACCGGGAGCACCCTCACGCGCGCCGCCGCCAGTTCGATGGCCAGCGGGATCCCGTCCAGCCGTTGGACCACCTGGGCGATGGCCCCCGCGTTGGTCTCGTCGACGGCGAACGCCGGGTTGCTCAGCACCGCCCGCTCGATGAAGAGCCGAGCCGCGGCCGACTGCATCACCTGCTCGACCGTGGCACCCCGGCGCGGGTCGGGAACCCCCAGCGGGGGGACGCGGTATGTGACCTCACCGGGCACCGCCAGGGCCTCCCGGCTGGTCGCCAGGATCCGCAGCATCTGGCAGCCGCGCAGCAGCGTCCCCGCCAGGGATGCCGCGGCCTCGACGAGGTGCTCGCAGTTGTCCAGCACGAGCAGGAGGTCCCGCGGGCGCAGGTAGTCCACCAGCGCGTCCAGCAGCGGCCGGCCGGGGCCCTCCCGCACGCCGAAGACGGACGCCACGGTCTGGGGCACGAGCCCGGGGTCCGCAATCGGCGCAAGTTCCACCAGCCAGGCGCCCCTGGGGAACGCCTCGAGCAGGTCGGCCGCCACCTGGAGGGCCAGCCGGGTCTTCCCCGATCCGCCGGGCCCCATCAGCGTGACCAGATGCGCCTCCCCCAGCAGCCGCTTGATCTCGGCGGTCTCCCGTTCGCGTCCGATGAAGCTGGTGAGGTGCCGCGACGGCAGGTTGGTCGTCCTGACGTCCAGCGACTTGAGCGGCGGGAAGTCGGCGGGCAGCCCGGGGATGACGGCCTGGAAGATATGCTCGGGCCGGGCCAGGTCCTTGAGCCGGTGCTCGCCCAGGTCGCGCAGCGTGATGCCCTCGGGGAGGGCCTCCTGCACCGCGGAGTGCGTGCGCTCGGAGATCAGGATCTGGCCTCCGTAGCCCGCCGCGCAGATCCGCGCGGCGCGGTGGACGTCGATGCCGACATAGCCGCCGGGCCCCAGCGTGGGCTCGCCGGTGTGGAGGCCCATGCGGACGCGGACGGTGACCCCGTCGGGCCACCCGTGCGCCGCGAAGGCCGACTGCGCGGCGACCGCGGCTGCAATCGAGGCGGGCGCGCTTGCGAACGCGACGAAGAAGGCGTCGCCCTGAGTGTCCACCTCGACACCACCGACCGGCTCGAAGGCGCCGCGCATCAACCGGTGGTGCTGCTCCAGGATGTCGCGATAGGCCTCGTCGCCCACGCGCTGGAGGAGGTCGGTCGAGCCCTCGATGTCCGTAAAGAGAAAGCTGACCGTGCCCGTCGGCAGGCCGCCCGGCGTCCTGCTGGCAATGGTCCTGTCTTGTGACGCCACGGCGTCAACCCGCCTGTCGCACCGCCTCGCGGAACCGCCTGACCGCTTCAATGTGGGCGTCCGGCGTCTTGAAGCCCCCCCGCATGGTGGCCACGCTCAGGTGCGTGGCTCCCAGGGCCCGCCACTCGTCGGCCAGGCGTCGCCAGTCGTCCGGCCCGCCCTGATCCATGGAGATGCGCGCCTCGATGCCCACGCCGGCCGGATCCCGTCCGGCATCTCGGGCATAGCGGCGCAGCCGCGCGACGAGGTCCTGCGGGGACGCGGCAGGCATGCGGGAGGTGGGGCTGACCAGCGTCCCTCCCGGCATCCACCCGTCGGCCAGGCGCCCTGCGCGCCGCAGGGCGGCCTCGGACTGCCCGCCCATCCAGAGGGGGATCGGCCGTTGGACCGGTCTTGGGTTGATGCCCGCCTCGACGATGGTGTGCCACCGTCCGCGGAATGTCACCGACTCCCGAGTCCACAGCGCCCGCAGCACCTTCACCTGCTCGGCCATCCGCGCGCCGCGCGTGTGGAAGTCCATCCCCAGGGCCTCGTACTCCACGGTATTCCACCCCAGGCCGACGCCCAGCCGCAGTCGGCCGCCGGAGAGGAGGTCCACCTCGGCGGCCTGCTTGGCGACCAGCGCGGTCTGGCGCTGCGGAAGGATGAGGATGCCGGTGGCCAGTTCGATCCGGCGCGTGCAGGCGGCGAGGTAGCCGTAGAGGACGAGCGGTTCGTGGAAGGGGTCCTTGAGGTCGTACCCTATCCAACCGGGGCGGTTCGTCACCTCGGCCCCCAGGACGTGATCGTAGATCAGCAGGTGGTCGTAGCCGAGGCCCTCGACGGCCTGGGCGAAGTCACGGATGACATGCGGGTCGATCCCGATCTCGGTCTGAGGGAAGACGACGCCGAGCCGCATGGGACCAGCCTCCGGAGACCGACCTGACGTTCATCAGTATAGCATCCGGTGCCGGATGGTTCCGGAACACCCGACGACCGTCGAGAGGGAAGCCCCCGCCTCCACCGAAAGCCTCTGGGCGATGCTCCACTCGATCCGCCAGTTCATGGCCGGAAGAGCGGCGGCAGGGCCGCCGGCCCCGAGGTGATCCTCGACGTGCTGTTCGACGACGAGACCCTGGAAGTCGCCCACGAAGGCATGGAACTCGCGTAGGCCGCCGGGCGGTTACCGGAACCGGGCGATGACGCGCTCGGCCGTCAGGCGCAGCGCCCGTTCCCTGTCGGGGCCGAGCGGCGGGCCGATGCTGACCTGCGTGGCCCCCCGCGCCTGCAGCCAGCGCACACGGCCGGCGACCTCCTCCGGCGTGCCGGTGACGGCCAGCCGGAACATGGGAGGCCGGACCAGGTCTGCGGCCCGGGGGAGGTCGCCCGCCTCCCAGGCCGCGCGCACCTCGTCGAAATCCTGCGGGGTCAGGCCGATGGGGGCCAGCGTTTCTGCGCGCAGCGACGGGCCGTAGTAGGCGATCAGCGGGCGCAGCGCCTCCTCGGCGGCCTCGTGGGTCTCGTCCACCGACCACCAGACACAGGCCGCCAGGTCGAACCCGTCCAGCGACCGGCCCGCGCGCGCGGCGCCGGCGCGGATCCGCCCGACCGCCGCGTCGATCGTCTCAGGAGGGAACGCGATGGGCAGCGCGCCGTCTCCAGCCTCCCCCATGAACTCGCTCACCTTCGGCCCCTGGCCGCCGATGTAGATGGGGATCGGACGCGAGGGCAGGGGGAATCTCAACCGCGCGCCGGGAGTCCACCCCTTGAAGACGTCCCCGTTGAACGGGGCATCCTCGCCCCGCAGCAGCGCCCGCAGCAGCCGCACCGCCTCCCGCAGCCCGGTCAGCGGCCGGCGCTGTGCCAGGCCGGCCCAGGCCAGGTAAGGGGGATCCCCGGGACCGATCCCCAACACGAACCGGCCTTCGCTGTACTCCTGGAGGCTGGCCGCGCGCATGGCGATCTCGGCGGGGCTGGCCGAGAACGGGTTGACGATGCACGTGCCGATCCGAATGCGGCGGGTGGCAGAGGCAACGGCGGTGAGGACCACCCAGGCATCCCGCTGCATGAGGTCCTGGCAGTACCAGAGGTCGTCGAAGCCCGCCTCTTCCGCGAGCTGGGCCCATCGGACGACCTCGCGGATGGTCCCGGACCCGCTGTTGAACCGCAGTCCGAAGCGCAGCGGCCCAGCGTTCATCGGTTCAGTTCTACCACAGAGCGGTCGGCGGGTCTAACGGCGGGTTTGCGCCTGCGGGCGTCCATTGCGCCAGGGGTCGCCGCGCCCGGCAGCGAATTCCGACTGCCACATGGGGGGGACCTTGCGGCCGAACCGCGTGCAGAAGCAGGTGTGCCGTCTGGCCGTGACTGAGGCCCTGGGTGAGGCCGAAGCCGAGGTCATCCTCCGGGAGACCGGCATCGGCGACCTGCCGGACCTGCTGCCGGCCGGCCCGCGGGACCTCGACGCCCTCTTCGCGGAACTCCGCCCCTTCGCCGACCTCTACCGGGCGGTCCTGGCGCGGGCGGGCCGCGAGGTGGCCCTGGCCGTCGCCCGGCGGGCGATCGTGCACTCCGGCCTCGTGGGCCACGCCCACGACGCGGCCGCTCGACGGGTGGCCTCCGGCGGCGCGCCCCGGGCGGTGCAGGGGTTGAGCCTGACCAGCCCGCCGCCTCCGGGGTTCGCCGCCGACCCCGACGAGGTCCAGCGGCAGTTCGAAGCCGCGATGCGGTTTTTCTCGTGCGAGGGCAGGCTGCTGGCGTACACGCCTGACTACGTCCGGTTCCAGGTTACGGGCTGCAACTGGTGCCTGGCGATGGAACGGGCCGGGGTGCCCGAACTGATCCCGTTCTTCTGCGAGACCGACGAGCGGTTCATGGACGGCCACCCCACGCACCGGCTGCTGCGGCCGACCGCCATCGGCCTGGGGGACGCCCACTGCGACTTCCAGTTCGTTCCGAGAGCGACGGGGGACACCACGCATCGGGAGGGATGAAGGTCATGACGCACGATGACGACCATGACGACCGCCGCGTCACCCGGCGGGAGTTCCTGGCATACACGGCCGCCCTGGCCGGGACCGGCCTGGCGGTGGACCGGCTCGGCCATCCCGGGTGGGCCGCGCCCGCCGGCCCGCCGCAGCCGGTGGGGAACCTGCTGATCGTCCAGGGCGTCGACGCCGAGTCCCTGGACCCGCACGTGACCACGTCGGGGGCTTCCAAGGGCATGATGTGGGCCATGTACGACAAACTGCTGGAGCGTACGCCCGACATGAAACTGGTCCCCTGGCTGGCCACCTCCTGGCGCGTACTCAACGACACGACCTGGGAGTTCCGGCTGCGGGACCACGTCTACTTCCACAACGGCGAGAAGTTCGGCGCCGAGCACGTCCGCGACACCATCGCCCGCTTCAAGAGCCCCGCGATCCGCAACGTCTACGCCGGCCAGCTCCGCCCGGTCAAAGACGTCGAGGTGGTGAACCCGCTGACCGTCCGCATCCACACCGACGGACCGTTCGCCCTTCTGGCGGAGGTGCTGTCGCTGTACTGCGAGATCCTGCCCAGGGCCATTACCGGCGGCGAGGTGGACCCGACCAGGCGCGCCATCGGGACAGGCCCGTACCGGTTCGTGGAGTGGATTCCCAACGGCCGGATGGTGATGGACTTCGCCGAGCGCCCGCACTTCAGCGGCCAGCCCAAACTGAGGCGGCTGGTGTGGCGCCCGGTGCCGGAGGCGGCCACCCGCCTGGTGGAACTGAAGACCGGGGCGGCGCACCTCATCACCCCGGTGGATCCCATCCAGATCCCCGAACTGGAGGCGACCAGGAACGTGGAGGTGGTCGCGTTCCGGCAGCTGTCGTCGCAGATCGTGGTGCTGAACGCCCTCAAGGTCCGGGCCTTCCAGGACGTCCGCGTCCGGCAGGCGATGAACTACGCCACGGACGTGGACACCCTCATCCGGACCGTCATGCGCGGGGCCGCCTACCGGCTCAACAGCGCGTTCGGTCCGGGCATCCCCGGGTACGACGAGAGCCTGCGCCCCTACCCGTACGATCCCGATCGGGCCCGGCAGTTGCTCTCCGAGGCCGGCTACCGCGACGGGTTCGACGTCACGCTGGTCTCGCCCGAAGGCCGCTACCTCAACGACCGGCTGGCCAGCGAGGCCATCGCCGCCATGTGGACCCGCGTGGGCGTCCGCACCCGTGTGCAGGTCATGGACTGGAGCCCCTTCGTCCAGGGCGTGCTCGGCAAGACCCACGACGCCTTCTTCTTCCAGCAGGTCGGCGTGTTGCTGGATGCCACGGTCAGCATCAACTTCGACTCGGACCGCAAGGGCGCGGCCTGGCAGGGCTACAGCAACGAGGAGGCCAACCGGTTGATCCAGGAGGCGCCGAAGACCCTCGACGCCAACCGCCGGAACGACATGTACAGGCGGCTCAACCAGATCATCCACCGGGAGTGTCCGTGGGTGTTCCTGTGGAACCAGCAGGGCGTCTACGCCATGCAGAAGCGCGTGAAGGGCTGGGTGGCGCACAGCGACGGCATCATCCGGCTGGGAGGCATCCACCTGGGCTAGCCTCCGGTGGGCCGGTTTCTCGTCCAGCGCCTGGTGCATCTGGTCTGGGTGCTGCTGGCGGTCAGCATCCTCGTCTTCCTGCTGATCCACCTGAGCGGCGACCCGATCCGGCTGCTGACGCCGCTGGACGCCAGGCCCGAGGACGTCGAACGCGTCCGGCGGCTCTACGGCCTGGACAAGCCGATCCCCGCCCAGTACTGGGACTTCCTCCGCCGGGCGCTGCGCGGGGACCTCGGCGAGTCGTTCCGCTACCAGCGGCCCGCCCTCGAGCTGGTCCTCCAGCGCCTGCCGACCACGGCGCTGCTGGCCCTGGCCACGGTCGGGCTGACCGTCGCCGTGGGCATCCCGGTGGGGGTGTGGATCGGGTCGCGCGTGGGCAGCGCCGCCGACTGGCTTGTGTCGGTGGCCACGTTTTTGTTCATCAGCCTGCCGTCGTTCTGGCTGGGCGTGCTGTTGATCCTCCTCTTCGCCGACCGCCTGCGGTGGCTGCCGGCATCCGGGTTCGAGTCGCCGGCGCACCTGGTCCTGCCCTGCGCAACCCTGGCCGTCTACACCACGGGGCTGCTCACGCGCCTGGTGCGCGTCGACGTCCTGGAGGTCCTCAGCCAGGACTATATCCGCACCGCCCGCGCGAAGGGGCTGGCCGAGCGCGCCGTTCTGTCGCGCCACGCGCTGCGCAACGCGATGATCTCGGCGGTCACGGTGCTGGGGTTGCAGCTGGGGAATCTGCTGGGCGGGTCGGTCGTCGTCGAGGCGGTGTTCGCGTGGCCCGGGGTCGGCTGGCTCATGCTGCAGGGCATCCAGACGCGGGACCTGCCGCTGGTCCGGGCCGTGGTGCTGGTGGTGGGCACGGCCTTCGTACTGATCAACCTGGCGGTGGACCTGCTCTACCTCTACCTCGACCCGCGCATCCGGTACGACCATGGCGGTTAGGTGGGCACCGGCGTCCCGGCCAGGCCGGCGGCGCCCGCCCCAGTTCTATGCCGGCGCCGCCATCCTCGCCCTGATGACCGCCGTCGCCCTGCTGGCCCCGTGGCTGGCCCCCCACGGGTATGCCGATCAGGACCTCCTCCGGTCGCTCCAGCCGCCGGCGTGGCTACCGGGCGGCGACTGGGCGTACCCGCTGGGCACCGACCGGCTGGGCCGCGACCTCTGCTCGCGCCTGATGGTCGGCGCGCGGGTCTCCATCGCCGTCGCGCTGCTATCGGTGCTCCTGGGCGGCGGACTGGGGACGATGCTGGGTCTGGCTGCCGGCTACTTCGGCGGGCGCGTGGACCGGACCATCTCCCGCCTCATCGACGTCCAGCTCTCCTTTCCGCCGGTCTTCGTCGCCATTGCCATCATGGCCGCCCTCGGGCAGAGTCTAGTCAAGCTCATCGTGGTGCTGGCGCTGGTCACCTGGGTGCAGTACGCGAGGGTGGCGCGGGCCAATACGCTGTCGGTCCGCGAGCGGGAGTTCGTCGCGGCCGCCCGGGCCCTGGGGGCGGCCGAGGGGCGCATTCTGTCCCGCCACGTCCTGCCCTCCATCCTCCCGCCGCTGCTGGTGGTGGGCGCGGTGAACATGTCCAACGTGATCCTGGCCGAGGCCGCGCTGAGCTTCCTCGGGCTGGGGGTCCAGCCGCCTGTGCCCGCGTGGGGCAGCATGGTGAGCGACGGGCGAACCGTGCAGAGTCTGGCCTGGTGGAACACGGTCTTCCCCGGCATGGCGATCGCCGTGCTCGTCGTCGGTGCCAACCTGCTCGGCGACGGGCTGCAGCGGGCGCGCTGATGGAGCGGGTCCACAGAGGAGGGATGCGGTCATGCGGACAGTCCTCGTCAACTGCCGCCTGGTGGACGGGACGGGCCGCGCGGCGGTAGACGACGCCGCGCTGGCCATCGAGGGCGAGCGGATCGTCTGGTGCGGGGCCCGGACCGATCCGGGGGCCCCGGTGGCGCGGCCGGGCGACCTGACGGTTGATCTGGAGGCGATGACGGTCCTGCCGGGGCTGTTCAACGTGCACGTGCACCTGGGGCTCCGCCTGCCGTTCCCCGAGCGGCGCGCCGATCCCTTTCCGCCGGGCTACCGCGTCATGCTCAACTACCGGCGCGCCCTGGAGGCCGTTCTCAACGGCACCACGAGCCTGCGCGTCGTGGGCGAGCCCTATTTCACCGACCTGGACGTCCGGGAGGCCATCGCCCGGGGCCTCCTCCCGGGGCCGCGCATCAAGGCGGCCGGGCACGCGTTGATCGCCACCGGCGGCCACGGGCACAACTCCGTGGGGACCGTGGAAGCGGACGGGCCCGATGGCTTCCGCCGCGCCGCGCGCGAACAACTCCGCGCCGGGGCCGACCTGATCAAGATCTGCCTGACCGGGGGCATCGGGACGCCCCGCGAGCAGCCGCAGGACAAGCAGATGACCGACGACGAGGTCCGGGCGGTCGTCGAGGTCGCCCACGCGGCCGGCCGGCGCGTGGCCGCCCACACCGGCGGCGACGCGGCCATCCGAGATGCCGTGCGGCTGGGCGTGGACTGCATCGAGCACGGGTACTCGTTCGAGGACGACACGGCCGCGGCCATGGCCGGGGCGGGGACCTTCCTCGTGCCGACCCTGTGCGTGACCCAGGAACTCGACTACCTGCGCCGCCACGGGGTGCAGGAGTGGATGCTGGCCAAGGCCCGGGCGGCGGCCGGCGAACACCTGGCCTCGATCCGGCGCGCGGCGGCCCGCGGGGTGACGCTGTGCTGCGGGACCGACCTGCTCCCCAGCGACCCGGTGGACGGCACGGTGGCCACGATCCGGGAGGTGGAGCTGCTGACCGAGTGCGGCCTGACGCCGCTGGAGGCCATCCGGGCCGCCACCTTCAACTCCGCGCGCCTGTGCGGGGTGGACGCCGAGACGGGGACCCTGGAGGCCGGCAAGCAGGCGGATCTCATCGCAGTCGCCGGGCAGCCGGACCGGCAGATCCGTGACCTCCGGGAGGTCCGGGTGGTGATGAAGGGCGGGGTGGTGTTCCGCAGCCGCCTGCCCGGCCTGCCCGACCCCGGGCTGGAGCGCCTCGGCGTGCCCATGGCGGGCGGCACCTTTGCCCGTCTCTGGTAGTCAGGCAACACCTGCGGCTGCTGCGGCTCGATCGCCGCCGAGGCCGTCATGTTCCAGCGCCAGCGCACGTCCTGGCGGTCCAGGGCGACGATGACCGTGTGGACGATGCGGAAGTTGACGATGCTCAACTCGGTCAGGTCGGTGGGTTCCACCTGCCAGGTAGAGATGCCTCCCGGCAAAGACCCCGCGTCAGGCGGCCAGGGCATCGTGACGGCTCGACCGGATGAGCGCGGCCGCGGCTGCGGCGGCGGCGAACAGCAGCGCCGCCACCGTGACGATGGCGGCGTCGAACCCGTAGCGATCGATCACGATCCCCACGAGGATCGGCGCGGTCATCGCTCCCAGGTCGGCCATGGTGCGGTTGACCCCCAACGCGGTCCCCCAATGGGGTTCGGGCACCAGATCGGTGACCAGCGCGACGACGAGGCTGCCGCCCAGGTTGGCCCACGAGACCAGCGAGACCGCCACGACCAGCCCGAGCGGTGACCCCACCAGCAGGAAGCTCAACACCGAGGCGGCGAGGACGGCCAGGCCCGGGACGACGACGCGCTGGATCCCGAACCACGCAGCCAGGCGCCCGCCGACCAGCGCAGCACCGAACCGCCACAGGGTCCCCAGCATCAGCACGCCGCCGATGGCGGCGGGACCCAGGTGGAGCTGGCGGGCGGCGAAGAGGGGGACCAGCGTCATCGTCACGCCGCCGTAGAAGAACATCAGCGCCATCATCACCAGTCCCGGGCCGAGGATGAGGCCCAGCCGGCGGTTCGCGTCCGGATCCGGCAGTGCCACGGCTGCGCCATCCGCCCGGCCCGAATTCGGATCGGACAGCCGGCGCCCGGCGACCAGCGCCACCATCCCGAACACCGCGGCGAGCACGAGCGACCAGCGCCAGGACAACCATCCGGCCACCGCGCCGCCGATGGCCGGCCCCAGGGCCCCGCCCGTGAGGGCGGCCACTTGGTTATAGCTGAACAGCTGGGCTTTGTTCTGGGGCGTGGCGACCTTTGAGATCCACAACTGGGTCGTGACAAAGAACGCCGCCGCGCCGATCCCCATGAGGGCCCGGCCCACCAGAACCGCCGGGAAGACCCACGCCGCCGCCACGAGGACGGCTCCCGCCGCGAACAGCACACCGCCGCCGCCCAGCGTGACCGGCAGGACCGAGCGCGCCACGAACCGAGCCATCGGGAGGTTCACCACCAGCCGACTCCCATGGTAGACCGACAGTGCCAGGGCCACGGTCCCTGCCGAGACCCCAAACTCCCGCTGGACTTGTGGGAGCAGCGGCCCGAAGAGCGACACGCCCATCTCGAAGCCGACGAGGATGGCCAGGAGCGGCAGGACGGTAGCGTGTGGTGGCACCGTCCGCCGGCGGTCCTTCCGGGCGGCTACGAACGCGGGTTGACCGGCGAGAACCCCGGACCGCGGTCCTGCCGCGGGAACGGCAGGCCAGGGATCGGCGGGCCCTGGTACGGATTCAAGTAGTAGAACTCCGGCGGCGTCCCGGGCTGGCCCGGGCCGTTCTGGGGGCCGGGCCGCAACTGGTAGAACTGCCCGTTGTGGTAGAAGAGAATGATCGGTTCGCATTCCTCCTGCTGCCCGGGGCGCATGCCGGGCTGCTGATCGCCGGGCCCCGGCAACGGGATGAACTCACGCAGGGGAGGCGGTGAGCCGGGTCCCTGGAAGGGTTGGGGGCCAGGGAACGGCTGCGGTCCCGGGAAGGGCTGTGGTCCCGGGAAGGGCTCCGGCCGCTGGAACGGCGGCTGGAAGGGATCCTGGACCTGGGCCGGCTGCACGAGCGGGGGCCGGGATCCTTCGGCGGTCGTCGCCGGCGCCGCGCGGCCCGCCGCAAATCCCACGGAGTAGGCCACGCCGCCGACTGCGATCGCCACGAATGCCGTCAGGAGCACCGCTGCCCGTCCAGACATCTGATTCGCCCCCTGTTTGCCGCGCCGGTTGATCTAAGGGTAGCACAAATGCGAGATCGGTTCACCAGGGCGCCCGCAAGACTGTTGTACCCCCCAGCCGCGCGTTTGACTCGCCTGCGTTCCGCCGACTACAATGGTGGCCACCATGGCCCTGGTCTTCACCTTCCCCTGCGGCGGCTGCAGGAAGCGCTACACCGTCTACTACCCCAAGGCGCTCATGTACGAACTCTCCGGCAGCGGCACCCGGGAGATGGGCGCCGCCGAAGACGAAGCCGATCGGGCCAGCGGCGCTATCGACGCCGCACGGGCTCGCGCGGAGGCGCAGGGGCATGTGTGGGTGGACGCCTCGCAGACCCTGGCCCTGTTGTGCACCTGCGGCAAGAAACTCGATGTGAACATCCAGCACCACCCGCGGGTCCCGCAGTCCAAGCAGCCGGCCCAGAAGCGCCAGACCGGCATGATCGCCTTTCCGTCAGCCGGGAAGCCGGGACGCGGACACGGCAATCAATCCTGAAGCGCCCCACAGCCTTCCCGCACGCGGCATCCGGTGAACCCGCCGTCAGGGGTTCGCTGAAGGCCGTCGCCCTCCCCAGCGAGCACGGAGGATGGGGCTTGACGCTGGAACCTGTCGCCCTGGGACTCCTGGCGGCGCCTGGGTGGGCCGGGCTGGGCCTGGGCGTGTCGGCTCTGGCGGCCTTCCTCGTCCGTCATCCTCTCAGGCTGTGGCACTCCGACGTGCGGAAGGGCAAGCGTTACCGCCGGACAGCGCTGGCCCTGCTCGTCGCACTGGGATACGGATGCGTGGGCGTGCTGGGCTTTGTCCTGGCGGCCGCGCAGGCCCAAGGGCCCTTCGTGTGGCCTCTGGTGCTGGCCGTTCCCCTGGCCCTGCTGCAGTTCTCCTACGACGCCCGCGGCAGGGGCCGCAACCTGGTGCCGGAGTTCTCCGGGGCGACGGCGATGAGCAGCGTCGTCGCCGCGATCGCCCTGGCCGGCGGGCTGCCGTGGACGACGGCCGCCGGGCTCTGGCTGGTGCTCGCCATGAGGGCCCTGGGAGCCCTCTCTTACGCGCGCGCCCAGGTGATGCGGGCCCGGGGAGTGCCGGTGAATCCGGCCCCGGCGTACGCAGCCGAGGTGGCGGCGACGGGGGTGCTCGCAGTGGCGGCTCTTGCGGGACTGAGCCCCTGGATGAGTGTGGCGGGGATGGGGCTCCTTGTGGTCTTCTCAGCGTACACGTTCGCCCTGCCACCGGTGCCGGCCCGGGTGGTGGGCTGGACCCAGGTGGCCTTTGGGCTGCTCATGGTGATCCTGACGGCGCTCGGGGTCCGCGTCGGCCTCTGATGGCACCTGCTCCGAGGTGGACCTCTCACCCCTCACGTCGAAGTCCCTTTCCGGTCGAAACCGCTGATGAGGACGGGGCATGCATACGGATTTCGCAGGCTTCGCGCAACGCGTCGGCCGGCTGGGCTATCTGCTCGCGCCCAGCCTGGCGGAGGACTGGCCCAACCTGCCGGTCGTGCGGGGCGAGGGCACCTGGCTCTACGGCCTGGACGGCCGGCGGTATCTCGACTTCGTCTCGGGCATGGCGGCCTGCAACCTCGGCCACCGGCACCCCCGGGTCGTGGAGGCCGCGCGGGCCCAGATCGACCGGCTCATCCACGGGCCGATCGGCATGATCGCCTACGACCCCCTGCTGCGGCTCTGCGAGGAACTGGGCCGGATCACGCCGGGCGACCTCACCATGTTCTTCTGGGGCAACGGCGGTACCGAGGCGGTGGAGGGGGCCATCAAGCTCGCCCGGTACGTGACGCGGCGGCCGGCCATCGTGGATTTCATCGGCGGTTTCCACGGCCGGTCGCTGGGGTCGGCGTCGGTGACCACGTCCAACGCGAAGTACCGGCGGCACTACGAACCGCTGCTGCCCTCGGTCTACCACGTCCCGTTCCCGTATTGCTTCCGCTGCCCTCACCGCACCGGGCCGGGCTGCTGCGGCGATCCCTTCGTGAGCCTGGAGCGCCTCTTCCGGCACGTGGTCTACCCCGAGGATGTCGCGGCCATGATCGTCGAGCCGATCCTCGGCGAGGGCGGCTATGTGGTGCCCCCGCCCGACTTTCTGCCGCGCCTGCGGGAGATCTGCACCCGATATGGCATCCTGTTGATCTTCGACGAGATCCAGACCGGGTTCGGGCGCACGGGTGAGATGTTCGCCGCCCAGACCTTCGGCGTGGTCCCTGATGTCCTGGTCCTTTCCAAAGCCATCGCGTCGGGTTTCCCGTTGAGCGCCGTCGCCGCCGGACCGGACCTGATGCGGCGGTGGACGGCGGGGTCGCATGGCACGACCTTCGGCGGGAACCCGGTGGCCTGCGCGGCGGCTCTGGCGACCCTGGAGG
Organism: Candidatus Fervidifonticultor sextus; assembly: GCA_031459875.1. Classification (GTDB taxonomy): domain Bacteria; phylum Sysuimicrobiota; class Sysuimicrobiia; order Sysuimicrobiales; family Humicultoraceae; genus Fervidifonticultor_A; species Fervidifonticultor_A sextus. The sequence continues at coordinate 32,207 of JAVKHQ010000010.1, read as the reverse complement.
TCTTCCGGGAGGAGCGCGTGCTGGACAACGCCCGCCTCCGCAGCCAGGAGGCGATGGCCCGGCTGCAGGTCCTGGCGCAGCAGTCGCCCTACATCGGCGAGGTCCGGGGCAGGGGGCTGATGATCGGGGTGGAGTTCGCCGACCCGGCGCAGGGCCATGCGCCGGCGGGCGTGATCGCGCGCAGGGTGCTGGAAGGCTGCTTGGACCGCGGGCTGATCCTCTATCCGGCGGGATGGGCGGCGCACGTGATCCGGTTCATTCCGCCGCTCACCGTCAGCCGTGAGGAGCTGGAGGAGGGCCTGGGCATCTTCTCGGAGGTGGTGATGGGGCTGGGGACCTGACCACCGGGCGGTTCGGAGGCTGCGCGGGGAGCCCTGCGACCTTACTCGCCGGCTTCATCCGGTGCCACCCGCCGGCAGACGGCAGCCCTCCCGGGATCTCCGCCGGCTGCCATTCCCGCAGGTAGTCCGGGAAGTTGTTGGTCTGCATCATGGCCGGGGGGATGGCTGCGGCCGGCGCGGGGGAGGTGGGGCCGCCGGCGATCGCCAGGACCAGCAGCCCCACTCCGACGACACGCGGCACCGTGCCCTCACTTACCGGTGTGTGCGCGCCAGGAGGTTCTCCAGGAACTCCTCGTGCCCGACCTCGTCTTTCAGCAGCTCCGAGGCCAGCGCGTAGGTCACCGGGTCCTTCCCAAACGTCATCTTGCAGAGCCGGTTGTAGGCCGCGATGGCGCCCCGTTCGGCCTTGATCTGATCCTCCACCATGCCGTCGGCGTCACTCCATTCGGACCGCGGAGCCGTCCACGGCGCGTTGGCCCCCGCCTCCCAGTCTCTGGGGTGCACGACGGGGTCACCGCCCAACTCGATGATGCGTCGGGCCAGGGCCCTGGCATGCCCCAGTTCCGCCGTCGCCTCCTCGGTGAAGTGCTCGGTCAACTCCTCGCCGTGGAACCCCTCGGCGACCTGCGCGGTGATCCAGTACGAGTAGAACGCCAGCAACTCGTCCAGGTAGGCCTTCTTGAGTTCGCCGATGAGTTCATCGACGTTCAGTTCGACGATAGCGCGTCCTTGCTGTCCCATGGATCCTCCTCCTGTCCTTCCCGTGAGGTGTTCGTGCGCATGCGGGGCAGAGGCCCCGCACGGTCAGATACGGCTCCAGCACGAATCCGGATCGCCCGGCCGCACGCCGGAGCAGCGCCGGGATGCCTGGATCGGTGACGTCGTCAATCGCCCCGCACCGCACGCAGACCACGTTGGCGTGCGGCAACGTGCCCGGGTCGTAGCGGGCCAAGCCGTCGGGTCCGTCGAGCGCGGCCACCAGGCCGAGGGATGTGAACAGGTTCAACGCGTTGTAGACGGAGGCGCGGCTGAGGGTGGGGTACCGCCGCCGGACCCGCCGGAGGAGCGCCTCGGCCGAGGGGTGGTCGCGGGACATCTGGAGGGCCTCGAAGACGGCCACCCGCTGCGCGGTCATCCGGTGCCGGGTGGCTCGAAGGGCCCGCCGCAGGAATTCCAGATCTATCTTATGAAGACTCATTCTCTATTAAGATTAAGTCTCTATGTGGACGTGTCAACCCCGTCCCGACCGCGGGCGCTCCTGGCCCACCACCCGCAGGATCTCATCCCGGATCAGCCCGTGGATCTGCCGGCGCAGGGCAATGAACGCTGGCGTGTCCATCACACCGACCTCCCGGGGCCGCGGGAGGATCACGGCCACTTCGGCCTTGATCCGCCCGGGCCGCGCGGTCATGACGTAGACGCGGTCGGAGAGCAGGATCGCCTCGTCGATGTCGTGGGTGACGAACAGCACCGTCTTGTGGGTCTGCTCCCAGACCCGCAGGAGCAGTTCCTGCATGACCGCGCGGGTCTGCGCATCGAGGGCGCCGAACGGCTCGTCCATGAGCAGGATCGCAGGATCGTTGGCCAGCGCCCGGGCAATGGCCACGCGCTGCTGCATGCCACCTGATAGTTCCTTGGGATAGGCAGGCTCGGTGCCCTGCAGCCCGACCAGGTCCAGGTAGCGGCGGACGACCTCCCGGCGCTCCTGGGCCGGCCGGCCGCGCAGCCGCAGCCCGAACTCCACGTTGCCCTGCACCGTCAGCCACGGGAAGAGGGTGTAGGACTGGAAGACCATGCCGCGGTCGGCGCCGGGTCCTTCGACGGGGTGGCCGTTTAGGGTGACCTCGCCGGAGGTGGGTCGGATGAGGCCGGCGACGATGCGCAACAGCGTGGACTTCCCGCAGCCCGACGGCCCGACGATGGAGACGAACTCCTGCTCCCGCACCTCCAGGGTCAGGTGCTCCACGGCGGTCACCGTCCCGCCCCGCCGCCGGGTGAAGACCACGCTCAGGTCGCGAATGACGAGGGTCACCACTCAGATCCTCGGCGACCACGGCAGCAGGAGCCGGTGGAGCCATTTGAACGTGAAGTCAAATGCAAACCCCAGCAGCCCGATGGTGAACAGCCCGACGAAGATGCGGTCGGTGAACAGACCCCGGCCGGCGTCCAGGATCATGTAGCCCAGCCCGCGGTCGGCGGCCACGAGTTCCGCGACGATCAGGTAGGTCCACGCCCAGCCCATGGTGATGCGGAGGTTGTCCATCACGCCGGGCAGGGTCGCAGGCAGCAGGACGCGTCGGAACACGTCGCCGCGCCTGGCGCCCAGCGTGTAGGCGGAATCCAGCAGGTCCTTGGGGACGTTGGCCGAGACATCCGCGACCAGCAGGATCAACTGGAAGAACGTGCCGATGAAAATCACCGCCACCTTCTCGGCGGTGCCGATCCCGATATAGAGGATCAGCAGCGGGATCATGGCGGAGACCGGCAGGTAGCGTACGAAGTCCACCACCGGCTCCAGCAGGGCCTCGACGAACTTGAGGGTCCCCATCAGGATGCCCAGCGGCACCGCCAGCGCCACAGCCAGGGCCCAGCCCGTGACGATGACCGTCACGCTGGCTTGCGTGTGCACCAGCAGGCTGCCGTCGGCGAGCAGTTCGGCCGCCGCCCCGATGATGTCCGATGGCGACGGGAGGAACAGGGGGGCGACGAAGCCTCCGTAGGTGAGCCCCGCCCAGACCGCCAACAGACCTGCGGCCGACGCGGCGACCCCCGCCAGGTACGCAGCGCGGGAGATCGGCTCGTGCGGCCGCAGGATCTCGCTGAGACGCTGGATCAGGCCCTTGCGGCCCGGCCTCACTTCACGAATGACCCGTCCAGGATGTCCGCCGCCTTGATGCCCTTCATGCCGGCCTTGCCGAGCCGCGTCCACAGGTCGATGGCGAACTGCGCGGTCTTGTAGCCCGCACCCGGCGCGGCCTTCGTGCCGAAGAACTCCTTCAACGCCGCCGCGTCATAGTAGCGGATGCCGGTGAGGGTCTCGGCGAACACCTTAGGGTCCTTCAGCCAGCCGCCCACGGCTTCGGCCATGATCTTGTTGGCCTCGTCGGGGTTGGCCTTCCAGAAGTCTACGGCCCGGACCCAGGCCCGCACGAGGTTCTCCATGTCCTTGGGCCGGGCCTTGATGACGTCCTTGCGGAAGACCAGGACGTCCACGATCAGGTTGGGCGTGGCCGAGGAGTCCACCAGCACCTTGCCGTGCGGTGCCTGCTTGCCCCTGGTCAGCCAGGGTTCCCAGGTGACGGCCGCGTCGACCTTGCCGGCCACGAACGCGGCGCCCGCGTCGCCGGCGGTCATGTTGACCGGGGTGATGTCGCGCAGCGACATCCCGTGCTGCTGCAGCAGGAAGGCCAGGAAGAAGTGGCTCACGGAGCCCTCGCTGAACGCCACCTTCTTCCCCCTGAGGTCCCGGACGGACTGGATCTCCTTGCGGGCGACGATGCCGTCCCCGCCCTTCGAGTCGTCCATGGCCAGGATGGCGGCCATCTGGAGGTCGGGCTTCACGCGCTGCACGACCGTGTCGATGGTGGTCATCAGCCCGTCGATGCGCTTGGCGGCCAGGGCCACGTACCGGGGCTTGGTGTCCTCCATCAGGACGAACTCCACCCCAGTCCCCAGTTCCTTGAGGAAGCCCTTCTTCTCGGCGAGGAACAGGGGCCCGTAGCCGACCCAGACGGGGTACCCGATCTTCAGCGGGGCCTGGGCGGACAGCGCGGCGGGCCGGGCGAGCATCCCGGCGGCCAGCACCACCACCACCAGCAGGGCAGTGCGGCGACCTGTCATGCGCCACCTCCTTGTCGGCACGAGGCCGGTGTGGGTCACTGCACTTCTTCGGACGGTGCCGCGCGACTCCTGCCCTGCCGGCGGCCGTCGCCGATCCCCTGCCGGTGGAGGTCCCGCGCCGCGGCGTAGAGGTCTGCCAGCCGCCGGGCGATGGTGCGCACGTCGTATTGTTCGGCGGTCTGCCGGGCGCGCCGGCCCATCATCCGGCGCCCGGCATCGTCGGCCAGCAGGCGCCGGACGGCATCGGCAAACGCTGCGGGATCGTGGTCGGTCAGCAGCCCATCCGCGCCGTGGGTCACGGTGTCGTTGAGCCCGTGGGCGGCGACGGCGACCACCGGCAGTCCGGAGGCCATCGCTTCCAGCACCGCCAGCGGTTTCACTTCGGTCACGGACGTCATCACGAACAGGTCCGCGGCCGCGTAGTATTGGGCGACGTCGGCATACGCCACCTCGCCGGCGAACACCACCCGGTCGCCCAGGGCGAGGGACGCCGCCAGGCGGGCCAGCGCTGCCCGCTCCGTCCCGTGGCCGACGATGAGGAGCCGCGCGCCGGGCGGACGGACGAGCACGTCTGCCAGGGCCTGAAGCATGAAGGCGAGGTTCTTCTCCCTGGCCAGGCGTCCGCAGTAGAGGAGGACCCGTTCTTCGGATGCGATCCCGAGGCGCCGGCGGGCTGCCCCGCCGTCTGCGCCTGCGAACCGCCCGAGGTCGATGGGGTTCGGCAGGATCTCGATGGGACGTCGGATGCCGTAGGAGAGGAGCAGGTCGCGGACCGACGGAGCCGGGCAGATGACCAGCTGACATCGCTCCGCCTGGCCGACGACCGCCCACCGGGCTGCAGCGCGGACGAACCCTCGGGGCAGCGGGACGTAGTGCACGTAGTGCTCGTACTGGGTGTGGAAGGTGTAGACGGCCGGCACCCCCAGGCGGCGCGCCAGGGTCACCCCGAGCCGACCGATAGGGAACGGATGCTGCGTGTGAATGACATCCAGCCCCAGCCGGGGGATGAGCGCCAGCACCCGGGGCGAGACCGGCAGGGCCAGGGGAGAGGGAATCCTGCGGGACAGGTTGATCGCGGGGAACCGGTACACCCGATCCTCGACATCCCGGTACCCCCGCGCGGCGGGGGCGAAAATATGGACCTCATGGCCCAGGGCTTCCAGGCCACTGCGCAGGAGGTCCACGCTGTGGACGACCCCGGTGACGATCGGCTTGTAGCTGTCGACGAACACCCCGATCTTCATGGGAGTCGGGGTCAACCCGGGGGGCTCGCCAGGAACCGTTCGGCGTCTTCGCGGGTGCCGCGGTAGGGACCCGGGTGCTCCATCTTGAGGGAGGTCACTGCCGCGGCCAACCGGCACGCCTCGCCTGGCGCCAGGTCCAACCGCGACGCCACGTAGGTCGAAAAGCAGGTGTCCCCGCGGCCGGTGCGGCCCCTGATGGTCCGGGGCGCAAATGGGGCTTCGTGGAACGTCCCGTCGGCGTAGACCAGCACGCCGCGCCTGTGGGTGAGCACCACTTCCCGGGGACCGAGCGCGGCCAGGGCGCGCGCCGCCTCCCGCATGTCCGTCTTCCCGGTCAGCACCTCGGCTTCGGCGTCGTCGGCCTTCACGTACCTCACCCCGGCGAGATCCCTGGTTTTCCCCGGCCAGTCCCTGGTCACCAGCGAGTCGTCTATCGGCACCCGCACGAACCCCTGGACGTCCAGGCCGAGCGGGCCGCGCGCGACCAGCAGGCGGACGATCTCGGCGCCGACTTCCCCGGCCACCAGCGGCGTCACGATGATGACGCGGGCCTCGACGACCGGGACCTCTCCGGGTGTAAACGGTCCGGCACACCCCAGCAGGCGGCAGATCCGGCGGTCCATGTCTTCCGTGGGGTAGATGTTCTCGATGCCGGTGGTCTGGCCGGCCGGCGAGGCGTACACGGTGATCCCCTCGCGGCGCAGTTCGTCCAGATGGCCGAAGTCGTCCGGGTGCAGCTTCGTGATGACCGCCACGGAAAACCCCAGCCGGCGCAGCGCCAGGGAGCCGTAGTAGACGCCGCCCCCCGACGCGGTCTCGGCGACGCCGCGCCAGACCAGCCGGTCCCTGGCGAAATGCCCGAGGAAGGCGACGTCGACCACGCCGGCAGCGCCCCTACGGTTTCATCCCCGCGATGCGGGCATACAGCCGGTGGGTCCCCATGCCGATCGCCTCCGCCCTGCCGGTACCCGGCGGCCGGCCCGCCGGGGCTTCGCCTTCCAAACTTCGATAGGAGAGGTTCCCCTACCCCCCGAATGAAACACCACAATGAGCGCCGGTGATGAACTTCGCCAGGCCCGTCGGGTCCTTCCCGAGCAGGTGCGGTGGACGTGCCGGCCGGAGGACCTGCCCTTCGAGACGACCGCCGACCTGCCGCCCGGGGACAGTATCGTAGGCCAGGACCGGGCCGTCCGCGCCCTCGACTTCGGCCTGATCGTCCCGCAGACCGGCTACAACATCTTCGTGGCCGGGCCGCCGGGCACCGGCCGGACCACCTACACCCGCAGCAAGGTGGACGAGATCGCGTCCAGGCAGCCGGCGCCGCCCGACTGGATCTACGTTCACAACTTCCGGCAGCCGGACCAGCCCATGGCGATCTCGCTGCCGCCGGGGATGGGGGCTCAGTTCCGGCGGGACATGGAGCGGCTCGTCGACGAGCTGAAGGACGCCATCCGCAAGCTGTTCGCCAGCGAGACGTTCGAGTCCAAGCGCAGCGCGGTAATGCAGCAGTTCGAGCAGCAGGCCAGCGGGATCTGGCGCGAACTGGAACAGGAAGCCCGGCGGCTCGGGTTCGCCCTCCAGCGCACGCCCGTGGGGATCGCGACCGTCCCGATCTCGCCGTCGGGGGAGCCGATCGGGGACGAGCAGCTCGCGCAGCTCTCCCCGGCCCACCGGGAGGAACTCGAGCGCCGGGCGCGGGCGCTGCAGGAAAGCGTCGGCGAGGCCACCCGGAAGGTCCGCAACATCGAGCGCGAAGCCAAAGAGGCGCTGACCGAACTGGAGCGCTCGGCGGTGCGGTCGGTGGCCGGCCACGCCGTGAATGCGCTCAAGCAGCGCTACGCCGATCACCCGCGCCTCGTGGAGTGGCTCGACCGCCTCCTGGCCGACGTGGTGGAGCGCCACGACGACTTCAAAGAGGAAGCCCAGCCGCCGCCCCTCCCGTTCCTGCCCCGGCGGCCCGAGTTCACCCGGTACCAGGTCAACCTGTTCATCGACAACAGCCAGGCGAGGGGCGCGCCCGTCGTGCTGGAACTGAACCCGACGTACTACAACCTGTTCGGCAAGACGGAGTTCCGTGGCGAGTTCGGCACCATGGTCACCGACTTCACGATGATCAAGCCCGGCGCGCTGCATCGCGCCAACGGGGGCTACCTGGTCCTCCAGGCCCGCGACCTGCTGGTCTCGCCGTTCGCGTGGGAGGGGCTCAAGCGCGCCCTCAAGAGCCGCGAGGTCCGCATCGAGAACATCGCGGAGCAGTACGGCCTCTTCGCCACGGCGACGCTGCGGCCCGAGCCGATCCCGCTCAACGTCAAGGTGGTCCTGATCGGCCCCTGGCTGATCTATCACCTGCTCTACCTGTTCGATGAGGACTTCCCCAAGTTGTTCAAGATCAAGGCCGACTTCGACATCGACGTGGAGCGCACCGCCGACGCCATGCTGGACTACGCCCGGGCGATCGGCGCCATCTGCCGGCGCGAAGGCCTGCTGCCCTTCGACCGCGCCGCCGTGGCGCGCGTCCTGGAGCACAGCGCCCGTCTGGCCGAAGACCAGCACCGGCTCTCCATGCGCTTCAACGAGATGGCGGATGTCATCTACGAAGCCTCGGCGTGGGCTCGGAGCGAGGGCGCAGATCGGGTCTCCTCCGAGCATGTGCGCCGCGCCATCGATGAGAAGATCCGCCGCAGCAATCGGGTCGAGGAGCGCATCCGGACGCTGCTCCGCGACGGCCAGTTGCTGGTGAGCACCGACGGGACCGCTGTCGGCCAGGTGAACGGGCTGTCGGTCCTGATGCTGGGCGACTACGCCTTCGGCAAGCCTTCCCGCGTCACGGCCCGGACCTTCGTCGGCAGCCGCGGCGTCGTGAACATCGAGCGGGAAACCCAGCTGTCCGGGCGCATCCACACCAAGGGCGTGCTCACCCTGGCGGCCTACCTGGGCGGCAAGTTCGCCCAGCAGCGGCCGCTGTCGTTGAACGCGTCCCTCACCTTCGAACAGACCTACGAGGAGGTCGAGGGCGACTCGGCCGCCTCCACCGAACTGTACGCGCTGCTCTCGGAACTGTCGGGCGTCCCCATCGACCAGGGGATCGCCGTGACCGGCTCGGTCAACCAGAAGGGCGAGATCCAGCCCATCGGCGGCGTCAACGAGAAGATCGAAGGGTTCTACTATGCGTGCAAGACGATGGGGCTGACGGGCCGGCAGGGGGTGCTGATCCCCCACCAGAACCTGCGCAACCTCATGCTGAACGACGAGGTCGCGCAGGCGGTCCGGGAGGGAAGGTTCCACATCTGGGCCGTGCGGACCATCGACGAAGGACTCGAGGTCCTGACCGGCATGCCCGCGGGCGTCGCCGACGCCGATGGGAACTACCCCGAGGGGACGGTCAACCACCTGGTCAGCCGTCGGCTGGCCGAACTTGCCGAGCACCTGCGGCGGTTCGGCCCGCCGCGCCCCGAGCGGGACGGGCAGGCCCGCGAGGAGGCGGCGGAACGGGAACCCGCTCCGGCCTCGGACCCCGACCCGCCGGCGGGCGGCCACCCGGAAGGCTGAGCCCCGCCCGCATGTTTCCTGACACGCCCCGCCTTTCAGCGTGTTAACTTATTGAATGTGCACTCACTCATCAATTTGGAGGCCGCGGTGCCTCACCTCACCCTCCAGGCCAAGCAGGCCCTGACGGAAGCGCGACGGCGTCAGATCCTGAAGGCGGCGCTGCGCGTCTTCGCGGCGAAAGGCTACCCCACCGCCACCATCCAGGACATTGCCCGCGCCGCCCGGGTCGCCGAGGGTACGATCTACAACTATTTCCGCAGCAAGGACGACCTGCTGGCGCACATCCCCCGACAGGCCATCATGGAAGGGGTGCTCGAAGACCTGGCGGCCCGGCTGGCTCGGGTCCGAACGGCCGACGAGGTGGAGCGCGTCCTGCAGGCGTTCGGCGGCGAAGCGATCCGGCGGATCAGAACCCACATCCGGTTCGTGAAGGTCATGCTCTCCGCGACCCCGCACCTGAGCGCTTCGGCGCGTCAGCAATACATGCGGCTCCTGCCCCTGGCAGCCGCCCGCGTCCTGGAAGCCCACCTGCGGGAGGGCATGCGGACCGGCCTCTACCGGGCGGACCTGGATCCGGCCGTGGCCGCGCGGGCGCTGCCGATGCTGATGATCGCCTCCGTGATGGTCCTGGAGGTGCTCGGAGGCGCGAAGATGACGGACGCCGCCTACGCCACCGTCGTCCGTGAGAACGTACGGCTCTTCCTCACCGGCGTGCTGAGGGGGACCCACGGTTCTCTCAGCCCGGCCGGGGCGCACCTGGCACGCGCCCTCGGCGGGCCCCTGGAGGGAGATCCATGAGGCGGCGCCTGGGCGTGCTCATCGTGATCGCAGGTCTCGCCGCGACGGCCCTGTGGGCGCGGACGTCCCTCTGGCCGCCGCCCTCACCCGGCACGCTGCGGGCCTTTGGCACGATAGAGGCCACCGAGGTCAGCGTGGCCAGCAGGGTCCCCGGGCGGGTGACGCAGCTCCTGGTGGCCGAAGGATCCGAAGTGCGGGCAGGGCAGGTCGTTGCGCGGCTCGATGCGGCCGAGATGGACGCGATGCTGGCACAGGCGGAGGCGGCCGTCGAGACCGCCCGCGCGCGGGTCGCCCAGGCCGAGGTGGCGCTGCGCGCGCAGCGCACCCAGGCCGCCGCCGCCGTCGCCCAGGCGGAAGCGCAGATGGACGCGGCACGCGCCCGGGTGCCGCAGGCCGAGATTGCGCAGGACTGGCAGGCCCGGCAGGTCGCCCGGCAGGTGGATCAGGCGCGGGCGCAGGTGGCGGCCGCAGAGCAGGCGGCGCGCGCCGCCAGCGCCAACGTGGCGGCGATCGAGGCCACCCTGGTGCGGGCCCAGCAGGATCTCCAGCGCCTCGAGCAGCTCTACCGCGCGGGCGCCGTCGCGGCGCAGCAGGTGGACGCCGCCCAGGCGCAGGTCAGGGTGCTGCGCGCGCAGCGCGACGCCGCGGCCGCGCAGGAAGCCGCCGCGGAGCGGCAGGTGACCCAGGCGCGGGCCGTCCTCGCCGCTGCGGAAGCCAACCGCCTGCAGGTCGGCATCCGGCGGCAGGATACCTCCATCGCAGCCGCGCAGATGCGGCAGGCGCAGGCCGGCCTGCAGGCCGCCCGCGCGGCCTACGATCTGGTCAGGCAGCGGGAGCAGGAGGTCGCCGCCGCCCGCGCCCAGGTGGCGCAGGCGCGGGCGGCCCTGGATCTGGCGCGGGCACAGTACGACCACACGATCCTCCGCGCGCCCGCCGCCGGGATGGTGGTGACCAGGAGCGCGGAGGTCGGCGACGTCGTCGCCGCCGGCCAGCGCCTGCTCTCAATCGCCCGCCTGGACCGCGTGTGGGTGCGGGTCTTCGTGCCGGAACCGGACCTGGCTCACATCCGGGTCGGACAGCCAGCCGATGTCTTCGTGGACGCGTTTCCCCACCGGCCCTTTGCGGGCACCGTCACCGAGATCAGCCAGCAGGCCGAATTCACGCCGCGCAACGTGCAGACCCGCGAGGAGCGCGTCAAGCAGGTCTTCGGGGTGAGGATCACGCTGGACAACCGCGACCGCGTGTTGAAACCGGGCATGCCGGCCGACGCCGTCATCAAAACGGCCGGCGGGCCACCGCCATGGCGCCGATGATCCTCGCGACCGACCTCACCCGGCGGTTCGGCGATCGCCTGGCCGTCGATCGCGTCTCGCTGACCGTCGAGGCCGGCGAGATCTTCGGTGTCGTCGGCCCCGACGGCGCCGGGAAGACCACGCTGTTCCGCATGCTGGCCGGCGTCCTGGAACCCACCGGCGGCTGCGCCCGCATCGCCGGCCTCGACGTGCTGACCCACCCCGATGCCATCAAGGCGCGGATCGGTTACATGCCGCAGGGATTCTCGCTCTACACTGATCTCACGGTACTCGAGAACCTGCGGTTCGTGGCCGAGATCTACGCCGTCCCGAGACAGGCGATGGCCGCGCGGATCGAGCGGCTGCTGGCGTTTGGCCGCATGGGGCCGTTCCGCCACCGCCTGGCCGACCACCTGTCGGGCGGGATGAAGCAGAAGCTGGCCCTGGCGGCGACGTTGATCCACGAACCCGAGGTCATCATCCTGGACGAGCCCACCACCGGCGTCGATCCTCTCTCCAGGCGGGAGTTCTGGCAGATCCTCTACCACCTCAACCGGCAGGGCATGACCGTGCTCGTGGCCACCCCGTACATGGACGAGGCCGAGCGCTGCTCCCGGGTGGCCCTGATGCATCAGGGCCGCATCCTCTCGGTGGATACCCCCGACGCGACCCGCGGCCGCATGCGCGGCGTCGTGCTGGAGGTGCTCGCCACTCCACGCTGGCCCGCCCTGGCCGCTGCACGGGCGCTGCCCGAGGTGCTGGGCGGGACGGTCTTCGGCGCCAGCCTGCACCTCGTCGTCCGCGATCTGGCTGCCGCGCCGGCGGTGGGTGCTGCGCTCGGGCGGGCAGGGGTGACGGTGGAAGCGATCCGCCCCATCGAGGCGTCCCTGGAGGATGTCTTCGTATCGCTGCTGGGACGCCAGGGTCCCGATGCCTCCTGAGATGGCCATCGAGGCGCGGGGTCTGACGAAGCGCTTCGACGACTTCGTCGCGGTGGACCACGTGGATCTGTCCATCGCCCGCGGGGAGATCTTCGGGTTCCTCGGCCCCAACGGCTCCGGGAAGACCACCACCATCCGCATGCTGTGCGGCCTGTTGCTGCCCAGTGAAGGTTCGGCGCGCGTCCTCGGGTACGACGTGGTCCGCCATCCCGAGGCGGTCAAGGCGCGCATCGGGTACATGAACCAGCGTTCCAGCCTCTACAACGACCTGACCGCGGAGGAGTTGCTGCACTTCTACGGCCGCGTCTACGGCCTGGGGGCCGGCGAACGCCGGCAGGCCGTCCGGGCCTGGCTGGAGCGGGCCGGGCTGGAGGGACGCGCCCGCGACCTCATCGGCACGCTGTCGGGCGGGTGGCGGCAGCGCCTGGCCCTGGGCTGCGCGGTGCTGCACGGGCCCCAACTGCTGCTCCTGGACGAACCGACCTCGGGAACCGATCCGGCGCAGCGCCGCGAGTTCTGGGAACTGATTTACCGCTTCGCCGACGAGGGCACCACCGTCCTGGTCACCACCCACTACATGGACGAGGCCGAGCACTGCGGGATGCTCGCCTTTATCCACGCCGGGCGGATCATCGCCCGGGGCACGCCGTCGGAGATCAAGGCCTCCGCGATGCGCGGGGGCGTGCTGGAGATCATAGCCGAGCCCTGGATGGATGCGATGACCGCCCTGCGCGAGGCGCCCATGGTACGCGACGCGGCGCTTCGTGGCGTCGCCATCCACGCGGTGGTCGACGCGCCGGCCCAGGCCGCCCCGGCCGTCGAGGCGTTCCTGCGCGGACGGGGCATCCGGGTTCGCCGAATCGAGCCCCGGCCACCGTCGCTGGAAGACGTCTTCGTCTCCCTGGTGGAACCGGACACCGCGGTGGGGCTGCACGGTGCATTTGGCGACGGGCGGGCCGACAGCGCGCAGGCAGGTGCCCTCCATGCCTGACCGGCCCGGGACGGCAACTGCGCTCACCCCCCGCCGGGCGGCCGCCCTGCCGGCGGCCCGCCGCCTCACGGCCATCATCGTCAAGGAGTTCATCCAACTGGTCCGCGACCGCCGGACCCTGGCCATGGCGCTGGTGATGCCCGTGGTCCAGCTCGTGCTCTTCGGCTACGCCATCACCACCGACGTGGAACACCTGCCCACCGTTGTCCTGGACCTGTCGCGCAGCCGCGAGAGCCGCCAGCTCATCCAGCGCTTCGCAAACTCGCGCCGCTTCGATGTGCGCGCCTACGCGGCCGACCTGGAGCAGGTGCAGCGGGCCATCGACCGGGGGGATGCCCGGGTGGCGATCGTGCTGCCGGTCGACCTCGCCCGCCGTCTCCAGGCCGGGCGCCCGGCCCAGGTGCAGGTCCTCGTGGACGCCTCTGATCCCCTTATTGCCAGCGGCGCCCTCTCGACCGCCGAGGCCATCGGCCAGCTCACCTCGCTGGAGATCGTGGCCCGACGGCTCCCCGGCGCCGCCGGGGGGATCGGCCCCCCGCTGGAGGTGCGCACCCGCGCCTGGTACAACCCCGACCTGCGCAGCGTGAACTTCATGGTCCCGGGCCTGCTGGCCGTCGTGCTGCAGATGCTCACCATGATGCTGACGGCCCTGGCCATCGTGCGGGAGCGCGAGCTGGGGACCCTGGAACTGCTGGTGGCCACGCCGATCCGCAAGGGCGAGTTGATGCTGGGGAAGATCCTGCCCTACGTGCTCCTGGGATACGCCGACATCACCCTGGCGCTGGTGATCGCCGCCTTCTGGTTCAGGGTGCCGATCCACGGCAGTCTGGCCTTGCTCTACCTGCTCGCCCTCTTCTTCTACCTGGCGTCGCTCGGTCAGGGGGTGTTGATCTCCACCGTGTCACGGACCCAGCGGCAGGCGATGCAGGCGTCGTTCTTTGCCTTCCTCCCCACCATCCTGTTGTCGGGTTTCATGTTCCCGCGCGAGGGGATGCCGGCGGTCATCCAGTGGATCGGCTACGCGCTGCCCCTGACCTACTTCCTGATTATCGTCCGCGGCATCATCCTCAAGGGGATCGGTCTGGCGATGCTCTACCACCAGGTCGTCCCCCTCGCCGCGTTGGGCCTGGCGTTCTTTGCGGTCAGCGTGGTCCGCTTCCAGAAGCGGCTGGAGTGACTTCACGGAAGAGGTCATCTCGGCGCCAGGCTGCGTTGACATCATGATGACCAAACACTATCATCGTGATGTGCGCACGACGCTGACCCTCGATGACGACGTTGCCGCCGGGCTTAAGGCGGAGGTCCGGCGATCTGGCCGGTCATTCAAGGAGGTGGTGAACGATCTCCTCCGGACGGCCCTGAGCGCGCGTCGGACACCGCCCCCCCTTCCGCCGTTCAAGGTCCGGGCCCGCGAGTTGGGGCTGCGCCCCGGGGTGAGCCTGGATCGCATCAGCGAGCTCATCGAGCAGGTCGAGGACCCCTGGCATCGTTGATCCTGATAGACGCGAACCTCCTCCTCTACGCCTATGTCCGGGGGATCCCCGAGCATGATCGGGCCCGGGGCTGGTTCGAGGGTCTGCTTGCGAGTCCCCAACCCGTGCGCCTGTCGTGGGCGACGATCCTGGCGTTTCTGAGGATCGTGACGAATCCCCGGATCTTTCAGGCGCCGTTCTCCATCGCCGAGGCCTGCTCCATCGTCGGTGAGTGGCTGGCGCGCCCGACGGTGTCGGTGCTCGAGCCCGGCGAGCGCCACTGGGCCATCCTCAGCGCCCTGCTCCTCGAGCACCATCTCAGAGGAGCCGAGGTGATGGACGCGCACCTGGCGGCCCTGGCCATTGAACACGGCGCCACCCTGTACACGAGCGACAAAGGCTTCGCGCGGTTCGCCGGGCTCCGCAGGCAGCATCCTCTGGAACGATAGAGGCCTCGGTGAACATCACGGTTGTGGGGGCCGGGGGACTGGGCGGGTACTTCGGCGGTCTGCTGGCCCGATCCGGGCACCGCGTCACCTTCGTGGCGCGGGGGGCCCACCTGGACGCCCTGCGCCGGCAGGGTGGGCTCCGCTTGCAGACCGTCCACGGCGAGTTCTTCGCCCCGGCAGAGGCCGCCGAGGCGCCACCCCGGGCTCCTGCGCCCGACCTCGTCCTCTTCACGGTCAAGTCCTTCGACACGGCTGCAGCCGCAGAAGCGCTGCGCCCCGCCGTGGGGCCGGAGACGGCGGTCCTCTCACTGCAGAACGGCGTGGACAACGAAGAGTACCTGGCCCGCCTCTTCGGCCCCGAGCGGGTGCTGGGTGGGGTTGTCTACATGCTGTCCACGATCAAGGAGCCCGGCCTCGTCCAGCAGACCGGGGGCCCCCGGACGCTGACCTTCGGGGAGTGGCGTGGAGGGCTCTCCGACCGCGTGCGGCACTGGGAGCGCCTGATGAACGACGCCGGCATCCTGGCGACCGCGACCGACGACGTGGTCCGCGAGAAGTGGGTGAAGTTCGCGTTCATCTGCGCCCTGGCCGGGATGACGGCGCTGACCCGCCTGCCCATCGGTGAGATCCGCGCCTGCCCGCCGTCCTGGGAGATGTTCAGGCAGATCCTGGAAGAGGTCGTGGCCGTCGGAGGGGCGCGCGGGGTGGGGCTGGGCCGCGATGTCGTCGAGACCCACCTGACGCTCGCGCAGCGGGTCGAACCGCACGTGACCTCGTCGCTGCACTACGACCTGATTCACGGGAAGCGGCTGGAGGTCGAAGCGCTGCACGGCACCGTGGTGCGCTACGGGCGCGAGGCGGCTGTGCCCACACCGGCCTGCGAGGCGGTCTACGCGGCGCTGCTCCCCCACCACCTGCGCGCCGGGCGCGTCGCAGCTCCGCCGCCGACGTAGGCCCCGCGCATCCCGGGAGTGGTCACCTCACGGCGGTAACGTGGAACGACGCTCCAACGCGGGCGACATGCCGGCCTCGGTGGAGCGCTCGCCCACGCGCGAGAAGGACGGCGCGCCATTCGCTGGGGTTGGGCGTCGGCAGGTGTCGCGGCCGCTGGCCCCCGGCGGGAGCATCCTGCATGTACTGGCACCGCCATCGCGGTTCGGCAACCTCGACAACGACCACTACCGACCTTCCAAGGCCCGGTAGAGGACATCCCAATGCGCGACATCGACCAGCGCACCGCCGCTGTGGTACGTGGGCAGAGGAGGGAGGTCCTCCCGCTTCCTCTGCTAAAAGCGAAACAGCAGGCGCAGAGCGGTTTTGACGAGCTCGGACATCGTGCGTCCCTGACGGGCGGCTTCGCGTTTGAGTTGGGCCATGACGGTCGCATCGATGTTGAGGGTCGTCTGCTTGTGGAAAAGAATACCGATAGCATGGCTATATGGCAAACCGACGGGTCGCCTCGTGGCGCACGGCGTCGGGGCCTGCGGGATCGGCCGTGCACCCACCTTCGACACACACCCCCCGGGCGGTTTCCGCGCCGCCGGCTCCGACCAGGTGCCCCTGCGGCACACGGGAGGTCTGACGTACCGTTGCTCCCTTCCGGGCCTGGCGGGGTTGGTCAGGTCCCGTTGCACAGGACCCGGCCCTCCTCGCTGCGCACGCGGGCCTGGCCCCACGGAATGGCGCCTCTGGGCGGGAGTTCAGCCCCGCTGTAGCGGATTGCGGGTTACAGGGAACCGCTAGCTCCCCGCCTAGCACGGCCAGGGGCATCATAGCATGGCCTGCGCCATCGCCGCGAGCCGTCTTGATCCGTGCGTGATGGTCCGGGAACCCATCGGCAGGAACCGGCTGGACTTCCCTGCCGCATCGCAGAAGGCGGGCGTAACCTGCCGGCAGGAGGTGCGCCGTGGCAATCCCCGAGGTCCAGGGAGACCGGCCCTGGTTCCGGTTCTACGAGCCTGGGGTCCCGCGCCCACTGGAGTTCCCCACGCATGCCGTCTACGGATTCCTCGATCACAGCGCCAGCCGATAACCCAAGACCATTGCCCTTATCCAGGCCGGCCCCAACTTCGACCGGCGCATCACGTATTCACAGCTCGGCGAGCTCTCCGACCGCTTTGCCGCCTCGCCGGTCCGCCGCGGCCTGCGCCCGGGCGACCGCATGGCGATCAAGGAACTGGGCGGAGAAGGCAGGCGAGTGATCCCCCGCGAGCCGGGGGTGATCCCCTTGAGGGAGATGCTGGCCGGCCCGCGGCTGACCGGCGACCGCCTGGTGGAGGGCTTCGGGATGTCTGAGGCCTCGAGGAATAGGCGGCCAGGTCTGAGGCGGCGTCGGCCTTTCGACTCCCCGCCTTTCAGTGGGAACGCAGGAGCCCGATTCGGTTCGGCGGCCAGTAGATCAGCATGGCCTGCCCGACTACCAGATCCCGCTTGAGGAAGCCGAATGCCCGGCTGTCCTCGCTGTTGTTCCGGTTGTCCCCCAGCACGAAGAAGGAGTCGGCCGGGACGACCTCCGGCCCGTAGTTCCCGGTGGCCATGCCGTTCGTGTAGACTTCCTCCACAGGCTCGCCGTTGATGCGCAGGTGACCGTTCTGGATCTGCACGCGGTCGCCCGGCACCCCCACGATGCGCTTGATGTAGTTGCGGCCCGGGTCGCGGGGGTAGCGCAGCACGATGATGTCGCCGCGCTGCGGGCTGCGGAACCGGTAGATGAACTTGTTGACCAGCACCCGATCGTGCGGCAGCAGGGTCGGTTCCATGGAGTACTGCTCCACCTGGAACGCCTGGGCGACCGAGACCATAACCAGCTGCGCCAGCAGGAAGGCGATCACGAGCGTCCGGACGAAATCCAACACGTTGCGGCCTGCGCGCACCCAGGTGGGGGGCAGTCGGTCCAGCCAGCTTCGGAGTCGCATCCTCACCATCCTGTTCCATGGCGGAGGGGGTGGGATTCGAACCCACGAGGCAGGGTGTTAGCCCGCCTACACGCTCTCCAGGCGTGCCGATTCGGCCACTCTCGCACCCCTCCGCGGGTGCCGTCGATAGTATACCCAACTACCGGGCGTCCTGCACCGGGAGGGCGAACCGGTACCCGAACCCCCGCGCGGTCACGATGATGGCGGGGTCGGTTGGATCGCGCTCGATCTTGCCCCGCAGCATGTGCACGTACTTCTTGACGTCCTCAGCGGCCGCCGCGTCGCGGTCCGGCCAGACGGCGGCCAGGATCTCCTCCGTCGAGAACACCTTCCCCGGCCGGGACGCCAGCAGCCGCAGCAACTCGAACTCCTTGGGGGACAGCTGCACCGGTCGGCCGCGCACGGTGACCTCTTTGCGCTCGTCGTCGATCACGACCTCCGCGGTGCGGACGACGGATCGCGCGGCCGTCTGGTAGCGGCGCATCACTGCCGCGATCCGCGCCTCGAGTTCGGCGAAGTCGAACGGCTTGGTGATGTAGTCGTCGGCCCCCAGTTCCAGCCCGGTGACCTTCTCCTGGGTGGTGTCATGCACGGTGACCATGATGACCGGCACCCGGCTGAGCGCCCGGAGTCGCTGGAGGACCCCCCAGCCGTCGAGCCCGGGGAGGTTGACATCGAGGAGCACCAGATCCGGATCGGTCCTCCGGGCCACCTCGAGGCCCTTGAGGCCGTCGTCGGCCGAGACCACCTCGTGCCCCTTGGCGCCGAGATACCGGGCCAGCAGGTCGCGGGACCGGGTGTCGTCTTCGATGACGAGGATCTTCATGGGCGCTCCCCCGCGGCGTGGTCCGCCGGGACGCGGCCGCCCGCCGGCAGGGTGAAGTAGAAGGTCGTGCCGCCTTCCTCCCGGCGCTCGAACCAGATGCGGCCGCCCTGCTGCTCCACATACCGCTTGGCCACCGCCAGGCCCAGGCCGATGCCGTCCACCTCGCGCCGGCCGGCCTGTCCCGCCCTCCGGAAGGGCTCGAAGATCTCCTGCTCGAAACCCGGCGGGACGCCGGCCCCGGTATCGGTCACCGCGAAGAGCACCTGCCCGTCGCGCGCCGCGGACTCGATGGTGATCCGCCCGCTGGGCGTGTACTTGATGGCGTTGTGCAGCAGGTTGATTAAGATCTGCCGCAGCATGGTTTCATCGGCGCGCACCGGGAGCGGGCCCTCCACGTGCGCCTCGATGGGCAGGCCCTTGGAGCGCGCCAGATGCGCCACGTTCTTCCTGGCCTGCTCGACGACGACGGCGGCATCCACCTCGTCGATCTGCGGGGCGGTCTCGCCGGCCTCCAGCGCGGAGTAGCGCAGGATGCCCTCGATGAGGTGCAGCAGGTGGTCGCCGGTGGCCAGCAGGGCCTCCAGGTCCTGGCGCTGGGCGTCGGTCAGGGGACCGTCGATGCCCTCCAGCAGGAGCTGCGCATAGGCGCGGATCGCGTGCAGGGGGGTCTTGAGTTCATGGCTCATGGCGGCCGAGAACTCATCCTTGATCCGGTTGGCCTTCCGCAGCGCCTCGTTGACCCGGGCGAGTTCCCGGTCGCGCGCCTGAATGGCCCCGGCCATGGCGTTCAACTCCTCGGCCAGCAACCGCAGTTCGTCGTGCGTGTAGGCCGCGACCCGGGCCGAGTAGTCGCCCCGGGCCAGGTGGCGGATCGCGTCCACCATGCGCTCCACCGGCCCCACGATGGCCCGCTGCAGGATGAAGGCCGCCACGATTCCCGTGGCCAGCAGCAGGAGGCTGGCCGCCCCGATCCGCACCGACTCCTGCCGGATGCGCGCGTAGACGTCGTCCAGGGGGAAGCCGATTCGCACGTAGGTCTGGCGGTCGAGGGTGTACTCGGGGACCGCGCGGAAGATGTCCAGGTACCGCCGGCCCGACGAGGTGGTGCGCTCGATGACCACCAGCGGCCGGGTCGGCGGATCCGCCGGCGGTGCCAGCCAGCTCTCGCCGTCGGCAAACCGCACGGTGCCGTCCTTGATGATCTGGGCGTACAGGACCGTCCCCGCCACCAGCCGCCGGGTCAGACGGCTGCTCTGCGGCCTTTCCGTCTGCCCTTCGGGCGTAGGGAGGAAGCGGCTGGCTTCGCGCGCGAGTTCCTCGGCGACCACCTTCGCCCTGATGCGCACCTGCTCGGTCAGCGCCTCCCGGAGACGGTAGACGGCGAGGATCCCGAACGTCGCGGCGAAGACCACCGCCAGCCCGACGAAGGCCAGGAAGAACTTCCGCCTGAGGCTGAACCGGACCACGTCCCCAGTATAGTACGGTGCCCAAAACGACCGGGAGGCGCGCATCTTGCGCGCCTCCCGTCTCCCGCGCGGCCGATCGCGTAGGCGACCGGAGCCGGAGAGCCGCGCGGCCGAGCCTCTACCGGTCGATGGCGATCTGCACGATCTTCCTGGCCACCTCAAGCCGCCTGACCACGGCTTCCATGGCTGAGGCCGCCTGGTCCGTGGTCGTGCCGTTGACCAGCTTCAGGGCATCCGCGGCCTGCCGGAGGGCCTGGCTGACCACCTCGGTCGCCTGCTCCTCTGGCCGCACGCCGCGCGTCCCCAGCACGCCGCTGGGCCCCACGGCCGCGTGCAGGTCCACCGGGGCAGCAGCCGGCGCCGGGGCCGTGACCGTTCCCCCATTGGCGGCGGTGGCCTGGGCGATCTCGGCCAGCTTCCTCGACCTCGCCTCCAGTTGCTGCTGGACCGCCGCGATCCACTGGACCTCGGCCGCCTCGCGCACGACCCGGGCCTCGATGAGCAGCGGTCGCACGCCCTTGTAGGTCTCGGCGCTGGCCGATGGGGCAAGCGGCCGGAAGCTGGCGTCGCCGAAGCCCGCCAGCAGGTTGATCGTCTCCTGGATGTAGCGCTCCTGGGACCCGCCGTCCAGCGCGGTGACCGCCAGTTTGGCCTGTTCCATGGCCCGCTCCAATTCGACCAGCGCCCGGGTCAGCGGGATCTTGTCCACGACCAGTTCAGGCAGGGGCTCCTCGGCGATCTTGGTGATCTCGGTCATCGCGGGGTCTTCGGGGGCCTGTGTGACCGTCTGCTCGGGTTGCACGACCCGCTCGGCCTGGGCGACGCGCGGCTTCACCGTGCGCGCCACCGGCGCAGGCGGCGGAGCAGGCTCGGTGACCTCGGCGGCCTGCTCGGCTGGCGGAACGAAGGGGGTGGGGGAGGGTTCCTGGTTCATCACGGAGAGCGCCAGCGACGCCGTCGTCAGCAGCCCGACGGGGATCAGAGCCAGGAGGGCTCGATGGGCCAGTTTGCCGTGCATGCTACCACCTCCGGGGCTGGAGATCGGCTCTGGTCCCATTGTGCCTGCAGGCGCCCGGGGGAGCCATCCAAGGCGGGTGGCGGAGGGGTTGAAATCCGGTCAGGGGCGCCGGGGACAGACCGCCTCGCCCCTTGACGGGAGGCGGGTCTGCGGGGTACCCTGGTCGAGGGGGTCTTTAGTCAAGACTAAATCTGAAACCGATGCACCCTCCCGACCCGCCCGACCCCTCCGACGACCGGCCGGTTCGAGTCCGTGCCGGCGACGCCGCGACCCTGGCTGCCGCCCATGCGGTGCTTGGCGGAACGGCACGACGGCGCGGCCCGGCGCGGCTGTTGCCGTTCCTCGGCCCGGCCTTCGTGGCGTCGGTCGCCTACATCGATCCCGGGAACTTCGCCACCAACATCCAGGCCGGGTCCAAGTTCGGCTTCCTGCTGCTGTGGGTCATCGCCGCCAGCAATCTGATGGCGATGCTGGTCCAGACGCTGTCGGCGAAACTGGGCATCGCCACCGGGCGCAACCTGGCCGAACTCTGCCGGGAGCAGTTCCCCCGTCCCGTCGTCTGGGGCATGTGGGTGCTGATGGAGGTGGTGGCCATGGCCACCGACCTGGCCGAGTTCGTCGGCGCCGCCGTCGGGTTCAACCTGCTGTTCGGGCTCCCCCTGTTTCCGGCCGCGCTGCTGACCGGCGCGGTCACCTTCCTGATCCTGGCGGTCGAGCGCCGGGGCTTTCGTCCCCTGGAGGTGGTGATCACCGCCTTCGTGGGGGTCATCGCGGCGTGCTACCTGATCGAACTCTGGCTCGAGCCCCCGGCGCTGCTCGCGGTGGTCCACAGCCTGACCCGTCCTCGGTTCGACGGCACCGAGAGCGTGCTGCTGGCCGCCGGCATCCTGGGCGCCACGGTGATGCCCCATGCGGTGTTTCTCCACTCGTCGCTCACGCAGCACCGCATCGTCGTGGGCCGGCCCGAGCACCTGCGACGGCTGTACCGGTTCGAGGTCGCCGACGTGCTGATCGCCATGAGCCTGGCGGGGCTGGTCAACGGTGCTATGCTCATCATGGCGGGCACGACCTTCTTCGCCCAGGGGCTGATCCATGTAGGGACGCTCGAGGAGGCCCACCGGACGCTCATCCCGCTGCTGGGCGGGCTGTCGGGTGCCGTGTTCGCGGTGGCGCTGCTGGCTTCGGGCCTGTCCTCCTCCACGGTGGGGACCATGTCCGGCCAGGTGATCATGCAGGGGTTCCTCCACCGCCGCATCCCGGTCTGGATCCGGCGCCTGGTCACCATGCTGCCGGCGCTGGTGGTCATCGGGGCAGGATGGGATCCGACTCGCTCGCTGGTGATCAGCCAGGTGGTGCTGAGCTTTGGCCTGCCGTTTGCCCTGGTCCCACTGGTCCTGTTCACGAGCCGACGGGACCTGATGGGCGACCTGACGAACCACCGGCTGACGACACTGGCCGCCGTGGTGGTGACGGCGTTGATCATCGCCCTCAACGTCTTTCTGCTCTACCAGGTCGTGGTGGGGGCGTAGGGTGTTTGGGCACCTGCTGGTCCCGCTCGACGGCTCGCAACTTGCAGAGAGCGTGCTGCCCGCTGCTCAGGCGCTGGCCGGCCGATTCAGGTCCGAGGTCACCCTGTTGCACGTGGTCGAGCGGCGACCCCCTGCGGCCGTCCACGGCGACCGCCACCTGAGATCGGTCCCCGAGGCTGAGGCCTATCTGGCCGCGGTCGCGGCACGGACGTTTGGGGGTCTTCGGACCGCCACGCACGTCCATGCGGCCGAGGCGGCCGACGTCGCGACCCTCATCGCGCGCCACGCCGAGGAGTTGGGGGCCGACCTCATCGTCCTGTGCACGCACGGCACCGGCGGCGCGCGCGACCTGCTCTATGGGAGCGTGGCCCAGCAGGTGCTGAACCGCGGTGGGGCGCCGATCCTGCTGCTCAAGCCTGGCGGGGTCGGGCGGGGGGCGACCTTCGAGCGGATCGTGGTACCCCTGGACGGCAGCCCGCCGTCCGAGGCGGCGCTGCCTGCGGCCGAGTCCCTGGCCCGGGCCTTCGCCGGCCGCCTGATCCTGGTCCTCATCGTGCCCACCCTGGCCACCGTGCCGACCGACCGTTCGCCTGCGGCGCTGCTGTTGCCGTCCGCCACGACCGCGTCGCTGGAACTGGAGGCGGAGGCCGCCCAGACGTACCTGGAAGGCGTGGCCGCGCGCCTCCGGGCCGGAGGCGCGGGTGTCGAGGTCCAGGTCGGTCGGGGCGATCCAGCCCTGGAGGTGCTGGAGGCCGCCGAGCGGTTCGACGCCGACGTCCTGGTCATGGCCACGCACGGCCGGTCGGGCATGAGCGCGGTCTGGGCCGGCAGTGTGGCGATGCGGATCGTCGCGCGGTGCCGCCGCCCGATGCTGCTGGTCCGCGCCCCGGGCGTCCCCCTGACCCCGTAGCATACCGTCGGGCCGGTCTGGAATTGGCGTCTCGTATCCCTCGAAAAGCGGTGGCGGAGGAGGTGGGATTTGAACCCACGAGGCGCGGATGCGCCCAACGGTTTTCGAGACCGTCCGGGTACCGGGCTCCCGAACTCCTCCAGCACATGATGCTACCATATCGGCGGGGCGGCGCACCGACGACCACCTCGACTGTTTTGGGAAGCCGCCCGGCCGCTGACCCGGGCATCCCGCTGCCCTGCCCTCCATGCCGACCCGGGATCGCTACGGTCCGGGACGGCGCGTGCGTCCGTCTGCGGGACGGCTCCCCCGCTCCCACGGCCGGTAGCCGGACTCGTACATGGCTTTGGAGACCATGTGCGCCCCCACCGGCGAGGTCAGCAGGACGAAGAGCAGGGTGAGGATCTCGCGCCCGTTCGTCCCGTGGGTCAGGACGGCCGCGGTCAGCACGAGTCCCAGGCCCAGGGTCGCCGACTTGGTTGTCGCGTGCAGCCGCGCGTAGGCGTCGGCGAACCGGTGCAGGCCCAGGGCCGCGATGAGCGAGAGGCTCGACCCCGCGAGCAGGATCAGGGCGGCGATCAGGTCACTCAAATGGACGCGTCCCCCGGAGGAAGCGGGCGGCGGCGACCGTCCCGATAAAGCCCAGGATGGCGACGACCGCCGCGACGTCCGCGTACAGCCCGGTGCCGGCCCGGATCCCCAGGACCGTGACCAGGTTGATCAGGAAGAGCGCGGTCGTATCGCCGGCGACGATGCGGTCCCCAAGGTGCGGCCCGCGGACCAGGCGCACCAGCCCCAGCGCCATGGCCAGGGTCAGCATCGCCAGCGCGATGCCCGTCGCGGCGGCCGTCATTCCAGTAGCCCCTGGATCGGGCGCTCCAGCGTCCGCTTGATCTCTTCCACGGTGGCCTGGGGATCATCCAGCGCCAGCACGTGCACCAGCAGGTAGGAACGATCCGGGGCCACATCCACGGTCATGGTGCCGGGGACGAGGGTGATCGAGTGGGCCAGCATCGTGATGCCGGCGGCGGTCGTGAGGTCGAGCGGCAGCCGGACGACGCCCGAGCGGACCGGCTTCCAGGGGCGCAGGACCAGGCCGGCCACCGTGAGGTTCGCCGCGACGTTCTGGGCGACGAACGTTACGAGCCAGAGGAACCCTGACCAGGCGCGGCGCAGCATCTACTTCCTCAGCACCGCCTCGATGTACCGGGCGGGTTCGACCAGGTGCGTGGCGGCGACGGACGTCAGGGCATAGAGGCCCCACGGCTGCAGCCCGACGGCCACCGTGATCGCGGCCAGCAGGGCGGCCGGAACGATCAGGCGGGCCGGCACCCTGGCTGGCGTCCCGGGTCCCCAGAAGACCGTCGTGTAGATCTTGAGCATGGACAACAGCGTGAGCACGCTGACGAGGATGCTCACGGCCACGACGGCGTACTGGCCGATGGCCAGGCCGGCGCGGATGACCAGGAGTTTCGCCCAGAAGCCGGAGAACGGCGGGACCCCGGCCAGGGACAGGGCGCAGAAGACGAACACCATGGCCAGGAGGCCGTTGGTCCGCGCCAGGCCGCCGAGCCGGTCGAGCCGGCCGGTCCCGTGAGTCTCCTCGATGGCCCCGCCGACCAGCAGGAGTCCGGATTTCACGATGATGTGGTGCAACACGTAGAAGATCCCTCCGGCGATCCCCCACTGGCTCCACAGCGCCAGCCCCATGATCATATAGCCGACCTGGCTGATGATGTGGAAGGAGAGAATGCGCCGGATGTCGTCCTGGGCGAGGGCGCCCAGCACCCCGAAGAGCATCGTCCCGCCCGCCG
The DNA here is from genome assembly GCA_031459875.1 of Candidatus Fervidifonticultor sextus. Classification (GTDB taxonomy): domain Bacteria; phylum Sysuimicrobiota; class Sysuimicrobiia; order Sysuimicrobiales; family Humicultoraceae; genus Fervidifonticultor_A; species Fervidifonticultor_A sextus. Next base: position 6,812 of record JAVKHQ010000010.1, on the reverse strand, counting down.
ACCACAGCAGCACCACGTTCGGGCCGTCGCTGGGGAAGACGATGGTGAAGACCCGGAACAGCGAGTACACACCCACCTTGGTGAGCATCCCGCCGAAGAACGCGGCGATCCCCCCGGGCGGGATCGCGTAGGTGTGCGGCAGCCAGAAGTAGAGGGGGAAGATCGCGGCCTTGATCCCGAAAGCGACCAGCAGCATCCCGGCGCCGGCGCGCACGGGTCCCGCCGGCGCCTGAGGGACCCGCTCCGTCAGGTGGGCCATGTTGAGCGTGCCGGTCGCGGAGTAGATCAGCGCCACCCCGAACAGGAAGAACATCGAGGCGACCAGGTTGATCGCCACGTAACCGAACGCCTCCCGTGCCCGCCGTCGGGAGGTCCCGTGGGTCAGCAGGAAGTAGGAGGCCATGAGCATGACCTCGTAGGCGACGTAGAGGTTGAAGACGTCGCCGGTGATAAACGCCCAGTCGATGCCCGCCAGCAGAAACTGCCACCCGGCGTGGACGAACCGGTCGTCCCGGCCGGCGGCGACGGTGAACAGCAGGCCCACCAGCCCGATCACCGCGGCGATCAGCACCATCAGCGCGGCGAGCGAGTCGGCGACCAGCGTGATCCCGAACGGCGCCGGCCAGCCTCCGGCCTGGATCGCCATGACCCGTCCATTTCGGGTCAGCGCCACGAGCGCGACGGCGGCGCCGAGGGTTGCTACGCTGCCGCTCACCCCGAGGAGGCGCTGCACCCGCCGCCGCGGCCCCACCAGCAGGGGAATGGCGGTGAGCAGCGGCACCAGGACCGGCAGGGCCGGCAGCGCGGCGGCCAGGCTAGCCATCATCCCGGTCCTCCCCGCCCTCGAAGAGGTGCATCCGGTAGCCCAGGGCCAGCAGGAACGCGGTGATGCCGAATGAGATGACGATCGCCGTGAGGATGAGGGCCTGTGGCAGGGGGTCCGTCGGCGTCGCGCTCGCGCCGATCACCGGCACGCCGCCCCGCAGCCCGGCGGACAGCAGCAGCATGATGTTCGCCGCGTGCGAGAGCAGCGCGAGCCCGATGATCTGTCGCAGCAGCGACCGGCCCAGCAGCAGGTAGAGCCCGGTCGCCACGAGCACGCCGACCAGCAGGGCCACGGCGGCCGCCATCAGGCCGCCTCCACCAGCGAGCGCACCGCCGCCAGCACCGTCCCGGCCACCAGGCACAGGACTCCCGCGTCGAAGATCAGCGATGAGGCGAACTTCGCCGACCCCACCGCAAGCAGGGTGTGCTGGAGCAGCGGCTTCCCCGCGACCAGCGGGACCGCGGCCGATCCGCCGGCCAGCAGCAGCCCGAAGGCCATCAACCGGTCCCACCGGCGCGCCAGCAGGTGCGCGCCGAAGGCCTGCGCCCGCAGGGCGACGGCCGCCGCCACCATCAGGCCGGCCACAAATCCGCCTCCTGGACTGTAGTGGCCGGTGGCCCACAGCGTCAGGGCGAAGAGCACGATGGCCGGTGAGGCGACCGTGGCAACAGTGCGCAGGATCAGCGAGGTCATCGGCGGCTCGGGGCCCGAATTCTTGCGGCTCCCGCCCGGCGACGCCGGCACGCCCCGGGCTCGTCTCCTCCAGGGGGCCAGGGCCATGATTCCCACGGCCGCGATCCCAAGCACGGTGATTTCGCCCATGGTGTCCCATCCGCGGAAGTCCACGATCACCAGGTTGACGACGTTCCTCCCGCCAGCCTCGGCCGCATGGGCGAAGAACGCCTCGGAGACACGGGGCAGGGCCGAGGGGGAGGCGACCACGGCGGCCAGCACCGCGCTGACGGCACCGGCGGCCACCGCGATGAGGCCGTCGGGGCCAGGCCGGCGCGGCGGGTGGCCGGCGTCGCTGCGGCCCAGCGCGGTGATGGCTACCAGGAAGAGCACCAGCGAGACCGTCTCGATGACCACCTGCGTCATGGCGATGTCCGGCGCGGACAACAGCAGGTAGATCAGGCCGACGGTGTAGCCCGCCACCCCCAGGGCCAGGACCGCGGCCACCAGCACCGGCTGCCGGGCCGCGGCGAGCGCCGCGCCGATGGCCACCAGCACGGCGGTGGCCGGCCCCACCTGGAGGCCCTGGGGCCACAGCGGTGCGGCGATTCCGGTGCGCGCGAGGCCCACCACGATCAGGACGACGGTGGCACCGGTGATGTAGAGGAGATAGTCCCGTAGCCTTCCGGTCATGTAGAGGGACGTGAGCCGGGCGGCTGTCCGCAGCGTGCCGGCGTAGAGCGCGTCGTAGAGGCGCCCCGCGCTCAGCCACGGCAGCCCCTCCCGGAGGCGCTCCGCCCGATCCTGCGCCGCGAAGAGGGCGGCCCCCATGGCGGCCGACGCGACGGTGGCGGCGACGGCCTGGACCGTCGGGCCGTGCCACAGGCGGACCGCGTGGGGCGCCCCGGTGACGGCCGCCGTCGCCAGACCGGCCAGGCGCTCCACCACGCCGGGTGCCAGGCCGAAGAGAGGGGCCAGCAGGGCCAGCGCGGCCGCCGGTAGCCACAGGAGCAAGGTCGGATCGTGGGTCCCGGCGGATACTGTCTCAAGAGCGGCACGCTTCGCGCCGCGGCGGCGACCGCCCGGTTGCGCCGCCGCGGCGGGTCCGAAGAAGATCTGCATGAATCTGGCCCCGTAGGCCAGCGAGAGTGCGCCGGAGAGGACCACGATCCCGGCGGCCAGCCAGGACCGCGGCAGGAAGGCCTCGACCGCCACTTCCTTGCTCAGGAACCCGCCCAGCGGCGGGATCCCGGCCATGGACAGCGTCGCCACCGCCGCCAGGCCGAAGGTGATCGGCATCCCGCGGCGCAGCCCGCTGAGCCGGTACAGTTCCCGGGCGCCGGTCTCGTGCTCGACGATCCCGGCGACCAGGAAGAGCGTGCCCTTGAACGCGGCATGGTTGAGCACGAGCACCGCCGCGGCGGCGACGGCCTCGGGCGTCCCGGAACCCAGCAGGGCCGTGGCCAGGCCGAGCGCCCCCACCGTCGAGTAGGCCAGCAGCGCCTTCAGGTGGGTCTGGGTCAGGGCCAGCCCGGCGCCGACGAGCACCGTCGCAAGGCCGACCGGCGTCACGATGCCGGTCCACCACACGTGCCCGCCGAGGACCGGCAGCATGCGCGCCAGCAGGTAGACGCCGGCCCACACCATGGTGGCCGCGTGCAGGTAGGTGGAGACCGGCGTCGGCGCCACCATCGCCGACGGCAGCCAGAACTGGAAGGGGATCTGCGCGGACTTGGCAAACGCGCCGGCCAGGATCAGCAGGAGGATCGCGGGAACGCGGCCGTCGGAGGCGACAGCCCCTGTCTGCGCCCTCAACCCGCTGATCTGCCAGGTCCCGCCGACCTGCGCCAGCAGCACGAACCCGGCCAGCATCGCCACCCCGCCGGCGACCGTGACGATGAGAGCCTGGGTGGCGCCGGCCCGGGCGCCGGGGTCTTCGTCGTGATACCCGATCAGGAAGAACGACGCCAGGCTCGTGAGTTCCCAGAAGATGTAGAGCAGGACGAGATCGTCAGCGAGCACGACCCCGAGCATCGCGCCCATGAAGAGCAGCATGTGGGCATAGAACCGGCCCAGTTGCGGCCCGGGCGCCATGTACCCCACCGAATAGAGCACGATGAGGAGTCCGACTCCGGCAATCAGGAGGCCGAACAGCAGCGAGAGGCCGTCAAAGGTCAGCGCGTAGCGAATGCCGAGGTCCGGAAACCAGGTGGCCGACAGCCGCAGGGCCTGCCCCTCCCAGGCCGGCGCGGCCAGAAAGACCAGCAGGATCACCAGGCCAGCCGGGACGGGCGCCGCGATCCAGCCGGGGTGCATCCGGAGGCGTCCCGCCAGGATCGAGCAACACGGGGCCGCCGCGATGGCGATCAGGGGAACGAGCCCGAGCAGGAACGTCACCCGGGGCCTTCCGATGGCCAGATGGGGGAATCCGCGATGAACCGCGCACCCACGCGAGATACGCTACCCGATCAGGCCAAGGGGGTCAATCGGGTCCGACCTGGACGAGGCGGCCGCTGTTACCCCTGGGGGCTGCGATGGTGCCGCATGTGGTGGTGCGCAATGGCCCGGCGGCTCTCCGGCGAAGTAAGGGGAGAGGTCTTTACCATCCAGGCCAGATGCCCGTTCCAGGAGGGAGACTGAGATGAAACAGATTGTCGCCGCAACGCTTGGGGTGGTCCTGGCTGCCGTCGCCCTCGCCGGCGCTGCGCTGACAGGGGGTCTGGTCGGCTTCGCGGCCGGGGCCGCGGCCGGCGCGGCCGCGTCGTGGTCGGCCGGTCCGCCGGAGCGACACATCAGCGGCGGGGGGCCGGACAAGATCGTCGTGGTCCGGGTGATCGGCCCGCTCACGCGGGAAGAAGGCGTCGGTCCCTTCTTCGGCGGCGCGGCCAGCCGGCGGATCGTGCAGTTGCTCGACCGCGCCCAGCAGGATCCGGAAGCCAGGGCGGTGATCCTGGAACTGGACACCCCCGGCGGATCGATCGTGGCCAGCGACGAGATCCACCGCAAGGTCACCGCGGTGCGACGCGCCGGCAAGCCCGTCGTGGCGCTGATGACCGAGACGGCGGCATCGGGAGGCTACTACATCGCCGCAGGCGCTGACTCCATTGTGGCCGATCCGACGACGATCACGGGCAGCATCGGGGTGATCGTCGCGCTGCCCAACATCGAGGAACTCGGCCGCAAGATCGGCATCCGGACTGTGGTGTTCAAAAGCGGCGCATTCAAGGACCTGGGGAATCCCACCCGCCGCATGACGCCCGCCGAGGCCGCCATCTTCCAGAGACTGGTGGACGAGGCCTACGAGCGCTTCGTGGGCATCGTGGCGCAGGGACGCCGCATGGACCCCGCCAGGGTGCGCCGCCTGGCCGACGGTCGGGTCTACACCGGCCAGCAGGCGCATCGTCTGGGATTGGTGGACATCCTCGGCCACCTGCCGGAGGCGGTCGCAGAAGCCCTCAGACGGGCCGGCCTCCGGGAGGCCCGCGTGGTGGAGTACGGGACCGAGGGGCTTCTCAGGGGCCTGCTGGGGTGGACGGGCCATCGCCTGCGCGTCTGGCTGCCGGGTCCCGCCGACATCGTGCCTGGGCCGGGCGCACCGTTCAGGCTCCAGTACCTGATGGTGCCCTGATCCTGGCAGGCTCGCGCGCCCGAGGCCGTCCGCCAGGGCGGTGCGGCGGAGCGAGCCGCGGGTTGACAGATGTATGCAGTATTTACAATAGGTCGAGGAGGCGCTCCGATTGCTGCAAGGCTCGCGATGCGAACGAACTCGCCCGGGCAGAACACGGGCAGGGCCCACAGGTTCGGACGGAGAGAACGGCAACAGGTGCTAGACTGCGAAGCTCGCCGTGTATCACTGCACCCAATTGAAGTGGAAGATGATTTACCTTTTTAAGTGCGGGCTAACAAGCGTTTCCAGCCGATCCGCTCCGCTTCGCTTCGCTCCGCTACGCGGGCGGCTGAAACGCAAGCCGTTAGGCCGCCGTGACATTCACGCGATGCCGCATATCAGTATGGGACGGCCCGACTTGACAGCGATATACTCTGCATAGTGAGGTGAAAAATGAAAATCGAATTCTTCAGTGCTGAATGCAAGTTGTGCAATTCAACTCTCGACTTGCTGTACAGCGCTTTTCCCAACTTGCCAATCATCGTCCATCGTCAATCCGAGTGCGTGGACGGCTCATGTTGCCAGTTGGCAGCATCCTATGGCGTTCGCGCTGTGCCTTCGCTCGTCGTGGACGGCAAGATTGTACTGGTTGGGCGACCAAGTTCGTCGGAACTGGAAGCGCTCGCCAGTACTCTAGCGGCATAGCTGAAGTGTCAATACTGGCCAGCCTCATTACAGGGAGAATGGCGCCTAACCAGCGCTTGCAGCGGACGCTCGCTTCGCTCGCGCCGCTGAAGCGCGAGCCGTTCGGCGGGGGAGGGCATCAGTGTTGGGCGATGTGGAGCGGAATAAGGCGGTCGTGCGGGCTTTCGTTGCGGCGATCAACGCACAGGACTGGAGCCGCCTCGCCGAGTTGGTTGCCCCCAACTTTATCCGCCACAGCCACGCGGGCGGCTCGCCCGGGGTTCGTAGCCGAGACGACTTGGTGCGGTTTCTACAGGGGGAGTTTGAAACGTTCCCCGACGCCCGCGAGGAAATCGCCGACCTGGTAGCCGAGGGCGACCGAGTGGCGGCGCGACATTCGTTCCGGGGCACGCAGACCGGGCCGATGGGGCCACACCCACCGTCCGGACGGGTGCTGGCGGCGGACTACCTAGCCATCTATCGGTTGGCTGGCGGGCTGATTGTGGAGGCATGGGCCGAGTGGGACAACCTGTCCGGGTTGTCACAGCTTGGGCACACAAGGAACGCCGAACCAAGCGCTGCAGCCGACGGCGGGGCATGATTCGTTTCTGCGACCCGTAGCTCTCCGGCGCCCCGCCGCGGCTGAGCTGGGTCGTTGGGCGCATACACAGCGTAACTCGTGCTACAATATAGGGGGTTCTAAAAACCCTTTTTGAGCAGGTCTTGAGCAAAATTGCGCAAATCCAGAATCTTGTTTGCAATGGGTTGTACTATCTGACTGAATACGCCAATGATGAATCTGCCGCTGATGGTTTTGACATTTACGATGTGGAGCAAGGTATTCTAACAGGCAAGATTCGCAGAACCTGTTCGAAGGAAGGTAAGTACGAAGTAGTCGGTGCAGCTTTGGACGGACGCCCGATTGGAATCGTTTGCCGTATCACCCAGACGAGCAAAGTACGTGTGATTACAGTATACGAAGACAGACCAAAACCATGAAAGGGAAAAGGATGAGTTTCTGGG
>JAVKHQ010000001.1:0-311717 GCA_031459875.1 Candidatus Fervidifonticultor sextus | reverse complement strand
GCCTTCAGCCACAGGTCCAGGTCCACCACCGTGACGGTGATGGCGGCGATCACCGCGCCGTCGGCGCGGCTGGGCCGCACCACGATCTGATCCAGGGCCAGCCGGGGGTTGGCGCCGGGCCCCAGGACGCGCACCACCTCGGGCCGCAGGGCCTCCAGCACTCCCCGCGTTCGCGTCGTGTAGACGATGTCCGCGCGGCGAACGCCGCCCCTGGCCCGGTCGTCCACAATGACGAGGGCGGTGACGCGGATGCCCTGCTTTTCCAGCGCCTTCCGGTAGTCCTGGGCCAGGGCCCGGTCCAATCCGGGCGCTGGGGTCGGCAGGTCGGCCGGCACCGTGGGCGCGCCCCCGGCGGGGACGGCGGTCAGGACGGCCGCGCACAGCGTTGCGGCGATCCGCGCAGGCCTGAACGGAGACATACCGCAGGCTTCGCCGCCGCACCCCCGGCTTCCTCATCCGGACCGTAGCCGTCCCACCGGCGTGCGAGCAGGAGCCGGGCCGCGTGCCGCGAAGCCATTGGGTGTTTCCCGCGACCGAGGAGTGATCGTCACGATGCCGCGTCCCCGCGTCTACGTCACCAGGCGCCTGCCTGAACCGGCGCTTGCCAGGCTCCGCGAGCATGTGGACTTCACCATGTGGGAGACCGACGAGGTCCCGCCCCCCCGGGAGGTGCTGCTGCGCGAGGCGGCGCCGTGCGACGGCCTGCTCTCGCTGCTGACCGACCGCATCGACGGCGCCCTGCTGGACGCCGCACCGCGGGTGCGCGTGGTGAGCAACTATGCCGTCGGGTACGACAACATCGACGTCGACGCGGCCACCGCGCGCGGCGTGGTCGTGACCAACACGCCCGGCGTGCTGACCGAGACCGTGGCCGACTTCGCCATGGCCTTGCTGCTGGCGTCGGCCCGCCGGCTCGTCGAGGCGGACCGGTTCACCCGGGCGGGCCGGTGGAAGAGCTGGGAACCCATGCTGTTCCTGGGCCAGGACGTCTGGGGCGCCACGCTGGGCCTGGTGGGCCTGGGCCGGATCGGCGCGGCGGTGGCCCGGCGCGCGCACGGCTTCGGGATGAAGATCCTCTACTATGACGTCGTGCGCCGCGAGGACCTCGAGCGTGAGTTGGGGCTGGAGTTTGCGCCGTTGGAAGACCTCCTGCGCCGCTCCGACTTCGTCAGCGTCCACACGCCCCTGCTGCCCCAGACCAGGCACCTGATCGGGGCGGCGCAGTTGAAGATGATGAAGTCGTCTGCGATCCTCATCAACACCGCCCGGGGGCCGATCGTCGACCAGGAGGCCCTGACCGAAGCGCTGCGGGCGGGGACGATCGCCGGGGCCGGGCTGGACGTCTTTGAGGTCGAGCCGATCCCGCCGGACCACCCCCTGCTCGGGCTGGACAACGTCATCGTGGCGCCGCATATCGCCAGCGCCAGCGTCGAGACGCGGACGAAGATGGCGCTGATGGCGGTGGACAACCTGCTGGACGCACTGGCCGGGCGCCGGCCGGCCAACTTCGTCAACCCGGAGGTCTGGGATCGGCGACGGACGTAGGGAGGGAGACCCATGAAGGGACGCACCGCCTGGTACCTGATCGCCCTCGTCGTGATCGTGGTGGCCGTGGTCCTGTGGAGGGGAAGCGCCCAGCGCGCGGTGGCCCCTCCGGCCGCCCCCGCGGCGGCACCGCCGGCCGCGCAGCCCGCCCCCGTGCCGGACCTCGGCGGCCGCGAGATCAAGATCGGTAGCGACACCACCTATCCGCCGTTCGAGGTCGTGGACGAGCAGACGAAGCAGATCATCGGGTTCGACCCCGACCTGATGACCGAGATCTGCAAGCGGGCCAACTGCAAGGCGACGTTCGTCACCACGGCCTGGGATGGGATCTTCGTCGCGCTGGCCCAGGGGCAGTTCGACGCCGTGGTCTCGGGGGTCACCATCACCGATGAGCGCCGCAAGACCGTGGAGTTCAGCGAGCCCTACCTGCGCTACGGGCAGGTGGTGCTGGTGCGGTCCGACGAATCCGCCATCACCGGCGTGGATGCCCTGACCGGCAAGAAGGTGGCCGTGCAGACCGGGACCACCAACGACGAGAAGGCCACTGCCCTGCAGAAGGAGGGCAAGGTCGGCGAGGTCCGCCGCTACGAGACCTTTGCGCTGGCGGTCACGGCGCTGATCAACAAGGATGTGGACGCCGTCATCATCGACAGTTACGCAGCGGACGGCTTCATCGGCATCCACCCGGGGAAACTCAAGAAGGTGGGCGAGCCGTTCACCAGCGAGGCCCTGGGGATCGCGCTCAGGCAGGGCGATGCGACCCTGAAGCAGGCCTTCGACGCCGCCCTGGCCCAGATGAAGGCCGACGGTACGCTGGACAACCTCTACCAGAAGTGGTTTGTGCAGAAGGCCCAGAGCAAATAGGACTGAGGTGACCGAAACCAGCCGGCTGCCCGACACCGGCGGATCCGCCGCCGGTCGGGGCCGGCTGGTCCCGATTCCCCTCGACCGGCTCCCGTGGTGGGTGCTGGTCCTGGCCGTCGGGGGGATCCTGGTGGCGGTCAGGGTGGCGGCCTCCCCCATCTACCGGCAGGTCCTGGCGTTCCTCTGGGACGGCGTGCTGCTCACCCTGCAGCTCACCCTCGCGGCCTACGCGCTCGCCCTGGTCATCGGCCTGGTGGCGGGGTTGATGCGCCTGTCGGCGAACCCGGTGCTCTACACCCTCAGCACGCTCTACGTGGAGATCGTGCGGGGGATCCCGCTGCTGGTGCTGCTCATCTACATCGCGTTCGTGGCCGCGCCGCTGCTCTCCGAGGCGCTGGCCGGGGCGGCTCGCTCGCTGGGCCTGCCGGGGGTGGCCGCCTCCATCACCGCCGCGATCCGCAGCGACCTCAACCGCGCCATCATCGGCCTGGCGGTCGGCTACGGTGCCTACCTGGCGGAGATCTACCGGGCGGGCATCCAGGCGATCCCGAAAGGCCAGATGGAGGCGGCGCGCTCTGTGGGGATGAGCTACGGCCAGGCGATGCGGTTCGTCATCCTGCCCCAGGCGATCCGCATCGTCCTGCCGCCGCTGGGCAATGACTTCATCGCCATGCTGAAGGACTCGGCGCTCGCCTCGGCGATTGCGGTCCCGGAACTCACGCAGTCCGGCCGGCTGTTCTCGGCGCGCACGTTCCGGGCGTTCGAGACCTACAACATGGTGGCGCTGCTGTATCTCGTGATGACGCTGCTGGGGTCGGTCGGCGTCCGGGCGCTGGAGCGATGGGCCAGGACCGGCCGCTAGGGGTCGTCCTGCGCGACCTCCCGCCCCCGGTCGGCCCGCGTGACCTGCTCCCGGCGCGCACCCTGGTCGAGTTCGCGGTGCTCGCCGAGGATCTCGGCTACGACAGCGTCTGGGTGCCGGAGGGCCGCGGGCGAGAGGCGATCGCCCTCATCGGGGCCATGGCCCGGGCGACCGCGCGGATCCGCCTCGCCACCGGCATCCTCCCGTTCTATTCCCGGCCGCCCGCGCTGGTGGCCATGGCGGCGGCCACGCTGACCGACCTCTCCGGCGGGCGGTTCATCCTGGGGATCGGCGCCGGGCACGCCGCCATCATCGAGGGCGGCTACGGGCTCGACTACCGAGACCCGCTGCGCGCCGCGCGCGAGTGCATCGTCATCCTCAAGCAGGCGCTATCCGGCGGGCACGTCCGCGTGCTCGGCCGGATCTTCCGGGTCGAGACGTTCCAGCTGGAATCCAGGCCGCGCCACACGGTGCCGATCTATCTGGCCGCGCTGGGCCCCAAAATGCTGCACCTGGCCGGTGAGGCCGCCGACGGCGTCGTCCTCAACTGGGCCACGCCGGGACAGGTCCAGTGGGCGGCGGAGGCTGTGCGCGAGGCGGCGCAGGTGGCCGGGCGCGATCCGGATGACGTGACCGTCGTGGCCTTCGTCCGCGTGGCCGTGACCGAAGCCCGCGAGGCAGCGTGGCAGGCGCTGCGGCGCCTGTTTGCATTCTATGCGGCGATGCCCGCCTACGCCCAGATGTTCGCGGCCGCAGGACTGTCCGGCGAGATCATGGCGATAAGCGCCGCGCTCCAGACCGGCGGGGTTGACGCGGCCGCCGCAGCGGTCTCGGGGGACGTCCTCGAGAGTCTGGGCGTCGTCGGCTCGGCCGAAGCCTGCCGCGAGGGACTGGATCGGTACCGGCGGGCCGGGGCCGACCTGGTCGTCGCCTACCCGTTTCCTGTGGGGCCGGATGCCGAGAGGTCCCTGCGGTCCACGATCGAGGGCCTGGGCCCGGCGGCGTAGGCCACGGGCCGAAGAGCGGCCGAACGGTGCCGGCCTATGGGCTCGCGGTCATTCCGCAGCCCGCACGCGTTTGTAACGTGGTCGGCAGACCAGGGCCGGGGCCCCGCCGAACCTCCCATCCTCCCGGAACACCCCGGTGGCAGGAACCCCTGTCCAGTCCCGGAGGGTCTGCAGGATCGCGGGACGCAGGACCGTGAGGATGTCGAGGGCCCAGGGTTCGGTCGGCGATGGCGCGTCCGGGCGCACCTCGCGGCCCTCGACGGCCTCGTCTGGCAGGCGGCGCAGCGTCAGCACCACCGCGTCTCCTTCGACCGCGACCCGGCACGACCACCGCTGCGGGTACTCGTGACGCTGCAGGTGCGACGCCAGCAGCGTGTTGGCGAATGCCTCCAGCCTGCGCGAGATGTCGATCACCGCATGCCCCTCGATCCTTCGTCCCGCACAACACAAAGGACCGACCCGGCGGTCAGTCCCTCTGCCAATACCGCATGCCCTATCCGCTCTTTGCCCGATAGCCTACCGCTGGGAGCGGTCGCCGTCAAGGGTCTGCATTGCGTCGGCTTGGGCGCAGGCCGCGCTTGCCACCGCAGGCGAGGGATTCCTATAATGAGGGAGCACGGGCGCTTAGCTCAGAGGAAGAGCGCCTCTCTGACGCAGAGGAGGTCGGAGGTTCAAGTCCTCCAGCGCCCACCACAGGTTCCCAACCCTCTCGGATCGCTGTCAGCGCCCCAGTCCCAGTCGCCGGACGACGTCGCGGGCCAGGCAGTCCATGGCCACCTCGAGGCTGGCCGGCGCCGTGCAGATGAAGGTCTCGTGGAACAGGGTGAGTCTTGTGGGGACCTCGAGCACGCGGATGCTTGCGTCCACCCGGCTGTAGATGCCGCCGCCCAGGGGCTGTTCGTCGCGATCCCGGTCGCTCTCCCGGATCGCCAGGGTGATGCGTCCGGTGAGGACGGCATCTGCGCCGACCGCCCGTCCCACCGCGACCGTGGACGTCGGGCTGACCAGCGCTGCGGGGGAGATCCCCAGGCGCTGCATCTCCCGGGCGACTTCTCCAGGCGGGACGATGCGGATAGGTCCGCGTGCGGCAAGTTCGCTCACGCGGACGCCACCCAGGGCGGCAAGATCGGGGGCGTAGACCTCGTCGTAGAACGGCGCGACCGCCAGGATGCGGATGCGCGAGAGATCAGGCTGGCCGGCGGCCGTCCCCCTCACCTGAGCCGTCTGGGGCAGCGGAAGCACCAGCAGGCCGGCGCTCAGCAGAGCGGCAACCGCGACCAAGCGAACCATCGGCATCCCCCGCGTTGGGGCGTGTTGGTCCCCTCCACATTCTACGGATCGGGCGCCACCTGGGCAATGTCGCTCCTCCCGCCTCAGCCATTCTGACCTCCGTCATGCGGCGGCGTGCCATGCTAGGACGCACAGCCCGCGTGGCGCGGCGATTTAGGTGAGTACGATCAACTCTCAAGTTCCTCGGCGTCCTTGCTGCCCTGCTCGGAGTGCTCACCAGTGCCCTGGCCCTCCTGCGGACTGTGCCCCGGCGCCGGCTTGGAGCGGCCCTCGCGCTGTTCGCCGTCGGCGCTGTCGTGCTGTGGCAGGTGAGTTCCCGCGCCCGGTCGTCGTCACGGTCCAGATCTGGGACGGGGAGCACGACGAGAAGCACGCGGTGATCGCCTCGCGGCGCTTTGCCGGGCAGGCTGGCGGATCGCCGTCCGAGGAGACCCGGCGGGACATCGTCCGGTGGGTGAGCGAGCAGATCGGGAGGCGGTATGACCTGAAGGCACCCGTGCTCCGGGTGCGCGTGCGCGTCCCGGCCGACCCGAGCAGGGAGAAGGTCGAGCAGGCGCTGTCCGCGCTAAGGGCGGGACTTCGATCCGCAGACGCCGCAGGCGCTTCGCGCCAAGATCGAGCGGGAGCGCGCGGAGATCGCCCGCAACCCCGCCGTGCAGATGCCGATCCGCACCTCGTTGAGGGTCGAACTGATCGTCATGGGGAGGTAGGAGAAGCCGTAGGATCAACTCACCGGCATGCGGGCGCAGCGTTACAACGACGCCAGGGGCAGGGTCCTGTCCTGGTCGATCCCGATCCGGGCGACCGGCGAGTCCGGCGGCGTGAGGATTCCCGTCGAGGGGACGAGAAGTGGGAGGTACGGTGCCAGGTGCTAGGTTCTAGCCCGCCCGGCATGATTCCTCAGGGCGGGGAGCGAATTCGTCCCGAGCGGCAGAAGGGACCTCGAAGGAGGGTCGAGGATGAGCCGACCATACCGAGCCGATCACGTAGGCAGCCTTCTGCGCCCGCCGGAACTGCTGGAGGCGCGCAGCGCCCCTTCACCGGACCCCGAGCGCCTGCGCGAGATCGAAGACCGGCACATCCTGCGGGTGCTCGCCAGGCAGCAGGAGCTGGGGTTCGAGATCTTCACCGACGGCGAACTGCGCCGCCGCCACTTCATGAGCGACCTCATCGACGCCGTTGAGGGCTTCGACCTCGGGGACGCGGTGGACCGGACCTGGAAGGGCGCCGTCTCGGTGGCGCCGAGCAGCGTGACCGGGATCGTGGTCAGCGGGCTCCGGCCGCTCCGGCGCCTGACCGCGCACGAGGTCTCCTTCCTCAAGGCCCACTGCCCGGGCGCCATCAAGATCACCATGCCGACGGCCAACCAGTTCCCCGCCATCGCGTTCAAGCGGGGGGTGACCGACAAGGTCTACCCCAACCACTCCGCGCTGTTGTGGGACATCGTGCCCATCATCCGGGCCGAGGTCCAGGCGCTGCTGGCCGACGGCGTCCAGTACATTCAGATCGACGCGCCCCGGTACACCTACTACGTTGATCCCAAGTGGCGCACCTACATCAAGCACGAGATGGGCATGGAACCGGACGCGGCGCTCGACGAGGCGATCCGTGCTGACAACACCTGCTTGGAAGGCGCCCGCCGGCCCGGCGTCACGATCGCCATGCACCTCTGCCGCGGCAACAACCGCAGCCAGTGGTACGCCGAAGGCGGCTACGATCCCATCGCCGACAAGTTGTTTTCCACGCTCCAGGTGGATCGGTTCCTGCTGGAGTACGATGACGACCGCTCGGGGACATTTGAGCCGCTCCGGTTCGTGCCCGAGGACAAGATCGTGGTCCTGGGCCTGGTGAGCAGCAAGCGGCCGCACCCGGAGTCGAAGCGGGACCTCATCCGGCGGATCGAGGAGGCCTCGCGCTACGTCCCGCTGGACCGCCTGGCCCTGAGCCCCCAGTGCGGCTTCGCGTCGACGATGGAGGGGAACTTGCTTTCCGAGGATGACCAGTGGGCGAAACTCCGGCTCGTCGTCGAAACCGCCCAGGAGGTGTGGCGGTAGGCCGGTCGAACCTGCCCTCGTTTGTGGCGCTGCGGCGGCGCCGATCAGGAAGGGTTGGCAGGGCAAAGCCGCGAGAAGACACTCTGGGGGTGGAGTGCACGCGGAGGGTTATCTGGGTTGTGCTCGGTGTCGGCATCACCGTCGGCCTGCTGTCGCCGCGAGGATGGGGCGGGCCGGCGGGCCCGGTCCGGCTGGGGGCCGTGATCCCGCTGACCGGCGCCTTCGCCAGCGGGGGCGCGCAGGTCAAGGCGGGCTACGAGATCGCGGTCGAAGACATCAACGCCCGCGGCGGCGTTCGGTCGGCAGCAGCCGCGTCCGGCTGGACCTGACGATCCTGGACGACGAATCGGATCCCACGAAGACCGTCAGCCGCCTGGAGACGCTGGCGACGCAGGGCGCGACCGTCTACCTGGGCGGCTTCGGCAGCAGCCTGCACGCCGCGGCGGCCGCCGTCGCCGAGAAGAACCGCATCCCGTACTGCGGCGTGGCCTTTGCCCTGTGGGGGATCCACCAGCAGGGTTTCAAGTTCCTCTTCTCGCCGTTCGTGAAGTCGCCGGACATCGCCGTGGGCATCTACCGGTTCCTCAACGACAGTGTGCCGGCCGACCAGCGCCCCCGCCGGGTGGCCCTGTTCATCGAACGGACCGACTGGGGCCGCGAACTGGACCGGCTGTGGACCGCCCGCTCGGCGGAATTTGGCTACCAGATCGTGCTCTCGGCCGAGTACTCGGTGGGGACGCGTGACTATTCCGACATCATCCTGCGGGCCAAAGGGGCCGGGGCCGAGGCCGTCTTCTCCCTGCCCATCCCTCCGGATGGGCTGGCGATGATCCAGCAGATGAAGGAACTGGATTTTCCGCCCAAGGCCATCCTGATGATCCGGGCCCCGACACCGTAACCTGGACCCAGGCCCTGGGCAGGGGCGGAGACTACGTCCTGCTCATCCCTGGCTGGCACAACTCCTTCAACGCACCAGGCGTCGCCGAACTCAACCCAAGCACCAGCAGCGCTTCGGCCGGCCGACGTAATCACCGGGCCCTCCTACGCATGTGTCCAGGTGGCCGCGGACGCCGTCGAGCGCGCGGGCCGGATCGACCCGGTGGCCATCCGGGACGCCATGGCGGCCACGAGCAACCTGCAGACGGTCATGGGGCCCGTCCGCTTCCGCGCCGACGGGACGGGCGTCGCGCCGTTCGTCGTGGTGCAGTGGCAGGGCGGCCGCCAGGTGCGGGTGTGGCCGAAGGAGGGCGGATCGCCGTTCCTCTACCCGGCGCCGCCCTGGCGAGGGCGCTAGGCCATCGGTGCCCTGTTGCGGGCCGGCGCATCACCGCCGATCCGCCCAGCCTGCGCAGCGCCCTGAGGATCGCCCGGACGTTCCAATTGGTACGGGTCCTGGGCGGCCTCACCGTCCTGGAGAGCGTCCTGGTCGCCGCGCTGTAGGGCGCGGGCGGGCTCCGACGCTCCCCGCCGCGCGCGGGGAGGCGGCGCGCCTGCTGGAGGTCTCCGGCCTAGCCGCCAAGGCTGGCGCGCTCACGCTGGCGGAACGCAGACGGCTGGAGATCGCCAGGGTGCTGGCCACCGCTCCCAGGCTGCTCCTGCTGGACGAGCCCATCGGCGGCCTGAATCCCGCCGAGGGGGACGCCATGCTGGCGCTGTTCCAGCGCATCCGGGGCGACGGGTGGCCGTGATCCTCGTGGAGCACAACGTGCGCGCGGTGCGCGCGGTCTGCGACCGCGTGCTGGTGTTGAACTCGGGCCGCAAGATCGCCGAGGGCCGGACCGACGAGGCGCTGGCGCAGCCCCAGGTCGTGGAGGTCTACCTGGGCACGCACGCCAGAGCCCGCTGAGGGCACGATTCGCCCGCTGCCGATGGCACAGGTCCTCCTCGCGGTGGGCCAACTGGAGGCGGCCTACGGCGACCAGCAGGTGCTGTGGGGCGTCTCGCTGGAGGTGCGGGCGGGGGAGATCGTGGCGCTGATCGGCCCCAACGGTGCGGGCAAGACCACGCTGCTGCGCACCGTCGCGGGGTTGATGCGCCCCCTGCGCGGAAGTGTGCGGTTCGACGGGGAGCCCATCGACGCCCTTCCGCCCGATGAAATCGTGGCGCGCGGACTTGCGCTGGTGCCCGAGGGCCGGCGCTTCTTCCGGGCCATGACGGTGCAAGACAACCTGGAACTCAGCGCCTATCCGCATCGGGCCCGCGGCAGGCGGCGGGCTACCCTGGACGAGGTCTTCGTGTTGTTCCCGGTGCTGGCCGAACGCCGCCACCAGTCCGCGGGGACGCTCTCAGGCGGCGAACAGCAGATGCTGGCCATCGGCCGGGCGTTGATGGCCCGTCCCCGGCTGCTGATGCTGGACGAGCCATCCATGGGCCTGGCGCCGGTGATTGTGGAACGTGTGCTGGACACGGTGCGCTCCATCGCCGCCGCCGGCGTTACCGTGCTGCTGGTCGAGCAGAGCGCCTACTAGGCCCTGGAGCGGGCCGATCGCGCCTACGTCGTTCGGGCAGGACGGATCGTGGTGGAGGGGAGCGCACAGCGGTTGCTCAGCCAGGACGACTTCCGGCGGGCCTACGTCGGTCTCTAGCCCGCAGCCACGCCGATGACGACCATTCTGCTGCAGGGGGCGGTCTTCGGCCTGCTGGTCGGCGGGGTCTACGGCCTCGGGGCGGTGGGCCTGTCGCTGGTCTTCGGCGTCCTGAAGATGCTGAACGTCGCGCACGGCGAACTGATCATGTTCGGCGGGTATGCGACCTTCATGCTGTTCACCCTCTGGGGCGTCGATCCGTTCCTCTCGCTGGGCCTGAGTGCCCCCGCGCTGTTCCTGGTGGGGGCCGGGCTCTACTGGGGCCTGTTCCGGCGCCTGGCCGGCTCCCCCGAGCACGAGAAGATCAAGAACTCGATCCTGATCGGGTTCGGTCTGGCGCTGGTGCTGCACACGCTGGCCATCCTGGCCTGGCAGGCCGACGAGCGCTCCATCGCCGTCTCCTACGCCGGACAGATCCTCCGGCTGGGACCGGTGGTGGTCCCGCTGGCGCGCCTCGGCGCGCTGGTCATGGCGTTCGTGACCCTGGGCGGCCTGCACCTGTTCCTCAACCGGACCTACCCACGAGCGGGTTCCTGTTCGGCAACGCCTACCGCGAGGTCGTTGGCCTGGTAATGTTTCTCCTGGCGTGGTGGAAGTGCACCTGCTGGTCTTCGGGATCCTGTTTATCGTCGTCGTCCTGGCGTTCCCCGGCGGCTTCGTGGAAGCCTGGCGCGGGCTTGGCCGGGCCCGGCGGGCGGTCCGCCCGGTGTGAGGCCGGGGTCTACCCACGGCACCGCCGCACGTGCAGCGTGCCTTCTTCTTCGCACCGTCCCGGGCAGGGATCCCACGTGACCTTCAGGGTGTCGCTGTCGTAGGTCGCGACCCCGTACCACCGCGCCGGGGAGAAGATCTCCACGTAGGCTGGGACCGCCAGGCCGTGCTTCCGGAGCGTGGCGCCCACGACTTTGGCCTTCTCCATGGCCGTGCGCCTGGCCGCGTCCCGCGACGTGTCGCGGGCCAGTTCGATCGTCGCCCTCACCTGGGGACGGATCCTGACCACCGTCAGTGCGCACACCTCGGCCTGGGCGTCGGGCCGCAGGATCCCCGTGATGTCGTCGAGCACGGCCTGGCTGACCACGGGATCGGCCGGCCGCGCAGGCGCGCTGACCACCGGCAGGGGCTGGCGCTGGCGCAGGTAGTATTCCGAGACGAAGAGCGAGAATGCGAAGAGGATCAGCGCGACGAACACCCTGAGGACGAGCCCCGCCGTCTGCCGCCGCAGGCGCATCTCCTCGTGGGCCCGCATCCGGGCCTCCAGTCTGAACTTCTCCTCCTCGTAGATGCGCTGCCGGAGTTCCGGCGGGAGATGCACGATCGTCCTCCTCCCCCACCGTGAGGGTTCCGGCGACGCCGTCACACTATCGGGGGACTGCCGGGACCGGGATGGCGGCCCGCACACGGCCGGACCCGGCGCTTGGTCGTGCTGGTGTCATTCGGGATGTGCCCAACAGCGGGTCGCGCTAGGCGTGGGGGCGTGCCGGGTCCCCGAACCCCACGTGCCTGTGCCACTTGACCGGCCGAGGCAGCCTCGGGGATGATCGGGACGTGCAGCCCCGGGGACGCCTGATCCTGGCGGTCTCGAACCTCGTGCACGTCCTCCACGACGGATTTTCGGACATCCTCTATGTGCTCTTCCCGGTCTGGGCCGCGCAGTTCCACCTGTCCTACGCGCAGGTCGGCCTGATCAAGACCCTCTACACCGGCGGGATGTCGCTCTCCCAGATCCCGGCCGGATTCCTGGCGGAGCGCCGGGGCGAGCGCGGTCTGCTCGTGCTGGGGACCGCTGTGACCGCCTGGGGCTTTCTGGCGGCCGCCCTGTGGGTGGAAGGCTTCGCATCGCTGGCGCTGATCCTGCTGGTCGCCGGGATGGGCTCGGGGGTGCAACATCCTCTGGCGTCGTCGCTGGTCTCGAAGGCCTATGAGACCGGTCCGAGGCGGGCCGCGCTGGGCGCCTACAACTTCTCGGGGGACGTGGGCAAGATCGGCGCGACCGCGGCTGTGGGGCTGGCCGTGGGCGCGGTGGGGTGGCGCGTGGCGGCAGGCGGGTACGGGACGCTCGGGCTGCTGGGCGCCGGCGCCATCTGGGCTGCCCTGGCGCGCCTGGGGGCCGGAGGGTCGCAGCCGACCGGGGCCGAGGGCACCCCCCGAAGAGGCTGGGGGATCCGCGACAGCCGCGGGTTCCTTGCGCTGGCCGCCATGGGGCTGATCGACAACGGCACGCGGTCGGCCTTCCTCGTATTCCTGCCCTTCGCCCTGATCGCCAAGGGATCGTCACCCGCCGGGGTGGGCCTGGCGCTGGCGGTGCTCTTCGTCGGCGGCGCGGTCGGGAAGTTGGTCTGCGGGCTGCTCGCCGAGCGCTTGGGCGTGATCCGGATGGTGGTGATCACCGAGGCGGCGACGGCGCTCGGCATCGCCGCGATCATCGCCGCGCCGCTTGGGCTCGCCCTTGGCCTCCTGATCCCGATGGGGATCGCCCTGAACGGCACCTCGTCGGTCCTCTACGGCACGGTGGCCGACCTGGTGATTCCGGCGCGCCGATCCCGCGCCTACGGGCTGTACTACACCGTCAGCCTGGGGGCCTCGGGGCTGGCACCCCTCGTCTACGGGATGGTGGGCGATGCCCTCGGCGTCCCCGGAACGCTTGCGGTGATCGCTGCGGTCGTGCTGACGACCCTGCCGTTGACCCTCGCCCTGCGGCCGGCGGTGGAACGGGGCCGGCCGCAGGTTCCGGCCGTCGGAGGCTAGATGGCGCGGGGCATCGCGTTCGTGCTCCTCGCGGTCGCGTCGGCGGCCCCCTGGCCGCTGCTGGCCCAGGCCGTCCGCAGTGCCATCTACGTCAACGATGCGGGCAACGAGCGCATCCTCCGCATCAGCGACATGTCGGGCGCCGGCTGGACGGTGCTGCGCCATCGCGATGCCGGAGGCCGAACCTTCGCCTTCCAGTCCGGGATCACCCTCGATCGGGCCGGCCGCATCTACGCCACCGATCCGGCGCATTTCAGGATCGTGCGCGTGGACGACATGAGCGGCGCCGGGTGGGTGGCCTTCGGCCGGAGGGGCGTCGGTCCGGGCGAGTTCGGGTTCCCGGTCGGCATCGCCACGGACGGCGCGGGCCGCATCTACGTGGCCGATGCGACCAACCACCGCATCGTCCGCATCAACGACATGACCGGGGCGGGCTGGACGGCGCTGGGCAGCCGCGGGAGCGGCCCCCGCCAGTTCAACTTTCCCCAGGGCCTGTTCCTCGACGGGGCGGGTCGCCTCTACATCGCCGACGCCCTCAACGACCGGATCGTGCGCGTGGACGACATGAGCGGTGCCGGGTGGGTCGCCTTCGGCCGGAAGGGAGGTGGCCCCGGGCAGTTCGAGTTCCCGGCGGGCGTGGCCGTGGACCGCGACGGCCGTATCTACGTGACGGATTCCAGCAACGAGCGCATCGTGCGCATCAACGACATGACCGGAGCCGGGTGGACGACGTTCAGCGCCTCGGACGGGGGCCCCAGCCTGTTGACCTTCCCCACCGGGCTCTTCCTCGACGGCGCCGGACGCATCTACGTGACCGATGAGGCCCACCGGATCATCCGGATGGACAACATGTCCGGCGCCGGGTGGACGACCCTGGGCGGCATGGGCAGCGGGGCGCTGCAGTTCCTCTTTCCTTCGGCCATCTACGTGGACGGAATCCCCCGGTAGTCGGAGGCGCGGTCCGCGGGGGAGCGTGATAGCATGGGTCCAGGAGGAGCGCGGAGGCCAGGGAGGGCGGCCTGATGCGCCTGGCAGGATGAACCGGCTGCGCCTGACAGCCCACCACGTCGAAGCCGCGGTGTTGGGCGGTGCGGTGCTTGGCGGAGGCGGTGGGGGGTGGATTCCTGACGGACTGGAGCGGGGACGCCTGGCCGTCCAACTGGGCACGCCCGAACTCGCCGCCGTGGACGACCTCGCTCCCGACGCCATGATCGTCACCGTGGCCGCCGTCGGGGCCCCCTCACCGAAAGAACGGTTTGTCCGGCCGGTGGACTACATCCGCGCGGTGCAGGTGCTGGTCGAGCGGACGGGGATCCGTCTGGGCGGCATCATCGCCAACGAGAATGGCGCCAGCGCCACGGTCAACGGCTGGCTGCAGGCCGCGGCGCTGGGCGTGCCGGTGGTGGACGCCCCCTGCAATGGCCGGGCCCATCCCACCGGATTGATGGGAGCCATGGGGCTGCACCGGCAGCCCGGCTACACGTCGCATCAGGTGGCCGTCGGCGGGAATCCGGCGACCGGCCGCTACCTGGAAGTCCACGCGGCGGGGGCGCTGGCGAGGACCGCAGCGCTCATCCGGGGGGCCTCGGTGGAGGCCGGAGGCATTGTGGCGGTGGCGCGTGATCCGGTGCCGCAGTCCTACGTACGCGAGCACGGCGCCCCCGGTGCGATCCGGCAGGCCCTCGCCGTGGGCGAAGCGCTCATCGGCGCCAGAGTCCGGGGCGGGGCAGCCGCCCTGCAGTCGGTCGCGGAGGCCGTAGGCGGGCAGATCGTGGACGTGGGGACCGTCGAGGGCACCCGCCTGGATGTCTCGGGGGGCTACGACGTCGGTAGGGTGGACGTGGCCGGCCGGCGTGGGCGTCACGAACTGGCGGTCTGGAACGAGTACATGACCCTCGACAGTGACGGTCAGCGCACCGCGACCTTCCCGGACCTGATCACCACACTGAACCCCGAGGACGGTCTCCCGGTGGCCGCGGCGGAGATCGAGTCGGGCAGGCGGGTGGCTATCCTGGTCGCGCCCAAGGCCCGGTTGATCCTGGGTGCGGGCATGCGCGATCCCCAGTTGTTCAGGGACGTGGAGCGGGCGATCGGCAAGGAGGTCGTGCGCTATGCCTTCTAGCATCGCAGCGGTGACCATCGGGCAGAGTCCGCGCACCGACATCACCGGGGAGATCGCCCCGCTGCTGGGCCCCGGGGTGCGCCTGATCGAGGCGGGCGCCCTGGATGGCCTGAGCCGCGAGGACATCGCTGCCCTGGCGCCGGTCGGCGACGATCACACCCTGGTGACGCGTCTGCGGGACGGGACCGAAGTCCTGGTCGCCCACCGCCGGATCCTGCCGCTGGTGCAGGCCTGCCTCGATCGCGTGCAGGATGAGGCCGAGCTGATCCTCATGCTCTGCACGGGGACCTTCCCGTCGTTCCGGACCCGCCGCCTGCTGCTCTATCCGGACCGCCTGCTCTTCCAGACGGCCCGCGCGGTCGCCTCCGACGGTCGCCTCGGCGTGCTCACCCCCTCGGCCAGGCAGATCCCCCACCAGGAGCGGCGCTGGCGCGAGGTGGGCTCGATGGTGGTGGTCCGGGCGTTCTCGCCGTACCGGCAGGGAGACGATCTGGAGGCCGCCTGCGCGGCACTGGCGTCGGCGCGGGTGGACCTGGTCGTCCTCGACTGTCTGGGCTACACGGTGGCCCTCAAGCGGCAGGTGGTCGAGAAAGTCAGGCGTCCCGCCCTGCTGGCCCGCACGGTGCTGGCGCGGACGGCCGCCGAGATCCTTGGAATTGACAGCGAACCTCGCGGCGCCTAAGATCACCCTGTAGGTCGGCGACGACGAGGACGAGTACGCCGGCGTCCGGTCAGGCCCCCACATCGGGGCGGGACGAGAGAGGCAGGGCCATCGGCTGCGAGCCCACCCGGCCGGTCCGGCGGAAGACCCCCTCGGAGCCGCGGACGAACGGCGGTCTGCCGCCCAGTAAGTCCGCCGGGTGCGCCCGAAATCGCGCAGCGAGCGTCCGGCCGCCATGGGCCTGTCGGCGCGATGCGGCCGGACGGACGTGAGGGTGGAACCGCGGAAGCCCGCCCCTCTGGGGGCGGGTTTGTTTGTTGTCGGGAGGGAGTCGCGATGGGACAGGTGATCGTGGAACTGCCTGACGGCACCAGGCATCAGGTCGCCGCCGGGAGTACCCTGCGGGACCTGGCCGAGCGCCTGGGCGTTCGCCATGCTCTGGCCGCCTTCGTGGATGGCCGCCTGCGGGACCTCTCGGCGGCCGTCAGGGAGGACGCCCGCGTCGAGTTCGTCACCTTCAACGAGCCTGCAGGCCGCGAGGTGTACTGGCACTCCACCGCGCACCTGATGGCGCAGGCCGTCAAGCAGCTCTTCCCCGAAGCGAAGCTGGCCATCGGTCCGCCCATTGAAGACGGCTTCTACTACGACTTCGACATCGGCCGGCCGTTTTCGCCGGAGGACCTGGAGCGCATCGAGGCGCGCATGCGCGAACTCGCTGCCCGCGATCAGCCCATCGAGCGCGTCGAGATCCCCAGGGACGAGGTGCGCCGCATGTACGAGGAGCAGGGCGAGGTCTACAAGCTCGAACTGCTGGAGGACATCCCCGACGAGCGCGTGAGTTTTTACCGGCAGGACGGGTTCGCCGACATGTGCCGGGGGCCGCACCTGCCCAGCACGGGGCACATCCGGGCCATCAAGCTGCTGGCGACCTCTGGTGCCTACTGGCGCGGCGACGAACGCCGGCCGATGCTGCAGCGGATCTACGGCGTCTCGTATCCAACGCAGGAGCAGCTGGACGCCCACCTGCACCGCCTGGAGGAGGCCCGCCGACGGGACCACCGCAAGCTGGGGCCGCAGCTGGGGCTGTTCATGTTCCACGAGACAGCCCCGGGCATGCCCTACTGGCTGCCGCGCGGCCTCATCGTCCTCAACGAGATGATCGCCTTCTGGCGGGCCGAACACGAGCGGCGGGGCTATCAGGAGATCCGTTCGCCGCTGGTCAACAAGCAGGAGCTCTACGAACGATCCGGTCACTGGGAGCACTTCCGGGACAGCATGTTCATCATGTCCACCCCCGACGAGGAAGTCTACGCCCTCAAGCCCATGAACTGTCCCAACGCCATGGTCGTGTTCGCCAGCCGCACGCGCAGCTACCGCGACCTGCCCCTGCGCCTGTCGGACACCGACATCCTCCATCGCTTCGAGCGTTCCGGGACGCTGTACGGCCTCCTGCGGGTACGGGAGTTCTCGCAGGACGACGCGCACATCTTCGTCGCGGAGGATCAGATCAAGGAAGAGTACCGGGAGATCCTGGCCATCACCGAGCGCTTCTACTCGGTCTTTGACATCGAATACCGGCTGCGGCTGAGCACGAGGCCAGAGAAGTTCATGGGCGACCCCGCGGTGTGGGACAGGGCGGAGCGGGAGCTACGGGAGATCCTGGAATCCAGCGGCAGGCCGTACGAGGTGGCAGGAGGTGAGGGCGCCTTCTACGGCCCCAAGATCGACATCCTCATGAAGGACTCCCTGGGGCGCGAGTGGCAGACCGGGACGATTCAGCTCGACTTCCAGATGCCGCGCCGGTTCGGACTCACCTACCACGACCGCGACGGGCAGGAGAAGACGCCGGCCGTCATCCACCGCGTCATCTACGGGTCGCTGGAGCGGTTCATCGGGATCCTCGTCGAGCACTATGCGGGCGCGCTGCCGGTGTGGCTGTCGCCAGAGCACGTGCGGGTCCTGCCCATCGCCGACCGGCATCACGACTACGCCCGGCGGATCCGTGAGCGCCTCTTGGGCGCTGGCTTGCGCGCCACCGTGGACGATTCCAATGACCGGATCAGCTACAAGGTCCGTCAGGCGCAGGTGGAGCACGTCCCGTACATGGCGATCGTCGGCGACAGAGAGGTCGGCGCCGGGACGGTGGCGGTGCGCAGCCGCTCGGCCGGTGACCTGGGGCCGATGCCGCTGGAGCAGTTCATGGCGCGGGTGCAGGGCGAGGTCGCCGCGAGGGTGTAGCGGGCCGACCCGCCCCCAGGGGGTCGCCGCCTCCGACCCCCTGCAAGCATCACCGGCCTCGGCCGATCTCCTTGATGAGGAGCAGTCCGGCCGGTGCATTATCTCCGAGCCTTGCCTCCCATCGCCTGGGCGGCCGCGGCCTTTGCCGCCGGCATTGCTGCGGCCGAGGTCTGGCTGCCCGGACTTCCCGCGGCCCTGGGCACGCTGGCTGCGGGATGCGGGACGTGGGCGCTGTGCCATCTGGCCCATCGGCGCGGCTTGACCGTCCTGGGAGCCATCTGCGCCTTCGCCGCCCTCGGCGTTGCGCACGCTGCCGTCTCTGCCCACCGTCAGCCTGCCTGGCCGCGCGCTGTCGACGGTCAGGCCGTGATCGCGCGTGGCGTGATCTCCGAGCCTCCGGAGGCCGCCGCCGGGGGCTGGCGCGGGGTCGCGCGCCTGCGCGCGCTCGCCGCGCCTCCAGATGCCGGCCCCGTGCCGCGCGTGGGAGGTCGGGGCCCACGCGCTCCACAGCCTCCCGGCGACCACGACGTGCCGATGCAGCCCGTCGACGGGTGGGTCCGGGTCGCCGGACGCGGGCCGCCACCCGACTTCGGCGTGGGCGCCGACGTGGTCCTCCGCGGTCGCTTCCGCCGCGGACGGCCCGCGGGGAACCCGGGCGAGCGGGCCGAGCGCGACGCGCTGCGGCGCCGCGGTCTGGACGGGGTCATCTACCTCCAGACGGCGAGCGGGGTGACGGTACTCCGTCCCGGTGGGTGGAGCGTGCGGGGAACGGTCGCGTCCATCCGCCGTCGGGTGGTGGATGGCGTGCTGCGCGCGCTGCCCGCGCCGCAGAGCGGTTTGTTCCTCTCGCTGCTCGTGGGGATCGACACCCACCTGCCGGCGGAGATCTACCAGGAGTTCGTCCGCGCGGGGCTGGTGCATCTGCTGGTCGTCTCCGGGGCCCAGGTGGCCATCGTGGCCGGCGCGTGCGCGTGGGCCGTGCGGCAGGCCCGCCTGTCCCTGACGGCGGCTGCGCTCTCAAGCGGCCTGGGCGTGGCCGCATTCGCGGCGCTGGTCGGGTGGGCGCCTTCCGTCGGGCGCGCGGTGATCATGGCGGCGGTCGGGCTGGGCGCGCTCCTCCTGGGCCGGCAGCCGGACCGCGCCGCCACTCTGGCGACCGCGCTGCTGGCGCTGCTGGCGCTCAACCCGGCGGCGCTCTTCGACATTGGGTTCCAACTCTCGTTTGCCGCGACCTGGGGGCTGCTCTTCTTGACCCCGGTCCTGCAGCGCGGCCTCGCCCGGCTGGGCCCGATCCCGGCCGGTGCGCTGGGTGTCACCCTCGGCGCGCAGGCGGCGGTGGCCCCGCTGTTGGCCTTCCACTTCCAGAGCGTGCCGGTGGCCGGTCTGGCGGCCAATCTCGTGATCCTGCCCCTCATCGCCGTGCTCGTGCCGGCAGGGTTCGCGCTGATGCCGCTGGTGGTCCTGCTCCCTGCCGTCGGCACCCCCTTGGTGGGCCTGCTGCGGCCCGGGCTGGATGCCGTGCTCTGGCTCGGTACCCGGTTCGGGAGCCTGTCGTGGGCCACCGTGCCCACGCCGGCGGTCCCGGCGTCGGTGGCCGCGTTCTTCTTCGTGCTGCTCGGCGGCGCCGCCGCTGCCGGGTCGGGTGCGTGGCTGACGTCACGCACGCAGCAGAGCTCCGCCGCGGCGGCCGCGCTGGTGGCCTGCGCGGTGTGGGTCGGCTCGGCGACGCAGCCGCCGCCCGCGCTGGTCGTCACCGTGCTGGATGTGGGCCAGGGCGATGCGATCCTCATCCGGAGTCCGTCCGGGCGCGCGGCGCTGGTGGACGGGGGCGGCGAGATCGGCGCCGATCGGACGGGATGGGACGTGGGCCGCAGGCGCGTTGTGCCGGCTCTGCGTCGGGCCGGCCTCCGACGGGTGGACGTGCTGCTGCTCTCACATCCCCACGAAGATCACGTGGGAGGACTGCCCGCCGTCGTGGAGAACTTCCCGGTCGGACTTGTGCTGGATCCCGGTGTGCCGCATCCGTCGCCCTCCTACACGAGGTGGCTCCGCCTCATCGAGGCCGCACGGATTCCCTACCGGATCGCACGGGCCGGGGTGCTGATCGATCTCGGAGCCGGGGTCCGCCTCGCTATTCTGTATCCTCCTGACCCCATCCCCGAACTTGACGGCGATCCCGTGCACGCCGGGGGCGCGGTGGCCAGGTTGACCGACCGCGGGGCAGCGCTCCTGCTGACCGGGGACGCCGAGGCGGCCACCGAGCGCTTCCTCGTGGACCGAGGGGCGCCGCTGGCCAGTCAGGTGCTCAAGGTGGGCCATCACGGCAGCCGGACGTCGACGACGCGGGCGTTTCTCGACCGGGTGCGGCCGCAGATGGCGGTAATCTCCGTGGGGGCTGACAACGTCTTCGGTCACCCGCATCCGGCGACCCTGCAGGCGCTGTCCGACGCGGGCGTCGTAGTCTACCGGACGGACCTGGACGGGGCCGTGACGTTGACCAGCGACGGCGCAGGGTGGCACGCGGCCACCGCGCGCCCGCGCACCGGTGCGGGGATTCGTTGACCGCGTGGTCGACGGGATCGCCGTGATCCTGCTGGAGGGCGGCGGTCGGGCGTATGTGCCCGAGGCGGTCCTGCCTCCGGGGACGGCGTCCGGCCACCTGGTCGAGGTGACGATCGCGCGCGCGGAGATGCCGGCGGGTCCCGACGCGGCCGAGGAGGTGGCCCAACTGATCGAACGGCTCCGATCGGGCGAGCACCGCCATGGCTGATCCTTCGCGCCGCTCGGGCGCGCCGGGGCGGAGGGACCGGGCGCAAGTCCCCGCGACGGCGGCCGGCCAGGCGCCGGAGCGGCCCGTGCTGATCATCGGGGAGGAAGACTACCTCGCCGAGCAGATCCTGGCACAGCGCATCGAAGCCGCACTCAGCCCCGAGGAGCAACGCCTCAACCTTGACGTCCTCGACGCTTCGATGCCGGTGGCCGACCTGCTCACCCGCCTGGACACCGCGCCCTTCTTCGGACGCTTCCGTGTGGTCGTGGTTCGGCGGCTCGAGGCGATGCGGGAGGCCGACTGGCCACCGCTGGTCGCCTACCTGGAGCGCGGCGGCAGTCCCAACCGCGCCCTCTTCGTGGCCCGGGAGCTGGACCGCCGCCGGCTGCTCTTTTTGACCTTCAAGCGGCTCGGCGAGATCGTCGAGGCCCGGCCGCTGCCGCCGCGCGACCTGCCTTCCTGGGTGGGCGGCCGGTTGGCGGCGCTGGGCAAGCAGATGGCTCCGGGCGCGGCGGAGACGCTGGTGGCGCTGGTCGGCGGAAGTCTCCGCGATCTGGACCACGAGGCCGCCAAGGTGGCGGCCTATGTCGGCGACCGGGCCCTGGTGCGGCCCGCCGACGTGGAGGCGATCGCCACCCGCACCGGGGAGGCCTCGATCTTCACCCTCACCGACGCCCTGGGAGGCGGTGACGGGCCCGCGGCTCTCCGCGCCCTCCACGACATCCTGGCCACGCACGAGCCGCTGCAGGTGCTGTTCATGGTCGCGCGGCAGTTCCGCCTGATCCTCCGCGCCCACACGCTGGCAGGGTCGCGGGAGGCCGCCAGATCGCCCGCCATCCTGGCGGAGCGGCTCGGGGTGCCGCCGTACATCGCACGGAAGATCAGAGACCAGGCGCTGGGCTACCGCGCCGAGCACTTCCCCGGGATCTTTGCGGCCCTGGAAGCGGCCGACCGCGCCATCAAGACCGGGATGCCACCGCGCCTGGCGCTGGAGACGCTGTTCGTCCGGCTCTGCGAGACCAGACGGCGGGCCCCTCACCGCGAGATCGGCGCGCGGGCCTGACGTGGTGGACGGCGGAGGCTGGGTTCGCCTAGGCGGCCGGCGCGGTCTTGCGGCGCATCAGGCGCGACTTCTTGCGGGCGGCGGTGTTGGGATGGATCACCCCGCGGCGGGCGGCCTTGTCCAGCGCCGCCTGGGCCGCGGCCACCCGACTGGGGTCGCTGCTGGCGGCAGCGCGCATCAGCGTCTTGATCCGCGACTTGACGGCCATGTTGGCCAGCCGGCGCCTGGCCGACTTGCGGAGATGCTTCAACCCGGACTTGATGCGCTTTGCCACGACGTCTCCTCCACAGACGGCGCCCCTCGCGGGGCAGTCCCGGGCGATTCTAGCATGGCAGGCACGGGCTCACAAGCAGGGCCTGCGCGCCCGGCCCCGGGCGTCCTGACGTGGGTCGGGCCGCCCCGCCCGTGAGCGTCGTGCCGCCGCAGGCCCGGCTGGCCCGAGCGGCGTCGCTGCTGGCGACCGCCACCGTGGCCAGCCGGCTGCTGGGGTTGCTGCGCGAGATCGTGGTGGCGGCGCTGTTCGGTGCGTCGGATGCCAAGGCCGCGTACGTCATCGGCTACTACCTGCCGTTCTTCGTCCAGCGCCTGCTGCTGGGCGGCACCCTGAGCATCGTGCTGATTCCCACGCTGGCCGACGTGCTGGCCAGGGGGGAGCGGGCCGAGATGCAGCGCGTGACGGCCCAGATGTTCACCGCGGTGCTGGCTGTGGGCGTCGCGATGGTCCTCGCTGGCCAGATCGCCGCCCCGCTGCTGGTGCCGATCGCGGCCCCGGGATTTGCCGTCGATCCGCAACAGCTGGCGCTGACCGTGCACCTGACGCGGGTCAACTTCCTGGCGATGTTCTTCCTGGCGCTGTCGGTCTACGCGACGGCGTACCTGCAGGCCCAGCGCTGCTTTACGCCGCCGGCTGTGGCGCCGATCGTCTTCAACCTGGTGACCATCGCGGGGACGGTGTGGCTGGGTCCGCGCATCGGGATCGTCGGGCTGGCGGTGGCGTGGATCGCCGGGACCGCAGCCCAGTTCCTCGTGCAGGTCCCCTCACTGTTGGCCGGAGGATTTCGCTTCCGCCTGACGCTGGACTGGTCGCATCCCGCAGTCCGAACCGTCCGGCATCTGGCGGCCCCGGCGATGCTGGGTCTGGCCATCGTGGAGATCAACGCTTACGTTGGCCGGTTCTTCGCGTCCCTGCTGCCGGGGGACCCGGGCGTCAATGCCGTGGCCGCCCTCGACTATGCGTACGAGGTTGTGCAGGCGCCGGTCGGCATCCTGGCCCTCTCGGTCGCCACCGTGCTGTTTCCCGGTATGAGCCAGTCGGCGGCGGCCGGGGACCGCCCGGCCCTGCGGGCGAGTACCGCCCTCGGGTTGCGCAGCGTGGTGTTCTTGATGCTTCCGGTCTCGGTCGGCCTGGCGGTCTTCGCTCGCCCGCTGATCCGGCTGGTGTTCGAGCGAGGCGAGTTCACGCCGGCGACGACCGCCGTCGTCGCGTCCTGCCTGACGGCCTATGCGCTCGGCCTGGTGCCCATGGCCGCGTACTACGTCGTCACCCGGTCCTACTACGCGCTGCACGACATGCGCACGCCGGTGGCGACCGGCTCAGGGATGGTGGCGCTCAATGCGGTGCTGGCCTACGCCTTCATGCGGGTGTGGGGGCCGGCCGGCATCGCCCTGGCCAGTGCGATGGTCGCGTTCGTCAACGTGGGGGTCCTGCTGGCAATCCTGAGCCGCCGGCTGGGGGCGCTGGAGGGTCGGCGCACCGTGGCCCAGGCGCTCCGCACCGGGACCGCGACCGTGCTGGCGGTGGGCGCCGCGTGGGCAATCGTGCACGTCGGTGTGCCCGTGCCGGCAGACCGGGCCGGGGAGGCCGCGGTCCTGGTTGCCGCCGCCGGGGCGGCGGGGCTGGTTTACCTGGCTGCGTGCGCGCGGCTGCGGGTCGAGGAGATCGGTCTGTTGCGCAGCCTGCTCCGTCGTCCGCCCTCGCGATGACCTTCCCCATTCCTGGCCTCCGTCACCGCGGTCTGGGCGGCGTGGCAGATGCGGTGGCCTGGTGGACTTCCTTGACACTCGAAAAACCGCGGTGCTACGTTGAAGGCGGCGTCTAGCACTCTCGGGCTTTGAGTGCTAACGGCCGGAGGCCCCACGGTGTACCTCGATGCGCGAAGGCGGGCGGTGCTGAGGGCGGTGGTGGAGGAACACATCCGATCCGCCGAGCCCGTGGGGTCCGAGCACCGCGCGCTCCGCGAGCAGTTGGGGGTCAGCTCGGCGACGATCCGGAGCGCGATGGCGGGGCTCGAGGAGATGGGCCTGCTGACCCATCCCCACACCTCGGCCGGCCGGGTTCCCACCGACCGCGGCTACCGCGTGTATGTGGACCTGCTGCTGGAGGCCGAGCCCCTCTCCCAGGCCGAGCGGCAGGCGATCCGCCGGCGGCTGGGCGGCGCCGCGGAGACGCCGGTCGATCTGCTGGACCAGGCCGCCCATGTCCTGGCCGCCATCGCCCAGTATGCGTCGGTGGTCGCCTCACCCGGTCTGCGGCAGCAGCGCTTCCAGGCGCTCCATCTGCTGCCGCTGGGCGAGCAACGGGCGCTGGCCGTCATCATCACCGGCACCGGCGCGGTCCAGGGCCGGCCCATCACCTTGCCAGCGGGCATCGCCACCGAGGACTTGGACGAACTCTCCCGGGTCATCACCCAGCGGCTGCAGGGCAGTCTGCTGGCCGATCTCACCGACGAACGGCTGGAACGGGTGGTGGGTGAGGCCTCGCGATACCACCAACTCCTGGAAGCACTCCGGGCCTGGCTGCGCCGGGACCTGGCCCGCGGGGCGCGCCCCAGACTGCGCGTGGAGGGCGTTCGCCACCTGCTGCGCGAGCCCGAGTTCCGACGGCCGGATGTCGCGAGCGCGGTGTTGGAGGCGCTGCTTGACGAGGAGTCTGTGCTGGGACAGGCCCTGGCCGCGGCTCCGGGAGAAGGGGTGTGGGTCTCCATCGGGACGGAGAACCGGTTCGAGGAGCTGCGCGCGTGCAGTCTGGTGGTCGCCGGCTATCGCGCCGGCGGTCGCCTGGCCGGGGTCGTGGGCTTGGTGGGGCCCACCCGCATGCGCTACCGGAGGGCGGTCGCGGCGGTGCGCTATGTGGCGGACCGCCTGAGCGAAGTTCTCGATGCGACCGCCTAGGCACCCGTCCGGGCCGCCGGCCCGTCGCCAGATCGGAAGGTGCTGATGGCTTCCCAGGACTTCTACGAGATCCTCGGCGTGGATCGCCGGGCGAGCCAGGAGGAGATCAAACAGGCCTTTCGGCGGCTCGCGCGGGAGATGCATCCCGATGTGCGCCGGGATGACCCGCAGGCCGAGGAGCGGTTCAAGGCGATCAACGAAGCCTACCAGGTTCTCAGCGACCCGGTCAAACGAAGCCAGTACGACCGGTTCGGGCGGGTCGGGATGGAGACCGGTCCGGTCGGCGGCGGCTTCGGCCCCTTCGAGGATCTCTTCGACATGTTCTTCGGCGGTAGGGTCCAGCCGGCGCGGGCCGAGCGGGACGCGCCCGTACGCGGCAGCGACCTGCGCTATGACCTCGAGATCAGCCTGGAGGAGGTCGCCAGGGGCACCGAGCGTCGTCTCACCATTCCGCGCCTGGAGACCTGCCCGACCTGCTTCGGCACCGGCGCCGAGCGCGGATCCAGCCCGCAGGAGTGTCCGGCCTGCCGCGGCACCGGCGAAGCCCGCGTCACCTCCCGCACCGTCTTCGGCGTCATGACGCAGATCGGGCCGTGTCCCGACTGCGGCGGCACCGGCACCTATATCGCCCGTCCCTGCAAGAAGTGCCGGGGATCCGGCCGCGCCCAGGTGGAGCGCGAGGTCACGGTGACGATCCCTGCCGGCGTCGAGGACGGCATGCAACTCCGCCTGCCCGGTGAGGGTGAGGCCGGCGTGCGCGGCGGCGGCCGGGGCGATCTGTACGTGGTCGTGCACGTGAAGCCCCACCCGACGTTTGTGCGGCGCGGCCGTGACCTCTACGCCGACCTCGAGATCGGGATGGTCCAGGCCGCGCTCGGCGGCCAGGTCCGCCTGCAGCTTTTCGACGGCGATGAGGCGGTGACGATCCCCCCGGGGACACAGCCGGGCGAGACCATCACCGTGCGCGGCCGCGGGCTGCCGGATCTGCACGGCGGCCGAGGCCACCTGCACCTGAAGGTGCGGGTGGTCGTGCCGAGAACCCTCACGGCCGAGCAGCGGGCGTTGCTGGAGGAGTTCGCACGCGCCGGAGATGACGGCAGACGGCCCCCCCATGAGAAGGGCATCCGGCGCAAGCCCGTCATCAAGAGGGTCAAGGACCTGCTTCAGTAGGCGTCCCGGTGAGGTGGACCGAGGTCTCGGTGCGTGTGCCTCCCTCCCAGGCGGCGTGGGCGGCCGACGTGCTCCTGCGGCACTGCCCGCGCGGCCTCGCGGAGGTGTCTGAGGGCACACCCCGGCGCAGGATCCTGCGGGCCTACCTGCCCGTCGGGAGGGCCGGGCGCACGGCGCTGGCGCGCCTCCGTCGCGAACTGGCGCCGGTGACCCCGACGACGCGCACGATCGATGACCGGATCTGGCTTGATGCCTGGAAGGCGCGCGCCAGGCCGATTGCCGTCGGGCGGGTGCTGGTCGTCCCCTCAGGGATGCCACTTCCGGCGACGCGGGGCCGCGTGGTGCTGCGGGTGGACCCCGGCATGGCGTTCGGCAGCGGCGAGCATCCCACCACGCAGCTGTGCCTGGCGGCGGTCGAGCGTCTGGTGCGCCGCGGGGCGGTCGTGATCGATCTCGGTACCGGCTCCGGCGTCCTGGCGATCGCCGCGGCGCGTCTGGGGGCTTCTCGCGTCCTGGCCTTGGACAACGATCCGGTCGCGGTCGAGACGGCGCGCGCCAATGTGCGCGCCAACCGGGTGGGCGCGCGCGTGACCGTGCGCCAGGCCGACGGACTCCGCGGCGTGCGCCTGCGCGCAGACCTGATCGTGGCCAACCTGACCGCCCAGACGCTGGCGGCCGTCGCCCCGGACCTCCGGCGCTGCCTGGCGCCCGGTGGCCGCATCGTGGGATCCGGGTTTGCGCCGGCACGTGCCCGAGAGGTCGCGCGCGGATTCGAGGCCGCCGGCCTCCGGCTGGTGGGGACCGAGCACCTGCGCGGTTGGAGTGCCGTGCATGCCGCGGCCTGATCGCCCGCTCCGTCGGTTCTACGTGACGCCCGAGACGCTGGATACCGATCCCATCGTCTTCGGCCCGCGGGAGGCGCATCATATCGCCACGGTCCTCCGGCTGTCCGCCGGGACGCCCGTGGCCGTCTTCGACGGTTCGCGGGAGGCCGAAGCCGAGTTGACGGCGGTGGATCAGGCACGCGTGAGCGCGCGCCTGATCGGGGCGCCCCGGGCCTCACGGCGTCCGGTGGACGTTGCGCTGCTGCAGGGCGTGGCCCGCGCGCCCAGGATGGATCTCGTGGTCCGCATGGGCACGGAAGTGGGTCTGGCGGCCATCCATCCGGTGCTGACCGCGCGGTCGCTGTCGGCCCCCCTCCCCGCGCGCCTGGCGCGGTGGCGGCGGATCGCCACCGAAGCGGCCAGGCAGTGCGGTCGAGGCGACGTGCCCGAGATCCCGCCGCCGGCCGGGCTTGAGGCGACGCTGCACGCGCTGGGCCCCCAGGATCTCTTCCTCGTCCTGTGGGAGGGGGCGGTCCGGCCCATCGGCGAGGTCATCGCGGGCACGTCGTTCGCCACGGCGGCGGTGCTCGTGGGCCCCGAAGGAGGCCTGACGGAGGAGGAGGTCGCAACCGCCCACGCCGCAGGCGGCCGCGTGGTCTCCCTGGGACCGCTGATCCTGCGCACCGAGACCGCCGGGCTGGTGGCGGCTGCGATGGTGCTCTACGAGCGCCTGCTGCGGCCTCGGGGCTAGCCCGCCGCCCCGCGGCCTCATTCGGCTCTTGTATGAATATTCGATCTGGTGTATAAAAATAGTATGCCGGTCCGTGTGAGCATCATCGGCGCCTCTGGGTACGGCGGCGGAGAGCTGGTCCGGCTGCTCTACGCGCACCCCGAGGTCACCCTGGTCCACCTGACCGCCGAGAGCCGCAAGGCCGAGCCCTACGGTGAGGTCTTCCCCAACCTGCGGGGGCTGGTGCCGCACACCACCGAGGGCGCCGACCTGGACGCCATCGGTGCCGACTCCGACGTGGTCTTCTTCGCGCTGCCCAACGGGATGGCCATGCAGATGGCCCCCAGGCTGGGGCCGCAGACGCGGATGGTCGACCTCGGCGCCGACTTCCGGTTCCGCGACCCGGCGGTCTACGCGCGGTGGTACCAGACGGAGCACGCCGCCCCCGACCTGCTGGCTGAGGCGGTCTACGGCCAGCCGGAACTCCATCGCGAGGAGATCGCCCGGTCGCGCATCGTGGGGAACCCGGGATGCTATCCCACTGCCGCGCTCATTGCCATCGCCCCCTTCATCAAGGCGGGTGTCGTGGAGCGCAACGGCCTCATCATCGACGCCAAGTCCGGGATCTCGGGCGCAGGCCGGGGGGCGTCGCCGGGTGTGCACTTCTCCGAGGTCAACGAGAACGTCAGACCCTACAACGTCGCCGCGCACCGGCATATCCCCGAGATCGAACAGGAGGTGGCGGCGCTGGCCGGTAGGCCCATGCCCGTGACCTTCACGCCCCACCTGATCCCCATGACCCGCGGCATCCTGGCCACCGCCTACCTGCGCCTGGCCCACGGCCTGACCGCAGCCGAGGCCGAGGGCATCCTGATGGAAGCGTACGCGAAGGAGCCGTTCGTCCGCGTACTGCCGGGCGGCCTGCCGCAGACCAAGGCGACCTACGGCTCCAACTACTGCGATGTGGCGGTCCGGGTCGATTCCCGGACCGGGGTGCTCATCGTCATGGCCGCCATCGACAACCTGGTCAAGGGCGCGTCCGGACAGGCGATCCAGAACATGAACATCATGTGCGGGTTCCCCGAGCGCATGGGGCTCGATGGCCCGCCCCTGTTCCCCTAGCGCGGTGAGGTGAGTTCATGGCTACGCTGCCCCTGCAGGTGACGCCGGTGGAGGGCACCGTGACGACCCCCCGGGGCTATCGGGCCGCCGGCATCCGCTGCGGCATCAAGCCGGCCGGCAGCGACCTGGCCCTGATCGTTTCCCAGCACCCAGCAGCGGCCGCGGGCACCTTCACGACCAACCTGATGCGCTCGGCCCCCGTGATCCTGAGCGAGGCCAGGCTCGCCTCAGGTCGCGCCCAGGCCGTGGTGATCAACAGCGGCAACGCCAACGCCTGTACCGGGGCCCGGGGCGCCGCCGACGCGCAGACCATGGCTGATGCCGCGGCCGCGGCGCTGGGCATCGCGCCCGACCTGGTGCTGGTGGCCAGCACCGGCGTGATCGGCCGACCGCTGCCGATCGAGAAGATCACCGCCGCGATGCCGGCACTGGTCGGCGCGCTGGGGTCCGACGGCCTGGCCGCGGCTCAGGCCATCATGACGACGGACGCCTTCCCGAAGACCGCGGCGGCACAGGTCCATCTGGGCGACGGCCTGGTCAGCATCGGCGGGATCGCCAAGGGCGCGGGCATGATCCACCCCAACATGGCGACGATGATCGCGGTGCTCACCACCGATGCCGCGGTCCACCCGGCGCTGCTGCGAGCGGCGTTGCGCTCGGCGGTCGACCAGACGTTCAACTGCATCAGCGTGGACGGCGACACCAGCACCAGCGACAGCGTCTTCCTGCTGGCCAACGGAGCCGCCGGCATCTCGCCCATTGCCGGGCAGGACGCCCGCTACGCCGCCTTCCTCGCGGGTCTGACCGAGGTGGCCGGCCGGCTCGCCCGGCGGATCGTGGAGGACGGCGAAGGGACGACGCGGGTCATCCAGGTCACGGTGCGCGGCGCGCGCTCGGACGCGGACGCCCGCCGGGCCGGACAGACCGTGATGACGTCGCTGCTGGTCAAGACCGCCTTCCACGGCGCCGAACTCAACTGGGGCCGTCTCGCGGCGGCGGTCGGCCGCAGCGGGGCCGAGGTGGATCCCGGCCGCCTCGCCATCGCCATCGGCGACGTGGTCATCGTGCGCGATGGCGTGGGGATCGCCGAGGCCTACCCGCTGGCGGAACCGTTGGTGCGCGAAGCCCTGGTGCGCGTGGTGATCGACCTGGGCCTGGGCGAGGGGGCTTTCACAGGGTGGACCAGCGATCTGGGCGAGACCTACGTCCGGATCAACAGCGGGTACCTGACGTGACGCCGCGCCGCGCGCCGCAGCGGACTAAGCCGATCCCGCCGGGGGCCACAGGCGGCACCGCGGCGCTGGCGGCGTCGGCGGGGGGACAGGCCTCCGGGCCAACCGCAGGATCGACCATCGCTCTCGCCACTGAGGCCCGGCTGATCGCGGCCGGTGTGCGGTATGCGGCGGCCTGGCGCGGCAAGACCGTCGTGATCAAGTACGGCGGCAGCGTGCTGGAGGCCGGCACGGCCGGCACGGTGGTCGAAGACCTGGTCCTGCTCAAGGCCGCCGGTGTCAACCCGATCCTCGTCCATGGCGGCGGGCCGGAGATCACCCGGATGCTCGACCGGGTCGGCAAGCAGACCCGGTTCGTCGACGGGCTGCGCGTGACCGATGAGGAGACGATGGAGATCGTCGAGATGGTCCTGGCCGGACGGGCCAACAAGGCCCTGGTGGCCATGATCGGAAGGGCAGGCGGCAGCGCCGTGGGCCTCTCGGGGAAGGATGCCGGCCTCCTGCGGGCGCGCCGGCTGTCCGGGCCGACAGATCTCGGGCTGGTGGGCGAGGTCGTGGAGGTCCGCGCCGCGGTCCTCGAGACGATCAGCGGGGCCGGGCACATTCCGGTCATCGCCTCGATCGGGATCGGCGAGGACGGGGTCAGCCTCAACCTGAACGCCGACCATGCGGCGGGCGCGCTGGCCGCCGCCGTGGGTGCCAGCAAACTCATCATCCTGACCGACGTCCCGGGCGTCATGCGCTCCGACGGCGGGCGGTCGGTGTTGCTCTCCAGTCTGACCGCCGCCCAGGCCCGCCGGCTGCTCGCCGACGGGACCATCTCGCGGGGGATGGTCCCGAAGGTCGAAGCCTGCCTGGCCGCGTTGGATCAGGGTGTGCCCAGCGCCCACATCATCGGGACCGAGGCGCCCCATGCCCTGCTGCTCGAACTGTTCACCGAGGAGGGCATCGGGACCATGATCACGCCGGGAGGTGGAGGATGACGACCGAGGAGGTCATGGCGAAGACGGAGCGCTACCTGATGCCCACCTACCGGCGGGCGCCGGTGACCTTCTCCCACGGGGAGGGCGTGTGGCTGGTGGACCTGGAGGGCCGGCGCTACCTGGACTTCATCGGCGGGATCGCCACCAGCGTGCTGGGCCACAACCACCCCCGGCTGGTCGGCGCGATTTCGGCCCAGGCCGCCCGGATGATCCATGTCTCCAACCTGTTCCACATCGCCGAGCAGGCCGACCTGGCCCAGTGGCTTGTGGAGCACTCGGCGTTCGACCGCGCCTTCTTCTGCAACAGCGGGGCCGAGGCCAACGAGGCGGCCATCAAGCTGGCGCGCAAGTGGGGCCGGCGCGACGGGCGGGACCGGTTCGAGATCATCGTGGCGCAGCACTCCTTTCACGGCCGTACGATGGGGACGCTGGCCGCGACCATGCAGCCCAAGTACCAGCAGCCATTCGCCCCGCTGCCGCCGGGGTTCGCCGCGGTGCCCTTCAACGACCTGGACGCCCTGCGGGGGGCAATCGGGGAACGCACCTGTGCGGTGCTCCTGGAACCGATCCAGGGCGAGGGCGGGATCCATCCGGCCGCGCCCGGCTACCTGGCCGGAGTACGCGCGCTGTGCGACGCCTGCGACCTGCTGCTGATGTTCGACGAGGTCCAGACCGGCATCGGCCGGACCGGGACCCTCTTCGCCTACCAGCACGAGGGGGTCGTCCCCGACGTGCTCACGCTCGCCAAAGGGCTGGGCGGCGGATTCCCCATCGGGGCCCTGCTGGCCCGGGAGCCGGCCTCGGTGTTTGCGCCTGGCGATCACGGCAGCACCTTCGGCGGCAATCCGCTGGCCTGCCGCGCGGCCCTGACGGTGCTCTCCACCGTGATCGAGGAGCGCCTGCCCGAGCGCGCGGCGGCGATGGGGGCGCGCCTGGCCTCAGGGCTGTGGGGGCTGGTCGACCGGGGGCTGGCAGCGGCGGTGCGCGGGCGCGGGCTGCTGGTGGGTCTGGACCTCCACGGCGAGGCCGCCCCGGTGGTAGACCGCTGCCGCGCCGAAGGACTGCTGGTCAACGCGGTGCAGTCCACCACGCTGCGGCTGGCCCCGCCGCTGATCGTCGGGCCCGATGAGATCGACCAGGCGGTCGCCATCCTGGAACGGGTGCTGTCAGCCGTGCACACTGCGGCCGGGACCGGCATTCCCGCCCGGTCACCATGACGACCACGGGTCGAGAGGAGCAGGACGATGAGCATCAGGAAGGTTGCACTGGCGTATTCTGGAGGGCTGGACACCTCGGTGGCCATCCCGTGGCTGCGCGAGACCTACGGGTGCCAGGTCATCGCGGTCATCGCCGACATCGGGCAGGGCGAGGACCTGGCGGCGATCCGGGCCAAGGCGCTGGCCAGCGGCGCTGCCTCTGCGCACGTCGTGGACGTCCGCCGGACCTTCGTGACCGACTACCTGATCCCGATGGTACAGGCCGGCGCCGTCTACGAGGGCCGCTACATGCTCGGGACGGCGATCGCCCGGCCGCTCATCGCCAAGACCCAGGTCGAAGTCGCGCTGGCCGAGGGCGCGGACGCGCTGGCGCACGGCTGCACGGGCAAGGGCAACGACCAGGTCCGCTTTGAACTCGCCTACCAGGCGCTGGCCCCGCACCTGCGGGTCATCGCGCCCTGGCGCGAGTGGCACATCCGCGGCCGCGAACAGGCCATCGAGTACGCGGAGGCCCATGGTGTGCCGATCCCGGCAACCCGGGCCCGGCCCTACAGCGTGGATCGGAATCTCTGGCACTGCAGCAGCGAGGCCGGGATCCTGGAGGACATCTGGGCCGAGCCGCCCGACGACCTCTACCAGTACACGGCCGACCCGCGGTCGGCGCCGGATGAGCCGGAGTACCTGGACCTGGACTTTGAGGAAGGTCGCCCCGTCGGGCTGGACGGGGAGCGGCTGGATCCCCTGGTGCTGATGGAGCGGCTGAATGCCGCCGGTGCCCGGCACGGCGTCGGGCGCATGGACATGGTCGAGAACCGTCTGGTCGGGATGAAGACCCGCGGCGTCTATGAGACCCCGGGCGGCACGGTGCTCACCGCCGCCCACCGGGACCTGGAGGCGATCACCCTGGAGCGTGAGTGCGCCCACTACAAGATGCTGATCGGGCCGCGCTATGCCGAACTGGTCTACTACGGCCAGTGGTTCTCACCGCTGCGCCAGGCCTTCGACGCGTTCGTCTCGGCCACCCAGCGGACCGTCACCGGAACCGTGCGCATGCGCCTGTACAAGGGCACCGCCTCGGCCGTGGGCCGTCGGTCGCCCTGCTCGCTGTACAACCCCGACCTGGCCACCTTCGGGGAGGACGCGGTCTACAACCAGCGCGACGCCGGCGCCTTCATCACCCTGTGGGGCCTGCCGACCAAGACCTTCGCACAGGTCAACCCCCATCTGATCCGCACGCTCCGTGAGCCCGTCCGCTGAGCCGTCCGAGCGCTACCTGATGTGGGGGGGCCGGTTCACCGAAGAGCCGGACCCCCGCATCGCCCCGCTGCTCACCTCGCTGCCGGTGGACCGCTCCCTGCTGCGCTGGGATCTGCTGGGCAGTCTGGCGCACCTCACCTCGCTGGCCTCGGCCGGGGTCGTCCCGGCGGACGCCGCCGCCTCGCTGGGCCGCACGCTGCGGGCGATGCTGGCCGAGGCCGAGGCCGGCACGCTGGTCCCTGACGGCGACTATGAGGATGTGCACTCTTTCATCGAGGCCACGCTCGCCGCCCGCCTGGGGCCGGCGGCGGGCTGGCTGCACGCCGGCCGCAGCCGCAACGACCAGGTGGTGACCGCGTTCCGCCTCGCCTTGAAGGACCGCATCCGACGGCTGGTGGCCGGGATCACCGGGTTGCAGGCCGCGATCACTGACCGCCTCGGGGAGGCAGACGAGGTGCTGCTGCCGGCCTATACCCACCTGCAGCGCGCCCAGCCCGTGCTGCTCGCCCACCACTGGCTGGCCTACTTCTGGATGCTGTC
Source organism: Candidatus Fervidifonticultor sextus (assembly GCA_031459875.1). Taxonomy (GTDB): domain Bacteria; phylum Sysuimicrobiota; class Sysuimicrobiia; order Sysuimicrobiales; family Humicultoraceae; genus Fervidifonticultor_A; species Fervidifonticultor_A sextus. Next base: position 277,665 of record JAVKHQ010000001.1, on the reverse strand, counting down.
CCGCGACGCCGGACGGCTGCGCGACGCCTTCCTCCGCCTCGACGTCTCACCCCTGGGGTCCGGGGCGATTGCCGGCTCCGGCTTTCCCGTGGACCGGGCTGCGCAGGCGGCCATGCTCGGCTTCGCGCAGATCAGCGAGAACAGCGTCGACGCCACCGGCGACCGCGACTTCGTGCTGGAGGCCGTCGCCGCGGTGGCGGGGTTGTTGATCCACCTCTCGCGGTGGGCGGAAGAGCTCATCCTGTGGACCACCCAGGAGTTCGGCTTCATCGGGCTCCCCGACGCCCTGATGACCGGCAGCAGCCTGATGCCCCAGAAGCGCAACCCGGACTTGCTGGAACTCACCCGCGCCCAGGCCGGGGTCGGGATCGGGGCCCTGACGGGCCTGGCCGCCGTGCTCAAGGGCCTGCCGCCGGGGTACAACCGGGACCTCCAGGAGGACAAGGCCGCCGCAGCGACCGCGTTCGCCGCCGCCGAGGCGGCGCTGGCGGCGATGCACCTGGTGGTCTCGCGGATGGTCGTCCACCGGGACCGCATGGCCGCGGCGCTGCGGGGTGGGTTCCTCACCGCCACCGAGGTCGCTGACTACCTGGTCCGCCGCGGCGTCCCGTTCAGGGAGGCGCACCACCTGGCGGGCCGGGTGGTGCAGGCCGCTGAGGCCGCCCGGTGCGAATTGTGGGAACTCCCCCTGGAGGCCTACCGACGGATCTCGCCGCTGTTCGAGGCGGACGTTCTGGAGGCCGTGACCCCGGAGGGGGCGGTGGCGGCCAAGGACGTTCCGGGCGGCACGGCGCCGGGCAGGGTCCGCGAGGCCATCGCCGGTGCGCGGGCGGCGCTGGCCGTGCAGCGCGCCTGGCTCGATCAGGTCGCCGCCGACCAGCGGGCCGCCGAGGCGCGCCTGCTTGACGCCTCCCCCGGCTAGGGACGTTCGTGCGCCCGCGCGAGCGTCGCATCCTCCAGATCATCGCCAGCCGGCCCATCACCACCCAGGCCGCGCTGGTGGCGGCGCTGCGCAGCCAGGGCATCCGGGTCACGCAGGCCACGGTCTCCCGTGACATCAAGCGGCTGGGCCTGGTGAAGGTCCCCACCGGGGACGGCGCCTACCGGTACCAGGCTCCGCAGACGGCGCGCCCGTCCCCCCAGGCGCTGGAGGCCCGGCTGCGGCGCGCCCTGACAGACTACGCCACCGACATCGAGGAAGGCTCGGGCCTGATCCTGGTGAAGACGACCACCGGCAGCGCCGGCACGGTGGCCGAGGCCATCGACGAGGCCGCCTGGCCGGAGATCGCCGGCACGGTCGCCGGCGACAACACCATCATCGTGGTCCCCCGCAAGCCCGCCCACCGGGCGGCGGTCCTCCGGAGGCTTCGGCGCCTGCTCTGACCCACAGGGGTGGAGGAGGGGTCCTGTTCCCTGCCGAAAGGCGAACGGATAGGAGGTCGGGGTGGCCCACCCTTCGGTGAGCGAGGCGACGATTCCGCTCCCCTCCGGTGCGGACGCGGTCGCTGTCCTCGGGCAGCACGACGCGCTGCTGGAGGTCGTGGAGAAGGAGCTCGGTGCGTCCGTGACCGTGCGCGGCGGCGCCCTGGTCATCCGCGGGACCCCGGACGAGGTGGGTGCCGCGGTCCGCGTCTTCGACCAGATCCTGGCCCTGGCCCGCCGCGGCCAGTCTGTGACGCCGGCCGATGTCCGCCGCGCCCTGCGCAACCGGCCCACCCCGCCGGAAGCTGGCGGCATCACGATCAGCGGAGAGGTCCTGCTGACTACCCCGACCGGGAAGCCGATCGCGCCCAGGACCGCGGGGCAGCGGGCCTACGTCGAGGCCATCCGCACCCACGACCTGACCTTCGCCATCGGGCCGGCCGGGACGGGGAAGACGTACCTGGCCGTCGCGATGGCCGCCGTCGCCCTGCGGGCCCGGTCCGTCCAGCGGCTCGTCCTGACGCGGCCCGCCATCGAGGCCGGCGAGAAGCTCGGATTCCTGCCCGGCGACATCGCGGCTAAGGTAGATCCCTACCTGAGGCCGCTCTACGACGCACTCTACGAGATGGTCGGCCCCGAGCGCGTGGCGCGTCTGATGGAGCGGGGCGTCATCGAGGTGGTGCCGCTGGCCTTCATGCGCGGTCGCACCCTCAACGACGCCTTCATCATCCTCGACGAAGCCCAGAACACCACGCGGGAGCAGATGAAGATGTTCCTGACGCGCATGGGGTTCGGCTCCAAGGCGGTGGTGACGGGCGACATCACGCAGATCGACCTGCCGCGGGACCGGACCTCGGGCCTCGTCGAGGCGCGGGAGATCTTCAGAGCCATCGAGGGCATCGCCTTCGTGTCCCTGGGTGAAGGGGACGTCGTGCGCCACGAGCTCGTCCAGACCATCGTGCGCGCCTACGAGCGCTACGAGGCGATGCGCGCCGAGCCGTCGTCGGGGAGCGGCTGATGCGCCGGGGGTCCGGCCGCCTGGCCACCTGGATGGGCTCTAGACCGCTGTGGGTCCGTCGCGCCTCCGTCGGGCTGGTGACGCTGGTCCTGCTGGTGGGGATGCTGGCCGGCGACTACCTGCAGCCGGGGGTGATGGTGCAGGTCGGGCAGCCCAGCCCGCGGGACGTGGAATCCCCGCGGACCATCGAGTTCGTCGACCAGGCCCGCACCGAGGCCATGCGGGCCGAGGCGATGCGGGCCACGCCGCCCGTGCTGCGGCCCTCGCCTGCGCAGGTGGCCGCGGCTGTGGCGGCCGCGGCGGTCGCGTTCGACGCCATCGAGGCCGCGCGGGTGGCCTCCGGTCCAGCAGGCCGGGCCGAGGCCATCCAGCAGGCCGTCGGAGTCCCTCTGTCCCCGGCGGCCGCGGCGGCCGCGGCCGGTGCCAGCGCCGCCGGCCTGGCTGCCGCGCGGCGCACGGCGATGACCGCGGTGGAGCAGACCCTCGCCGACGGCGTGCGCGAGGATGCGCTGCTTTCTGCCCGGGAACGGGCCCGCGCCATCGTGCGGGCGGCGGGACTGGCCCCGGGCCTGACCCTGCTGGCCAGCGAGGTCACCGTGGGGGTGCTGCGCCCCACGATGGAGGTGGACACCGCCCGGACGCTGGAGGTGCGCCAGGCCGCCGCCAACCTGGTGGCGCCGGTGCGCGTCCGGGTCCAGAGGGGGCAGAGCATCCTGCGCAAGGGCGACGTGGTCACGCGGGCGCACCTGGAGATCCTGCGGATCGCTGGCCTCTACCCGCCGCGCGTCACCCTGGGAGCGGTCGCGGGACTCATCGTCATCGTGGCCCTGCTGCTGGCGATCACCGGCGCCTACCTCTGGCAGTTCCAGCCCGAGGTCTGGGCGCGCGACCGTCTGGTGATCCTGTGGAGCCTGCTCGTCGTCAGCACGGTGGGCCTGGCCCAGGTGCTGGGCGCCCCCCGGTTCTCCAACTTCCTGGCCCCCGCAGCCGCCGGCTCGATGTTGCTGGCGATTCTGCTCCGGCCGCCGCTCGCGCTGTTCTCTACGCCGGTGCTGGCGATCCTCACGGGTCTGGCCGCCGGAGGCGACCTGGGTCCGGTGGTCGTGGCCTTCGTCGGCGGCCTGGTGGCGGTGTACGCCACCCGTCAGATCCACCGCCGGTCGGACTTCGGCAAAGCCGGGATCCTGGTGGGGCTGGTCAACGCCGCCGCGGCGATCGGCGCCGGGCTCCCGGAAGGCCCGTCGGAGTATCAGACCCTGGCCATCAACGCTGCCTACGCGCTGGGCAACGGTCTGCTGGCGGCGGTCATTACGATTGGTGTGCTGCCCTTCCTGGAGCAGCTGTTCGGCCTGATCACGCCGATCAAACTCCTCGAACTGGCCAACCCCGCGCACCCGCTGCTGCGGCGCCTCCAGCTGGAGGCGCCTGGCACCTACCACCACAGCATCATGGTCGGGAACCTGGCCGAGGCCGCGGCCGAGGCGATCGGCGCAGACGCCCTGCTGGTCCGCGTGGGGACCTACTACCACGATGTGGGCAAGTTGCGGCGGCCGGCGTTCTTCGTGGAGAACCAGGTCGGCATCGAGAATCCTCACGAGAAGATGAGCCCGAGCCTCTCGGCCCTGACGGTGGGCGCCCACGTGCGGGATGGGCTGGAGCTGGCGCGCGAGTACGGCCTGCCGCAGGCGGTGGCCGACTTCATCCCCCAGCACCACGGCACCGCGCTGCTGACGTACTTCTTCCATCAGGCCCTGGAGCGTGGCGATCCGCTGGACGAGGCGGCCTTCCGATACGACGGCCCCAAGCCGCAGACGCGCGAGACGGCCATCGTCATGCTGGCCGACGCCACAGAGGCCACGGTCCGCACCCTCAACCGGCCCACGCCGGAACGGCTCCACGAGGTCGTCCGGCGCCTCATCCGCGAGAAGCTGGAGGACGGCCAGCTCGATGAGTGCGGGCTGACGTTCCGCGAACTGGACCGGATCGCCGCCGCCTTCGTGCGCATCCTCAGCGGCATGCTGCACCCGCGGGTGGAATACCCCGACCTCGAGGGCGAACTGGTTCGGCGGCGTCGGGAACAGGTGGCTCGGGTGCGATAGGGCCGTGCGGGTGCACGTCGCCACCCGCGGGCTGCGGGCCCCCGTCCCCCGGCGGCTGCTGGAGGCCGCGGGCCGGGCCGCCCTGCGCGCCATCGGCGCGCCGGCGGATGCCGAACTGGAGGTCGCGCTCGTCGACGACGCGACCATGGCACGGCTCCACCGGCGCTTCCTGGGTGCGCGCGGGTCCACCGATGTCATGACCTTTCCCGGGGACGGGGGGGCAGACCGGATCCTGGGCGAGGTGGTGATCTCGGTGGGGCGGGCGCGGGTGCAGGCGCGCGAGGCCGGCTGGGCCGTGCGGCGCGAGGTGACGTTACTGCTGGTCCACGGCGTGCTGCACCTGGGCGGCTACGACGACCATACGCCCGCGCAGGCCGCCCGGATGCGAGCGGCCGAACGTCGCATCCTCGCGCAGATCTTCCGGACGAGAAGGTGAGGGCGATGCGCCACACGCTGTGGCAGAGCTTCCAGTACGCAGGCCGGGGCCTCCAGGCGGCCTTCTGGTCGCAGCGCACCATGCGGATCCACATCCTGCTGGCGGCCGCCGTGATCCTGGCCGTGGTCTGGCTGGACCTCCCGGTGGGCGAAACCGCGCTGCTGGTGGTGGCCACAGCCGGCGTGCTGGCTGCCGAACTCTTCAACACGGCCGTCGAGGCCGTCGTCGACCTGGAGGTCGGCGACAATCATCATGCGCTGGCCGGCCGGGCCAAGGATCTGAGCGCCGCCGCGGTGCTCGTCATGGCGGCGGGCGCGGCGATCGTGGGGCTCCTGGTGCTGGCGCCCCCGGTCATGGTCGCGTTCGGGTTTGGCCGCCTCGACGCCCTCGCCGCCGGCCGGGCCGGCGTCCTGGCCGCCATCCTGGCGCTGGCCGTGGTGACGATGCGGCGGGCCGGAGACCGACCGGGCCCCGGGTCGCCGTGAGCGCCCCCGTGGCGGGCGGAGCCCAGGAGCCGTCCGGGCCCCGGCCCCCAGCCTTCGAGGAAGGGCTCCCGTCCTCCACCGAGATCGAGTCGCTCCTGCGCGAAGCGGAGCCGGAGTACAATTACCGCCGGCTGACCGGCTTCTGGGCCGGGGTGGTGGCGACCATTGCCGTGGCGATGGCGCTGTTCCACCTCTACACGGCGCGCTTTGGCACCCTGGAGGCGCTGCGCCAGCGGGCCGTGCATGTGGCGTTCGCCCTCGCCCTGGTCTTCCTGCTGTATCCGTTCCGCCGCAGGGGCGCGGCGGCGTCCCGCATCGGGATCGCCGACATCGCGATGGTGGTCGCCGCCGTGGTCCCGATGCTCTACGTGCTGGTCAACCACGCCGACCTGGCGGTCCGGGCCGGCAACCTGACGCGCACCGACCTCATCATCGGCGTCGTCGGCATCCTGGTGGTCCTGGAGGCCGGGCGGCGCCTGATGGCCATCGTCCCGGTGATCGCCGCCCTGGCGCTCCTCTACCCGTTCGTGGGGCAGTACCTGCCCGGTGCGCTGGCCATCGCGCCCATCTCCGCGCCACGCGTCATCGAGCAGATCTTCTTCACCACCGAGGGGATCTTCGGCATCCCCATCGGCGTCTCGGCCACGTTCGTCTTTCTCTTCGTGCTGCTGGGCGCGTTCCTGGAGCGCACCGGATTGGGACAGCTTTTCGTGGACATCGCCATGGCCGTGGCGGGGTGGATGACCGGCGGGCCGGCCAAGGTGTCGGTGCTCTCCAGCGCGTTCATCGGCACTGTCTCGGGCAGCTCCGTGGCCAACGTGGTCGCCGACGGCGTGTTCAACATCCCGCTGATGAAGAAACTGGGCTACGACCCCCGATTCGCCGCCGGGGTCGAAGCCGCCACATCGGTCGGCGGCCAGATCGTCCCGCCGGTCATGGGGGCGGCGGCCTTCGTCATGGCCGAGTTCCTGGGGGTCCCGTACCTGACCATCGTCAAGGCCGCCGCCATCCCGGCGGCGTTATACTACCTGTCGCTGGCCTTCATCATCCACTTTGAGGCCAAGCGCCTGGGGCTGGCCGGCCTGCCGCGCGACCAGTTGCCGCGGCTTCGCGACATCGTCGTCCGGCGCTTCTACCTCGTCGTTCCCCTGGTGGTCCTGGTGGGGTTCCTGCTGCACGGCGCCAGCCCCATGCGGGCAGCGTTCTGGGGGATCATGGTCTCGACCGGCGTCCACCTGATCACCTGCGTCCTGGAGCGCCGCCCTCTCGCCTGGCCGCGGGACCTCTGGGACATCCTGGTCTACGGCGCCCGGCTGGCGCTTCCGGTGGCGGTCGCGACGGCGGTGGTCGGGATCTTCATCGGGATCATCACCCTGACCGGCCTGGGGCTGGCGTTCGTGAGCCTCACCATCAGCCTGGGCGGGGGCATCCTGTTCCTCACGATGATCTGGATCATGATCGCCTGCACGATCGTCGGCTCCGGTATCCCGACGACCGCGACCTACATCATCCTGGCCGCCATTGCCGCCCCCGCGCTGGTCCAGATGGGCGTACCGCCGCTGGCGGCCCACATGTTCATCTTCTATTTCGGCGTCATCGCCGACATCACGCCGCCCGATGCGCTAGCCGCCTACGCGGCGGCCGGGATCGCCAAGACCGACCCCTTCAAGACCGGGCTCACGGCGACCCGCCTGGCCCTGGCCGGCATCATCGTGCCCTTCGTCTTCGTCTACTCGCCGACGATCCTGCTGCAGGGCGCCACCCTCTCGGAGATCGTCATCACCACCGCCACCGCCGTGGTGGGGGTGGTCGCTCTGTCGGCTGGGGTCTCCGGCTACTTCTGGGGGCCGGCCACCTGGCCTGAACGCGGGCTGCTGGCCGCCACCGCCCTGGCGTTGATCTTCCACGACCTCCGGGCGGACGTTGCCGGCTTCGCCATGCTGGTCGTCGTCTCGGCGATACAGGTGCTCCGGCGCCGCGGGGCGCCATCGGCCGGGCACCTGCCGGCAGGAGTCGCCAGGGACTGACCAGAAGATGCACCCGGCGCCGGGCCGGATCCGGCGCAGGTCGGTGGACGTGAAGGGAGGGATATGTGTGATGGCACGATGGCTCGTGCTCGCGGCCGCCGCCCTGCTGGTGGCAGGTGTGGCGGCGCCCGCCGGCGCGCAGGTCCGGTTGTTGTCCCTGGTCACCGGAGGGACTGCCGGGGTCTACTTCCCGCTGGGCGGCGCGATGGCGGAGATCTGGAACGCCCGCGTCCCGAACGTGCGCGTGGCCTCGCAGAGCAGCGGGGCTTCGGTGGTCAACATCCAGGCGCTGGCCAGGGGCGATGCCCACCTGGCACTGGTGCAGAACGACATCGCCTACTATGCCCAGCACGGGACAGAGGTGTTTGCCGAACCCGGCAGCAACCGCCCGCGGCCCATCGCCGGGATCAGCGGCATCGCCATGCTCTACCCCGAGACGATTCAGATCGTGACGCTGCGCGGTAAGGGCATCAGGAGCGTGGAAGACCTGCGCGGCAAGCGGGTCGTCGTCGGCGCGCCGGGAAGCGGGACCGAGGCCAACGCCCGCCAGATCCTCCAGGTCCACGACATCTACTACCGCGAGTTGCGGGTCGACTTCCTGTCGTTTGCGGCGGGCATCGATCAACTCCGCGACGGCATCGTGGACGCCGTCTTCCTCACCGCGGGCGTGCCGACGGCCGCGGTGACCGACATCGCCGCGTCCCGCGACGTGGTGATCGTCCCCGTGAGCAACGAGGCCCTGGTGGCGCTGCGGGCCCGGTGGCCGTTCTACACGCGCCACGTCATCCCCGCCAACTCCTACCGCGGGCAGACGGAGCCGGTGGCGACGGTGGCCGTGATGGCCATGCTCGTGGCGCGCGCCGATCTGCCCGAGGACCTCGTCTACAACCTGACGAAGGCGCTGTGGGAGAACCTGGACCGCGTGCGGGCCGCCCACGCCCGCGGCCGGGACCTGGACCTGGCCAAGGCCCTGGACGGCATGCCGATTCCGGTCCACCCGGGCGCCGACCGCTACTACCGCGAGAGGGGTGTGCGGAAATAGCCACGCGCCGGGCGTGGGTGCCTGCGGTCGTCGTCGCTGCGGCGGTCCTCGCCGCAGCGACGTTGTTTGGGGATCCCTCCGACCTCGAGGTGCGCCTGACCCCCGAGGGGGACCGCCGCGTCCTGCGCCTCGATGTGCGGCGCGGAGACACCATCGCCCTCCACTACCAGCACTCGGTGGAGCGGACGCCGGTCGTGGAGGTCTTCCGCATCGAACCCGACGGCCTGTGGTTCGTGGAGATGCGGTTCGCCTCGCAGGGCGCCGGCCTTCCCACCGAGGGGTACGTGCGGGAGGGCAATCAGTTCGTCCAAAGAGGCCCCCGCCGGATCGGCGCGCTGCCGGTGCGCGTCTCGGCCCTGGCGGGGCACCGGGTGCAGGTCGGCCCCCGGGAGGTCGACTTGGTCGCCGAGTTTCGCGACGGCACCGCCATCACCATCGCCGCCGCGCCCCGCCCGCTGTGGCGGCGCCTGCCCGGCGCCCGATAGGCCGGGCATCTTGTGATATAATTCAAGCGATTCCGCAGGGCGCCTTGGCCCGAAAGGCAGGCCATACTTTCCTTGGACGCGTCAAGTTATGCGCTCGAACTGGCGGTGCTGGGGGTCCTGCTGCTGCTCTCGGCGTTCTTCTCCGGGTCCGAGACGGCCCTGTTCGGGGCGAACCGGCTGCGCCTGCGGCAGCTGAAGGACGAGGGGAACCCACGCGCCCGGGTGGCCGTGGCCCTGTTGGAGAATCCAGCCCGGCTCCTGTCCACGATCCTCATCGGCAACAACATGGTGAACACGGCCGCCGCCGTCGTCGCCACGGCGACGCTGGTGCGCTTGCTGGGACCGGAGCGAGGTTCCCTCTACGCTTTCGTGGCCATCACCATCGTCCTGCTGTTGTTCGGCGAGGTGACCCCCAAGACGGTGGCCGCCCACCGCGCCGATCGGTTCGCCCTGCTGGCCGCGCGGCCGATCCAGTGGGTCGGTGTCGTGCTGTCGCCAGTCAGCCGGCTGCTCTCGCTGGTCACCAACGTCCTCCTGCGGCCGTTGGGCGGCCACGTGCGGCCCGATGCGCCGCTGGTCACCGAGGACGAGATTCAGTACCTGGTGCGCATGGGCGAGGAGCAGGGGGTCCTGGAGCAGGACGAGCGCGAGATGATCCACTCGATCTTTGAGTTTGGGGACACGGTGGTGCGGGAGGTCATGGTGCCCCGGGTGGACATCGTGGGCGTCGAAGCCGACGACCCAGTGGAGCAACTCCTGGAGGTCGTCCGCACCCACGGCCACTCGCGCATCCCGGTCTACGAGGAGACCATCGACCGCATCATCGGATTGGTCCACGTGAAGGACCTGCTGTCGAGTTCGGACGGGGGCCGGCTGTCCGGCCGGGCGCGGGACTTCGTGCGGCCGGCCTACTTCGTGCCCGAGACCAAGCGCCTCGACGAGCTGTTTCGCGAGATGCGCCGGAAGAAAGTCCACATGGCCATCGCGGTGGACGAGTACGGCGGGGTCGCCGGACTGGTGACCATCGAGGACCTCCTCGAGGAGATCGTCGGGCCGATCCAGGACGAGTACGATGCCGAAGAGGCGCCCATCAAGGTCCTCAGCGACCGCGTGGCCGTCGTTCAGGGCGCCGTCCACCTGGAAGACGTCAACGCAGCGCTGGGGATCGCCCTGCCCGCGGGCGAGGTGGACTCGGTGGGCGGGTTCGTCATCAGCCTGCTCGGCCACGTGCCGGCCCAGGGCGAGCGGGTGACCTACGACGGCGTGGAACTCTCGGTGGAACGGGTGGACGGGCACCGGATCGTGCAGGTGAAGATCACCAAGGCGGTACCGACGCCTGCGCTCGACGACTGATGCGCCATCGGCTCCGCACCTGGCTGTTCACGGGCCTCCTGGTCACCCTGCCGGTCGTCGTCACCGCCTACGTCCTCGTCTTCCTCTTCCGGCTCCTGGACAACTTCCTCAGCCCGGTGTTTCGGGTCTTCGGTATCCAGGTGCCGGGATTGGGCCTGCTCTCGGGCATTGCGCTCATCCTGCTGGCCGGGGCCTTTGCCAGCAACGTGCTGGGCCGGCGGATCGTCCAGGCGTTTGACCGGGTGATGCTGCGCGTCCCGTTTGCCCGCACAATCTATTCGGCCACCAAGCAACTGTCCGACTCGCTCCTCCAGCAGAACCGGGCGGCCTTCAAGCAGGCGGTGCTGCTGGAGTGGCCGCGGCCGGGGCTCTACACGGTGGGGTTCGTCACCGGGGAGACGCGCGGGGAGGCCCAGGCCAAGACCGCCGAGCGGGTGATCAATGTCTTCGTCGTGACCACCCCCAACCCGACCACCGGGTTCCTCTGCCTGGTCCCGGAGAGCCAGGTCACCCCGCTGGAGATGACTGTCGAGGACGCCCTCAAACTCGTCGTCTCCGCCGGGATCGTGTCGCCCCCCTACCGGCCGACCGGGGCCGCCATCGGGGGGCCGGACCGGTTCGAGTGAGCCCCCGGCGCTCTGCGGCCCCCCCGACGCCGGCGGCAACCGCGGCGCTCGTCCGCGCCGCGCGGGCCGCGCGCGGTCGGGCCTACGCTCCGTACTCGCGCTTCCGGGTCGGGGCCGCGGTGCTGACCGCGTCGGGCGCCGTCGTCACCGGCTGCAACGTTGAGAACGCCTCCTTCGGCCTGTCCATCTGCGCCGAGCGGGCCGCCATCCACCGCGCCGTGGCCGAGGGCCACCGACGGCTGCGCGCCGTCGCGGTGGCGACCGGGGCCCGGGCCTCGATGCCGTGCGGCGCCTGCCGGCAGGTCATGGCCGAGTTCGGGGTCCGGACCGTGCTCATCGACCGACCCGGTCGGCCGCCCCAGGTCTTTGCGCTGTCGGAACTGCTGGCCCGTCCCTTCGCCGGAGGGGCCCTGCGGCGCCGGTAGGTCCGTCCCGGTTCCCCGGCCTGTTCGCCGCCGTTTCTTGACGCCCGTCTCGGGCGAACCTTATAGTAGTCCGGGACTGTCAGGCGATTCCTTCCACATGCGCGGGGGAACGCGGGACTGTGGATGTCACCTCGCTGCCTTTCAGCCGGCTTCTGGGCAGGCGCGTGCGGGACGCCAGCGGCTTCCTGTTGGGCCGCTTGGCCGACCTGGTCGCCGAGGTCCATCCTGCCCGCCCGCGGATCGTCGGGCTCCTCCTCGATGTTGATCGCCCGCGCGTGGCGCTCATCCCCTGGGGGGCGGTCGCCGATCTCGAGCCCGAGATCCGCCTGAACACCGACCGGACAGGGCTGCGGCCCCGTCCGCTCCAGCCCGACGAGATCACGCTCCGGGAGTCGCTGCTGGATAAGCAGGTCGTGGACACCCACGGGCTGAGGGTGGTGAAGGTCAACGACCTGTTCCTTTCTCAGACCAACGGCGACCTGCTGCTGACCGGCGTGGACGTCGGCGCCAGCGGACTGCTGCGTCGCCTGGGCGCCGAGAGGCCGGTGCGCTGGCTGCTGGCCCGTCTGGGGCGCCCGCTGGCGGACCAGGCGCTGCCGTGGACCTACGTGGCCGCGCTGGGCGGTCCGGTGACGCCGCTCAAGTTGCGCATCTCGCGGGAGCGGCTGGAGGCCATCCATCCGGCCGACCTGGCCGAACTCCTCGAGGAGATGGATCGCGAGGAACGCGTGGAGGTTATGTCGGCGCTCAGCCACGAGGACGCCGCCGAGGTGCTCGAAGCCGCCGAGCCCGAGGTGCAGGCCAGCATCCTGCGCTCGCTACCCGCCGAGCGGGCCTCCGACATCCTCGAGGAGATGGAGGCCGACGTGGCGGCCGACGTGCTGGGCGAACTCCCGGAGGAGACCGCCACCGACCTCATGATCCGGATGGAGCCCGAGGCCAAGGCCGAGGTCTCCCGGCTGCTGGAGTACCCGCCGGACTCGGCCGGCGGCCGCATGAACCCCAACTACATCGCCGTCCCCGACGCCTACACCGCGGAACAGACCATCGCCCGCCTCCGGGAACTGGCCCCGGACGCCGAGACGATCTACTACCTGTACGTCGTGGATCCGTCCGGCCGCCTGGTCGGCGTGCTCTCGCTGCGCGGCCTGCTGATCGCCGATCCCAAGACGCCGGTGACCGCCATCGCCTCCCGCGACATCGTCGCCGTGCGCGCCGACGAGAGCGACGAAGCCGCCGCGGCGCTCCTGATGAAGTACGACCTGCTGGCCGTGCCAGTGGTGGACGCCGAGGACCGGCTGTTGGGGATCGTGACCGTCGATGACGTCGTGGACCTGCTGGCCGAGCGCCTGGGCGGCCGCGTGCCCCGGCGGCTCGACCGCATCCGCCGGTTGCACAGGGGCTAGGGGCGCGTGCGCTGGGCTCGGCAGCGCTGGGCGGGCCTGGCGGTCTTCCTGTCGGTGGCCGGTCCGGGGATCATCACCGCGGCCGTGGACAACGATGCCAACGGCGTCGCCACCTACGCCACCGCCGGGGCGGATTTCGGGAACGTCCTCCTGTGGACGATCCCGGTGGCCGTCGTGGCCCTGATCGTCGTGCAGGAGATGGTCGCGCGCATGGGCGCGGTCACCGGGATGGGGCTGGCGGACCTGATCCGCGAGCAGTTCGGGGTCCCCGTCACCGCGTGGGTCATGGCCGTGCTCCTGCTGGCGAACCTGGCGAACACGATCGGTAACTTCGCCGGCGTGGCCGGCGCTCTGGAGATCTTCCGCGTCCCCCGGCTGGTCGGCGTGCCCATCGTGGCGGTGGCGGTGGGGCTCCTGGTCGTGCGCGGCGGCTATCGCCTGGTGGAGCGCATCTTTCTCGTGGCCTCGGCCCTGTACGTGCTGTACGCGGTCTCCGCGGTCCTGGCCCGGCCGCAGTGGGGAGAGGTGTTGCAGGCGACCGTGGTGCCGGCCTTCAGGTGGGAGCCGGGCTACATCTACATGGTCATCGCGCTCGTCGGGACGACGATCGCTCCGTGGATGCAGTTCTACCACCAGGCCGCCATCGTGGACAAGGGGCTGACGGCAGATGACCTGCGGTTCGAGCGCATCGACGTGGCCCTGGGCGCGCTGGTCACCGGGCTGGTCGCCGGATCGATCATCGTGGCCACGGCCGCGACCCTCTTCCCCCACGGGATCCACGTCGAGCGCGCCGAGGATGCCGCCCGGGCCCTGGCGCCGCTGGCCGGGGCCTACGCCTCCGCGCTCTTCGCCATCGGCCTGCTGAACGCGGCGGTCTTCTCGGTCGCAATCATTCCCCTGTCGACCGCCTACGCGGTGTGCGAGGCCTTCGGCTGGGAGGCCGGCCTGGACCGCACCACTGCCCAGGCGCCGGTCTTCTACGGCCTGTTCTTCGCCATCCTCGGAGGGGGCGCGCTTGTGGTGCTCTGGCCCGGCCTGCCCCTGGTGGCCATCATGGTCGCCTCCCAGGCCCTCAACGGCATCCTCCTGCCTGCGGTGCTGGTGATCATGCTTCGCCTGGTCAACGACCGGCGTCTGATGGGGCCGTGGACCAACCGCACCGCCTCCAACGGGATCGCCAGGGCGACGACAGGGCTGCTGATCGCCCTCAGCCTGGCCCTGCTCCTGGTGCGGCGGTGAACGCGCCGGGGGCCGCGCGCCGCGCGCCCGGCTAGCCGTGGGCGTCTACACGATCGAAGGGATCGTCCTGCGCCGGCGGAATCTGAGGGAGGCGGACCGGCTCGTCGTGGTCCTCACCCCAGACCGGGGAAAGCTGACCGTCGCGGCGCGCGGGGCGCGCAGGCCGCGCAGCCGCCTGGCCGGCCGCCTGGAGCCGGCCATGCGGTTCCGCGCGCTGGTCGCCGAGGGCCGCACGCTGGACGTGATCTCGCAGGTCGAGGTGCTGGACGCCCACGCGCCTCTGCGGTCGGACCTGGAGCGCATGGGGACGGCCGCGGTGATCCTGGAACTCGCCGACCGGGCCCTGGCCGAGCGGCACCCCCATCCCGACGTGTACCGGCTGCTCGGGCGGGCCCTGGACCTTGTTGACGCCGGAGCCGGCGAGACGGCCTGGGTGTGGTTTGCGGCCCGGCTGCTGGCCGCCACCGGGCACCGGCCGGCGGTGGAGCGGTGTGCCGTCTGCGGCCGGCGGCTGCGCGCCCCGGTGGTGTGGAGTGCCTCCCAGGGCGGCTGCCTCCACGCCGGCTGCAGCGCGAAGGACCCGCAGGCCGTCCCGGTGGCCCAGAGCGCCGTGGCCCTGTTGACCTTCCTGCTGGACGCCCGACCGGCGGCCGTGGCGCGCGTCGCGCCGGCCCCGCGCGACCTGGCGGCTGCGTCCGAGATCCTGCGGGGGTATGCCGAGGCGCGGTGGGAGGTCCGGCTGCGGGCGCCGGGCATCGTCGGCCGTCTCCGTGCCTCAACGCGCGTGCCTGCCCCCGCCGCGGTCCCGCCGAGGACTGAACGGCGGGCTCCTGTGGTATAGTCTTGACGGGAGGTGCCGGGATGGAGATCGACCTCGACCGGATGCGTCGCGCCATCATCGAGCTTGGCGCCGCGCTCGCCGAAGCGCGCGGCGTCGTCCGCATCGGGCCCGGATCCACGGTGCGCGTCAAGACCGAGACCGAGGTCATTGAGCTCCCGGCCTCCTGGGCGGTCGCCGGGTTGGTGGCCTTTGCCGCGGCGGCCCTGATCGCGTCCATGCCGGCGCCGTCCATCCGCCGCCGTCAGCGCGAAGAGGAGCCGCTGGGCATCGGGTAGGTCGTCCACCTCCCCGGGTTTGCAATGCGCGCGACATCCCCCAGGGGACGAGCGGTTCTGCCTGGATCCTGATTTTCCCCGCTACCCAGCGGACGGTCCTGCTGGAGATCCTCGGTGAGCTACCCGCAGAGGAGCTCAAGGCTCTGCTGGGCGCCTTCCAGCGGCTGGAGTGCCACAGCGGGGCCTGAGGTCGCCCTTGAGAGGAACCCAAGCGGGGCCTGAACGGGTCCGCGCCTGGCGCGAGGCCAAACAGTGCACTTCCCCTGATGGTACGTCCCCTTCCCCACAGCATGGAGCAAAACATCCGTTTTTGCTCCGTTCAGCGTTGGTCCGTACCAACCGGCAACCCCCACGACCTCTGGGTGCTCGTGCTCGCCCCAAGGCCACGCCGCTTGTGGCGGACAGGATCTGGCGCAATACCCCGTCATCGGCGGCCCGCGGCTGCTGGGCCTCAATCGCGAGGAACTCGTTCGGTCGCGATGGCGGTCCATGGTCAAATGGCCCGAACCGGGCGATGCGCCGACGACCGTGGGGGCGCATGCTTCACGGCACGATGTACCGCGTGGACCAGCGAGTGTTCATCGTGCGCCTGTGGAGGGAGGTGCGCGCACCCGACCGCAGTCGACCGACGTGGTGCGGGTCTGTCACCAACGCAGCCACGCAACAGACATTCGAGTTCTCCGGGCCCCGCAGCCTCGTGCGCTTTCTTTTCAGGGTGGCGAACGCGCCCGAGCGTCCTCGCCCTCGCTGATGAAGGAGTCGGCGCCGCGGCGTAGTAGACCTACGAAATCAGCGGGGTCGCGGTATGCCGGGCCGGATCAGAGTTTCCAACCACAACCTACCCACCTACTTGACGAGCTTCGTCGGGCGAGACCGTGAGATTCGGGAAATCTGTGACCTTCTGACGGCATCCCGGCTGGTCACCCTGATCGGGCCTCCTGGAGTTGGCAAGGCGCGGCTGGCGCTCGAAGTAGCCAGCCGCATGACCGATCGGTATACCGACGGCGTGTGGTGGGTGGACCTGAGCGCGCTGTCCGCCCCCGACTCAATTCCTGAGGCGCTTTGTGCGGCGATCGGCCTGCGCGACGAACCGGGAAGAGCGTCTCGCCTGGTGCTCAAGGCGTTCCTGCGCCCCCGAACGGCGCTGCTCGTGCTTGAGAACTGCGAGCACTGGGCGGCGGCCTGCGCGGACATCGTTGGCGACGTGCTTGGTGAGACGACCGATCTTCGTGTGCTCGCGTCCAGCCGGCTGAGCCTCGGTCTTGCAGAGGAACACACCTACAGTCTTGCGCCGCTCTCGGTTCCACCCACGGAGTTTCTCCATGTCACGACCATGAGCCTGCTGTCGCACGAGGCGGTCCGCTTGTTTGCCGAGCGAGCGGCGGTCGCGCTGCCTGCCTTCCGGCTGACAGTCGAGAACGGCGAGACGGTGGCGCGGATCTGCCGCCGGCTTGACGGCGTGCCGCTTGCGATCGAGTTCGCCGCAGCGTGGTGTCGGTTCATGTCCGTGCAGGAGATCGACGCGCGACTGGCCGCGGGAGCGAGGCTGTCCGTTTCCGGCCATGCGGCGCCTCCACTCGGCGGGCCGCCTGACACGCTGGAGTGGCGGTTCAGCCTGCTCTCGGCCAAGGAACGGGTCCTGCTGCGGCGACTTACGGCGTTTGCGGGCGGCTGGACCATCACCGCTGCGGAGACCGTCTGCGCTGGCGGCGTGATCGGCCCCTCGGATATCCTGGAGATGATCGGCGAGTTTGTGGATCAGTCACTCGCGGTTCGCGAGGTCCGCGACGGACAGATCCGATGTCGGCTGCCCGCCGCCGTCCGAGCCCGTGGGCGCGAATGGCTTCTGCAAGCCGATGAGGCTGCCGAGGTCTTCCGGCGGCATCGAGGGTTCTTCCTGGCCATGGCCGAGCAGGCCGGGCACGAGATGAACGGTCCCCGGCAGGCTGAGGTGGCGACGAGTCTCGATCTCGAATACGACAACCTGCGGGCGGCCCTCGAGGGTTTTCGCGACAGCGGAGACACCGTGGGAGGCCTTCGGATGGCCACGGCGCTACTGCCCTACTGGGAACTCCGAGGCCAGTTCGCTGCCGGCTCGCGGTGGCTGACGAGCCTCCTGGACGCCGACAAGGCGGCACCCGACGCGGTGCGCGGGAGTGCCCTGTTTGCCACCGCCGTGCTGCTTCATCGTCACGGGGACCTCAGGGAGTCAGAAGGCGCCCTCGTGGACAGCCTGGCCCTTTTCCGGAAACACGACGACCGCCGGGCCGTTGCGCACGCCCTGAGCCTCCTTGCCAGCATCAGGCTCGAACAGGGCGAGTACGAAGCTGCCGAGCGCGCGTGGGGCGAGGCGCTTGGGCTGATGCGCGAGGCGGGCGACGAACGGGGTGCGGCGCTGTGCCTGCACCATCTGGGATTCCTGGCGTCCCTCCGCGGACATCTCCGGCGAAGCGCCGACCTGAATACCGAGAGCCTTCGGATCCTCCGCCGGACGGGTCCGCCTGGGAGCGTGGCTCGGGTGCTGCAGACCCTGGCCGCGATCGCGGTCGATCTCGCGGACTTTGGCCGTGCGACCGCTCTGTACGAAGAGAGTCTGGCCCTCCGGCGACGGCTTGGCGACGCGCTTGGCGTGGCGCAGGCGACCTGGGGCCTCGGCCGTCTGGCCAGGCATCAGGGTGACTTGGCACGCGCGGCGTCCCTGTTGGACAGTGCCCTGAGCCTCGCGCACACCTGCGGGGCTACGAGGTGGGTGTTTCTGACGCAGGTCGAACTGGGAGGTGTTGCGGCAGACCGCGGGGACCCCTTGGCCGCCAGCGATCTGCTCGCCCAGGCGCTGGAGACTGCCCGCTCGTCGGGGCATGAGGGACTGGCGGCGCAGGCTCTGGTGTCGGCGGCGGAGGTCGCCATCAAGGTCGGGAAGCATCAGCAGGCGGCATCGATGTTGCGGGAAGCATCAGGGTTCTTTGTCAGGGTCGGCCGCCGTCATGGCCTCGCCCGATGTCTGGAACGATTCGCCTGGATCGCCTCAGCGCAACAGGATCACGCGCGCGTGGCACTGCTGCTCGCGGCTGCGTCCTCCATTCGCGAACGGACCGGGGCGATCGCGTTTCCTCAAGAACGGTCGTGCATTCAGCGCGCAGAGCAGTTGGCGAAGGCTGCGCTTGGTGGAGTCAGGTTCGCCAGCCTGTGGGCAGAGGGGCGGCGCCTGCCGGACAACGTCGCCGTCGACCTGGCCGAGGACGGGCAGCGGGTGCCTCAGACGCATCCCGCGAACCTGACCGAACGTGAAATCGAGGTCCTGCGCCTGCTGGCCCTCGGCGCGAGTGTCTCCAGGATCGCCGCAGCGCTCACCATCAGTCCGCACACGTCGAAGCGCCACGTCGCCAACATCTACGACAAGCTGGGCGTGGGATCGCGCCACGAGGCGACGCTGCGCGCGCACGAACTGGGTATCGTCTGACGCTCGCCCGCCCGTCCCCTCCTGGGGAGAATGGCCCGAACCGGGCGATGCACCAGCCGCCGCAGCATCCTATGCTCCTCTCAGTGAAAAGGACCCGATGGGGGGTGGTGAGCCCATGGGCAAGATGCGCAGGGTAACCCTGCTGGCCGTAAGCGCACTTCTGGCCTCGGCGTGTGGTTTGGTGACGCTCCAGGTTCCAAGCGCCACCATGCTTTACGTTGCCAATTCCCTCCCCAGTACGATAACCGTGTACGACGCGATGGCGAGCGGGAACGCACCCCCGGTTCGGACGATCGGCGGCGCGAATACGGGTCTCAGCACCCCCCGGGACGTCGAACAGGACACGGCCGGGAACATCTATGTGACCAACCTTGCTACCAACACCGTGACGGTCTTCGCCCCCGGCGCGAACGGGAACGTCGCGCCGATCCGCACGATCGGGGGCCCCAGCACGAGCATTAGCGGGCCTGCCGCGCTATTCCTTGGGCGTTAGAATGCCTTCGGCCCCCTGGTCCAGCCAGTCGCGGCGATCGCCCAGGAGCGCTCGTTTGCCTTCGCCCTTGATCGACCCCTCGCGGCGCACCTCACACGAAGGCCAGACAGTCGCCATGTCTCAGAAAGCGGTCTTCACGAAGATCTGGGCCCTCGCCCTCGTCGTCGCGGCCGCGCTCGTGCTCGCGCTCGTGCCCGCAGAAGGTGCGCCTGAGTTCACACTGCGCGACTTCGGGCACGAGAAGATGAAGCCGCCTTCAAGCGTTTCCCTGCTCGTGATCACGGCACAGTACGCGGGCCGGCCGCCGCTGGCTCACACCAACGCCTTCTACGACGAACTGGTCTTCAACCAGTTGCGCCCCCCGAGCGTGAACGGCTACTTCCTCGAGAACTCGAGAGGGCGCTTCTTCTGGTCGCGTGCGGGTCAAGGGATTATCGGTCCCCTTCAACTCCCAGCGGCCGTGGGCCAGGAGACCAACGACAACAAGCGGCCGGCGCGAGTCATCGAGGCTGCGGTGATGTCCGGGTTCGACTTCGCGCCGTTCGACGCGAACAGGGACGGGAGAGTGACCGCAAGCGAGCTCGCGGTTCTCATCATCGAGAGCTACCCTAGCGGGGCCGCGAGAGGGACTGATCCGGCCTGCATCAAGGCAGGCAGTTCGTCTGTCTCAGTGTGCGTGACAGTTCTGCTGGTCGGGGACCGGCCGAATCTGTTTCTGCTCGCTCACGAACTGAGTCACTTCCTTGGCACCAAGGATCTCTATGGTCGCTGGGGGACGAACGACAATCTCAACGCAGGCTGTACATTGATGGGGCCGATGATCGGAGGCGCCGACGGGCGCGAATCGGTCCACCTCGATCCGTGGCACAAGCTCCAACTCGGCTGGGCGGAGCCTCGCATCCGCTCGCTGGCGGCTTCAGGGAGCGAGACCCTGCAGGCGAACAATGTGGCCACGGACTCGGCGGTGATCCTCTACGATCCGGCGCGGGGCCCGAACGAGTACTTCATCGTGGAGTACCGCGCGCCAGGGCAACCGGGGTTCCACTACGACCGGAACGTGTGCGGCGAGGGTGTGGCCATCTGGCATGTGCTTCACGACCGCGACAAGAATCCCGCCACGGTTCCCAACCTCACCGGCGGTGAGGGCAATCATCTTGGGGTGTACCTTGAAGCCGCGCCGACGCTCCGGCGAGGCGGCAACATGCTCTGGGGCAGCAGGACTACGACGCCGACGCTGCGGTGGCACGACGGCAGCATGACCCGCACCACGATCCGGGTTGGGACCTTCAATCCAGGTGCGACGAGCGTGAGGATTGAGTGGATCACCAGCGAGGCCGTGGCCCGCCCCGGCCCGTTCAGCGGTAGACTCGAGCGCAACGTGGCCGGGAGTCCGGATGAGCTTCACGTCTTTTACCAGGGGCGTGACGGCGCGATCGCCACAAACTGGGCCGTCGGGCCCTGGCAGACGCCTGAGCCGGTCACGCCGCCCGGCGCGGGACGGCCGAACACGCCGATAACCGTCGTGAACCGTGGAGCGCAGATCCACGCGTTCTTCGTCCAGCCCGACGGCGCGATCGCGACGACCTGGAGTGACCCTCGCCGTCCGTGGACGGCTCCGGTCGCCATCACGCCGCCGGGCACGGCTCGTGCAGATTCGCCCCTGGCTGCTGTTGTCCGCGGCGGCGACCAACTCCATGTCTTCTACATCGCCCCAGACGGCGCCGTGGCGACCAACTGGGCCGTCGGGTCGTGGCAGACGCCCTTCCCGATCACGCCATCCGGTGCCGCCGGGCCCGGGTCTCAGTTGCGGGCAGTCCTGCGAGGACCCGACCAGTTGCATGTGTTCTACCAGGGGCCCGACGGCGCCATTGCCACGAACTGGGCGGTAGGACCGTGGCAGCGGCCGTTCCCGATCACGCCGCCGGGAGCAGGACGTTCCGGCTCGCCGATCGCGGTTGCGCTCCGCGCGGGCCAACTTCATGCTTTCTACATCGGGCCTGATGGCGCCGTCGCGACCACGTGGAGCGCCGACCGTCCCTGGGCCGCGCCGTTCCCCATTACCCCGCCGGGCGCAGCTCGAAACGATTCACCGCTCGCCGCCGTTGTTCGCGGCGGCGACCAGTTGCACATCTTCTATATCGGCCCCGACGGGGCCCTGGCGACGAACTGGGCCGTCGGGCCGTGGGCGAAGCCTTTTGCCATTACGCCGCCGGGCGCGGCCGGGCCGAGATCCGGCCTCGGTGCTGTCGTGCGCCGTGATCAGTTGCACGTGTTCTACCAGGGCTCCGATGGTACCATCGCCACGAACTGGGCGGTGGGTCCGTGGCAGACGCCCTTCCCGATCACGCCGCCAGGCGCGGGAAGCCCGGGCTCGCCGATCGTCGCGGTGACGGGCCGATGAAGACCGGGGTGCGTCTGCTCGCTGTGACCTCCATGCTCTTCTGGGCTTTGGTCGCCGCGCAGGGGGGCGCAATCCGAGCCGCCGTGACTCAGCCCGGTCTCGAGCCCCGGGGGCTCGGCCGCAACCTGGCTCCAGGCCCCGATGAACGTCGCGTCTTCTATCGGGGACCTGATGGCTCGCTCGCCACGAACTCGACAGTGGGGGGGCCATGGTTTGCGCCCACGTCGATTACGCCGCGCGGCGAGGCGAGGCCGGACTCGCCCATCGCTGCTGCGATCAACAGGGAGGGCATGTTTCAGGCCTTCTACGTCCAGCCCGACGGCGCGATTGGGAGCGTGATGCAGGTCGGCGGTGGCCGGTGGAGGGCGAGCGCCATCACACAGCCCGGCCTCGTGCGCGTCGACTCGCCGCTGGCAGCCGTCAGGCTCGGCAGGGAGATCAGCGTGTTCTTCGTCGCCCCGAACGGCTCAGTCTCGAGGATATTCGCGGGCCTGGTGACCGATGCGATCCCCCACGTGACCGCTGAGGCGATCACGCCGGCCGGCTCGGCGGGCAACGGCACCGATCTTGCCGCGGCCCTGCGCCGCAACAACGAGTGGCACGTGTTCTACCAGACGACCACCGGAGCGATCGTGGACGTTTTCTTTGTGCCGGTGGGGGCCCGATTTGCACCACGCGTGGCAGCGCCGGGATGGCAGTCGCCAGTCCAAATCGCCCCACCGTTTGTGGCGGCTCCGCGGTCGCCGATCGCGTCGCTAACCCGCAACAATACCCAGGTCCACGTCTTCTTTGTGCAGCCCGACAACGCTGTCGCAACGACGTATGGAACTGACGAGCTCTTCCGTATTGCGCCGGTCACAATCACACCGCCTGGCGCATCTCGCGGCGATTCGCCGCTAGCAGCGGCCATTCATCGCGACGAGGTGATCCACGTCTTCTATGTGAGTTCCGATGGCTCCCTGGCGACGACCTCGATGGTGAGGGCCAATGTGATAATCGGACCACTGTATCCCTGGCGGACGCCCTTCCTCATCACGCCGCCGGGCGCGGCCGGGCGAGGCTCCCGGATAGCAGCGGTCGAGCACCGCGACGACCAGTTGCACGTTTTCTACCAGGGGCCCGACGGAGCGCTGGCGACGACCTGGGCCGTGGCGCCGCTGCCGTATCCATCGGGACCGTGGCAGACGCCCTTGCCCATCACGCCGCCGGGAGCGGGAAGCTCAGGCTCCCCGATTGTCGCGGTGACGGGCAAGTGAAAGGAGAGTCGCCGATGCTCCTCCAAGCCGGCGCCATGAAGATCGGGGTAGTCGCTCTTGTCGTGACCTCGATACTGCTCTCTCCGGCGGGGATGGCGAAGAAGAGCACGGATGCGACGGTCATTGCTGCGGCGGCCGCGCCTGGCCTCCCGGGAGGTCGTATCGAGCGCACCCTGACCAGGAACCCTGACGAACTCGACGTCTTCTATCAGGCCCCCAACGGTGCCCTGGGCATGAACTGGGCCGTGGGGCCATGGAGCACGCCGTCCCAGATTGCCCCGCCCGGCGCGGGGAGGCCAAACTCGCCAATCGCCGCGGCGGTCAACGAACAGGGCTTCTTGCAAGCCTTCTACGTCCAGCCCGACGGCGCGATTGGGAGCGCGATGCAGGTCGGTCGCCAGTGGAGAGCGAACGCCATTACACAGGTTGGCCTCGTGCGCGGCGACTCACCGCTGACGGCTGCCAAGTGGGGCCGCCGCGGCTGGATATTCTTCGTCACCCCGCGCAACTCAGTCGCAGGTATGGATGAGCAGCCCGTGACCGCCACGGCCTCTCATGTGTATGCTTTGGAAGTCGTTTCGGCCAGCTCGGTGGGGAACGGTTCCGGCTTGGCCTTCATCCCGAACCCCTGCGGGTGGAGCGTGTTCTACCAGGCCGTCGACGGCGCACTCGTTGAGGACTGGTCTATCGACATCCTGAGCTGCCGCCCTGTCAACCCCCTCCAGAAGACGACAGGGCGGCAGCCGATTGTTCCGCCCGGTGTGGGAAACCCGCAGACGCCGATTGCGGTGCTGACCCGTGGGAACGACCAGCTTCACGTGTTCTTCGTGCGCCCCGACAGCGCGGTCGCGACGACCTGGAAGGATGGTCAGCACTCCTGGGCAAGTCCGTTCCCTATCACCCCGCCCGGCGCAGCCCGTGGGGACTCGCCGCTGGCGGCCGTGGTCCGTGGCGGCGACCAACTCCACGTGTTCTACATCGCTCGCGACGGCGCGATCGCAACGACATGGGCCGTCGGGCCGTGGGCGAAGCCTTTCGCTATCACGCCGGCGGGTGCGGCCGGGGCCGGATCCCGTCTTGCAGCCGTGTTGCGCCGTGACCAGTTGCACGTCTTCTACCAAGGGTCCGACGGTGCCATCGCCACGAACTGGGCCGTTGGACCGTGGCAGACACCGTCCCCGATTACTCCTCCTGGTGCCGGAAGCCCGGGTTCGTCGATCACCGTCGTGACCGGGCGGTAGTACGGGCCGGCATCCAGAATGAGGGTCGCCGTGGCCGTTCTGGCGTGTCGCTCGGGCTGGTAGAAATTCTCATTGTCGTCGTCATCGCCGTGATCATGCTGGCGCGATGGAGAGGCGCGACCCGGGGGAAGGAGCATACCATACACGCGGCACGGGCCCTTGCCATGGGCGGACGGGTCACAGAGCCGTTCCGAGAGGGCGAGGTCGCCCGGTACGCGGGCGCCACGGACGGCGTCGAGTGGACGCTTCGTGTCGTCAGTGTGGACGACGCCGAGACACCCCGCCGCACGACGTTGATTTGGACGACCGACTCGGTGCGCTCGGAACATGTGCTCGCGATCGTCGGCAACGATATCAAGACGAGCGAGTCGGCGTGGGGCTGGCTGGCCGGGTCCGGGTACCGACTTGATGTTGATCCCACAGCAGGCGTCACTCCCGGGTCCTGGCCCGTCGCAGCCGGACAGAGGACCGCGGTTCGGCTTCCGCCTGTCATCGCCTTTGCCCGGACCGCACGAGAGGTGACCACAGCCGTCGGAAGGCTTCCGGAAGGCTACCGCGTGTTCGCCGACGATGCCCGTGTGGCACTGGAGATTGTGTCAGATGAGGTCATCGCTGTGATCAAACGGTGGCATGCCAACCAGGGCGGATCTCTCCGAGTCTGGGCCGGAGGCCCGAATCTGCGGCTTTTGGCCAGCGAGATTAACCTCCCGTCGCCGGAAGGCTTCCGCGACCTGCACGATCTGGGCATGCGTCTCACGCGGCAGACGCAGGCTGTTCTTCAACGGGGCCGGTCTTGACCAATTGATGACCGCACACGGCGATGTGGCGGCAAGCGCTGTTGAGCTCGCTGCGTCACCAGCCGGTGGTGGATCTCGAACCGCGGCCGGGACGCCTGCGCAGCCAGGGGGCGCTCCCGGAACGGCGGGTGGCTTGGAAACAGGCGATGAACGAGATTCGAGACGCCCCTCTGCGAGCGAACCAGAGTGCGCCGCTCGTGAGTGTGCCCCTGGGCGTCGCTTGCGCGTTGACCGCGCCGGTCCCGGTTGCTAGAATGGCCCAGGCTGTATCACGCACGGCGATGCGGGAGAGGAGTAGCCGCCAAACCGCTTGAGAGAGCCCGTGGGTGGTGGGAACGGGCGCGGGGCGCGGTGAACGGCGCTCCCAAGCCGCAGGTCAATGCCCCTGCCGGGATCCGCCCGAGAGCGCGGAGCGAGAGCCCGCGGTGCGAGGCGTGCCGCGGGAATCAGGGTGGAACCGCGGAGCGCCCGTCCCTGAGACGGCGCTCTTTTGTTGTGTGCACGGTTCGCGACCGATGCCTAAACGCGACAAGGTCCTGACCTTTCAAGACACGATCCTGGCCCTGGACCGGTTCTGGGCCGGTCAGGGCTGCGTGCTGGAAGAAGCCTACGATGTGGAGGTGGGCGCCGGTACGTTCCACCCGGCCACGTTCCTGCGCACGCTCGGGCCCCAGCCCTGGCGGGTCGCCTACGTGCAGCCCAGCCGCCGACCCGCCGACGGCCGCTACGGGGAGAATCCCAACCGGCTCTACAAACACTACCAGTATCAGGTGATCCTCAAGCCGGCGCCCGACGACGTTCAAGACCTCTACCTGAAGAGCCTGGAGCGTCTGGGCCTGGTCCTGGAGCACCACGACGTGCGCTTTCTGGAGGACGACTGGGAGGCGCCGACCCTCGGGGCGTGGGGTGTCGGGTGGCAGGTCTTTCTGGACGGCCAGGAGATCACGCAGTTCACGTATTTCCAGCAGATGGGCGGGCTGGACCTGGACCCGGTCTCGGTCGAGCTCACCTACGGCCTGGAGCGGCTGGCGATGTACCTCCAGCGCAAGACGTCGGTCTTCGAGGTGGAGTGGGCGCCCGGCGTGACCTACGGTTCCCTGCGGAGGGACGAAGAGCGACAGCACTCGACGTATGGATTCGAGTACGGCGATCCGGAGGCGCTGCGGAGGCTGTTCGAGGCCCACGAGGCCGAGGCGCGTCGGCTGCTGGAGATCCCGCTCGTCCTGCCGGCCTACGACGCCGTGCTGAAGTGCTCGCACCTGTTCAACCTGCTGGACGCGCGCGGCGCCGTCAGCGTGACGCAGCGCGTGGAACTGATGGGCCGGATCCGGGCGCTGGCGCGGGGGGCGGCGGTGGCGTACCTGCAGCAGGGTGCACCGCCGGTCCGCCAGTCAGGGGGCGAGCCCGCCGGAGGCGGGGGCGTTGCCTAGGCGCCGCGTGTCGGGCGCGCCGGCCGCCCTGCTCGTCGAGATCGGGACCGAGGAGCTCCCGCCCGGCTCGGTGGCACCGGTGCTGGAGCAGTTGGCGCGGGAGAC
Organism: Candidatus Fervidifonticultor sextus; assembly: GCA_031459875.1. Classification (GTDB taxonomy): domain Bacteria; phylum Sysuimicrobiota; class Sysuimicrobiia; order Sysuimicrobiales; family Humicultoraceae; genus Fervidifonticultor_A; species Fervidifonticultor_A sextus. The sequence continues at coordinate 251,303 of JAVKHQ010000001.1, read as the reverse complement.
ACGCGCGGCGCTGCGCGAGGCGCGCATCGCAGCGGGGGCGGTACAGACCACCGGCACCGTGCGCCGGCTGGTCCTGATGGCCGAGGGCGTGGCGTCCCGCCAGGCTGACCGTCTGACCATCGTGCGCGGACCCGCCGCCCGGATCGCCTACGATGCGGCCGGTGCGCCGACGCAGGCCGCGGTGGGATTCGCCCGATCGCAGGGGGTGGCGGTGGAGGCTCTGAAGGTTCGGGACCTCGAGGGGGGCCGCTATGTGACCGCCGAGGTCAGGGAGGCCGGCCGTCCCTCCTACGTGGTCCTGGCCGAGATCCTGCCGCGCGTGATCGCGGGCCTCTCGTTTCCCAAGAGCATGCGGTGGGCATCTCACGGCTTCCGCTTCGGACGGCCCATCCGGTGGGTCGTGGCCCTGTTGGGCGACCGCCTCATTCCCCTGGCGGTGGCCGGGGTGAGGGCGGGCCGACGGACCCGAGGCCATCGGTTCCTCGCCCCCGGCCCGGTGACGGTCCGGGGGGCCAGGGCGTACCCGGCGGCCATCCGACGGGCCCACGTGCTGCTGGATCCCGAGCAGCGCCGCAGGCGCATCGCCGACGGCGCCGGCGCCCTGGCCGGCGGCGTCGGCGGGCGACCGGTCCTGGACGAGGCGCTGCTGGACGAACTCGTCTGGTCCACCGAGCATCCCACGCCGCTGCTCGGCACCTTCGACCCGGCGCTGTCCGCGGCACTCCCCCGCGAGGTGGTGCTGGTCACCCTGCAACACCACCAGAAGTGCTTCGGGGTCGAGAGTCCGGCGGGTGATCTGCTGCCCGCCTTCATCGCGGTCCGCGACGGCGGCACCGCGCACCTGGACTCGGTGCGGACCGGCCACGAGTGGGTGGTGCGGGCCAGGCTCGAAGACGCCCGGTTCTTCCTCGAGGAGGACCGCCGGAGCCACTTTGATGCGTGGATCGGCGAACTGGCCCGTCTGGCGCACGTCGAGGGGCTCGGCTCCATGGCCGACCACGTCCGGCGCCTCGAGCGCGTCGCAGCCTGGCTGGCCGGGGTCGTCGGACTGGACGAGACGGGGCGGCAGACGGTCGAGCGGGCGGCGCGCCTGTGCAAGGCGGACCTGGTGACCGCCATGGTCCGCGAGTTCCCCGACCTCCAGGGCACCATGGGGCGGATCTACGCGCTGGAGCGGGGCGAACCCGCAGACGTGGCCAGCGCCGTCGAGCAGCACTACTGGCCGAAGGCGGCGGGCGGGACGCCTCCACAGACGCTGGCGGGCGCGCTGCTGGCCGTGGCCGATCGGGCCGTGCTGCTGGCGGGCGCGCTGCTGGCCGGCCTGGAGCCGACCGGGTCCCAGGACCCCTACGGCCTGCGCCGCGCGGCCTCGGGGATCGCCGCCGTGCTGCTGGCACACGATCTGCCGGTAGGACTGGGCGACCTCTTCACCACCGCGGTGGGGACCTTCGAGGCCCCCGCAGAGACCGGGGGCCCGATGGCGCGCGCCTGCGCAGAGTTCGTGCTACAGCGGTTCCGCGGGTCGCTGCTCGACCAGGGGATGGCCTACGATGCGGTAGATGCCGTCTTCGCGACCCGCGGCGACCGGGTGACGGATCTGGCCGCCCGCGTCCGCGCGCTGCACCGGATGCGCGGGGATCCGGTCATGGCCCGGCTGGCCACGGGGTTCGCACGCGCCTCGCGGATTCTCGGCCAGGGCGCTCCGGCTCCGGCGGTGGACGAGTCGAAACTGACCGAGCCGGCCGAAGTGGCGCTCTACCAGGCGTGGCAGCACGCCAACGCGGAGATCGCCCGGGCGTTGGTCCCGGAGGCGGCGGGGACGCGGGAGGGGGCGGGTGAGCGCGAGCGCCGCTACATGGAGGCCCTCGAAATCCTGGCGCAGCTGGCCGACCCGATCGACCGGTTCTTCGACGAGGTGCTGGTCATGGCCCCCGCGCCGGCGGTCCGGGGGAACCGCCTGGCGCTGCTGCGCGAGATCACCGCTACGTTCCTGCAGATTGCCGACTTCAGCCGGCTGGTCCGTCTGGAGGCAGGGGGAGCCCCCGCACCGAATTCAAGCGGAAGGACGGGCGCGTCCGCTCCACAGGAAGCCGGACGCCCCGGATATTCGGTAAAGGAGTGAGGGTGGATGGTCATCACGACCGAAGGGCGGCGTACGGAGTTCCGCTGGACGCTGCTCTTCGAGGAAGGCAACGCCCAGATGCGGGACCTGCTGGGCGGCAAGGGCGCCGGACTGGCCGAGATGAGCCGGGTCGGGCTGCCGGTGCCGCCCGGGTTCACCATCACGACCAAGGCCTGCACCGAGTTCATGAGGTCCGGGCGCCAGTTCCCCGAGGGGCTCATGGACGAAGTGCGCGCCCGCATGCGGACCCTCGAGGAGAAGACGGGGAAGGGGTTCGGCGATCCAGCCAATCCCCTGCTGGTCTCCGTCCGCTCGGGGGCCAAGTTCAGCATGCCGGGCATGATGGACACCGTCCTCAACCTGGGGCTGAACGCGCAGACGCTGGAAGGGCTCATCCGCCTGACGAACAACGAACGGTTCGGCCAGGACGCCTATCGCCGGTTCGTCCAGATGTTCGGGAAGATCGTCCTGGACATTCCGGGTGAGCGCTTCGAACGGGAGATCGAGCGCCTCAAGCACCGCAAGGGGGTCACGCAGGACACGGAGCTCGACGCGGCAGACCTGCGGGCCCTGGCCCAGACCTTCAAGAGGATCATCAAGGCGGAGCGCGGGATCGCCTTCCCCGAGGACCCGTGGGAGCAGCTCCGGATGGCCATCGAGGCGGTCTTCGACTCCTGGATGGGCAAGCGGGCGGTGGACTACCGGGCGTTCCACGGCATCCCCCACGATTTGGGCACCGCGGTCAACGTGCAGACGATGGTCTTCGGGAACATGGGACCGGACTCGGCGACCGGCGTGGCCTTCACGCGGGACCCGGCCACCGGCGAGCGGAAGGTCTACGGCGAGTACCTGACCAACGCCCAGGGCGAGGATGTGGTGGCCGGGATCCGCACGCCGAAGCCGATCGCCGACCTGGCCCGGGAGATGCCGGAGTCCTACCAGGAGTTCGTGAAGGTCTGCGAGTTGCTGGAACGGCACTACCGGGACGTCCAGGACCTGGAGTTCACCATCGAGCGCGGCCGCCTGTGGATGCTGCAGACCCGGACTGCCAAGCGGACGGCGCAGGCCGCGGTGAAGATCGCCGTGGACATGGCCCACGAGGGCCTGATCACGAAGGAGGAGGCGGTGCTGCGGGTGGAGCCGGGCCACATCGACATGCTCCTGCACCCGCGCTTCGATCCCGCCGCCAAGGATGCCGCCGTGAAGGAGGGGCGGCTCCTCTCGCGGGGGCTGAACGCCTCGCCCGGCGCTGCGGTGGGGATGGCGGTGTTCACCGCGGACCTGGCGGAGGCCTGGGGCAAGGCCGGCAAACCGGTGATCCTGGTCCGCCCCGAGACCAATCCCGACGACGTCCACGGGATGCTGCACGCCAAGGGCATCCTGACCAGCCGCGGCGGCGCCACCAGCCACGCCGCGGTGGTGGCCCGGGGCCTGGGCGTGCCCTGCGTGGCCGGGTGCGAGGCCATCCGGGTGGAACCCGCCGCCAGGCGGTTCGTCGCCAACGGCCGCGTCATCAAGGAAGGCGACTTCATCTCGATCGACGGCGCCACCGGCGAGGTGTTCGCCGGCAGGCTCCCGGCCGTCGAGCCGCGCCTGGAAGAGCAGCGGGAACTGGTCGAGTTGCTCACCTGGGCGGACGGCGCCCGCCGCCTCGGGGTGTGGGCGAATGCGGACTACCCCAGGGACGCCCAGCGGGCCCGGGCGTTTGGCGCGGAAGGCATCGGCCTGTGCCGGACCGAGCACATGTTCTTCGAGGAGGAGCGGTTGCCGATCGTCCGCCAGATGATCCTCAGTGCCGCCGAAGCGCAGGCCCTCTACGACCGGCAGCGCGACGCCGAGCGCGCCGCCAGCGCCGCGCCCGAGGACAGGGCGCTGCGCGCCAGGGCCAGGGAGGCGGCCAGGGCCGTCCGGAGGTCGGCGGCGGTGCGGCGCTACGAGTCGGCGCTGGCGCATCTGGGCCGGCTGCAGCGCCGCGACTTCGAGGGCATCTTCAAGGTAATGGACGGGCTGCCGGTCATCATCCGGCTGATCGACCCGCCGCTGCACGAGTTCCTGCCCTCCTACGACTCGCTGCTGGAGGAGACGAGCGACCTGCGGGGCCGCATCGCCGCGCTGGACGCGCTGCCTCGCTACCGGCCGCGGAAGGGCCAGCCCTCACTGAAGACGCTGCGGGCACGGCTGCGGCGCAAGGAGGCCGAACTGCGGACCGTGGCGGCCCTGCGCGAGGCCAACCCGATGCTGGGCCTGCGCGGCATCCGCCTGGGCCTGCTCTATCCGGGGATCATCAAGATGCAGGTCCGGGCCATCCTGGAGGCGGCGTGCCGGGTCACCAAGCAGGGGATTGCGGCCATGCCGGAGATCATGATCCCCCTGGTCGGGCACGTCAATGAACTGCGGGAGACCAAGCGCGAACTGGAAGACGTCGCCCGGGCCGTGCTGGCGCGCGAGGGCGTGGCGCTTGCGTACAAGTTCGGCACCATGATCGAGATTCCGCGGGCCTGCTTCACCGCCGGCGAGATCGCCCGGTACGCCGAGTTCTTCTCCTTCGGCACCAACGACCTGACCCAGACCATCTTCGGGATCTCCCGTGACGACGCCGAAGGCAAGTTCCTGCTCCAGTACGTCCAGCGGGGGATCCTGCCGGAGAATCCGTTCCAGACCCTCGACCGCACCGGCGTGGGCGAGGCGATGCAGATTGCCGTGACCCGCGGCCGCATGCAGCGGCCCGACCTGGAGGTCGGCATCTGCGGGGAACACGGCGGGGACCCGAGTTCGGTGGAGTTCTGCCACCAGGTGGGGCTGAACTACGTGAGTTGCTCGCCCTACCGGGTTCCGGTGGCGAGGCTGGCCGCGGCTCAGGCGGCGCTGCGCGAGCGGGTCCAGGCCGCGAAGGACGTCTAGCGGCGTGCGACCCCGGGAGGTCACCGAGCAGTGGGAGGCGGCCGCGCTGCACCCGCGCGCCTCCCGCGCGTCCGCCTCGCGGGGGCGCGCCGAGCCCGAGCCCGACGACGACCTGCGCACCGCCTTCCAGCGCGATCGCGACCGGATCATCCACGCCAAGGCGTTCAGGCGCCTGATGCACAAGACCCAGGTGTTCCTGGCGCCCGAGGGCGATCACTACCGCACGCGGTTGACCCACACGCTGGAGGTCGCGCAGATCGCGCGGACCATCGCCCGGGCCCTGCGGCTGAACGAGGACCTCACCGAAGCCATCGCGCTGGCCCACGACCTGGGGCACCCGCCCTTCGGGCATGCCGGGGAGGCCGCCCTCGACGAGGCCATGGCCGCCTGGGGAGGCTTCCGCCACGACTGGCAGAGCCTCCGCATCGTGGAGCGGCTGGAGCAGCGCAGGCGTTCGGACGGGACGGTGGCGCCGGGACTGAACCTCACCTGGGAGGTCCGGGACGGCGTCGGCGGGCACTCCAAGGGTCTTCGGGATCTGGTGACATCGGACGCCGAGCCGTCGGTCCCCGCCACGCTCGAAGGACAGGTGGTCCGGCTCGCCGACCGCGTGGCCTACCTGCACCACGACATGGACGACGCCGTCCGGGCGGGCCTGGTGGACGAGGGGAAGGTGCCGTCCGAGGTCACGGCGGTGCTGGGGGAACGCCGCGGCCGGTGGCTGGATGTCATCGTGCGCGACATCGTCGCCGTGGCCGGGGACGGCGGGGCCATCGATGTCTCGGAGCCGATCCGGGGGGCCCTCAACCGTCTGAAGGACTTCCTCACGGAGCAGGTGTATCTCAGCCCGTCGGCCACGGCGGAGGCGGCCCGGGGCCGGCGCATGCTTGCGCTGCTGTTCGAGTACTTCGTGGCCCACCCGGACGCCGTCCCGGGCGAAATCCGCCAGGCCGCATCCGGCGATCCACCCGAGCGGGCCGTGTGCGATTTCCTGGCCGGGATGACCGACCGGTTCGCCATCCGGACGTTTACCGAGGTGTTCGTCGTACAGGGGATCGAGAGTCGGTGAGTCCGCGGAGGTGATGGGAAGACGATGGAACCCCTGTGGCTTGGACCCGCAGCAGGCCTGGCCGCCCTGGTGTATGCTGCGAGCCTGGCGCAGCGCGTGCGCCGCCGCGACCCCGGTACGCCGCAGATGCAGTCCATCTCGGAGGCGATCCGGGAGGGCGCCATGGCCTTCCTGGCCCGCGAGTACCGGGCCATCGGGCTCTTCGTGGCCGTCATGTTCGTCGTGCTGGCCACGAAGGTGACCCCGGGCATCGAACTGAAGACGGCTGTCGCGTTCGTCATCGGGGCCGCCTGCTCGGTGGGGGCCGGGTTCGCCGGGATGCGTGTGGCGACCCTGGCCAACACCCGGACCGCGCAGGCCGCCCGGGCCGGGCTCGTCCACGCCCTGGGCGTGGCGTTCCCCGGCGGCGCGGTCATGGGCATGACCGTGGTGGGCCTGGGGCTGTTGGGCGTGGGCGCCCTCTACCTGATCTACCGGGATGCCAACCAGGTGATCGGGTTCTCCCTGGGCGCGTCTTCGGTCGCGCTCTTTGCGCGGGTGGGCGGCGGGATCTACACCAAGGGCGCCGACGTGGGCGCCGACCTGGTCGGGAAGGTCGAGGCCGGCATCCCGGAGGACGACCCCCGCAACCCCGCGGTGATCGCCGACGCCGTCGGTGACAACGTCGGCGACGTGGCGGGCATGGGCGCCGACCTGTTCGAGTCCTACGTGGGGTCGGTCATCGCCGCCATCGCCATCGGCGCCGCGCAGCGCCAGGCCCCCGGCGCGCTGGCCGCGCTCCTGCTGGCCGGGGTCGGCATCCTCGCGTCCATCGTCGGCACGCTCTTCGTGCGCGGCAGTGATGCGCAGCGGGCCCTGCGGTACGGCACGCTCGCCAGCGGCGCGGCCATGGCCGTCGGTTCCTACTTCGTGGTGGGCGCGGTCCTGGGCGACCTGGCCGCGTTCTGGGCCGTCGTCCTGGGGCTGGGCTCCGGGATCATCATCGGGCTCGTGGCCGAGTACTACACCTCGGGCCGGCAGGTCCAGACGCTGGCCGATGCGGCCACGACCGGGCCCGCCACCGTCGTCATCGCCGGCACCGCCCAGGGCATGCTCAGCACCGTGCTGCCCCTGGTGGTCATCGGCCTGACGACGATCTTCGCCTTTCGGTTCGCCGACTTCTACGGCATCGCCCTGGCGGCCGTGGGGATGCTGTCCATCACCGGTATGACGGTCTCCGTGGATGCCTACGGTCCGATCGCCGACAACTCGGCCGGGATCGCGGAGATGGCCCACCTGGGCGCCGACGTCCGACGGACGGCCGACTCCCTGGACGCCGCGGGCAACACCACGGCGGCCATCGCCAAGGGGTTCGCCATCGGATCCGCCGCGCTCACCGCGCTGGCGCTGTTCTTCTTCTACCGGCAGGCGGTGGGCCTGGAGACGCTCAACATCCTGGACGCCGAGGTCATCGCCGGCCTGTTCATCGGCGGCATCGTCCCGTTCTACTTCGCCGCCCTGGCCATGCGCGCGGTGGGGCGGACCGCACAGCGCATGGTGGACGAGGTGCGCCGGCAGTTCCGGGAGATCAAGGGGCTGATGGAAGGCTCGGCCCGGCCCCAGTACGCCCGGTGCGTGGACATCGCGACCCGCGGCGCGTTGCGCGAGATGATCGTGCCCGGACTGTCGGCGGTCCTGATCCCCATCGCGGTGGGCATCTTCCTGCACAAGGAGGCCCTGGGGGGCCTGCTGGCCGGCGCCATCGTCACGGGCGTGCCGCTGGCGCTCTACCTGGCCAACGCCGGCGGGGCGTGGGACAACGCGAAGAAACACATCGAGGAAGGTCACCACGGCGGAAAGGGGAGTGAGGCGCACAGGGCGGCGGTCATCGGCGACACCGTCGGCGATCCCTTCAAGGACACCGCGGGGCCGGCCCTCAACATCCTGATCAAGCTCATGACGGTGGTCGCGCTGGTGTTTGCGCCGCTGTTTCGGTAGGCAGGCCGCATTGGCCGTCTGGCCGGCGGGCTGGAGGAGGGTTTCGGCCGACCGCAGAATGGAGCACCGTCCCGCCGGTCGCGGATCGCGCACTGAGGAGGTCCATTGGTGGCAGCGCAGAAGCGACTTGAGGAGATTCCGATCCGCGTCCAGGGCAAGAACATCGCGGTGACCGACGCCCTGCGGCGCTACCTGCAGGCAAAACTCGGCAGGCTGCCCAGGTTCTTCGATCAGGTGCAGGATGCGCAGGTCGTCCTCAGCGTGGCCCGGGACCGGAACCGGGGCCACTCTCACGCGGTGGAGATCACCGTCTGGTGCGACGGACTGGTCCTGCGGGCCGAGGAAGCCTCCCAAGACATGTATGCGTCCATCGACGGCGCGGCGGAGAAACTGGAGCGGCAGATCGAGAAGTACCGCAGCCGGATGATCGAGAAGCGCCGACTGGACGAGTCCCGCCGGCGCCGGCGCACCCAGCAGTCGGCCGAGGCGGCGCTGCGGGCGACCGCCGTCGAAGGGGTGCAGCCCGCGGTGGTGCGGACCAAGCGGTTCCCCATGAAGCCCATGACGGTCGAGGACGCCATCCTCCAGATGGAGTTGCTGGGCCATGCCTTCTTCGTCTTCCGCCACGCGGGGACGGAGAAGATCAACGTGCTCTACCGACGGCGTGATGGCAACTTTGGGCTGATCGAAGCCGACTAGCGGCCAGTAGCCGCACACCAGGGGGTGCAGCGTGGCCCGTGATGGGACCCGGTCGGTCGCGGAGGCCGCCGAGGAGATCGTCCGCCGCCTGCGGGGCGTCGTGGCGGCGCGCGTGGTGCCCACCGATCACGGCGATATCGACGTCATCCACGTCCTTGGGCAGGCCGACCGGAGCCCGAAGTTGATCGCCGTGGACGTGGTCTCGGCGCTGGCCGCCGAGCTGGGCCTGACGGTCGACCCCCGGCAGGTGCGGGTTGCGGCGCTGCGGCCCGAGGAGCAGACCACCGCGGTCCCCCAGGCCCGCCTCAAGTTCGTCGGGCTGTCGGTCAGCCTCATCCGCCAGACCGCCGAGGTCAAGGTCCACCTGGAAGACCGCGGGATGCTCTACGAGGGCGTCGCCTCCGGCCCCGGCGTTCCCCGCCACCGCCTGGCCCTGGTGGCCCAGGCCACGCTGCGCGCCGTCGAAGTCTTCCTGCGCGCCCAGGGCCTGCTGGTCTTCGAGGCGGTGGCCACGCACCCGGTCGGCGAGCACGAGGTGGCGGTGGTGACCGTCACGCTGGCCGGCGAAGAACACGAGACGCTGGCCGGGGCCTCGGTGATCCGTGACGACCCCCGGGAAGCGGTGGTCCGGGCGGTGCTGGCGGCCGTGAATCGGCCGATCTCCTGGCTGACGGCGACCCGGTAGCCCGCCCTCGCCCCCGTCCCGGCGCCTGCGAGCTTCCCGATAGCCGCGGTTGACGCCATATACCATATATGGCACAATCAGAGTATGCAGAAGACGACACTTTACCTCCCCCCCGACCTGCATCGAGCCCTCAAGGATGCGGCCCGGCGCCACGGAAGGTCGCAGGCGGAGATGGTGCGCGAAGCCGTCGAGCACTACCTGAAGAACCTCGAGCGCCCCACGTTCCGGTCCCTCGGGGCGGGGCGGGATGGCACGCTGCCGGCAGCAGAGGACGAGGCCTGGTTGGAACGCGAGTGGTCGAAGCCGTGATCACCCTCGATACCTCCGCGATCTACGCCCTCATCGACCGCCTCGATCCGGATCACGCTCGGGTCCGCGAGGGCCTGATGGCCGATCCGGGCCCGTACGTCGTGCCTGCCACCGTGCTCTGCGAGGTCGGCTACCTTGTCGAGCGCCGCCTGGGCACCGACGTCCTGCTGGCCTTCCTCGATGACCTGCAATCGGGGAGTTTCTCCCTGGACTGCGGGGAGCAGGACCTGGCCCGGATGGGTGAACTCGTCTCACGGTATCGCAACCTCCCCCTGGGGATCGCCGACGCCGCGGTCATCGCCTGTGCAGAGCGGTCGGGGGGGAACGTCCTGACGCTGGACCGGCGGCATTTCGACATCGTCACGCGGGACGTGCCCGTGCGCGTGTTGCCCGCATAGGTGAGCGAGCCAGAGCCTCCGCGGGAGGCAGAGGCGTTGCTGCGGGTCTCCCCTGACCGGCATATAATGGGGTCGTTAGCCCAGAGCGTCGGCTCTCTGGCCTGAGGTGTCGGATGCGGGGACTGCTGAACCGGCTGCTGGGTGATGCGAGCGATCGCGAGGTCGCACGCCTGCGGCCGGTCGTCGAAGAGATCAATGCGCTGGAGCCCGAGTACGAACAGCTGAGCGACGAAGCCCTGCGCGAGCGGGTCGGCGAGTGGCGCGCCCACGTGGGGGAGGCCATCGCCGGTCTGGAGGGCGAGGAGCGCAGGACCGTCCTCCGGGACACCCTGGACGAACTGCTCCCCCACGTCTTTGCCGCGGTCCGCGAGGCTGGCAAGCGCACCATTGGGCAGCGGCACTTCGACGTCCAGCTCATTGGCGGCGCCGTGCTCCACCGGGGTAAGATCGCCGAGATGAAGACCGGCGAGGGCAAGACCCTGGTGGCCACCCTGCCGATCGCCCTCAACGCCCTGGCCGGCCGCGGCGTGCACCTGGTGACGGTCAACGACTACCTCAGCCGGCGCGACGCGGGATGGATGGGGCCGATCTACCACCTGCTGGGCTTTACCGTCGCCGCCATCGGCCACGAGTTCTCGGGGCTCTACGATCCCACCTACACCGATCCCAGGCCCCACCACGACGACCGGCTCAACCACTTCCGGCCGGTCAGCCGGCGGGAGGCCTACGCGGCGGACATCACCTACGGGACTAACAACGAGTTCGGTTTCGACTACCTGCGCGACAACATGGCGCTGCGCCTGGAAGACGTGGTCCAGCGCGAACTCTACTACGCCATCGTGGACGAGGTGGACTTCATCCTGATCGACGAGGCCCGTACGCCGCTGATCATCTCGGGGATGGTGGAGGGGGGCGTGGAGCGCTACCAGCGCTTTGCCCGCGTCGTGCCGCGGCTCCGGCCGGAGATTGACTACACGGTGGACGAGAAACTCAAGAACGCCATCCTGACCGACGAAGGCGTCGGCCACGCGGAGCGGCTGCTGGGCATCGACAACCTCTCCGACCCCGACCACACCGACCTGATGCACCACCTGCACCAGGCGCTGCGGGCGCATGCCTGCTACAAGCGCGACGTGGACTACGTGGTTAAGGACGGCCAGGTCATCATCGTGGACGAGTTCACCGGCCGCCTGATGTTTGGCCGCCGCTACGCCGACGGGCTGCATCAGGCCATCGAGGCCAAGGAGGGGGTCAGGGTCGAGCGCGAGAGTCAGACGCTGGCCACGATCACCTTTCAGAACTACTTCCGCATGTACGAGAAGCTAGCGGGCATGACCGGCACGGCCAAGACCGAAGAGGAAGAACTCCAGAAGATCTACAACCTGCCGGTGGTCGTCATCCCGACCCACCGGCCGATGATCCGGCAGGACCATCCGGACCTGATCTACAAGACCCAGCAGGGCAAGTGGAAGGCGGTGGTCGAGGAGATCGCGGGCTGGCACAAGCAGGGCCGGCCGGTGCTGGTGGGCACACGCTCCATCGAGAAGAACGAGCACCTCTCTGAACTGCTGCGCCGGCGCGGGATTTCCCACGAGGTCCTCAACGCCAAACACCACGAGCGCGAGGCCGAGATCATCGCCCAGGCTGGCCGGCTCGGCGCCGTCACCATTGCCACCAACATGGCTGGCCGCGGCGTGGACATCATCCTGGGCGGGAATCCGCCCGACCCGATCGAAGCCGAAAAGGTCCGCGCCCTCGGCGGCTTGCACGTCATCGGGACCGAGCGTCACGAGGCCCGCCGGATCGACAACCAGCTCCGGGGCCGCGCCGGCCGGCAGGGCGATCCGGGGTCCAGCCGGTTCTACATCGCCCTGGACGACGAACTGATGCGGATCTTTGCTGGCGAGCGGATCGCCGCGCTGATGGACCGGTTCGGGCTCGACGAGGACACCCCCATCGAGCACCCCCTGGTCACCCGGCAGATCGAGGCGGCCCAGAAGAAGGTCGAGCAATACCACTTCGACATGCGCAAGCACGTCCTCGAATACGACGACGTTATGAACGTCCAGCGCCGGGTGATCTACAGCGAGCGGCGCAAGGTGCTGGAGGGCCGCAACGTCCGCGAGAACGTGCTGGACATGATCGCGCGGCAGGTGTCCAAGCAGGTGGAGGCCGTCTGTGTCAAGGATCTCCCGCGTGAGGAGTGGGACCTGGAGGCGCTGATCGAGGGGGTGAGCCAGGTCGTGCCGCCGCTGGGCACCACCCTGGTCGGCGAACTCCGCGGACTGACGGCCGATGAGATTGCCGAGCGGCTGACTTCCGCCGCCCTGGAGGCCTACGAGAAGAAGGTGGCCGAGTTGGGCGAGGAGACCATGCGCGAGGTGGAGCGTCTGGTCCTGCTCCAGACCATCGACCGGAAGTGGATCGACCACCTGCACAACATGGACGCCCTGCGCGAAGGCATCGGGCTGCGCGCCTATGCCCAGGTGAGCCCGCTGATCGAGTACCAGCGCGAGGGCTACGACATGTTCCAGGCCACGCTGCAGGCGATCCAGGAAGACGCCGTCCGGACGCTGTTTCGGGTCCAGATCGTGCCCGAGGCGCGGCCGGTGGCCCGGCCCGTGGCGCCGGTGCGCGAGCCGGCAGCGGTGGGCTCGCGGCCGGGCGGCGGTCAGGCCAGGAGCCAGGGTCCCAAGATCGGCCGCAACGATCCCTGCTGGTGCGGGAGCGGCAAGAAGTACAAGAAGTGCCACGGCCGAGAAGCCTAGCGCCCGCCTGGCGCCTGCTGGGCGCGCTGGCCAGCGGGGTGCTGCTCACCCTGGCCTTCCCTGGTGCAGACGTGGGCTGGCTGGTCTGGATCGCCCTCGTCCCCCTGTTGGTGGCGATCCGCGAGGCCGGTCCCGGGGAGGCCTTCGGCCTCGGATTCGCGGCGGGGCTCGTCGCCTACGGCGGGCTCGTGGCGTGGGTCCGGCTCTTCGGCCTGCCCGCCTGGGCATTCGTGACGGTGGGCATGGCCGCTTATCTGGGCGCCTTCGCCGGGGGCGCCGCGGCCCTGGTAAAGCGGTGGGGTGGCAGCGACCCTGCCGCGCGTCGTCGGGCATGGCTGTGGGTCGGGCCGCTGACCTGGATGACGGTCGAGTTCGTCCGTTCGGTCGGGCCCCTGGGGTTCCCCTGGGGGCTGCTCGGCCTCACGCAGTACCGGACGCCCGGCGTGCTGGCCCTCGCCCCGCTGGTCGGGGTCTTCGGGATCGGGGCGGTCGTGGCCACCGCCAACACGGTGATTGCGACGTTCCTCGCCCGCCGTCGGCCCGGCGCCGAGGTCCTCGTGGCCGCGCTGATCGTGGTGGCGGCGGCCGCCGGCGCCAACATGAGACAGACGGCCCCAACCCAGGCGATGCGTCGCGTCGCGGCGGTCCAGCCCAATGTGGACCCCAGGCTCAAGGGGGATCCTGCCTCCACCTGGCGGATCATCGCGGGGCTGCTGGAGCAGACCGCGCAGGCGCGGGCGGCCGGCGCGGAGGTCATCGTCTACCCGGAGACCGCCGTCCCGCTGGATCTAAGGGCCGAGCCGGCGTTGCGGGCGCAGATCGCATCGCGCGCCGGCGGCGCGGTGGTGGTGGTCGGCACCTACATGTCCGGGCCCCAAAACGGGGTGCTGGTGCTCGATGCGGCAGGCCGTGCGGCAGGCATCTACGCGAAACGGCGCCTCGTGCCGTTCGGGGAAGCCGGCGTGCGGCCGGGGACCGGCGCGGCGCCGATCAGGACCCCGGCGGGGGCGGTGGGCGTCGCGATCTGCTACGAGTCGTCGTTTCCCGACCTAGTCCGGCCCCTGGCAGGCGGAGCCGACCTCATCGCGATCCTCACCAACGACGGCTGGTTCGGCACCTCGGCCGGACCCGCCCAGCACGCCGCCCACGCGGTCCTGCGGGCGGCGGAGACGGGCCGCAGCATCGTCCGCGCGGCCAACACCGGCACCTCCATGCTCATCCGTCCGGATGGCACCGTCATCGCCTCGCAGGCGCTGGGGACCCGGGGCGTCCTCGTGGCGTCCCTGCCGGTCGGCGGCGCGCCCACGCCGTACGTCCGGTGGGGCTGGCTGCTGGCACCGGCGGCCGCGGCCGCCTGGGCGCTGGCTGCTGCGCCCATCGCGCTGGGGGCCGTCCGCCGCAGACCCGGTGCCGCCAGAGCGCTGGTGGGGGCGGTGCTGCTGCCCGCGATCCCCTGGATGGCCGGACGATGGCTGGCGCCCAACCACGGCCCGGTGGCGTGGCCGGCGGCCGCCGGGATCCTGGTGGCCTGCCTGATCGTCTCCCGCGGACACCTGGCGGGCGGGGGCGGTGCCGCCGCGTCGCTGGGTATCTCGCTGGCGGCGACCGGGCTCGTAATCCTGGCCATGCGCGCGGCCTACGCTCGGTACGGCTTCGAGGTGCCCGTCAGTCCCCCCGACGGCAGGTGGCTGCCGTGGATGCTGCAGTACGCCGTCCATGGGGTGGCCATGGAGGTGTGGCTGCGCGGCGCGGTGTTCGCCGGCGCGGTAGGCCTGGGCGGGTGGCCCCTGGCCGTGGTGCTGTCGACGCTGCTGGGGGTGGGCCTGCAGGTGGGCCAGGCGCAGGAAGTGCTCTTCTGGCACCTGTTCAGCGGGGCGGGCTTCGGTGCCGTGCGCCTCTGGACCCGGGATGCCGCAGGCCTGGGACCGGCCCGGGGAGTGGGCGATGCCGTGATGCTGGCCCTGGCCGCTCTCCGATAGGCAGGACTGGCCCGGCTTCCGCCGCGGCCCCCGGCGAGGCGCCCTGGAGCGCACCGGGTGCGTTTGCTATAATGGCAGGCGCCATGATGCAACTCGACGACCTCCTGGCCCAATTCAGCGAGAGCCGGCGGCGCCTCCAGGACCTGCGGGGGCATCTTTGACCTAGCCGCCAAGCACGCCCGTATCGCCGAACTCGAGAAGATCATGCAGGAGCCCTCGCTGTGGGCCGATCAGGAGCGCGCGCGCGCCATCGGCCAGGAGCTGAGCGCGCTGCGCTCAACCGTCGAGACCGTGGCGGCGCTGGAGCGGCGGGTGGAGGACCTCGGCGTCCTGCTCGAGCTGGCCGCCGAGTCCCCCGGCGGCCTGGATACCGGTGAGCTCGCCGCTGAGGCGCGGGCGTTGACCGAAGGGCTGACGCGCCTGGAGACCGAGGCGCTGCTCTCGGGGCCCCACGATGCCTCCAACGCCATCCTTTCGATCCATGCGGGCGCCGGCGGCACCGAGTCCCAGGACTGGACGGCGATGCTGCTGCGCATGTACCTGCGCTGGGCCGAGCGCCGGGGATTCAAGGCGGAGATCGTGGATGTCTCACCGGGCGAAGAGGCGGGGATCAAGAGCGTGACGGTCATCGTCGCCGGACCGTATGCCTACGGGTATCTGCGCACCGAGCGGGGCGTCCACCGGCTGGTGCGCCTCTCCCCGTTCGACGCGGCGCACCGCCGGCACACCTCCTTCGCCCTGGTGGACGTCATCCCGGAGGTCGAGGAGGCCGAGGTCGAGGTCCGCGACGACGAGCTCAAGGTCGAGACCTACCGGGCCGGTGGCGCCGGAGGCCAGAACGTGAACAAGGTCGAGACCGCCGTCCGCATCACCCACCTGCCCACCGGCATCGTCGTGCAGTGCCAGAACGAGCGGTCGCAGCATGCGAACAGGCTCACGGCGCTGCGCGTCTTGAAGGCGCGCCTGGCCGAGGTGGCCGAGGCCCGCCAGCGCCAGCAGATCGCCGAACTGCGGGGCGAGCACCGCGAGGCGGCCTGGGGCAACCAGATCCGCTCCTACGTCCTGCACCCCTACCAGCTGGTGAAGGACCATCGCACCGGCGTGGAGACGGGCGACGCCTCAGGCGTGCTCGACGGCGACCTCGACCGCTTCATCGACGCCGCGCTGCGAGCGCGATAGCATGCGGCGGGTGGTGTGGATCGCTGCCGGCCTCGCCGCGCTGCTGGCGGCGTGGGTCCTGCTGCCCTCCCTGCTCCTCCAGCAGACCGTGGCCGCGGCCCTGCGCCCGCATGTGGAGGCGGCCGGCACGCTGCACGTCAGGGCGCGGGCCACCGCGTGGGGCCTCCTCCGGGGACGGATCGCGTGGCTGGAGATCGACGCCACCAGGGTCAGGCTGGGCGACGTGACGGCCGAGCGGCTGTCGGGGAGGCTGCGCGGCGTGACCGTCCGCCTCAAGCCGCCTCGCCGGTGGACCGTGACCGGGGTGGAAGGCGGGACGCTGGAGGTTGAGGTCGGCCAGCACGATCTCGAAGCGTACCTGCGGGCCCGCGGCGTGGAGCGTCCCTCGGTCACCATCGACACCGGGGGTGTCGCGGCCAGCGGTGAACTCCGCGCAGGCCCCCTCGTCGCCGCCGCCCACCTGCGGGGGCAGTTCTATGTGTCGGGCGGGACCGACCTCTACTTTCAGATCACATCCCTTAACCTCAACGGCACAGATCTGCCGCCCGGGCTGACCGCGGTGCTGGGCGTGGCGGGACGGCCGGTGCTCTCGTTACGCTCGCTGCCGGTGGCGGTGACGGTGACGCAGATCGCCTACCGTGAGGGCCGCATGACCGTCGGTGCCCGCGCCGGGGCTGCGCCGTGACGCGCTTCGGGCTCCTGGCCCTGGTGCTCTGCGGCCTGGTGGCCTCGGTCGCGGTGCTGGGCATGCGCTTCCGCCTCGAGGCCCGCTACCGCGCGGTCGAGATCGTCCTGGACGGGGATGACTGGATCGGCCTGGCTCGCCGGGAAGGCCGCGACCCGGTGCAGGTGCTCCAGGCCCTCCGCCAGCGCGGGGCAGTGTCGGTCGCCCTCGGCGAGAGCACCCTCAAGCGGCTGGCTGACGAAGGGACCGTCACCTACGCCGCGGGGGGCACGCTGGCAGCCCTGGCGCGGCTTGCGCCGCTGGCCGAACCGTTCCGCCCGCTGCTGGCATCAGGCGAGATCCGCCACGGCGCCGTGTACGTGACCGGGCCGCCGGAGGACCTGCGCTTCGTGCACGGTCGGCTGCGGATCCTGCTGGGTGAAGAGCGCGTGCGGCGCAGGGGCCAGGTCCTCGAGGTGCTGGGCACGCCGTCCGACGTGGAAGAACTGGGCCTCGGGTTCAGGCCCCAGGACGCCCGGGTCGTCCGCGCCGCCGGGCTGGGCGTCGTCCTGCGGCCGCGCAACTTCCGTGGGCTGACCCCCCAGAGCCTGCGCATGCTGGCCGACAGTTACGCGCAGGCCGGCCCCGCGCCGACCCTCATCTTCGCCCTGACCGAGGTGCAGGGGTACGAAGGACTGCTCGATCAGGCGGCGGGCGAGTACCGGCGGATCGGCGCGCGGTTTGGACGCATCGAGGTCTTCACCGCGCGCCGCAAGCAGAGAGGCGAGGACCGGCTGACGGCCCTGATGCGGCCGGACGTCATCCGCGTCTTCAGCATCACGCCCGAGGAACTCCTCGTCCTGCGGCCGGACGAGGCGGCCGGCCGGTTCGTGCGTGCCGCGCAGGAGCGCAACATCAGACTCCTCTACGTGCGGCCCCTGCTGGCGACCGCAGCCGGCGAGCCGGCGCTGGATGCCAACCTCCGCATGGTCGAGTTGGTCGCCCGGGCCCTGCGGAGTCTGGGGTTCGCCACGGAACGGAGCCGGCCGATGCCGCCCCTGGAGGCCCAGGTCTCGAGTCTGCTCTCCTGGCTCGTGGCGATGGGTGCCGCCTCCCTGTCCGTGCTGGTGCTGGCTGATCTGGCCGCGGCGGTCGGGGTCCGGCTGTCCCCGCGACGGCTCTGGGTGATCGTGGCCGCCGCCGTCTGCGGGACCGTGGCCGCGGGGTTCACCGCCTTCGAAGTGCTCTGGCGGCAGGTGCTGGCCCTGGGCGTGGCCGCAGCCGGGGCGGCGGGCGCCGCCGTCTGGGCGCTGCGGCCGGCCGGTCGTCCCGGGTCGGCGCCTGCGATCGCAGGATACCTCACCCTGGTCCGCGCCGTCGGGCTCGCGGCCCTCACCGGCCTCTTCGTCGCGGCGCTGCTCAGCCAGTGGTCGTTCATGCTGGCGTTCTCCACGTTCCTCGGCGTGAAGGCCGCGCACGTCGCCCCCGTGCTGCTGGTGGCGCTGTGGCTCGCCTCCGACGATCGCAGCCGGGACGATTGGAGGACGGCGATCCGGGAGCTGCGGGCCTGGGTCAGCCAGCCGCTGCGGGTGGGCTCGGCGCTGCTGGTGCTGGCCGTCGGCGTCGCGGCCGTGATGCTGCTGGCGCGCACCGGCAACATCAGCGTCCCGCTGCCGGAACTCGAGCAGCGGCTGCGGACGACATTGGAAGAGTTCCTCGTCGCCCGTCCGCGGACGAAGGAGTTCCTGGTGGGCTATCCGGCGCTGGTCCTGGCGGGCACCGCGGCCAGTCTGGGGTGGCGCCGCCTGGCCGTCAGCCTGGCCCTGGCCGGTACCGTCGGCACGGCAGGCGCCATCAACTCGTTCTCGCATCTGCACACGCCGCTGGTGTACACCGTGTGGCGGACCGCCAACGCCCTGGCGCTCGGCGCGCTCCTGGCGGTCCCCGGGGTCGTGATGCTGCTCTGGGTCGCGCGACGGCTCGGCCGGTCCTGATCAGCGGGTACTACGGCTTCGGCAACCTCGGCGACGAGGCCGTCCTGGCCGGATTGCTCGGGGAACTGCGCGGTCGCGTGCCCTCGGCGCGCCCCATCGTCTTCTCCGCCGACCCGCCCGGCACCCGGGTCCTCCATGGTGTGGAGGCGATCCCGCGCACACCGTCCCGGGTGTGGCAGGCACTGGCTGGCGCCAGGCTGCTGATCATGGGCGGGGGATCGCTGGTGCAGGACGTCACCAGCGCCCGCAGTGCTCTTTACTATCTCGGCACGATGCTCGCGGCGGCCCGGCGGGGCGTCCCGGTCGCTGCGGTTGGACAGGGGATCGGGCCGATCCGGCGCCGGTGGGTGCAGCACGTGGCGGCCCGGGCATTCGAGGCGGCCCGGGTGATCAGCGTCCGCGATCGGGACTCCCTGGGGGCGCTCGAGGCCCTGGGCGTGTCCCGCCCGATCCACCTCGGGGCCGACCTCTCGGTCCTGCTCTCCCCGGCGCCCCGGGAACAGGTGGAGACCGCGCTCCGACGCGCCGGCCTGGAACCCGGCCGTCCGACCGTGGCCGCCGCCGTCCGACCGTGGCCGGGGCTGGCCGACCCCGAGGTCCTGGGAGGCATCCTGCGCCGCGCCACCGCCTCCTGGGGGGCCTCGGTCGCCGTCCTGGTGTTCGATCGCCGTCGAGATCAGGCCGCCAGCGACGCCGTCGCCCGGGCCTCCGGCGGCCGTGTCATTGCCGCTTCCACCCCCCAGGAACTGCTCGGGCTCGTGGGTGCCATGAACCTGGTGGTCGGGGTCCGATTCCACGCCATCGTCTTCGCCGCCGCCTCGGGCGTCCCCGCGGTCGGGCTGGCCTACGATCCCAAGGTCTCGGCCTTCATGACCGAGCAGGGTCTTCAGGGGCTGCTGCCCGTGGATGCGTCTCCTCGGGCGCTCCTCCAGGCCCTCGAAGCGGCCTGGACGGCACCTCGGGTGCAGCCGGCAGCCCTGCAGGCGCGCCTGGAGGAGTGGCGCCGAGCGGCCGCCGCCGGAGTCGCCGCCGCGGCGGGACTGCTGGTAGACTAGAAGGGAGGAGTTCCGCCCGACCAGACGAATACGCTTGCGGAACCCCCCTTTCGTCGCCGCATTTCGAGGAGGCAGCGGTCGGCCATGGCGGAGGTGCTCAAGGTCTCCGCGGATTCCAAGCCCAAGGCGGTGGCGGGCGCCGTGGCGGCAGTACTCCGCGAGCAGGGCTCGGTGGAGATCCAGGCGGTCGGCGCTGGGGCCGTCAACCAGGCCGTGAAGGCGATTGCGATCACCCGTGGCTTCGTCGCCCCCAACGGCATCGATCTCGTCACCATCCCTGCGTTCACCAAAGTGGAGATCGATGGCGAAGAGCGCACGGCCATCAAGTTCCTCGTCCAGGCGCGGTAGCCCGCGCCATGACCGATACCACCTACGGCGAGCTGAAACTCTTCTGCGGCAGCTCGGTGCCCGATCTGGGTCGGGAGATCGCCGAGTACCTGCAGATCAACCCCGGTCGCGTGAGGCTCATGCGCTTCGCAGATGGCGAGATCTACTGCCGCTACGAAGAGAACGCCCGCGGCGAGGATGCGTTTGTCGTCCAGTCCACCTGTCACCCGGTCAATGAACACCTCATGGAGTTGCTCATCATGGTGGACGCCCTCCGCCGCGCTTCGGCCGGGCGCATCACCGCCGTCGTCCCGTACTTCGCCTATGCCCGCCAGGACAAGAAGGATGCGCCGCGCGAGCCCATCACCGGCCGGCTCGTGGCGGACCTCCTGACCACGGCCGGCGTCGACCGGGTGCTGACCCTCGACCTTCACGCCGGGCAGGTCGAAGGGTTCTTCACCATCCCGGTGGACCACCTGAGGGCGCTGCCGCTGTTCGCCGACTGCCTCCTCCGCAGGGACCTCAAGAACGGCGTGGTCGTGGCCGCCGATGACGGCGCGGTGAAGCGCAGCAAGCGGCTGGCCGACCGGCTGGACCTGCCGCTGGCGGTCATCTTCCAGCGCCGGGTCGGAGCCGACTCCAAGGAGCCGATCCAGATGGTCGGCGAGGTGGAAGGGAAGACCCCCATCTTCATCGAGGACATCATCGACACCGCCGGGACCCTCATGCAGGCCGCCGACGTCTTGCTGGCCCACGGCTGCGTGCCCGAGATCTACGTGTGCGCCACCCACCCGGTCCTGGCCGGACCGGCCACGCAGCGGCTGTCCCGTCCCGAGATCCGCGAAGTGATCGTCACCAACACGATCCCCATCCCTCCCGACCGTCTCCTGCCGAAGATCACGGTGCTCTCGGCGGCGCCGCTGCTCGCCGAGGCGATCCGGCGGATCCACATGAACCAGTCCGTCAGCCTGCTGTTCACGTAGCCCGGGTCGCGTAGAATAGGGACGTGGCAGCGGTCCGCACGCGCTTTGCGCCCTCCCCGACCGGGTATCTCCACATCGGCGGCGCCTGGACCGCGTTCTTCAACTGGCTGTTCGCCCGCCACCACGGCGGGGTCTTCATCCTGCGGATCGAGGACACCGACCGCTCGCGCTCGACCCAGGCCTATGAGGCGGCGATCTTCGAGGACTTCCGCTGGCTGGGCCTGGGCTGGCAGGAGGGCCCTGACGTCGGGGGGCCGGTCGGGCCCTACCGGCAGACCGAGCGCCAGGACCTCTACGCCCGCTTTGCCCGCGAACTGGCCGACCGGGGTGCCGCCTATCCCTGCTACTGCACCGCGGACGAACTGGACGCCGAGCGCCGCCGGGCCGAGCGGGAGCGCCGGCCGCATCGGTACTCCGGCCGCTGCCGCGACCTGACCGCGGCCCAGCGGGCGGCTTTCGAGGCCGCCGGCCGCCGTCCGTCGCTGCGCCTGCGGGTCACGGACCTGGCTGAGCCGATCGTCGTGGACGACCTGATCCGGGGTCGCGTGGTCTTCGAGCCCGAGCACCTGGACGACTACATCATCGTGCGGTCCGACGGCACGCCGCTGTACAACTTCGCCAACGTCGTCGACGACCACCTGATGGACATCACGCACGTCATCCGGGCCAGCGAGCACCTGTCGAACACGCCCAAGCAGTGGGTGATGTACCGGGCGCTGGGATGGGCCCCGCCGGCATTCGCCCACCTCCCGGTGATCCTGGGCGCTGACCGGAAGAAACTGTCCAAGCGGCACGGCGACACCGCGGTGCGGGAGTACCGGGAGCAGGGCTACCTGCCGGAGGCGCTGCTGAACTTCTTCGCGCTGATGGCCTGGCATCCCGAGTCCGAGCGCGAGGTCTATGCGCTGGAAGAACTGGTCCGGGAGTTCCGGCTCGAGGAGGTGGGCCGGGCCTCGCCGATCTTCGACCTGGACAAACTCACCTGGCTCAACGGCGTCTACATGCGCCGGCTCATGGGGCAGGCCCCCGGCCGCGTGGTCGACCTCTGTGTTGGCATCCTGCAGCGGGAAGGCCTGCTGCCGGCCGATCCGGGTCCCGAGGCGCGGGCCTACCTGGCCCGGGTGGTGGAGGTGGTGGGGGAGCGCTTGAAGACCGGCCGCGACATCATCGCCTACGGCGACTTCTTCTTCCGGGACGTCGAGTACGACCCGGCGGCTGCGGCGGTACACCTGACGCCGGCCTCGGCGCCCCTGCTGGCCGCTTATGCGGACGCGCTGGCGGACCTGGAGCCCTTCGAGCGCGGGACGATCGAGGCCGCATTGCGCGGTGTCTGCGCCCGTGCCGGCGCAGAGGCCCGGGCACTCATCCATCCGGCGCGGGTGGCCCTCACCGGCAAGACCGCCGGGCCGGGGTTGTTCGAACTCACCGAGGTGCTCGGTCGGGAGCGGGCCGTGGACCGGCTGCGTCGGGCGGCCGCGTTCGCTGCCGGGGCGGTCGTGCCTTGACCCTGTTTTGAAGCCTCCCGTATAATCAGCGTGCAACCGCATAGCACACGCGCCGCGGGCTGCCGCGGCGCGTGTGCGCTGGGGGATCGTCTAACGGTAGGACGACGGGCTCTGGACCCGTTAGTGGGGGTTCGAATCCTCCTCCCCCAGCCAGGGCATGGACCTTGCGCTTTCACGGTGCTGCCGTTGCCGGGTCGGTCCCCGGCTCCCCCACGGGAGTGCGAAGCTCCGGGGCGCGCTTTGTCGCATCTGGTCTTCACCATCCAGCCGATGGCCGGGTGTGGGTCTGGGTCTGCGGGCCGGTTGCGGGCACGCGGCGACTTGAGATGCTGCCCCTTCCCGGAAGGACGGCACAGGTTCTTTCAAGAACCCACTGGGAACCCGGTGGCTGTGGGTGGGTCCCCGATGCCCAATGCGGCTCTCTGCTCGGTGGCGGCCTTGCTCTTGCTCTTCCCCCTGACCGCCGGGGCCTCGGCCTCGCGACGGTTCTTTCTCGAAGGAGACGGGATCGTCCATCTCGTCAATGCGCACACCGGCGGCGGTGTGATGGCGTACCGAACGCCGGGGGGTGACTATCCGAAATCGGTTCACAGGCGGATCAACCAGATCTTCGGCGTCCCGCCCCACGCCTCTGAGGGGATTGCCCTCCGGCTGGTCGCCCTCCTCGACTACCTCCAGGACCACCTGAGAGGCGGGCCGATCAGGATCGTGTCGGGCTATCGGAGTCCCGCCGACAATGAAGGGCTCCGGAGGAGAGGCAGGCTGGCGGCCCGCACGAGCATGCACCTGGAGGGGATGGCGGCCGACATCGAGATGGAGGGGGTCGAGGGGAAGCGACTCTGGGAGTTCGTCCGCAGCCTCGACTGCTGCGGGGCCGGGTACTACCATGCGAGCGCCGTGCACATCGACGTTGGCCCAAGCCGGTTTTGGGATGAGACCTCCACGGGGGTCGAACAGGACCTCGGCGCCCGCAACAGACTCGTCCTGCTGCGCACCGAATGGGATCTCTACCGGGCGGGGGAGCAGGTCCGGATGGCCCTGGGTCGGATCACCGACTATCCGATCGGCGTGCGTCCCGCCATCCAGGTGACCGACCGCGGCCGCGTGGTCGCCGCCGCCCGTCTGGAGCACGCCCGGACCACCTGCGTGATCATTCCGAACCGTGGGGCAGCGAGGTCGCTGGTCTGGACCATCCCCAGGGGCCTGACGCCCCTGGACAGGGCTCGGGTCCGCCTCTCGTTCTGCCACAGACCCTCCCCGGACATGCCCGAGGCGATTGAGTCAAACCCTATCTCGATTCGATAGCGGCTGCATCGCGGGCGACCTTGGCCCACGAGTCGCGCAGCGGCACGATCCGGTTGAAGACCAGGCGCTCGGGCCTGGAGTCGGCCGGGTCCTGCCAGAAATACCCCAGCCGTTCGAACTGATACCGGACCTCCGGCGGGTCGTGGAGGACGCTGGGCTCGACGAACCCTTCAACCGTGATCAGGGAGTTGGGGTTCAGGTAGTCGGTGAACTCGCCCGGGCCGGCTTCGGGATCGGGTACGCTGAACAGGCGGTCGTAGAGGCGGACTTCTGCCCGCACCGCGTGCGCGGCGGAGACCCAGTGGATCGTGCCCTTGGGGGGACCGTCGGCCGGGTTCCTGCCGAGCGTGTCGGGGTCGTAGGTGCAGCGCAGTTCGACGACCTCGCCGCTAGAGCCCTTGACCACGTGGTCGCAGCGGATCACGTAGGCGTGCCGCAGCCGCACGCGCCCGCCAGGTGTGAGGCGGTAGAAACCCTTGGGTGGGTGCTCCATGAAGTCGTCGCGCTCGATGTAGAGGTCCCGCGCGAACGGCACGCGCCGCGAGCCCGTCTTCGGCACGTCGTGGGGCCAGTAGGGGGCCTCCAGGTGCTCGACCCGTCCCTCCGGGAAGTTGGTCAGGACGACGCGCAGCGGCCTGAGCACGGCCATCACCCGGGGCGCGCGGGGGTTGAGGTCGTCGCGGATGGCGGCCTCCAGGATCGCGACGTCCACCCGGTTGTCGGCCCTGGCCACCCCGATCCGGGCGGCGAACTCGCGGATGGCTTCCGGCGTGACCCCGCGCCGCCGCAGGCCCGAGAGGGTGGGCATGCGCGGGTCGTCCCAGCCCTGCACGTACTTCCCTTCCACCAGTCGGATCAACTTGCGCTTGGACAGCACCGTGTAGTCCAGGTTCAGCCGGGCAAACTCGTACTGGTGGGGACGGGGTGAGGCCGGCAGGCCGCACTTGCCGCGCAGGTGCTCCACCAGCCAGTCGTAGATGGCCCGGTTGTTCTCGAACTCCAGGGTGCAGAGGCTGTGGGAGATACCCTCGATGGCGTCCGACAGCGGATGGGCGAAGTCGTACAGCGGGTAGATGCACCAGGCGTCCCCGGTGTGGTAGTGGGTGGCGTGCACGATGCGGTAGAGGACCGGGTCGCGCAACTTCATGTTGCGGCTCGCCAGGTCGATCTTGGCCCGCAGGACGTGCGCGCCGGTGGGAAATTCGCCGGCGCGCATGCGCCGGAAGAGGTCCAGGTTCTCCTCCACGCTGCGGTCGCGGTAGGGGCTGGGGCGGCCCGGCTGGGTGACGGTGCCCCGGTAGGCGCCGATCTCCTCCTCGGTGAGGCTGTCCACGTAGGCCTTACCTTCCTTGATGAGTTGGACCGCGCATTCGTAGAGTTGCTCGAAGTAGTCCGACGCGTAGCACTCCCGGGCCCACTGGAAGCCCAGCCACTGGACGTCCCGCTTGATGCTCTCGACGTACTCGAGCGACTCGGTCTCGGGATTGGTGTCGTCGAAACGCAGGTTGCACTCCCCGCCGTAGTCGAGGGCCAGCCCGAAGTTCAGGCAGATGGACTTGGCGTGCCCGATGTGCAGATAGCCGTTGGGCTCGGGCGGAAAGCGCGTGACGACCTTTGGGTAGCGCCCCCGGCGGAGATCGGCATCGATGATCTCGGTGATGAAGTTGGGGCTGACGTGTCGCTTGCGGGTCGGGCTTTTCGTCTCGCGGTTCATCGGGTCTCCTCGGGCACAAGGATACACCGCCGGGCGCCGTCGTGGGCAGGGGGACTCCGCGCGGGCATCGGGCCCTGATCGGGGCGCCTGCCGGATCCGTGCCGGTCAGGAAGATACTGGCGGTCCCGGCGGCCTGCGGTTCTGCGGGGCCGCCGGTGGCGGGGATCCCCAACGGTCAGTGGGGCAGTTCCTCCAGGGCCGGGGCCTGGCGCGCGGAGGCGGGAGCCGGGGACTTCCGCAGGGCCATCGCCAGGTACTTCTCAGCGTCCTGCTGGTTCCCGGCATCGCGCAACAGCAGGCCCAGATCCGCGGCTGCGGCTTTCGCCTGCTGGTCGAGGCCGAGCCGCATCAGGACGGTGATCGCGCCGCGGAGCAGGTGGACCGCTTCCCGCCGGCGGCCCCGGGCGCGGAGCACCCGGGCCAGCGTGACCTGCGCGGCCGCCTCGCGTCCGCGATCCCTGGCCGCCTCGGCCTCTCTGATGGCCCGGCGCGCCGCGCGGGCCGCATCTGCGTGGCGGCCCAGCGCCAGGTGGACCAGGGCGATCTCGTCCAACGTGGCGCTGCGGACGCCAGGCGACTCCAGCCGATCCCGGAGCTGGAGCGCCTGTTCCAGGGCCGCCAGGGCCTCCTGGTGCCGGCCCTGCTCGCGCAGGACCAGACCCAGGGCATTGAGCGCCTGGCCTGCCTCGGCGACCTGATCGGCCTGGGCGAACGCTTCGTGCGCCTGCCGCAGCAGCGAGACGGCCAGATCGGCCTGGCGCCGCGCCCGCGCCACTAGGCCGAGGCCCATGAGGGCCTTGCCTCCAAGCGCCTGGAGGCGCAGGCGGGTGGCCACTTCCAGGGCCCGCTTGTAGGCCCGGCCCGCCCGATCGGTCAGCCCCAGCTGGAAGCACGCCGCCCCCAGCGAGATCAGGGCCCGCACGTTCTCCTCGGTCCGGGCCGACTTCGTCCGCTGGAGGGTCGTCGTGGCCTCCTCCAGCAACGGCAGGGCGGCCTTGAACGAGCGCTGCTTGAGGGCCACGTCGCCCTTGAGCGCAAGGCCCATGCCGGCAAGGTTCGTCAGGCGATGGCGTCGGGCCTGGGTCAACGCCTCTTCCGCCCAGCGTGCGGCCTCGTCAAGACGCCCGCCGGCCATGGCAACCCTGGCCCGCACGAGGGCAGCGCGCACGCGGAGGTCTGCGGGCATATCCGGGAGCAGCACCCGGGCCGCCTCGACCAGTGTGACCGCTTCGGCTCCCTGCGGTCCGGGGTCCATCTGGCCGGCCAAGTGGACGAGGTTCTGCGCGGTCTCCAGGCGGAGCGCCGGAGTATCGAGCAGCAGCGCCCCGATGGAACTACCGACCCGACGGGCGAGGGCGATGACCGTCTCCACCGAAGGGTGCGAGCGCCCGCTTTCCAGCAGGCTGATGAAGCTCTTGCTGAGGTCCGGTGCGCCAAGCGCCTGCTGGGTCAGGCCCGCGCGCCCTCGAGCCAGGAGCAGGCGCCGGCCGAACTGGACGAGCCAATCAGGGCGTGCAGTTCCGGCGACGGAAGGAGAGGACCGAGCCACGACAATCCATCCTAACATCTGCGCGGGGCGCTGACAACGTGGCGAATCGCGCCGCCTAAACTGTTACCCGGGGACCTATCGTCGCGCCATGTGATATGTTACCCGAGCAAGCGACTGTCTTCGGCCCCCGGGAGGAATACACCAGTGAGTCCAACGTCCAAGCGGGAGTATGTCCGCGCCATCTCCCACCGCTACCGCACCGCGTCGCGCCTGGCCAAACAGCAGATCCTCACCGAGTTCTGCGCCACGACGGGCTACCACCGCAAGGCCGCTATCCGGGTCCTCAACAAGCCCCCGGACGCCCAGCCCCGCCGGCGGCGCCGGCCCTCAACCTATGGGGCGCAAGCCATTGCCGTCCTGGCAGCCATCTGGGAGGCGGCGGGCTCCCCCTGGTCGGTCCGCCTCAAGGCGCTGCTGCCCCTGTGGCTCCCCTGGGCCAAGCAACGGCTCGCGATCAGCCCCCAGGTGGAGCGTCAGGTCCTCTCCATCAGCCCCCGGACCATCGACCGCCGCCTCCACGCCAAGAAGCGGCACCTCCGGCGCCGCCTCTACGGCCGCACCAAGCCCGGCACCCTGCTCAAGCACCACATCCCCATCAAGACCGAGCATTGGGATGTCACTACTCCCGGCTTCGCTGAAACCGATCTGGTCTCCCACTCCGGAAACGCGGCTGACGGGGAGTTCGCCTACTCGCTGAATCTCACCGACATCCACTCCACCTGGGTGGAGACCCGGGCCACCCTCGGACGCGGTCAAACCACCGTCCTCCAGGCCCTGCAGGAGATGGCCCAGGCCCTGCCATTCTCCCTCCACGGCCTGGACTCCGACAACGGCTCCGAGTTCATCAACCACCACCTCTGGCGTTACTGCCAGACCCACGGCATCCAGTTCACCCGCGGCCGGCCCTACAAGAAAGACGACAACGCCCACATCGAGCAGAAGAACTGGACGCACGTCCGCAAGCTCCTGGGCTGGGATCGCTACGACTCCCCCCAGGCCGTCGAGGCAATCAACGACCTCTACCGCAACGAGCTCAGGCTCATGATGAACCTCTTCCAGCCCTCAGTGAAGCTCATCCGGAAAGTCCGCGTCGGCTCCCGCCTCAAGCGGGTGTATGACCGCCCCCAGACCCCCCTGGATCGCCTCCTGGCCTCCGGTGGAGGCGCCCCAGCCAAGATCGCCGCCTTGCAGCAACTCCGGCAACGCTTGAACCCCTTTGCCTTGGCCGATGAGATCGAGCGCAAGCTGCAGCAGATCTACCGGCTGGCCAACCACCGACAGAGCCCGCGGCTTGAACTCCTCAGGACGCCACCCCGGCGAGCATCGGGCTGCATGGCGCGCAGCCCCTCCCCTCCCACACGCCGGCGCCGTCCGATGCCGGCGGCAGCGGGACGAAAGGCAGGGGTATCCTCTCCTCCCCCCTTGCCCCGGTAACACCGTAGATGGCGCGATGATACCGGGTTGGGTAACAATCACAAATGGCTTGACAGGCAAGTCGCGCGGGAATCTCAGGGGCGTTTTGCGCCCAGGTCCGCTACGCCCGGCGCTCGACGGCGACCGCCACTGCCTCGCCGCCGGCCAGGCAGACCGCGGCGACCCCGCGTCGGGCCTGCTGCGCCGCCATCGCGTACAGGAGGGTCACCAGGATGCGGGCGCCGCTGGCGCCGATCGGATGGCCCAGGGCCACGGCCCCGCCGCGCACGTTGACCCGGTCCATGTCGACGGCCAGCTCCCGCGTGACGGCGATGACGACGGCCGCAAAGGCCTCGTTGATCTCGAAGAGGTCAACGCCCCGTGCCGTCCACCCCACGCGCTCCAGCAGGCGCCAGGTCGCGGAGGCCGGCGCGATGGTGAACCACTCCGGCGCTGTCGCCGCCGTGGCCTGGCCGACGATCCAGGCCAGCGGGGTCCGGCCGAATCGGGCGGCGGCCTCCGACGAGGCCAGGACCACCGCGGCCGCGCCGTCGCTGATGCTGCTGGCGTTCGCGGCGGTCACCGTCCCGCCTTCCTCGAACGCCGGCTGTAACTTCGTCATCTTCTCGAAATCCGCGCGCCGCGGTTCCTCATCTTCGACCACCGGCGGGCCGCTCCCCGGGTTAACCGGAACGATCTCCTCGGAGGACGCTCCGCTGGCCATCGCCGCCAGGGCCCGGCGATAGCTCTCCCGGGCAAAGGCGTCCTGCTCCTGGCGCGTGATCTTGAAGGTCCGCGCCAGCAACTCGGCGCAGTTGCCCATGTGCCCGTGCCCCCAGGGATCCACCAGGCCGTCGCGGAGGATCACGTCTACGACCGTCCCGTCGCCCAGCCGGTAGCCGCTGCGCGCCCGGTCGAGGAGGAAGGGCGCCGCGCTCATGTTCTCCATGCCGCCGGCCACGACGACCTCCGCGTCGCCCGTCTGGATGGCCTGGGCGCCCAGCATCACGGCCTTGAGTCCAGACCCACACATCTTGTTGACCGTCGTGGCGGGCACGGTGTCGGGCAGGCCGGCGGCCAGGGCCGCCTGCCGGGCCGGGGCCTGTCCCAGGCCGGCGCCCAGGACATTGCCCATGATGACCTCGCTGACCTGGTCGAGGGCAATCCCGGCGCGCCGGACCGCCTCGGCGACGACGATGCCCCCCAGACGCGGGGCCGGCACCCCGGCCAGGCCGCCGAGGAACCGGCCGATCGGCGTGCGCACTGCGCTCAGAATGGCGACCTCACGCATGCGTGTGGCTCCTCCCTGTCCGTTCCGTGTCGGCCTGCCACCGGCGCCCGCGCTCCCAGTCTACCGCAGGAGGTTCCGGGCGCAAGGCGCTCCACGGGGCGGCGGGCTCGATGGGCTCGATTCGGCCGGTAGACGCCATGGGGCCTGTGCGGTATAATCTGCCAAAGGTACGGCCTGCCACGGTTTCGATGCGGCGGCTCGGTCGTCGGCCGCGAGGGTGCAGGGCGGCAGGTTCCTCATCAGCAGGGCGGAGGAGCCTGCTTCCTGTCTGTTTGGGGGTTCTGGGTACCACAGGCCGGCCGCATCCCGGTCGTCCGGTCCCCCGACCGGACGTGGAAAAGGAGTGATGGGGAGATGGCCGAGATCCGTGTTGGCAAGGACGAGAGCCTGGATTCGGCGCTAAGGCGCTTCAAGCGCCAGGTGAAGCGATCGGGCATCCTGACCGAGGTCAAGCGCCACGAGCACTACGAAACCCCCGGCCAGCGGCGCCGGCGCAAGCTGGCCCGCAGCGCGAAGCGTCGCCGGCGGTAGCGCCAGGAGAGGCGACGTCGCCATGACCATGGCGGAACGCCTGGAGGCAGACCTCAAGGAGGCGCTGCGCGCCGGGGATAGCCTCCGCACGTCGACGATCCGGCTGGCGCGTGCGGCGATCAAGAATGCCGAGATCGAGCGCCGCCGCGCGCTCACAGACGATGAGGTCGTCGCGATCCTGCGTCACGAGGTGAAGCGCCGTCGGGAAGCCATCGAGGGGTTCGAGCGCGGCGGCCGCGACGACCTGGTCCAGAAGGAGAAGCTGGAGATGGCCATCCTTTTGGGCTACCTGCCGCCGCCGCTCTCCGACGACGAAATCCGGCGGCTGGCGGCCGAGGTCATCGCCGAAGTCGGTGCCGCCGGCGAGCGCGAGGTGGGCCGCGTCATGGGGCCGCTGATGCGGCGCATCGCGGGCCGTGCCGAGGGGAAGGCGGTCGAGCGCATCGTGCGGGAGGCCCTCCGGGGTTAGGCCCTGGCCCGGGGCCTCCAGGATGGATGGGAGCCCGGGACGCCGGGCTTTTGTGTTCGAGGGGGTCAGGTTCGTGGTCGCGCCATCGAGACGCAGAAAGCCCACCAAGCGCGCGCGCAGCGCCGGTGGCGTCGTGTTCCGTCGGACGCCCGGCGGTCCCCAGATCCTCATCCTGCAGCATGAGAGCGGCAAGTGGATGCTGCCGAAGGGGACCATCGAGGCCGGGGAGACCCCGGATGCGGTGGCCCAGCGCGAGGTCCGGGAAGAAACCGGGCTGTCCCGGGTGCGCGTGATGACCGACCTGGGCGAGGAGCGCTACTCGTTCTTCTGGCGGGCCGAAGACGCGTTCTATGACAAGACCGTCCACTACTTCCTGCTCGAGTTCCTGGGGGACGAAGATCCGCGGCCACAGCGGGAGGAAGGCTTCGTCGCCGCCGAGTGGGTGACGCCCGAAGAGGCGGTTGAGCGGATCAAGTACCGGGAGACCCGGGAGATCGTTCGGCGGGCGCGCCTCGTCCTGGAGAGCGCGACGGCGGTGGCTGAGGGGGGCGCATGACGGACGAGGGCGAAAGGCGCACCCTGCGGGTGCTCCAGCAGTACGCGGACCATCTGAACCCCGCATGGGTCCGGCTGTTCAAGTTCGCGGGCCTGGAGACCCTCGAGGTCGAGGCGGAGGGCGCCATCATTCGGGACGCCTACGGCCGCGAGTTCCTGGATTTCTCCGCCGGTCCCTCGGTGTTCATCCTGGGGCACCGCCATCCCCGGGTGGTGGAGGCGGCCCGCCGGGAACTCGACCGCATGCCGCTGTCGGTCCGCCTGATGGCCAACGAGCCCATGGGCGAACTGGCCGAGTTGCTGGCCGAGATCACCCCCGGCGACCTCCAGTACGTGTTCCTGTGCAACAGCGGTGCTGAAGCCAACGAGGCAGCCATCAAGCTGGCCCGCCTGGCCACGGGGCGGACGGACCTGGTCGCCGCCTCCGGGGCCTTTCACGGGAAGACCCTGGGCGCCTTGTCCATCTCGGGCCGGGACCTCTACCGGACGCCCTTCGAGCCCCTGCTGCCCGGGGTCGTCCACGTCCCCTTCGGCGACGCGGACGCCCTGGCCGCAGCGCTCACCTCCCGCACCGCGGCCGTGATCCTGGAGCCCATCCAGGGCGAGACCGGGGTCGTGGTGCCGCCCGATGGGTACCTGCGCGCCGTGCGCGAGGTCTGCGACCGGGGCGGCGTGCTGCTCGTGGTCGACGAGGTGCAGACCGGCATGGGCCGCACCGGAAAGATGTGGGCCTGCGAGCACGAGGGCGTCGTCCCCGACATCCTGACGACGGCCAAGGGGCTGGGCGGCGGGGTGGCGCCGGTGGGGGCCATGGTGGCCCGGCCCACGCTGTGGGAGCCTCTGATCCGCGACCCGCTCATCCACACCACGACCTTCGGCAACCGCCTGGGCTGGGCCGCCGCCGCGGCGACGATCCGGGTCATCCTGGAGGAGAACCTCCTGCCCCGCGCCGCGGCTATCGGCGAGCGGCTGATGGCCGGGCTGCGGCGCGCGGCGGAGAACGCGGCCGGTCTGGTCACCGACGTGCGGGGACGCGGGTGCCTGGTCGGGGTCGAGTTCGTGGATGCTGACGTGGCGTTCCTCGTCCTCTCGGGGATGCTCCAGCGGCAGGTCCTCGCGTTCTACTCCACCAACCGGCGGGAGGTCATCCGGTTTGCGCCCCCGCTGATCGCCTCCGACGCGCAGGTGGACCGGGCGATCGACGTCTTTGCGGAGGCGCTGGCGGAAGCCACGGCCCTGGTGGCCGAGGTGCGCGCCGGGTAGGCGGGTGGCCGGCCGCCGGCCGCGACCGCCCGCTCGCCCTCCGGCCATGTGCCATGGTATCCTGATCGCAGCAATGCCAACCGGTCCGTGGGGCCAGCCCTGCGGTTGAGGCCCTGCGCCTGAGGAGGGAGTGATGTGAGCATCCGCGCGATCCGGTTTGGCGCACTCGCCATCGTGCTGGTCCTGACAGCCGTCCTGACGGTTCCGGGTGCGGCCCAGCAGCCCCGTCGGGGCGGCGCGCTGCGCATCGCCCACATCGGGGAGCCGCCGACCCTGGACCAGCACTGGACGACGGCTGCCATCACCGGCCACATCATGTATAACGTGAACGAAGGCCTCTTCGCTCTGACCACGAAGTTCGAGCCACGTCCCGTGCTGGTGGAGCGGTGGACGACTAGCGGCGACCGGCTCACCTATACGTTCCACCTGCGGAGGGGCGTGAAGTTCCACAACGGGAAGGACCTGACCAGCGAGGACGTCAAGGCGTCGCTGGAGCGGTGGGGACGCATCGCCACGCGGGGGCGAGCCCTGTGGCCCAACGTGGCAGCGCTGACGACCCCCGATCCCCACACGGTGGTGATGAAGCTCAGGGAGCCCTATGGGCTCCTGCTGGTGGATCTGGCCCTGCCCGGCCAGTCGGCGGTCATCTTCCCCAAGGAGGTCATCGACGAGGCCGGGGCCGGGCCGGTGCGGCGGTTTGTCAGCACCGGGCCGTACCGGTTTGTCGAGCACCTGCCCGACCGGCACATTCGCCTCGACCGGTTCGACGGCTACGCTGCGCGGACGGAGGAGCCCGACGGCGCCACGGGGCGCAAGCACGCCTACTTCGACTCGATCTACATCCTGCCGGTCCCCGATGCGGCGGTCCGCATCGCGGGTGTCAAGCGCGGCGAGTACCACTTCGCCGAGACGGTGCCCCCCGATGAATACGACCGGCTGCGGACGGATCCGGAGCTGATGCCCTACATTACCAAGACCGCCAACTGGCTCACCGCGGTGTTCAACCACCGGTCGCCGTTGATGGGAAACCGGAAGGTCCGCCAGGCCTTCCAGGCAGCGCTGGATCACGAGGCGGTCATGCGGGCCGCCTACGGCAACCCCCGCTTCTGGCGCCTCGACCCGGGTCTGATGCCCAAGGAACACTACCTGTGGACCGACGCCGGCAAGGAGTTCTTCAACCAGAAGAACCCCGCGCGGGCCAGGCAGTTGCTCGGCGAGGCAGGCTACCGGGGCGAACCGGTCCGGTGGGTGACCACCATGGAGTACGTGGCCTACGGCACGGCGGCCCAGGTCGTCAAACCCATGCTGGAGACAGCGGGGTTCACCGTGGACCTGCAGGTGGTGGACTGGGCCACGCTGGTGGCACGGCGCGCCCGACCCGAGCTGTGGGACGTCTTCAGCACCGCCTTCAGTTTCGTGCCCGATCCGGTCTTCCTGCTCTCCCTGCAGCCGACGTGGCCGGGCTGGTACGACAACCGCGACATGAACGCCATGATGACGCTGCTGCGGCGGCATGCCGACCCGAAAGTCCGCCACGACCTGTGGAAGCGCATGCAGAAACTGTGGTATGAGGATGCGGGGACGATCAAGTTCGGCGACTACTTCCTGCTGCACCTCCACCGGAGGGAGCTCAGAGGCTACGAGAACATCCCGACCCATATCTGGTGGAACGCGTGGCTCGAGGGACGCTGACCGACGGTCCAGGCCCGGCTTCCAGGGGATGACGATCCCTCCCGGGCCCGCCGCCGGGGGCCGTCTGACCGCCGACCGCCCGTGACGGGGTACATCATCCGACGTATCGCGGCGTTGGTCCCGGTCCTGGTGATCGTGGCCACCGTCGGGTTCTTTCTTATCTACCTCACGCCGGGGGATCCGGCGGCAGTGATGCTGGGTCCGGACGCGACGCAGGAGGAATTGGAGAACCTCCGTCGTCTCATGGGGCTGGACCGGCCCCTGCTGGTCCAGCTCCTCCGCTGGTACGGACGGACGTTACGGGGGGACCTGGGGTATTCCATCTTCCTCCAGCGGCCGGTCCTCCAGGCCATCATCGAGCGGCTGGAGCCCACCGTGCTCCTCACCCTCTTCTCGCTGGCCTTGGCCGTGGCCATCGGCATTCCCGCGGGAGTGATCGCCGCGGTCCGGCGGAACAGCTGGATAGACCAGGCGGCGATGGGGGTCGCGCTGTTTGGGGTCTCGGTTCCCAACTTCTGGTTGGGGTTAAACCTGATCCTCATCTTCTCGGTCTGGCTGGGCGTGCTGCCGGTGGCCGGGTACGTGCCGGTGGAGCAGTCGCTGGCCGGGGCGGTGCGCTCGTTGGTGCTGCCGGCGGTGGTGCTGGGGATCAGCGGGTCGGCATTGATCGCCCGCATGACCCGCTCCAGCATGCTGGAAGTCCTGGGTCAGGACTACATTCGCACGGCCCGGGCGAAGGGCAACCTGGAGCGCCGGGTCGTCTACCGCCATGCGCTACGCAATGCCATGATTCCCACGGTGACCGTCATCGGCTTGGCCCTGGGGGGCCTGCTGGCCGGCGCCATCGTCACCGAAACGGTGTTCGCGCTGCCCGGCGTCGGCCGGCTGGTCATCTCATCGGTCCTGCGCCGCGACTACCCGGTTATCCAGGGGATCCTGATGTTCATCGCCGCCATCTACGTGGTGATCAATCTGCTCATTGATGTCGTCTACGTCTACCTCGACCCGAGGGTCAAGTACGTGTGAGGACCTGGATGGTGGAGCGCGCTGAGATCGTGACGGCGCCTGCTAGGCTGGTTCGGCCGGCCGGCCACCTGTGGCTGACCGCCTTCAGGACGTTGCGCCGGAGCAAGTCGGCGACGATTGGCGGCGCCATCGTGCTGGCCATGGTGGTGGTGGCACTCGCTGCGCCGGTGCTATCCCCCTACGACCCGCTGGAGATCCACGTCCCGCGGCGTCTGACCGGCCCCGGCCCCGCCCACCTGTTTGGGACCGACAACATGGGTCGGGACATCCTCAGCCGCGTCATCTACGGGGCACGGGTCTCGTTGCTGGTGGGGGGGTTGGTGGTGCTCAGTGCCGCCGGCGCCGGGGTCGCGCTGGGCCTGGTTGCCGGCTACCACGACCGGCTGGATCGGATCCTGATGCGGATCATGGACGGCCTGATGGCGTTCCCGACGACGCTGCTGGCCATCGCGCTCATGGCCGCGCTGGGCGCCCGGCTGTCCAACGTGATTTTCGCTCTGGCCATCGTGTTCACTCCCCGCGTCGCGCGCGTGGTGCGCAGCGTGACGCTGGTCGCCCGCGAGCTGGACTACGTCCAGGCCGCGCAGGCGCTGGGCGCCCGCGACAGCCGGATTCTGGCACGCCACGTGCTCCCCAACTGCCTGGCGCCGGTGATCGTGCAGAGCACGTTCATCTTCGCCGAATCCGTGCTGGCCGAGGCCGCGCTGAGTTTCCTCGGCGTGGGGCTCCCGCCCTACGTGCCCAGCTGGGGCACAATCATTACCACCGGGCGGATGTTCATACAGACGGCCCCCTGGATCACGATCTTCCCGGGCGTGGCCATCCTCGTGGCGGTGCTGGGATTGAACCTGCTGGGTGACGGCCTGCGCGATCTCACCGACCCCCGCCTGCGGGGAGCGGTGTCGTGAGGATGGCCGATCTCGATTCCGCCCGGGAGGGGAGACCCGCGTGGGTCAGCAGGTAATAGGTGGGCGGGAGATCGCGGAGCGCTTCCTGGGCTTCTTCGCGGCGCGCGGTCACGTCATCGTGCCCAGTTCATCCCTGGTGCCGGCCGGCGACCCCACCCTGCTGTTCACCAACGCCGGCATGGTCCAGTTCAAGGACGTCTTCCTCGGCCTCCAGCAGCGCTCCTATACCCGCGCCGTCACCAACCAGCGCTGCCTGCGCGTCTCCGGCAAGCACAACGATCTGGAGGCGGTGGGGCCCAGCCCGCGGCACCACACCCTGTTCTTCATGCTGGGGAACTTCAGTTTCGGGGACTACTTCAAGCGCGAGGCCATCGCCTACGCGTGGGAGTTCGTGACCCGCGACCTGGCCATTCCGGCGGATCGGCTCTTCATGACCGTCTTGCGCGACGACGACGAAGCCTTCGGACACTGGCGGGCGCTCGGGGTCCCCGCGGAGCGGATCCACCGCATGGGCGAGAAGACCAACTTCTGGTCCATGGGGGAGGTGGGCCCCTGCGGGCCCACCTCCGAACTGCACTACGACTGGGGCCCGGACCGGTGCACCTGCGGCCGGCCCGACTGCAGCGTGGCGCTGGACAACGATTGCGGGCGCTGGCTGGAGATCTGGAACCTGGTGTTCATGCAGTACGATCAGGGGCCCGACGGGACCCGGACGCGGCTGCCGAAGCCCGGCGTCGACACCGGTATGGGTCTGGAGCGCATCGCGGCGGTGGTGCAGCAGGCCGAGACCAACTACGACACCGATCTGTTCGCGCCCCTCATGGACCGCGTCCAGGCGCTGCTCCGGCACACCGACGCCCAGCGGCGGGAGGCCATCGTGCCCTACCGCGTCATCGCCGACCACGGCCGCGCGGCCACGTTCCTCATTGCCGACGGCGTGACGCCGGGGAACGAAGGCCGCAACTACGTGCTACGGATGATCCTGCGGCGCGCGGTCCGGTTCGGGCGGCGTGTCGGGCTCCGGCGGCCGTTCTTGGGCGAGGTCGCCGACGTCGTCATCGACCAGTTCGCGCAGGAGCACCCCGACCTCGTCCGCAGGCGCGACTTCATCCTCAAGGTGATCACCTCCGAAGAGG
This sequence comes from Candidatus Fervidifonticultor sextus, assembly GCA_031459875.1. Classification (GTDB taxonomy): domain Bacteria; phylum Sysuimicrobiota; class Sysuimicrobiia; order Sysuimicrobiales; family Humicultoraceae; genus Fervidifonticultor_A; species Fervidifonticultor_A sextus. Next base: position 213,837 of record JAVKHQ010000001.1, on the reverse strand, counting down.
AGCGCTTCGCGCAGACGCTGTCGGCCGGACTGGAGCGGCTGTCCGAGGTCATCGAGGCTGTGCGCGCGCGGGGAGACCGGACGATTCCCGGCAGCGAGGTCTTCCGGCTCTACGACACCTATGGGTTCCCCGTGGAGATGACGCGCGACGTGGCCGCCGAAGAGGGTCTCGGCGTGGACGAACAGGGGTTTCGCGAGGCGATGGAAGAGCAACGCCGGCGGAGTCGGGTCGTCACGGAGGAGGTCACGGCGGTCGCGCGGCTTCGGGCCACCGTCCAGGAGGTGCTGGCCCGGCACGGGCGCCAGACCACCGATTTCGTCGGGTATGGGCGCGAGGCGGCGCGGGCGCAGGTCATCGCCGTGCTCCGCGATGGCGAGGCGGTGCCAGAGGCCAGCGAGGGTGACGACGTGGTCGTCATCCTGGACCGCACGCCGTTCTACGCCGAGGCGGGCGGCCAGGTCGGCGATGCGGGGACGTTGACGGCACGCGGGGTGCGCGTCGAGGTGACAGACACCCAGACTGTCGTCCCGGGCGTGACGGGACACCTTGGCCGCGTGACCGCCGGCCGGGTGCGCGAGGGCATGCGGGTGCGCGCCGAGATCGACCGGGCGCGCCGGGCCGCCATCAAGCGGAACCATACGGCCACGCACCTGCTCCACCGGGCGCTCCAGGAGGTGCTGGGCGAGCACGCCCGGCAGGCGGGGTCGCTGGTGGCGCCGGACCGCCTGCGGTTCGACTTCACCCATGTGGGCCCGCTCACGGAGCAGGAACGCGAGGCCGTGGAGCGGCGCGTCAACGAACTCGTCCTGGCCGCACGCCCTGTGCGCGCCGCCGTCATGCCGCTGGAGGAGGCCAGGCGACTGGGCGCCATGGCCCTGTTCGGCGAGAAGTATGGCGAGCGGGTCCGGGTCGTGACCGTCCAGGGCTACAGCCGCGAACTGTGCGGCGGGACCCACCTGCGCAACACCGGCGAAGTGGGGCTGTTTGTGATCACGGCGGAGGGCGGCGTGGCCTCGGGGGTGCGGCGCATCGAGGCCTTCACGGGGTGGGCCGCCTACGAACGTGTCCGCGCCCACGAGCGCCTGGTCGCCGACCTGGCGGCGCTGGTGCGCGCTTCGCCGTCTGAGGTGCTGGAGCGCGTCCGGCAGCTGGTCGAGCACTCGCGGGCGGCCCGGGAGGCCACCCGCGGGCCCGACGTGGACGTCGGCCGGTGGGTGCGCACGGCCACCGAGGTGGACGGGGTGCGGGTGGTCACCGCGCGCATCGATGGGGCCAGCCACGAAGTCCTGCGGGCGGCGGGGGACCGGCTGCGCGAGCGTCTGGGGTCCGGCGTCTACGTCCTGGCCGGCGCGGTCGGCGCCCGGGTGAACCTGGTGGGGATGGTGAGCGCGGACGTGCACCGGCGCGGCCCGCGGGCCGACCTGCTCGTGCGCATCCTGGCCGAGCGGCTCGGGGGCTCCGGCGGTGGCCGGGCCGAGATCGCGCAGGCCGGCGGCCGCGACGTGGCGGCGCTCGAGGGGGTCCTCGATGACGTCGCCGCGGAGGTGGGGCGCCTGCTGGGCGCTCCGCCCCCGGCGGGGCCATGAAGCGCGTGCTGGCGATCGATCCCGGCGAGCGGCGCTGGGGGCTGGCCGTCAGCGATCCCACCGGCCGCATCGCGCTCCCCCTCGAGGTGTACGAGCGCGTGGGCTGGCGGAAGGACGTGGCGCACCTGCGGGCGGTGATCGCCAGGTACGGTGCAGGAGAGATCGTCGTGGGCCGGCCGGTGACCGCGCGCGGGGGAGCCGGCGTGCAGGCCGGGCGCGCGGCCCGTCTGGCGGCGCGGCTGCGCGAGGCCCTCCGCCTCCCGGTGACGGAGGTGGACGAGCGGTTCTCGACGGCGGCGGCCGAGCGAACCCTGCGCGCCGGCGGGGTGGGGTCCCGGCAGCGCCGCACGCGCCGCGATGCCGTCGCCGCGGCCCTGATCCTGCAGCCGTACCTCGACCGCAGGGAGGCCGCCGCGCCGTTGCAGGGGCAGGGGGAAGGTGTTATGCTCGCGCCGTAGTACGCCGGTCCCGCGTCGGGGTGGGCCCGTCGGCCGGGTGGAGGTGCTCCGTGGTCGAAGAGCTGGATATCGTCACGCTCCAGGACGAGGACGGCCGCGAGCACCGCTTCAATCTCGTTGACACCCTCGAGGTGGACGGCCGCCGCTACGCCGTTCTCCTGCCGGAAGACGAGGAGGACGCGGCGGCGGTCATCTTCCGGATGGAGGGCGAGGACCGGCTCGTGCCGATCGACGATGATGACGAGTTGAACCGCGTCATGGCCGCGCTGGAAGAGGCGGGCTACAGCGAGGTCATCCTCGAGGGGGACGACGAGGCGACCGGCGGTCTGGACGTCCTCGGCGAGATGGGGGAGAGCGTCGACGGGGACGGCGACGACGTCGAGGACGACGACGAGGCTGGCGAGGAATAGGCCGGGCCCGGTCGTGCGGTGAACGCGGTCGAGGCGCGGTCGACGCTCCGGCACCGGCGGGCGGTGCGAATCCTGGCGGCCGCGGCGGCCGGCGCCGTGGGTTTTGGAGGGCTGGGGCTGGCGGTCGCGTGGTGGCAGGTGCGGCCGGTGAGCCCGCAGGCGGTTCCTCCGCGCACCCTCATCATCCCCCCGGGGGCGTCGGCCCGGCAGATCGGCGAGCGACTGGCCGGGGCCGGCCTCGTGCGGAGTGCCAAGGCGGCGGCGGTGGTGGCACGGGCGCTGCGCGTGGCCGACCGGCTCCACTACGGCGAGTACGCCCTGTCCCCCTCGCAGAGCACCGTCCAGATCATCAGGACCATTGCCCGCGGCGAGACGGTCCAGCACCGGATCACGATCCCCGAGGGCTACACCGTCAGGCAGATCGCCGAGGTGCTCGCGGCCGCCGGGATCGCCGACCGCGACCAGTTCCTGGCCCTGGCACTCTCCGGCGGTCGGAGTCTTTCGCACCCGGTGCTCGCCGGCCTCCCGACGGACAGCCTGGAGGGCTACCTGTTCCCTGACACCTACCTGTTCACCCGCGGGCTGCCCGTCGAAGCGGTGGTCCGCCGGTTCTTAGATCGCCTGGAAGCCGGCATGAGCCCCCAGACGCGGGCGGCCGCCGCCGCGCGCGGCCTGACCCTGCATCAACTCCTGACGGTCGCCTCGATGGTCGAGCGGGAGGCCCAAATGCCCGACGAGCGGCCGGTGATCGCCGGTGTGATCTACAACCGGCTCCAGCGCGGGATGCGGCTGGAAATCGACGCCACCGTCCTCTACGCCCTGGGCGCCCACCGGGAGACCGTCACCCTGCAGGATCTCCAGGTCGACTCCCCCTACAACACCTACCGGCATCCGGGCCTGCCGCCGGGTCCGATCGCCAACCCCGGCGCATCCGCCATCGAGGCGGCCGCCCTGCCGGCTGCGGTCCCCTACCTCTACTACGTGCTCAGGCCCGACGGGCGCCACCACTTCACCAGGACGCTGCGCGAGCACCAGGACGCCGTGCGCCGCTACCGGCCGTGAGGCATCTGCTCCGCGTCCTGGCGCCCCGGTATCGGGCCGCCTCCGTCACGCACCTCACCCCGGAGCACCTCCGCGCCTGGCAGATCGACGCGCTGATGCTGGATCTGGACAGCACGCTGGTGCCCTGGGGCGGGACCTCGCCGCCTCCGGCCGTGGCGGAGTGGATCGCCGGACTGCGGCGGGAGGGGATTCCCGCCTGCGTGGTGTCCAACAGCCTCTCGGGCCGGGTGCGGACGGTGGCGGCGGCGCTGGGATTGCCGGTCGCGGAAGGCCGGTTCAAGCCCAGCGCGGCCAAACTGCGGCATGCGCTGCGCGTCCTCGCCACCTCGCCCGCCCGCACCGCCATGGTGGGGGACCAGCTCTTCACCGATGTGCTGGCGGGCAACCGGCTGGGCGTGCCCACGATCCTGGTGGCGCCCCTCTCGCCGCGCGAGCCCTGGCGCATCCGCCTGCTGCGCCGCCTCGAGCAGCGGATCCTCGCTGCGCTGGCCGCGCAGAGCCTGGCCCCGCCAGCCCCGTAGCGACCGCACTTCCGTCACGGGCGCCGCGCCCAGGTCTGCACGGTTGTCGGCGCGGGCATAGAACAGACGGTTCCCCTCCACGGAGGACGATGATGACCGTCCGCGGTGGCATCGAGTGGTGGCCGCTGTCGCTCCGGGGGTTCGCGGTGCTCTTCGGCCTCTCGGTGCTCCTGATCGGCACGCCGACCGGGCCCGCGATCCTCTCGCCGGTCGTCCTGCTGCTGGTGCTCCTCTTTGCGACCGGTCTGCTGAGCGCGCTGGCCCAGCGGTCGACGGGACCGCGCCCGGCGGCGAGTTACACCGGGACGGTTCTCGAACTCGCCATCGTGTCGTTCATCGTCTACGAGACCGGGGGCCTGGCGAGTTTCTTCTACTTCTTCTATGTGCCGGTGCTGATCTGGGGGACCGCCGGGCGCACGCTGGCCGCGGGCGTAGCCGGCGGCTGGCTCGCCGCCACCGGCTTCTCGGTGGCCGCCTCGCTCCGGATGGAGCCCTCCGCGGCCGTGCTGCCGAGGGCGGCGCTGCTTTTGCTTATGGGCGTCCTGGTAGGCCTGATCGAGCAGCGACGGGGAGAAGCCGAAGCGGCGGCCCTGCGCGGTGCCCGCCAACTCACCCGGCAGGCCGAGACCGCAGCGGAGATCCGCGCCGCGCTCATGGACATGGCGCCCCTCGACCTCCCCAGGCGTGCGCAGGTCCTCCTGGCCTGTGCGCGGCGGCGGCTGGCCGACGCCGCCACCGGCCTGGTGATCGTGCTGGACATCGAAGGCCGCCCGGTGGTGGAGGCCAGCGCCGGCCCGCCAGGCGGCGAGCGGCCGCGCGGCGAGGTGCTGCCCAAGGTGGCGGTCCTCCAGGCTGCGCTGGATGGGGGTCGGCTCCAGTCGGTCGTGGATGCGTCGGTGGACCCGCGGTGGGTCGGCGTCTTCGGCGGCGATGCGGCCGGCTCTGCGCTCCTGCTCCCGTTTCGGGTCGAGGGCCTCAGCATCGGTGCGCTCTTTCTGGGGAGGCGGGAGGTGCGGCTCTTCAGCCAGGAGGCTGTGGACGCCGTCAGGCAGTTGACGGAGATGGCCTCCCTGCTCATCTACGATGCGCGGATGCAGGGGTGGGCCGCCGACTTCCAGCTCAGCGCCGTCAACATGCTGGCCGCCGCGCTGGAGGCCAAGGACCCGTACACGCGGGGTCACTCGCAGCGCGTCGCCAGCGCGGCCGTCGCCCTGGCGGCGGAGCTGGGCCTGCCCGCCGAAGAGGTGGAGCGGATCCGGTGGGCCAGCCTGTTGCACGACATCGGGAAGATTTCGACGCCGGAACACATCCTGCGCAAGCGCGGGTCGCTTTCCGACGAGGAACGGGCCGTGATGAACCGCCACCCGGAGCGCGGCGCCAGCATCCTCAGCGAGATGGCCCCGTTCCGGCCACTGGTGGACTACGTCCGCTCCCACCAGGAGGCCTGGGATGGCAGCGGGTATCCCGACGGGCTGGCCGGCACGGCCATTCCGGTGGGCGCCCGGATCATCCGCGTCGCCGACACCTTCGACGCGCTGATCTCCGACCGGCCGTACCGCCGCGGTCGAACCGTGGAGGAGGCCATGGCCGAACTGCGGACCATGGCCGGGTCGGCGCTGGACCCGGGGCTGGTGGACGTCTTCCTCCGGATCCTGCGGGACAAGCCGCCGTTCGAGGTGCAGTTGCGGATGTGGCGCGAGCGGTGAGGACGGGCCTCCTAGAAGTCCTGCGCGGTGGCCGCGGCGACCGTGGTGTTCCGGCCTGCCCGCGCCCGGGCCAGTGCCTCCTCCGCCCTCGCCAGCAGCGCCTGGTCGTCTTCCCCGTCCCGCGGGAAGCAGGCCAGACCGATGCTGACCGTCTGGGTCATGGGATAGGGGTGATCGGGCAACGCGAATGCGCTGCGCTCGATCGCCTGGCGGAGCCGCTCCGCGAGGACAAACGCCCCGTCAATGGAGGTCTCCGGGAGGATCAGGCCGAACCGTCCGCCGCCCAGCGCCGCCCGAACGTCCACCTGTCGCGTGGAGCGGGTCAGGCTGTCGGCCAGCTGGATCGCGACGGCCCGCAGGCCGTCTTCGCCCAGCGCCTCGCGGAGTTCGTCCTCCTGGTCCAGGGCCACGAGCCCGACGGTGAAGGTCCGCGCGAAGCGCCGGCTGCGCAGGACCTCCCGCCGAACGGCCGCGGCGAAAGAGTTGGCGTTGAACAATCCGGTGACGGGGTCGACGAGGACCTGACGGCGCAGGCGCTCGCGCAGTTCGTCGATCTGTTCCTGCAGGGCCAGGGCGCGGCGATCCCGGTGACGCTCGTGCCGGCGGATGGCTTCCAGGACGCCCACGGAGATCAGGCGGTTGAGGAGCTGCACGGTCTCCACATCGAGACGGCGGCCGGCCGTCCCCTCTTCCAGGAAGTCCAGAATCACGGGTTTGATCTGGAGCAGGGCGCGGATCACCTCGTCCAGCGGTACCTGGAGGGCGAAGGCCTCCTGGCTCAGCCGGCCGGCGAACTCGCCGAACGCCTCGACCTGGCCCGTCGTCGCGGCGTCCACCAGGGCGTCCATGCCCGCCAGCATGTGTCGGTCCATCCGCGCCACATCCCGCCACATTGGGCTGGCCCGCGGGATGTGGGCCACGTGCTGCACCCACCGCGCCCCCAGGATGCGCCGGTGCATGCGAATGCGCTCGACCGCGTCAGACGGCATCGGACGGTCCCGTCCGGTTGGTACGCGATTCCCTCGGGCATCTCCTGTTTTGCGAAGGAGGCGACTCGGCGGCGGCGAAATACCCCGGCTGCCCGGTGGCCAGCATGACGACGAAACTGCGGGGCATCCTCCAGGACCTCATCGGGGAAGATACGCGCGCGGTGGCGCTTTTGGGCCTGGACGGGCAGGTGATCGAGGCCGTGTCCAAGAGCGGGGCGCAGGACCTGCAGGCTGCAGCGGCCGACCTGGCGGCCCTCATCAAGGTCGGGGCGTACTGCCTGCGCAAATTGGACGGCGGCGACCTGGACCACCTGACGATGACCACCGACAACCTGGCCGTGCTGGCCGTGGTCCTGGGACCGACCCACTACCTGGCCACCGTGCTGGAGGCCGGCGGCAACCTGGCCCGGGCCCGCATGCAGATCCGCCGTCGCCGGGCCGAGATCGCCGAGGAACTGACGTGACGGCGCGCCGGCGACCGGGGGCGGCTCTGGTGGCCGGGCTGTGTGGAGCCCTCCTGCTGGCTGCGAGGGCCGATGCGGCCACCCTGCGCGATGGCGCGGCGAGGTTCGCGCAGGGCCGACTGGGTGACGCGGAGGCCCTCTTCACCCTCGCGGCATCCCAGCGGCCGACCGATCCCTACGCGTGGCTGTGGCTGGGCGTCGTCCAGTTCCACCGCGGCGACGTGCTGCGCGCACACCGTTCCGTGGCGCGCGCGGCCGACCTCGCCCCGCATGAGGCGACGATCCTCCTGTGGCAGGGCCACCTCCTGGCCCGCTCGGGCCGCGCCGAGGAGGCGGCCTCGGCATTTCGGCAGGCGCTGTCGGCCCGCGGGTCGCCTGAGGTGCGCCAGATGGCCGAACAGGCCCTGCGGGCCGTCGGCCCGCTGCCGGCGCCGCTGGAGGCGCAGGTCGCCCAGACCAGGGCGCTTTCGCCGGGCCGCGCCGCAGCATGGGTGCTCAGCGTGCGCAGTTACGACCTCATCGCCCGCTCGTACAATCCGCGGCTGGCCGCCCGGGAAGCCGACCTTATCGCCCACGCGTTGCTCGGCTACAGCCGGCAGTTCAACCTGGACCCCCGCCTGGTGGTCGCCCTCGTCGTGATCGAATCAGGTTTTCAGCCCACCGCGCGCTCGCGGGCGGGGGCGATGGGGCTGGGCCAGTTGATGCCGCAGACCGCCAGGGCGCTGGGCGTCAATCCGTGGGATCCGGTTCAGAACCTCTACGGGACCATCCGATACCTGCGGGGCGCCCTGGATCAGTTCCGGTGGGACGCGCATCTGGCCCTGGCCGCCTATAACGCCGGGCGCGGGGCCGTGGAGCGGTACGAGGGCATCCCGCCCTACGCCGAAACGCAGTGGTACGTCGCCAATGTGACGGCCCTCTACCGCCGGTTGCTGTCGATCCCGGGCGAGATTGGGGAACTCCGCCGCCGCCTCGGGGAGAATTAGTGGAGGACTAGGCGGAGCCGGGTCGGGGAACATACTGGAGGAGCAGACGACCTCCGAACAGGCAAACCCGCCGCAAGGTGGGGACGCAAAGCCACGGGGGCGTGGAGTCTGCGGCGACTCCGCGGCCGGCCGGGTTGCCGAAGGGGTGGAGCCGGATTGCCTTTCGGCCTTCGGCCGGAGGGCGTTTTTGCTTCTGTGGGGCGGTGACCGTTGACGCGCAACCGAGTCCTCGCGTTGGGTGTGGCGCTCGCTGGTACGCTCCTGACCGGGTGCGCCGGATCGCGGATCGGGGCGGGGGAGACGATCGCCATCGGCGTGCTCGCCCCGCTGACCAGCGGCGTGCCCGCCGCGGCGCGGTCGGCTGTGCGGGGCGCCACGCTGGCCGCCGACGAGATCAACGCCGGCGGCGGCGTCGCCGGAGCGGCCCTCACGCTCCTGGTGCTCGACGACCGGGGGAGCACCGAGGAGGTCGGGCGCGCCTTTGCCCAGATGCTGGAGCGCCGGGTGGTCGCCATCGTGGGACCGCTGACCGATGCCACCGCGACGGCCGTCGCCCCCATGGCCGAGCGGGCCGGCATCCCCCTCGTCAGCCCCGGGGCCACCGGCACGATCCCCTATGCAGGCTCGTCCGTGTTCCGCACGTCGCTGCCTGCCCCGGCGCAGGCCCGGATGCTCGCCGACTACCTGGTGGGGAGGCGGCGTACCCGCCGCCTCACCATCATTCACGAGGCGAACGACTACGGGACCTTAGTCGCCCGGGCCTTTGCGGAGCGCGTCAGAGGGTTGTCCCGGGAGATCGTGGGCACGCGGCTGTATCGGGATGGCGACGAGGATTTTACCCGCCACGCCAACGGCGTGGTGGCCGACGGCGCCGACGCCGTCTTCATCGCGGGCTACCCCGACGAGGCCGCCCTGATCCTCCAGGCCCTTCAGGCCCGCGGCGTCCGCGTCGTGGTCGCGGGCTCCGACGCCCTGTACTCGCAGGATCTGGTGCGATGGGCCGGAGTCGCGGCCGAGGGGCTCGTGTTGCCGGCGGCCTTCGTGCCCACCGAACCGCTGCCCGGCGTGCAGGAGTTCGTCGGCAAGTACCGCCGCAAGTACGGTGAGATGCCCGACCATTTTGCGGCCCAGGCCTACGACGCGCTGAAGGTCGTGGCGTTTGCCATCCGCCGCGGCGGGCGGACGCCGGCGCAGATCCGGACGGCCCTCCAGGGCGTGCGCCGGTTCCCCGGTGCCACCGGGGAGATCACCTTCGATCGGTGGGGCGCGCCGGACCGGCCGGTCGCTGTCGCGGTGGTGCGGGGAGGGCGGTTTGAGCTGGTGCAACGGTAGACGAACCACCACAGGCGCCCAAGAGGGCCAGGGAGGGAGAAGGTCATGAGACGGATGCTCCTGATTGCAACCGGCGCACTGCTGGCGGTCGGCGTGTGGCCAGCGGCCGCGCAACAGCGGACGTTCATCGCCATCGCCACGGGCGGCACCGCTGGCGTCTACTTCCCGCTGGGGGCTGCGCTCGCAGAACTGTGGAGCCAGAAGGTCCCCAACGTCCAGGCCACCGCCCAGACCTCGGGAGCCTCGGTGGCCAACATCCGCCTCCTGCAGCGGGGCGACGTCCAGGTGGCCTTCGTGCAGAACGACATCACCTACTACGCCTTCAACGGCATCGAGATGTTCATGGACCGGATCGGGAACAAGCGGGACCCCATCGCCTCCCTGCGCGGTATGGCCATGCTCTACCCCGAGACGATCCAGGTCGTCACCCTGCGGTCCAAGAACATCCACAGCATCGCCGACCTCAAGGGCAGGCGCATCGCCGTCGGCGCGCCGGGCAGCGGCACCGAGGTGAACGCCCGGCAGATCATGCGGGTCTTTGAAGTCGGGTACTACAACACGCGGCCCGACTTCCTGAATTTCGCCGAGGCGGCCGACCAGCTCAAGGACGGGGTGGTGGACGCGGCGTTCATCACCGCCGGCCATCCCACGGCGGCCGTCCAGGACATCGCGGCCAGCCGCGAGGTGAAGCTGCTGTCCATCCCCAGGGAGGCCTACGAGCTGCTCAAGGAGCAGTACCCGTACTACACGCGGGTGACGATCCCGGCGAACACCTACCGGGGACAGACGGAGCCGGTGGAGACGCTGGCGGTCATGGCCATGCTGGTCACGCGGCAGGAGGTGGATCCCGACCTCATCTACGCCCTGACCCGGGCCCTGTGGGAGAACACCGACCGCCTGCACGCGGCGCACGTGCGGGGCCGCGATGTGACCACCGCCTCGGCCCGCCGCGGCATGCCCATCACCATGCACGCGGGCGCCCTGCGCTACTACCGCGAATTCGGGATCAAGTAGCATGCCGGCGACCCGTCGGGAGATCTTCGACCGCATCCGCGCGGGCCCGGCGCTGTTCGCCGGCATCCCGGGGGCCGAGGTGGACATCGACCGCCTCGCGGCCCACTTGGCGGCACGGGGATTTGATGCGGGCGTCTATGCCAGCGACGACCACCTGGAGGGCGTCCTGTGGATCCAGGGCGGGTCGCCGCAGGACACCTGGTACTTCGAGGCCGGCGGCGAAGAGGCTCTGCTCCCGGTGTTGCCGGGCCACCACCTCCTCCGGGACCTCGCGGCGCGGGGCGGGGCGGTCAGCGTGCACATCGGCACGCTGCCCCAGGCCGCAGACCCGACCGCAGACGTCGAGCCGGCCCCGGACTCCCCGTTTGCGCCGCCGGGGGTGGCGCCAGACGGGCTCTTCGTGCCGCGCCGCCCCGCGGCCGCCGCGCCCGTCTTCGCGGCCGGACCTGCGGGCACCGAGCGCGCGACGCTCCCGGACTTGGCCCCGCCCGCGCAAGAGGTGGTGCCGTACACTGCGGCCGGCGAGGTCCAGCGCGATCTTCCCGCGATCGCGATCCCCGAGCCGCCGCCGCACCCGTGGCCCGCCATCCTGAGCGACGTGTCGGCGCGCGTGGCGCGACTCCGCGGGCCGCGGCTGGCGGCCCTGTTCCTGGGAGCGCTGGAAAGGGCGCTCGCCGGATACGGCGGCCGGGTGCACGGCGACCGGATTGAGGCCCCCGCCCTGCCGGAATCGGCGTGGCGGGCGATCGTCGAGGCCGCCTGCGCCCCCATTGTGGCCGTCGCCGGGCGCGCCTTCATGGACCGGACCATCGCCGCCGCCGAACGCTCGGTGCAGGAGGACCGCGCGGCGGGTGGAGGCGCACCGTGACGCGACGCTGGCCGGTGCTGATCGCCGCCGGCTTCCTGATCGCCGCCGTCGCCTACGCCTACGGGTTCGAAGGCGGGAGTCTCCAGGATCGGGTGGCCCGCCACGTCCTGGCGACCGTCCTGCAGGTGGCCGCCCCGTTGCTGGCGGGGATCGGGTGCGCCGCCGCGGCCCGTGCCTACGCGCGCGGCGATCCCGAACGGAGGGTCTGGGCGACCGGCGCGGCCGCCGCGCTGGTGTGGACGGCCGGCCGCGCCATCTTCGCCTTCGATCAGTGGTGGGGCCAGAAGGCGCTGCCCTACCCGTCCGTCGCGGACGGATTCTTCGTGGCCTTCTACGTCCTGTTAGCCGCCGCGCTGGCCCTGGAAGTCCGGCTGGTGCTCCCCATGGTCGATCGGTCGGTCCGCCTGGCGCTTTTCGGCTTCGGTGTCGCGGGGTGGGCTGTCGGGTTCGTCTACATCCTGGAGCCGATCGTGGTCAGCTCGACAGGCCTGATGTCCAGATTCCTCTCGGCGTTCTACCCCACGGCGGCGGTGTTCCTGATTCCCGCCGGACTGGTGCCGGCCATCGGGTTCCGCGGCGGCCTGTCGGCCTATCCCTGGCTGGCCGTGACGGCCGCCGCGCTCTGCCTGGCCGCCGCCAGCCTGGGCTACGCGCTGCTGACCTGGTACGACCTGTACTCGCAGGTGCACGGGATCAACGCGCTGTGGGTGGTAGGGTTCGTCCTGCTCGGCCTCGGCGGGTTCTGGCAGAAGAAGGTGCAGGAGGAGGTCTAGCGGCGTGATCTCCCACTATGCCTGGCCCGGAGGCCTGGCCCTCGTCATTGAGGCTCAGGACCGCAGGCATGCCGCAGTCTTCGGGCCGCAGGGGTGGTGCGCCGGGGACCCCCGCGCGGTGCTGCCTGACGGCCTCCCGCCGGGCGTGGAGGTGGAGCGCCTGGAAGTGCCGCCCTGGCTGGCCGCGCAACTCCCGTCGCTGGAGATGGCGCAGGGCGGGCTGCACACGGACTTCGTCCGCCTGGACCGATTGCTGGCCCGGCTCGAAGCCGAGGAGGCGCGCGGCGTCGTGCTGGTCCTCGGCCGCTCCCCGGCCGCGTGGGTCCTGGCCGGCGGCCGCCCGTCGGTGGTGCTGGCGCCGGACCGCGCCGGCGACCCGACGGCGGCGCTGCCGTCACGGGCGTCGGGATGGATCGTCCTGCTCGCGGGGCCCGTGACGGTGCCGGTCCGCCCATCCGCCGCCCTGGACGCGCAGTCGCCCGAACCCGCGCCGCCGCAACCCGCCGCCGGGCCTGTGGTGCCGGCGGCCGCGGAGGCCCGCTTCGTGGCCGCACCGGGCACGTCGCAGGCCATGGACGGCGAGGCGGCCGCGCTGATCCGAGCGGCAGTCGGCGACGCCGGGTTGCGGGTGCTGGATTTCCTCGACGGATCACGGACCGAGGGTGAGATCGCGCGCGAAGTCGGCCTGTCCCCCTCGCAGGTCGCCGACGTCATCCGGATCCTGGTCGGCCGCAAGCTCGCGTTCCGTTACGTGAGCCGCACCCGGCCCCCCACGGGCGCCCGGTCGGCCGGATAGTCCCGGACCGGCCCGGGCAGGTCTAAATGGCCGGCCCCTTGGGTACGTGATCTGACGCAGACCTTGCAGGAATGTTCTCGGCGGTCTAAAATAAACGGGCCTGGATCGTCGGGCAGAACAACTGCATACGGTTCCTCGAAAAAGGCAAACCCATCGTAAGGTGGGGGCGCAAAGCCTCGGGACCGAGTTCGTGGTCGGCCGGGCTGCCGAAAGGAGCACACGTCACCTCTTGGGGCAGCCCCAGGAGGTTTTTTCGTGGTAGGGGAGGCGCGCCATGGGTGCCCGCACTGTGCAGCGCCGTGTGGAACGGCAGAGTCCAACCCAGCCTGACACCCCCGCGTATGACGACGTCGATGCCCTGATGGCCGAGTACGTGGAAACGCATGCTCCCGCCACGCGGGAGCGGGTCGTCCTGGCGTGCACACCACTGGTCCGGCGCATTGCCGCCGAGTTCATCTTCTCCGGCGTCCCCTCCGATGACCTCGTGCAGGTGGGCTACATCGGACTGCTCAACGCCATCTCGGCTTTCGACCCGACGAAAGGGGCGAAGTTCGCCACCTATGCCAGCTACCTCATCCGCGGCGAGATCCGCCACTACCTGCGCGATCAGCGCGACACGATCCGCAGGCCGCGCTGGCTCCAGAAACTCAATGCGCAGATCGAGCAGGCGGTGGGCAAGTACGTGAGTGAGACCGGCCGGTTCCCGGGGCTCGAGGATCTCTCCCAGGAACTCAACATCGAAGAAGAGGGGCTCCTGGAGATCCTCCGGACGCGCGAGGTGCTGCGCACCATCTCGCTGGAGACCGAGGATGACAACGGCGACCTGCGGGTGGACCGGGAGCGGATCCGGCACCGGTCGCACATCAGCTTCCAGCTGCCCATCGAAGACCGCGTCATGCTCACAGAGGCCATGGAATCCCTCAACAGCCTGCAGAAGAAGGTGCTCTACTACCTGTTCTACACGGACATGACCCAGATGGAAGCCGCCAGGCGCATCGGGATCTCCCAGAAGCATGTGTCACGCGTGCTCGCCTCGGCCCTGGCCAAACTCCGGGGGCTGATGGGCGTCCCATCTCCCGGGAGGCCGTAGCGCAGGCGGGAGCCGGACAACCGACCGATGGAGGGAGCGAAGATGTCGCAGCTCAAAGACGTGCTGTTGGACCTCTCGAAGATCGACGGCGTGCTGGCCGCGCTGGTGGTGGGCCGGGACGGCTTCGTGGTCGAAGGCATCACATCGGAGGAGGGGGTGGACCTGGAGGCCGTCGGTGCCATCGTCGCCAGCAACATCGCCGCCTCCGACTCCATGGGCCGGGAGATGGGACGGGGCATGTTGCGGAATCTGCTTTTGGAGTTCGACGAGGGGCCGGTGGCCATCGGGCCGGCCGGACCGGACGCGGTGCTGGTGGTGGTCGGGACGCGGCAGGCCAACCTGGGGCGCATCCGGCTCGAGATGCGGCGCAACAGCCAGCTGGCTGCGGCGTTGGTGTAGCCTATCGGGGCGCTCGCGCCGACCCGGTGTCGCGGTCTTCACAACTGATGGGAGCAGGGGCCTCTCACGCCGGATGGGAGTGAACCCCGGGGGGGGCTCAAACGGATGGCTTCGGCACAAGAGCCGGGACGGTCGCGGTCCCCCGGGTCCCGCGACCGGACCGGATTCACCTATCTTGAACTCCTCGTCGCCCTGTCGCTTTTCGCTGCAGTCTCCCTGTTAATCCTCCAGGCGTTCATTGTCGGGATGGCGCACGCCGGCCGTGCCAATGAACGGGCGGCCGCCACGACCATCGCCCTGCAGATCATGGAGCAGATCCGGGCCAGCGCCAACCCATACACGTGGGTGAACTCGGGGCCGATGCCCCGCACCGCCCTGCCGCTTCCCTTTCCCTACAGCGGCGTCGCGAACCCCTCTCCGCACACGTTTCAGGTGGCGGTGGACTTCGTGCAAGACGACAACTTGACCATCACCACGGCCACAGTCCGCGTCTACCGTCCGGCCGATCCCGACACAGACCCCCTGGTCAGTCTGACGACGGTGCTCGATGATCAGTAGGCGCAGCATCTCCTCCTTCTCGACCCGCCTTTGCGAGACGCGGGGGGTCTCGCTGCTGGAACTCGTCATTGCCATGAGCCTCCTCGCCCTGGCGCTGGGGAGCATCTACGCCTTTGTGGCGACGGGTGCCCGGTCGGCAAGGGTGACCAACGAGTTCGTGCAGACGCAGTCCCAGGTCCGCGCCGCCCTGGACGCGCTCGTCGACGAAATCCGGTGGGCCCAGATGGTCACGGCCGCCGGCGCGACGCAGGTCACGCTGTTCGTTCCGCAGGCCACACCCTTCTCCGCCGCCAGCCCCTACACCGTGACCTTCGCCTACGATGCCGCCACCGATACCATCACCCGGCAGGAGGATCCCGATGCAGGCGGGCCGCTGCCGGCGGGCCCGCCGGCGCCGCTGGCCTCTCTGGTCGTCAGGCCCGATGGGGGAGATGGTCTGGCTTTGGAGTACTTCGACGCGGCCGGCAGCTCACTGGGATCTACGCCCGTGGATCTGGCGAGTATCGTGCGGATCCGGATCACGGTGACGACGACCGCAGGAGGGGTCAGCCGCGTCTTCGCCGGCGATGTAGCACTCCGCGGCCGCTAGCCAGGGGATGAGGAGGGAGGCAATGGTCAGGCAGATCCAAAGCCAGCGTGGTCTGGCCATGCTGTCGGTGCTCACCACGATCTTCGTCCTTTCCATCGTCGGCGCCCTCATCCTGTACCTCAGCGGCAAGGAGATCGCCCTGAGCACCGCCAGGCTGGCGGGGGCTCAGAGCCTGAACACGGCAGAAGGCGGGGCCTATGCCGCCCGCTCGGCGCTGATGGTTCTGATGAATGCTGATCCCGTTGGCCGCGCCACCGTGGATCCTTCCCTCAGCGGCACGACGCTGGCGACTTGGTATGCCGGAGGCAATATCAGCGCCCAGAACTCCTTCGGCCTGTTCGACTACCTGGTGCTCGACGGGCAACGGTTCATCCTGGGCGCCACGCCGGCAACGAACTCGGTGACCTTCGAGGTCAACTGGAGCCTGCCGACCCCCCATCGCAAGCTGCAGGTGGCCACGGGCGTGCCGCCATCGAATGTCCTGGGCCAGGGGAGCTACGCCGCCACTGTCACGGTCACGAGGCGCCTGGCCCCCCACCCGGCGGATCCGATGCAGCCGCAGCGGTACATCCAGCAACTCGGTCCCGACCACTACGAGTTCTACTACACCTATGCGATCACAAGCGACGGCCGGACGCCCCCGCAGGGCCGGCGCCGCGTGACGCTCTCCCACGACTTCAGCGTCCAGGTTCGCCGGCAGAGCTTCGCGCAGTACGCCCTGTTTACCCACGTCCACATGACCCCGGCCGGGGGCGCGATCTGGTTTACCAGCCGCACCAGCTTCGACGGCCCCGTCCACACCAACGGCGAGTTCCGCTTCGCCTTCTATCCCAAATTCGGCACCCCTGATGCCGGCACGCCGTGCGATCCGGCAGGCAACCTGCCCACCCGTCTGACCAGCGTGAGCACCTACGCATGGTTTAACAACAACGGAAACCCGGTGCGGCTGCAGGCCAACGAGAATGTTGTGGCCAGCGTGCGACGCGACGCGCCCGTGCTGCCCGACTGCACCCCAGCGAACCTGCTCGACGACAACGACAATCCGGCGGCCAACTTCACACGGGGCGTGGCCGCAATTCCCATGCCGACCAACCCTTACAATCAACAGGGGGTGGCCGTCGGACGCAATCCGGCGGACACCACGCCGGTGACCAATTTGCAGATCCGCCAGGCCGTGCCCGAACTGCCGGACAACACCAGCAGCGTGCCCAACGGCATCTATGTACCGGTCGCCGACGGCAACGGCAACGGCGTCTCGGATGCCGGCGAGTCGCTAGCCGGCGGCATCTACGTGGAGGGGAATCTCAACAGCCTGACCTTCAGCCTCGGCGGGCCAAGCAACAACCTGGCGGTCTATACCCTGGTCCAGGGGTCACAGACGGTCACCATCACCGTCGATCGGGTCGGGCAGACGACGACGGTCACGAACACAGCCTGGCCGTCTCCGCAGACCCGGACCTTTGCTGGCGTGCCGAAGGGCTGGCAGGGCCCCGGCAATGCCAACGCCACCATCATCTACGTGCAGGGGACGATCCTCTCGCTGTCGGGGACGCTCGAGGAGAAGGAGCAGACCACCATCGTCGCCTCCGGCCGGATCGACATTACGGGCCACCTGCGCTACGAAGACCCACCGGAAGTCACGAACCCCAACGACAACCCGCTCAACGTGTTGGGCCTGTACTCGGCGGGCAACGACATCCGGATCAGCGCCTCGGCGCCCAACGACCTGGAACTTCACGCCGTGCTGATGGCGGGGAATCTGGGCGACGGCAACAACAGTTCGGTCAACGTGCAGAACTACAACACCGGCGCCCCGCGCGGGACCGTGCACTTGATCGGTGGAATCATCGAGGAGTACTATGGCGCATTCGGCACGTTCGACCCCAATACCGGCAACCCGCTGACCGGCTACGGTCGCGACTTCAGGTACGACCGCCGGATGAGCCGGGGGTTCACCCCGCCGTACTTCCCGACCACGCCGTTGTTCGAGGTAGTTCAGACGCAGGGGCTGGCCGGGGTACGTCCGGTCTGGCGCGAGGCCGCACCGTGACGCGGCAGCGCTCCGTTACGGGATTCGGCCTGCTGGAGGTCGTGATCGCCACGGCGCTTCTGGCGCTCCTGCTCGTGCTGGGCACCAACAGGTGGCAGGGGCACGTGGCCCGGCAGCGTCTGCGCTACGGCGCGGCGCAGGTGGCGGCGAACCTGCGGCACGCCCAGGAGCGGGCCAAAGCCGAGCGGGCCGCGTACACTGTGGCCTTCACGGCCGCCTCAGGTGCGTACACCATCGCGCGCAGCGGCGGCGGCTTCGTGGAGCGCGCCGACCTCCCCCCGGGCGTGACGGCGGCGGGGACCCTTACCGTCCGTTTCTCCGCCTTCGGGCAGCCATCGTCGGCCTATGCGGTGACCGTCCAGAACGCGGCGGGAGCGGCGACGGTCACCGTGTCGTCGTTCGGCGGGATCACGTACCAGGAGCCGTAGCGACGGGCTACTCCTGCACGTAGACGACCCGCAGGATCTCGTCGATCGTCGAAACCCCGGAGAGGACCTTCTCGAAGGCGTCCTCCCGGAGCGTCCGCATGCCCTCCCGGATCGCCTGCGCCTTGATCTCGGTGGACGAGGCCCGCTCGACGATCAGTTTCCGGATCGAGTCGGTGATCATCAGCAACTCGAAGATGCCGATCCGGCCGCGGTAGCCGGTGCCCCGGCAGTGGTCGCAGCCCTGCCCGCGGTAGAAGACCACATTCCCGTCCACGGCGTCGGCGCCCAGGCGGCGCAGCGCGTCCGCCGGCGGCGTGTAGGCCACCTTGCAGCGGGGGCAGATGGCGCGGGCGAGCCGCTGGGCCAGCACCGCGATCAACGACGAGCTGATGAGAAAGGGCTCCACGCCCATGTCCACCATCCGCGTGACGGCGCCCGCCGCGTCGTTGGTGTGCAGGGTCGAGAGGACCAGGTGGCCGGTCAGCGCGGCCTGGACGGCGATCTCGGCGGTCTCGCGGTCGCGAATCTCCCCCACCATGACGATGTCGGGATCCTGCCGCAGGATGCTGCGCAGCCCGCTGGCGAAGGTCAGGCCCGCCTTCACGTTCACCTGCACCTGGTTGATGCGGGGGATCTGGTATTCGACCGGATCCTCGACCGTCACGATGTTGCGGTCCAGCGTGTTGAGCTTGGAGAGGGTCGCGTAGAGGGTGGTCGTCTTCCCGCTGCCGGTCGGGCCGGTGACCAGCACCATCCCGTGGGGCGTGCTGGTGGCGGCCTCCCACTGCTGCAGCACCCCGCTGGGGAAGCCCAGCCGGCTCAGCCCCAGCAGGGCCGAGGACTGGTCCAGGATGCGCAGGACCACCTTTTCGCCGAACATGGTCGGCAGCGTGGAGACGCGCAGGTCGATGGTGCGTCCGTCCGCGGTGAGGTGGACCCGGCCGTCCTGCGGCCGCCGGCGCTCGGCGATGTCCATTTCGGCCATGATCTTCATGCGGGACACCAGCGCCGCCTTGAGGTGCTTGGGCGGGTTCATGACGTCGCGGAGCACGCCGTCCACCCGATAGCGGATCCACATCCCGTTGCGGTGCGGCTCCACGTGGATGTCGCTGGCGTTCTGCTTGATCGCCTCGTCGATGATGAGGTTGACCAGCTTGACGACCGGGGCCTCCTCGGTCAGCGCGCGCAGTTGCTCCACCGAGGCGTCCTCGTCGGTGAACTCGACGGCGTAGTCGGTGACCGACTCCCGGATGGCCCGGTCGATGAGGTTGTCGGCGAGCTGGTAGACCCGGGCCAGGGCGTTGGTGATGTCCTCCTCGGTGGCGACCACCAGATCGACCTCCGCCCCGGTGATCAGCCGCACATCGTCCACGGCGATCACGTTGAGGGGGTCGGCGATGGCCACGACCAGGCGACCGTTGCGCCGGTCCAGGGCAATGCACTTGTGCCGCACCGCCAGGGCGTGGGGGACGAGTTTGGCGACCTCGGGGTTGATCTTCGCCTCGGCCAGCGACATGTAGGGATACCCCCACTGGTGCGCCATTCCGCGGGCCAGGTCCTGGTCAGAGACGGCTCCCATGTCGCGAAGGATCTGGCCGATGCGCTCCCCGGTGCGGGACTGGATCTCCAGGGCCTCGGCCAACTGCTGCTGGGTGATGATGCCGAGCTGCAGGAGCACCTGTCCGAGGGTCTCGGTCTTTCCGCCCAGGCGCGTGCGGGGCGCCCGCCCGGGAGCCGGCGGCTCGGCCCCAGGGGGTGCTGTGACAGGGGGCACAGATGCCGCCGGCGCAGGCCCGGAGCGCTCGGGCTTCGGGGACGGCGGGGCGGCCGGAGGGGCCGGTGCGGGCGGGGCCGAGGGAGGCGGGTCGTGAGGTGGCGGGGCGGGGGCTGGGGATGGTGCGGGGGTCGGGCGGGGTCGCGACGCGGTGGGCGGCGCCGCAGGATCGCCGAGTTTCGCCTGCACCGCAGGGTCGTTGGGGGAGACCGCCGCGGCCTGCTGGTAGGCGCGGAGCACGTGGTCAGTCTGTCCGCGCCCCAGGTGTTTGTCGGCGGCGGTGAGGAAGGCGGCCGCGGCGTCGTCGCGGGCCTCCAGCATCTGGAAGACCTCGGCCAGGTCCCAGTAGACCCAGGGCTCGTCGGGATCCAGGTCGACCAGTGCCAGGTACGCGTCGCGCGCCTGCAGCCACTGCCCGGACCGCGCCAGCGCCCGCGCCCGGGCGTGCACGAAGGCCCGCTCCAGCGTGCGGCTCTCCCCGGCCAGGCCGGCTTCGCGCTTGAACGTCTGCAGCGTGCTCTCGTCCATGCGTCCCTCGCGTGCGACCGCCACAAAAAATAACTGCGGTCCCGTCGAGACCGCAGACCCGAACCGTCTCCGGCAGCCCGGCCGACCGGCCCGCCCACGGCGGACCGGTCCCGTGGCTTTGCGCCCCCGAATCGCTCCGGGTTTGCCCCTTCGGGACTAATCCCTCAATCTTCTGGGCATATTCTCACTTGCCCACCGACGAGTGCTTTCAGACTAGCACCCGAGCCGGTCTGGGGCAAGCGAGCCTCAACGCAGGTTCGGAGGAGGCCTTATGGAACTCCACCAGGTCGAGACGAGGGTGCTGGCCGGGCTCATCCGCGACCGCCACCTGGTCACGATGGCCCTCACCGAAGGCTTCCACGTGGACCTGCTGCCCTCGCCCCAGGCGCGGCGGCTGGCGAAGGTCGTCGTCGAACTCCACGGGATGCCCGCCGGCGCCATCGACGAAGCGACCCTGCGCGCCGCCCTGACCGAGCGCGGGATGCTGAGCCCGGAGCTCGACCGCTATCTGGCCTCGGTGCTGAAGACCGCGCCGCCGAACGCCGGCGACCTGATGGGGCTCATCGAGCACCTCAAGGTTGCGGAGAGCCGCGAGTTGCTGGCGCGGCTCCACGAGGCCATCGGCGGCTACCTCTACCGGCACGACCGGGAGCAGGACGACATCGTGCAGTTCACCACCGAGGCCATCCACCAGTTGCTCGAGATCCAGCGGCGCCGCGTCCGCCGCCAGGTGGCGCCCATCGCCGAGGCCTTCCCGCACCTGCTGGCCCCGCGCGCTTCCCCGGGCGCCGGCGGGATCCTGGGGTACTCCATCAGCCCCTTCGACCGGCTCAACGCGCTGCTCTCGGGGCTGCGGCGCGGCTTCTACTACGGGCTGGCCGGCGCGCCGCGCCGCGGCAAGACCAACCTCACCCTCGACCTGGCCGTGCACGTGGCGACCAACCACAAGATCCCGGTGCTGTACTATACGTGGGAGCAGACGCGCCGCGTGCTGGCCGCCCGCCTGATCGCCAAGGAGACCGGCGTCAACCCTACGACGATCCTGGCCGGCGTCTCGCCCAACGGCGAGCCGGTGGGCGAGAAGCTGGAGGCGGCGCGGGAACGCCTGGCCCGGTACGGACCCTACCTGCACCTGGTCGAGGCCGGACGGCGGGAGACCCTCGACCGCATCCGCGCCCATGCCCACAACCTCATGCAGGAGTTCCAGACCCAGGAGGTCGTCATCTTCTTCGACTACCTCCAGAAGATCCCGCTGTCGGACCACATCGAGGACTGGAAGGCCCGCACCGACCGCATCTCGACGGCCCTGGCCGAACTGAGCCTGGAGCTCAACTGCCCCGTCTTCGCCATCTCGCCCCTCGACAAGGAAGGGTGCCGGCTGGACGAGCGGCCGGCCGAGGAGGCCGAGATCTTCAACCCGTTCAACCGCCCGACGATGCACCACAGCATGGGCTCGGGCGACCTGGAGTACGACCTGGACGTCGCCATGGTCCTGGCCAAAGACTGGAAGGCCACCCACGACCTCCACCAGCTCATCGAGACCCGGGCCAAGGCCGAGGGGTTCGACCCAGCCGACCTGCCGACGGTGGACATCGTCAACCTGTTCGTGGACAAGAACCGGGACGCGCCGGAGTCGGCCTCCAACATCGTCCAGTTCGCCTTCTTCGTCACCCTCAACAAGTTCGTGGAGCTGGACTACAAGCTGGAGCAGGAGTACCGCCCGGACTTCCACGGGTTCTCCAAGCTGCAGGATATCTACACCTACCTGCGCGAACACGGGTACGGACCCCAACGGGACCTCGTCGGGACGCCCCGGCCCGGAGGCAATGGAGGGGGCAGCCGATGATTGTGGACAGGCGGGCGCCAATCTATCCTATAAGGACGGTGGCGCAACTCACCGGCGTGAACCCGCGGCGGATCCGGGCCTGGGAAGACCAGTACAACCTCATCAATCCGGCACGGACCGGCGGAGGGCACCGGCTCTACAGCGAAGACGACGTGGAGCGCATCCGCTGGGTGAAGGCCATGGTGGACCGGGGGATGAGCCTCAAGGGCATCCAGCGGCTCCTGGAGACCTCCCGGTCGGTGGAACTGGCGGTGGAGAGCCGAGGAGCCGGCCGATGAAGGTCGAGATGGATCGGGAGGCGGTCATCATCTTCACGCCGCACCACCGCATCGAGGGGGACCTGCACCTGCCGTCGACGACCCGGCTGTCGGACCGGATGAACCAGGCCAAGGACTTCCTGCCCATCACCTCCGCGCGGGTGTACGCGCTGGACGGACGGCTCCTCTACAGCGCCGGGGCGGTGATGGTGCACAAGGCCCACGTCGTACTGTTGATGGAGCGCCATGAGACAACCTAGGATCGTGGCATCCCGGCGACGGGTCCGCCTGGGCGAACTGCTGGTCGAGGCCGGCCTGATCACCAGGGCCCAGCTCGACCAGGCCCTGCAGGCGCAGGCCACCACGGGCGATCGCCTCGGCAAGGTGCTGGTGGGCATGGGCCTGGCCTCGCAGGATGCCATCGCCAAGGCCATCGCCAACCAGTTGGGGATCGAGTACGTCAATGCGCAGACCGTGACGATTCCCGACGAGGTGCTGACCATCCTCCCCGAGCCGATGATCCGGCGCTACCAGGTCCTCCCGCTCCGCCTGGAGGAGGACGCGCTGGTGCTGGGGATGGTGGACCCCCTCGACGTTGTGGCCCTCGACGATATCCGGCGCTTCGTCGAGCGCGAGGTCGTCCCCGCGGCCATCACCCCGGACGGGTTCCAGTACGCCGTGAACAGGTATCCGGCCCTCGAGGGGACCCTGGACCAGGTCATCCAGGAGATCCGGCCGGCCGACGTGGGGGAGGAGGAGCCGGGGGTCGACCGACTGCGCGAGATCGTGGACGACGCGCCGGTCGTCCGCCTGGTCAACCTGATGCTGCTCCAGGCCGTCCGGCAGGGCGCCAGCGACATCCACGTGGAGCCCCAGGAGAACCGGCTGCGCATCCGCTACCGCATTGACGGCACCCTCTACGAGGTGATGACGGCGCCCAGGCACGTCCAGGCCGCGACCACCAGCCGCATCAAGATCATGGCCAACATGAACATCGCCGAGCGCCGCGTGCCCCAGGACGGCCGCATCGAGCTGCGGGTGGACCAGCGGGAGATCGACCTGCGCGTGTCCACGGTCCCGACGGTCTTCGGCGAGAAGGTCGTCATGCGCATCCTGGACAAGCGCTCGGCGCTGGTGGGGATCGACAAACTGGGGCTGCTGGCCAGCGACCTGCCGCGGTTCGAGTCGCTGATCGCCAAGCCCTACGGCATCATCCTCATCACCGGCCCGACCGGGAGCGGCAAGACCACCAGCCTCTATGCCATCCTCAACCGCCTGAACAAACCCGAGGTGAACATCATCACCATCGAGGACCCGGTGGAGTACCAGTTGAACGGGATCAGCCAGGTGCAGATCAACCCCAAGGCCGGGCTCACCTTCGCCAACGGCCTGCGGTCGTTCCTGCGCCAGGACCCGGACATCATCATGGTGGGCGAGATACGCGACGAGGAGACGGCGCGCATCGCGATCCACGCGGCGCTGACCGGGCACCTGGTGCTCTCGACCCTGCACACCAACGACGCCCCCGGGGCTGTCACGCGGCTGGTGGACATGGGCGTGGAGCCGTTCTTGGTCTCCTCCTCGGTGATCGGCGTGGTGGCGCAGCGGCTGGTCCGCATGCTCTGCAGTCGATGCCGCGAGCCCTACACGCCGGAGCCGGAGGTCGTGGTGCGCTACGGGCTCGCGGGCCCGGGGGAGCCGCCGCCGGTGATCTACCGGCCGAAGGGCTGCGAGGCCTGCAACCAGATCGGCTACAAGGGCCGCATCGGTCTATTCGAGATCATGCTGGTGGACGACGAGATCCGCACCCTGGTGGTGAAGAGCGCCTCGGCCGACGTGCTTAAGCGGGCGGCGATCACCTCCGGCATGCGGACCCTGCAGCAGGACGGCGTCGCGAAGGTCGTGGCGGGGGTCACCTCGCTGGAGGAGATGCTCCGGGTGGTCTTCGTCGAGTAGCCTTGGGGGGGATGGGGATGCACATCGAGGATCTGCTCCGCGAGGTCGTGACCGCCCAGGCCTCGGACCTCCACCTGACCAGCGGCATCAAGCCCACGATGCGGCTGTGGGGGAAACTGGTGCCCATGGAGCACTACGAGGTGCTGACGGCCGAGGACACCTTTCAGCTCGGGTACAGCATGCTGAACACCTTCCAGAAGCAGAAGTTCGAGAAGTTCTGGGAACTGGACCTGTCCTACGGCGTGCCGGGGCTGGGGCGGTTCCGCGTCAACATGTACCGGCAGCGCGGGGCGGTGGGGATCGCCATCCGCGTCATCCCCATGACCATCCCCTCCGTCGAGGCCCTCAACCTCCCCCCGATCCTCAAGGAGCTCACGCGGAAGCCCCGCGGCCTGATCCTCGTCACGGGCCCTACCGGGCACGGCAAGTCCACGTCGCTGGCCGCGATGATCGACTTCATCAACTCCGAGCGCAGCGCCCACATCGTGACCGTGGAAGACCCCATCGAGTACCTGCACCAGCACAAGAAGAGCATCGTCAACCAGCGGGAGCTGGGGTTCGACACCCAGTCGTTCCCCAACGCGCTGCGCGCGGTGCTGCGGGAGGACCCCAACGTGGTGCTGATCGGCGAGATGCGCGACCTGGAGACGATCTCGGCCGCGCTGACCATCGCCGAGACCGGGCACCTGGTGTTCGCCACCCTGCACACGGCCAACGCCGCCCAGTCCATCGACCGCATCATCGACGTCTTCCCGCCCTACCAGCAGCAGCAGATCCGCATCCAGCTCGCCATGGTCATCGAGGCGGTCATTTCGCAGCAGTTGCTGCCGAATGCCCGCTACCGCGGGCGGTCGGAGAACCGCACGGTCGCCAAGCCGCGCCTGGGCAGCGCGGCGGGTTCGGCCTGGCCCAGCATCGAGGAGATCGGCCGGGTGCCGGCCGTGGAGGTCATGCTGGCCACGCCGGCTATCCGCAACCTCATCCGGGAAGCCAAGACCCACCAGATCGAGACCGCGATCCAGACCGGGGCGAACCTGGGCATGCAGACCATGGACCAGTCGCTCCGCGACCTCTGCCTGCGCAAGCTCATCTCGGTGGACGACGCGCTCAGCCGGGCCATCCACCCCGAGGAACTCCGGAAGATGATCCGAGAGTCCGGCGGGGAGGTCGAGCCGGTGGCCCGGATCGCAAGGGGGTAGGACGCCGCCATGGCCGTCTTCCGGTACAGTGCCAAGGACAACACCGGACGCCTGATCTCGGGCGTCATCGAGGCCGACAACGACGCCATGGTCGTGGACCGGCTGCGCGACATGGGGTTCTTCATCACGAACCTCGAACGGACGGTCGAGCGGACCGACGTCTTCCAGTACCTGCAGGGCCTGTTTGGGATCGGCCTCAAGGACCTGGCCATCTTCTCCCGCCAGTTCTCCACCATGGTGAACTCGGGCCTGTCGCTGGTGCGCACGCTCAACATCCTGGAGCAGCAGACCACGAACCGCCGCCTCAAGGAGATCATCACCCAGATCCGGCTGGACGTGGAGGCCGGCCGGCCGCTGTCGGACGCCATGGCCAAGCACCCCAGGGCCTTCTCGTCGCTCTACGTGAACATGGTGAAGGCCGGCGAGACCGGCGGTGTGCTGGACGAGGTCCTGAACCGCGTCGCCACGTACCTGGAGAAGGAGCAGGCGCTGCGCAGCAAGATCCGCTCGGCCATGGTCTACCCCGTCCTGCTCACCGTCGCAGCGCTCGGTGGGCTGTTCTTCATGACCATCGTCATCCTGCCGCAGTTCGAGAACCTGTTCCGGGAACTGGGCGGGTCGGGGACCCTGCCGCTGCCGACCCAGATGGCCATCGCCACCAGCGTGGCCATTCGCCGGTTCTGGTACATCGGCATTCTCATCGCCGCCACCCTCGGCTACGTCCTCCGCCGATACCTGCAGACCCCGACGGGGCGCCTCCGCTACGACCGGTTCAAACTCAAGATGCCGGTGCTGGGCGAACTCAACCGCAAGATCGTGGTGGCGCGCTTCACCCGTACCCTCGGCACGCTGATTGCCAGCGGCGTGCCGATCATGCAGTCGCTCGAGGTCGTCGCCAAGGCCATCGACAACATGGTCATCGGCGGGGCCATCGACGCCGTGCGGGCCAGCATCCGCGAGGGGCAGTCGATTGCCATCCCGCTGCAGTTCTCCGGGGTCTTCCCGCCCATGGTCGTCCAGATGACCAAGGTGGGGGAGGAGACCGGCGCCCTGGAGCAGATGCTGGAGAAGGTGGCCGACTTCTACGACGTGGAGGTCGAGACCACCGTCGCCAGCCTGACCTCGATGCTGGAGCCGATGCTGATCATCTTCATGGGGGTCGTGGTCGGCGCGATGGTCATCTCGCTGTACCTGCCGATCTTCCAGCTGGCCACGGGGGGACGGTAGGCTTCGGTAGGCACCCTATCGCCCTGACGAGGAGATGACGACAGCCCCCAGCCGGGCGGCCGCTTCCCGGGCCGAGGGGTGAATCACGAACCCGAAGAGGACCGCCACCGGGGCCCCGGGCAGTTGCGGCGCCAGACGTTCTGCCTGCCTGAAGGCGGCTTCGACGTCGCGCCCGTAGATGCGGCTCCGGACCTCACCGACCACCGCAACGGCCTCGCCGTCGCGCCGACCCTCTCCGTACAGGTCCACCTCGATTTCCTGGCCGTCGAGCCGGAAGAAGCGGCGGTCGAGCGCCTCGACGCGGATGCCGAAGTGCTGGGCCAGGTAGGCCGGAGCGACCTCCCGCGCCAGGTCCTCGAGCGTGAACCCGAACAGCTCCGTCCACCGGCCGACCGCCTGCGTGAGGGCGAGCAGTGCCTCCTCCTGGCGGCCGAGGCGCTCCTCGGTGCGGGTCTGGGCGGCGGCCAGGGCGGCCACGGCGTCCTCGAGGCGGGCCAGGCGCTCCTCGGTGCGGGTCTGGGCGGCGGCCAGGGCGGCCACGGCGTCCTCGAGGCGGGCCAGGCGCTCCTCGGCCCGGAGCATGGCCTGCTCCAGCCGGGCCAGACGCTCTTCCGTGCGCGCCTGGAACTCCTCCAGCCGCGCCGTGCGCTCATCGGCCCGCGCCTGCGCCTCGGCGACCCGGATAAGCGCCGCCTCCAGGCGGTCTATGCGCGCCTCACGCGCCATCGGATCGGACCTCCTGCTCCCCGATCGTATAAATGTGCCAGGCCGCTGTCAAATTGCTGCAGGCGGCCTGATCTTCTCCCGCCCAGACAGTCCATCGGCTGCCCCGGAGACGGGTTTCGGGCCTCGATCGGACGGCCAGGATTCCGCCGGCGTCTGAATTTGTGCTCCTCAGCGGATGGCGTCGAGAAACCGCTGCAGGTGGTCGAGGTAGATGGGGATGTCCGCCAGCGCCCGGCCCGCCGCCTGGTGGACCTGGCGCGGATCGATCTCGTTGTACTCATGGGCCAGCCGGTTCCGTAGCCCCGCCGCCTGCGCGATCCGCCTGGCGAACTCCGACGGGAGGACACCCAGCTCGGCCATCTTGAGGAATGACTCGAAGAAGTCCTTCGGCGCGACGCCGCCGAGTTCCACCGCAATGTGGTAGTTGACATCCAGCATCCGGCCGATCATGCGCTCCAGCAGGCGTTCCGTGGCCAACTGGGCGTCCAGGCGGGACAGGTAGTTTTCAACGGGAAGGTTGGCGAACGACCGGAGGCGCACCAGGTCCTCGGCGATGAGGGTGCTCTTCCGGACGAGGACCTCCCGATCAATCGGCATGGCAAAGCCGCCTCACCAGCGCCCTGGTGGCCGCTTCCTCCAGCCGCAGGTACGGGAGGTACTCGCTGTACCGCCGGAAGGCGTAGACGCGGTAGCGCCGGAACTCCACCGCGTCCCCGTAGAGCAGCACCCCCGTCTCGAAGATCTTCTTGAGGAACAGCGGGTCGGCGTGGGGGATGAGGGCGAGGTCGACGTCCGCATCCGGGAAGATGGCAAAGAGGTCCGCGAGCAGGTCGGCGAGCTCACGGAATCCGATCTCCCGGCCCGGAGCCGGCAGGATGGCCAGGTCGAGGTCGCTGCCCGCGTGGACGCGCCGCGTGGCCCGCGAGCCGAAGGCCACGATGAGCCGCAGCCCGAACCGCGCCGCAACCTGGGCCAGCCTTTCGGCCTGCTGGGCTGTCAGGTCCATGCGCCACCCCCGGTCATGCTACCATCCGAACCATGCTACCATCCGAACCATGCTACCATCCGAACACCGCTGCCGCACACGGGGGCCCGGTCCCCTGGGTGTATCGTCTCGGAAGGCCACGGTTCCCATGTATCCCACGTATCTGGTAGAATCCACCCTGAGTGGTGCCCGATGCGAAAGCGTCGCCCGGAGGCGACGATATACCTTGGTGGGGATCTCCACCGAGACCTCACCGAGTACCGAAAGGCGTTTCCGGTGGCCCCGGGAATGAGTGCGATCGTGCGCGAGGCCGTCAGGCGGTTTCTCGAGGATGCGGGCGCCCATGAGGGCACGCTGCCTCCGCGCGCGTGGATCGAGGCCACAGGCCCCACCATTGCCCGGCTGGCCGCGACCGGGGCATCGGTCGCGACGCACGCTCTCGTGGATGCCATCACGGCGACGCGGGACGAACGGTCCGGACGCCGTCCGCGGCGATCCTGAGCAGGGGCTGTGAGGGCCGTCCTCGATGCCTCCGTGCTGGTGCGGGCCGTCCTGCCTGGAGGGCCCGATCATGCTGAAGTGCGCGCATGGATGCGCGGGCTCACCGAAGCCCTCGCCCCTCACCTGCTGCCCTTCGAGCTGACCACGGCCATCCGACGGCTCGAAGCCGGCGGACAGGTCCTGGCCGAGGACGCCGAGGTGGCGTTGGCCGAGGCGCTCCGCCTGCGCGTCACGCTGCGCACCCCCAGGGACCTCCACGTCAGGTCGCTACACCTGGCCCGAGCCCTTGGGGTCTCGCGCACCCAGGACGCAGCATATCTGGCGCTGGCCCTGAGTGAAGGGTGTCCCCTCTACACGCTGGACGAGCGCTTTATCCGGAATGCCGCCGCACACGGGTACCCGGTCCGCCACCCCGCCGCGCAGTCTTGAAACTACGGGAAGAAGATCCGGATCAGGCTCGGCACCAGGATGGCCACGATGATGCCGTAGAGCAGGGCGTGCACGCGGCCGCCGAGCCCATCGAGGCGGGCACTCAGGGCGTTGCCCTGAGCATCGAGGCGGGCACCCAGGGCGTTGCCCTGAGCGTCGAGGCGGGCACTGAAGGTGGTACCCAGAGCGTCGAGGCGGGCGCTGAGCGTGTGGCCCTGAGCATCGATCTTCGCGTCGAGCCGGTCGACCGCCGCATCCACTTTGGTCTCCAGCCGCCCCAGCCGGTCCTCGATGGATCCCAGCCGCCTGTCGATCTGCTGGTCGCTGCCCTCGAGCCGCGCCAGCCGGACATCCACCGAGTCCATCGCCATGGGTGGCCCTCCTCGAACGGATCATACCCGAGGGGTCGGCACCGCGCCAGTCTGCCGGCTCCCTCGCCCCTCAGGCGCGACCGGTCTCCGCAACCATGGCATCGGCTGCCCGGGCGCAATTGCCGGGCCGGGAGAGGTGCCATCCATGAGGGGAAGGTCCGCGCAGGTTCCGCAACAGTTCCCTGGAGGAGGAAGGGTGGTGTGCCGTGCAGAACCACAGGAGCCTCCGGACACCGGCTCGCGCGCATCACGCGGGGTCTGGTGGAACGCGCGACGGTCACCTCCTGGCGGTGTCTAGGTTGCGCGCGGAGTGGGCATAGAGAACCGTGAGCCGGGTCGCACCGGGCGCGGCGCGCGGCGCGACCGATGGGGATGTCGGGCGTCGGGAGGTGGGATGGTCGGGAACGAGAGCCGGAGAGAGGAAGACCCTGGTCTGATCGTTTCGTGATAGAGGATCACGCAGTCGGTGTGAAGGAGGGATTCGCAGTGCTGAGATTCTGGTGGAACAGACAGCGGAGGCGCGAGGGCGGCTTCACGCTCATCGAGCTGGTCGTCGTGCTCGCCATCCTCGGCATCCTGATCGCGCTGGCGGTGCCGCGCTACCTGGGGGCGCGCAAGAGCTCCCTCATCGCGGAGGGCGACAACGTGCTGCAGGAACTCAAGACGCTGGCGTGGGCCTACTACCAGCAGTACGGCACCTGGGTCGGCCTGAGCGCGGGGAACTTCGCCTCGGCCTTCGGCTTCACGGCGCCGAGCGGTGGATGCTGGGACTACACGTTGGCTGCCGCCGGCTCGGCGACGGATATCCAGCTTCGGGCCCAGACGCCGGCCACAGGCGCCCGATCCATTTGTGGCGTGCTTGCCAGCGGGTCCAGCATCACGCTGACCCTGAGCGGGGACGGGTCGTCTTCGCGGTCGCAGGTCGTCCCCTAGACCTGGCCGCTCGAAGGACGTGAACGCGCAGGCGGGAAGTGGCCCGACTGGGGGCCACTTCCCCTTTTCGGACCGGCGCGGAGGGCGTGCTGCGGAGGCGACCGCCGGTCTGGTGCAACCCCGCGAGGCCCGGGGGCTGGCCGGGTCCGCGGCCGGCATCTGGCGGGCCTGGGGGCCCGCGGCGGCGTGCGTGCTGCTGGCCGCGGTGTTCCGGTTCGCGTCCATCGGGGCCAAGAGCCTCTGGTTCGACGAAGCCTACGCCTTCTTCGCCGCCGCCCGGCCGCTGCAGGACGTCGTCGCGTTCGCCGCCGCCGACGATGTGCACCCGCCGCTCTACTACGTCCTGCTCTCGGTGTGGATCCGGCTCTTCGGCACGGGCGAAGCCGCGCTGCGGTCCCTCGGTGCCGCCGCGAGCAGCCTGACCGTCGGGGCGACCTGGTGGCTGGGCCGGCGGCTGGGCGGCCCGTGGGTCGGCGGGGTGGCGGCGTTCCTCGCGGCGATCGCGCCCCTCCAGGTCCTCGCGGCGCAGGAGGCCCGCATGTACCCGCTGCTCGGGTTCCTGACGGTGGTCTCGTGGTCGGCGCTGCTCGGCGCGGCGGAGGGGAACCGGCGGGCGTGGCCCCTCTACGTCGCCGCCACGGTGCTGGCGCTCTACACGCACTACTTTGCGCTCTTGACCCTGGCGGGCCAGGCGGTGTTCGTGCTCGTCGCCGCGCCCCGCCGGCGCCAGGCGTGGCTGGTCAGTTTGCTGGCCGCCGTCGTCCTGTTCGCGCCGTGGCTGGACGAGTTCTTCGCCACGCTGGCCTCGGGCAGGGGCTGGCCGTTCTTCCGGCCACCGGTCGGCGTGGGCATGCTGACCGGCCTGGTCGGCCTGTTCAGCTTCGGCGGGCACCTCTTCGGCTTTGCGGACTACTTCAGCCTGGGGACGGCGACGGTGACCAGGCAACTGATGGTCCTGCTGCCGTTCCTCGGGCTCCTCGCGCTCGGATCGGCGGCGGTCTGGCGGCGCCCCCGCACCTTCTGGCTCCTGGCCGGCTATCTCGGCGTGCCGGTCGTGGTGGCGTTCGTCTTCTCGCTGCGGTTCAACGTCTTCTACCCGCGCTACTTCTCCTTCGCCTTCCCGGCCTTTGCGCTGCTGGTCGCCTTCGGGATGCTTCGGCTGAGCGCGTGGCTGCCGGTCCCCTCGCGGCGGGCGGGCCTGCTGGTGCTGGTGCTGGCCTACCTCGGGATCAACGCCTGGACCCTGCATGAGGTCTATACGAATCCCCAATACGCCCGGTTCGACTGGCGTCGGGCCGCCGCGTTGCTGTCAAGGCAGGCAGGACCGGACGACCTCATCGTGGCCTTTCCCAGTTTCGGGCGCATTGCGCTTGCCTACTACTTCAAGGGGTCGCAGCGGGTCGAACACATGACCCCCCAGGAGTTCTACGGGCGGATTCAGGCGGAGATCCGCCCGGATCCGGCCCTCGTGGAGCGGAACCTGGAGATCCTCCGCTCGTATGCGGCGCAACACGAAGTGATGTGGCTGGTGACGACGCAGCCGTTGCCCGGCGCGGCGATGGAGAGGCTCCGCGGCCTGTTGAAGGACATCTACGATTTCCGGGCCGTGGCCGATTTCAACGGCGTCACCGTGTTCAGGCTGACGCGCCACCAAAGCTCGAGGCCGACCCTGTGATCAGGCGCCGGGGGAACCCCGCAGGCGTCTGGACGGCGGCCCCGTGTGGGCATGGGATATGATGGCAGGTGCCGTTGAATCTTCCCGAGGAGCGTGACGCGAGACGATGGGGCCCCAGCTGCGCAGGCGACGGTCTGTCGGCAGCCGCGGATTCACGTTGGTCGAACTGGTGGTCGTGATGGCCATTCTGGGCATCCTGCTGGCCCTGGCGATCCCCCGGTACGCCGCCAGCGGTCGAAACAGCCTCTTGCCCGAAGCGGACAACACGCTCCAGGAACTCAAGACCATGGCGTGGGCGTACTACCAGCAGTACGGCACCTGGGTCGGCCTCACCTCGGCGAACTTCGCCGCCACGTTTGGATTTCAGGAACCGGGCGGAAACTGCTGGAACTTCACCCTGGCGGCCGCCGGCACGGCGACGGAGATTCAGCTCCAGGCGCAGGGCGACCCGGGCGGTGGGCCGTCCCGGTGCAGCTTCCTGGGCGCGTCCGGGGCCGCCACCGTCACGCTGACGCTCCGAAGCGACGGCTCCTCAACCCGCGTGCAGGTCCTGCCGTAGGCCCCGGCCTGACAGCGGACTGGTCGGTGCCCCGCGGATTCCACCTCTACACCCTCTGCCTCGCCACCGCGTGCCCCTGACTGCGGCCGGGCCTCTGCCCATGATCGGCTGCCCAGGGTATAGTGAGCCTGAGATGAGTGGGACGGGCGTCGGCGGGGGCGCGCAGGCATCCGGCGTGACCTGGAGGGCGGCTGGACTGGTGCTGGTCGTCCTGGCGGTCGTGCTGCGGGTGGTGGCGCTGGATGCCAAGGCCCTCTGGTTCGACGAGACCGTCAGCGTCTTCTTCGCCTCCATGCCGGTGGCCCGCGCGCTCCTGATCATCGCGGCCAACGACCCCCATCCGCCGCTCTACTACCTTCTGTTGCACGCCTGGATGGGCCTCTTCGGGGACGGGGAGACGGCGGTCCGGAGTCTCTCGGTAGTCCTCGGTGCACCGGTCGTCCTCCTCACCTGGGTATTCGGGCGGCGCCTGCTCGGGCCGGCCCCCGCGCTCCTCGCGGCCGCCCTGGTGGCGCTGGCTCCCTCGCAGGTGGCGGCGGCGCAGGAGGCCCGGATGTACGGCCTGCTCACGCTGGCGGCCGTGGGGTCGTGGTGGGCGCTGTGGGCCGCTCTCGGGGTGGCCGGAGCGCGACACGACGGGGCCGCGACCTCTGCCCGCCGCCTCTGGGCGGCCTACGCGGCCGCCACGGCGGTGATGCTCTACAGCCACTACTATGGGTTTCTCGTGGTGATCTCGCAGATCGGCTACCTGATCTGGTGGCGACCGGATCCGGGCGTATGGCGCCGGGCGCTGTTTGCCTGGTGCGGGGTCGCGCTGGTGTTTCTGCCCTGGGGGCCGCTGTTGGCGCAGCAACTGGCGGGCGGGCGGGCCTGGCCGGCGCACCGGGTCCCGCTGTCGGTTGCCACACTACCCGACACGCTGGCGGCGATGACCGTGGGGCGTCCGGTGCTCGGCCCGCGGCTTTCGACCATCCAGACCGTCGGCACCTCCTGGCCGGCGGCCCTCGGCATGGCGGCGGCGGTGGCGCTGGCCGCCGCGGCCGTGCGCAACCTTGCGATCCCCCGACGGACCGTCGCCCTGCTGCTCGCCGCCGCCATTGGCCCGCCGGTAGTGGCATTCGCGGTCTCCCTCGGGCTGAACGTGTACGCCCCGCGGTACCTGCTCTTCATCGTGCCTGCTGTGGCGCTGCTGGTCGCGGCGGGAGCCGCGTCGCTGATCGCCGGCCCGCACCGCCGGTTGAGGGCCGCCGGCGTGATCCTGGCGGCCCTGGTCGTCATGCCCAACGCGATCGGGACCGTGGCCTTCTACCGCCAGCCCCGGCTGGACGTCTTCGACTGGCGGTTGATCTCGCGCACGCTGGCTGCGCACGCGCGGGATGACGATGCCATCGTCTTCCTGCCCGGGTTTTCCCGCATTCCGGTCGACTACTACTTCCGCGGACCGCACTTTCGGATGACCCTGACCCCCGAAGGGGATGATGTCGAGGGTCCCAACGGCGTGCGCCTGCCGGCGGTGGTCGACACGCTGGCCGGCCATTCCAGGGTCTGGGTCCTGACAGTCCCGCCGGTACCGCAGGCGGTCGGGAGCCTTATGGGGGCTCTGGACCGGCGGTCGTACCGGGTGGCGCGCCGGGAGGTGGTGAACATGGCGGTGCTGATTCTTCTGGAGCGCGATCATCCGCCCTGACTCGGCCGTTTGGGTGTGGAAGGAGAGGGGTCCTGGCGTCGCCTTGCTGCGCTGGTAGACTGGAACACGCGACGCTGAGCGTTATGGCCACCGATGCCCGGTTGACTGTCAGAGACCTCCTCCGGTTCAGCGGGGACGAGGTCCGATGAGAGCTGGTCAACGGCAGGGTCATCGAGATGCCCCCCATGAATTCGCGCACGGAGAGATCGTCGGCAGAATCTACCGGCGACTCGTCGAGCATGCGGAGCGGGCGGGAGGGTCGCTGTCGGCGACGTCGGGTTCGTGCTCAGCGTTCCTGGCGATCCGGAACGGGGCCGGGGTCCGGGCATTGCCTCCGTCTCCGAGGGCAGACTGTCGGCACTGGGCTCGCTCCAGGGGTTCGTGGCGGGAGCGCCCGACTTGGTCGTTGAGGTGCTGTTCCC
The DNA here is from genome assembly GCA_031459875.1 of Candidatus Fervidifonticultor sextus. Lineage (GTDB taxonomy): Bacteria > Sysuimicrobiota > Sysuimicrobiia > Sysuimicrobiales > Humicultoraceae > Fervidifonticultor_A > Fervidifonticultor_A sextus. The sequence goes on along the minus strand of JAVKHQ010000001.1, from coordinate 178,683 downwards.
GTCGGACACCGGGGTCGGTGTCCAGCAACGAGTCCGCGACTACCTCGACGCTGGCGCAGCATAGGATCGCAGCGTCGGGGCGAGTTCGGCCGCGACCAGGTCGCTGATGGAGACCTTCAAGCGCCCTTGTTCTGCACGCTCGAGGGAGCGCTGGAAAGCTTGGGCTTCTTTGGGATCGACCCCGGTGAGAAAGCGCAGGAAGAGCCACGTTGACGTTCGACGCTGCCAGGAGTAGGCTGGTAGTGGATTGTAGCGAAATGTAGTGCGTCATTCGGAAGGCGGAAGGTTCAGGGTTGAGGAAGAGCCTACCAATCAGCCTGCGTCTCCGGCCCGACCTTTTATCGGAGGTCCGCCGGCTGGCGGCAAGAATCCGGCGCCCGATGAGTCAGGTGCTCGAGAACTTGGTCGATGAGGCCTTGCGTCAGCGTCGGTGCCCGGGCATCGTCTTCGCGGATGGACCCGCCGGACGGCGCGCCGTGGTCGCCGGAACCGGCATCGATGTGTGGGAGGTCGCGCGGGCCTACCGGGCGTGCGAGGAAGATCTGGAGGCGCTTGCCGAGGCGCTTCCGCAGCTTGCGCGGCGTCAGCTTGAGGCCGCCGTGCACTACTACCGGTGCTACCCCCGTGAGATCGACGAGCGCCTGGCTCTGGAGGAAGAGCAAGCGGAGGACTTGCTGCGACAGTTTCCGGCCGCGCGGGCCTACCGGGCGTAGGCACAGGTGCGCCTGCTGCTGAATGAGCAGATCAATCCGCGTGTGGCTGCGGAACTCCGGGACCGTGGCCATAACGTCCTGGCGGCACAGGAGGCCGGGACCCGGGGGGCGAGCGATCCCGAGCAACTCGCCGCGGCCTCGTCCGATCGGCGCGCTTTGGTCACCTACAACATCGCCGACTTCCGCGCGCTACTGGTGGAATGGGCGCACACCGGGAGAACACACTGGGGGATCGTGTTTGTCAGTGAGCGAAGCATTCCGCAACGGTCGATCGGCCCTCTGATTTCGGCACTCGATCGGCTCCTCAAAGACTTCCCTGCCGAAGACGCGCTCCTAAACCACGCCCTCTACCTGACAAGAGCATGAGGACACCGCCCGACTGGCGGTTCGGTGCTGGGGCGCCGAGGAGGAGTACGCCCGCCCGGACGCACAACATTCACATTAGTCCGGCGCCAGGGCTCTCCCGTCCAGCACCCGCCAGACCCGCAGGGCCTTCGCCTCCTGTTCGGCCTCCTCGGTGATGGTCTCGCCGGCGACCGTGGCGATGGCCGGTGTTCCGGTGGCGCGCGCCAGCAGGTCGGCTCGCCGCAGCGCGCGCCGCACGTCCTCGGAGTCGACCACCGACGAGACCTCCGCGGCCAGGTAGGCCTCGCTGGCGTCCTCCCACCTTCGCCCGCGGACCACGACGTCGGCCTCCAGCACGAGGCGGCGCTCCTCCCGCGAGAGCACCCCGCGGGAGAGGGCCTCATCCAGCAGCGCGGCCAGTTCCTCGGAGGAGAGCACGTGGATGCCGCGGAGGAGATCGTCGAAGTAGGCGAGCGCTCGTTCCCGGTAGCGCTGCTCGAGGCTGTGGCCCTTGAGGACGCCCACCACCGTCGCCAGGCGGCCGACCTGCACGGTCAACTGGTCGACCCGGGCAGTGAGCTGGTCGAGGCGGACGGTCAACTGGTCGACCCGGGCGGTGAGTTGGTCGAGGTGGACGGTCAACTGGTCGACCCGGGCGGTGAGCTGGTCCAGGTGGACGGTCAACTGGTCCACCCGGGCGGTCAGCCGATCCCGATGATCGGCCAGTTGTTGCACCCGTGCGGCAAGGGTTTCCAGGCGTTCTTCGGTCCGCCGCTGGGCGGAGGCGAGCGCGCGCAGTTCCTCCTGGGTCTGTGCCTGGGCGTCGGCCAGGCGCTGCAGCGCCGCCTCCAGTCTGTCCACGCGTGCTTCGACCACGTCGGGTGCCTCCAACTCCCTCCCGTACCCCCTCATCTTACCATGCCTGCGTCTTGCCAGGATCCGGAGCGGGAAGGAGAAGGGAAGGATGAACTCGGCTGTGGAACAGCGGTGACGAGGCCCCATCGGCAGGTGGAGGAAAGGACTCTGGGGACAGTCTGGATTGTGCTACCCGCCTACAATGAAGCGGCAGGCCTTCCCCTCCTGTTGGAGGCGATCGGGCGCGCGGGGCGGGGCGCGATCTGGCACACCGTGGTCGTGGATGACGGAAGCCGCGACGAGACCGGCGCCGTCGCCCGCGCGTTTGCCGGGCGGATGCGGCTCGACGTCCTCACCCACCCCGACAACCGCGGCCTGGCCGCCGCCATCCGCACCGGCCTGGAGCATGCCTGCCGTCTGGCCTCCCCGGAGGACGTCATCGTCACCATGGATGCGGACAACACCCACCGGCCCGAGCAGATCCCTGCGATGCTGGCGGCCCTGCGGGACGGGGCGGATGTGGTGATCGCATCGCGGTACGTCCGCGGGGCCCGCCAGGCCGGGGTGCCGCCGCACCGGGCACTCCTCTCGGCCGGGATCGGGTGGCTGCTGCGGGTCCGCTTCGGCCTGCCCGGCGTCCGGGACTACTCCTGCGGCTACCGGGCCTTCCGGGCCGGGCTGCTGCAGCAGGCGCTGGAGGCCTACGGCGATCGCCTCATCGAGTCGCAGGGGTTCGTCGTGATGACCGAACTCCTGGTAAAACTCGCGGTGTTCCGGCCGCGCATCGTGGAGGTGCCGCTGGACCTGCGCTACGACTGGAAGGTGGGCGCGAGCAAGATGCCGACGGGGAAGACGATCGCCGGATACCTGCGGTTGATGTGTGCGCCGCCTGCACAATCCAAGGACCTCCGGGGAGACAGTCGGACCTTGCGGGAGGGCCGTCGAGGGGCGGCGCCGCGAAGATCAGGGTGATCTCAGGGCCGGTGGAACGCGTTGCGCGGTGGTGTGGACGCGGCTATGATGGCCGTGTCGGAAGGTGTCCGATGCGTCGTGTGAAGATCGCCGACCTCGAGAACCCCCCGAGCCGGACAGGCCGGGCGGAGCTGCTCCCGGCCCAGAAGGTCCGCAGTCTGGCCGAGGGCACGCCGGACGAGTTTTCTCTGCCGTCCTGAACCCGATGCCGCCGACGCTCTCGGTCATCATCCCCACCCGCAACGAGCGTGAAAACGTCCCGCGCCTGGTCGAGGCCCTGGGCGCGGCGCTGGCGGAGACCGACTACGAACTCATCTTCGTGGACGACAGCACCGACGGGACCGACGCGGTGCTCGCTGACCTGGCGCGCGCCAATCCCCGCCTGACCGTGCACCACCGCGACGGCGGCGGAGGCCTGGCCAGCGCGGTCGCAGACGGCATCGGCCTGGCCCGCGGCGAGGTCATCGGGGTCATGGACGCCGACCTGCAGCACCCGCCGTCCCTGCTGCCGGCGCTGCTGCGCCGGATGGAAGAGACAGGGGCCGACCTGGTCGTGGCCTCCCGCTACCTGCCCGGTGCCGGCCGGCCGGGGCTGAGCCCGTTCCGCCGCCTGGTCTCGCGCGGCACGCGGCTGCTGGCCTGGGTCCTCCTGGGAGGGGCGCGCAGGAGTAGCGATCCGCTGTCCGGGTGCTTCATCGCCAGGCGCGGCGTGCTCGAAGGGGTGACCCTGCGGCCGCTGGGGTTCAAGATCCTGCTGGAGGTCCTGGTGCGCGGCCGCTACGGGCGTCTGGCGGAAGTCCCCTATGTCTTCGAGAAACGCCACCGGGGACAGACGAAGGCCTCGCTGCGCCAGGGCGTGACCCTCCTCCGGCACATCGCCCTCCTGACCGCCACGAGTCCCGGCGATGCCCGCCTGTGGAAGTTCCTCATGGTCGGGGCGAGCGGTGTGGCGGTGAACATGACCGTGTTCTGGCTGCTGATCCGCCCGCTGCGCGTCCACTACCTGGCCGCGGGGGTGGTCGCCGGACTGGTCTCCACCTGCACGAACTTCCTCCTCAACAACGCGTACACGTGGGCGGACCGCCGCGAGCGCGGCCTGTCTGTTTTCCTCCAGCGGATGGGCAAGTACTATGTGGCGACCTGGGCCGGGTACCTGGTCTACCTCGCTGTCCTGGGCGGCCTGGCGCATCTGGGGCTGCCCCCGATGCTAGCCAACCTGATGGCGATCGGGGTCGGCGGGATGCTGAACTACGTGATGCACAACCTGTGGACCTGGCGACGTCAGGCCACGCGGCCGTCATGACGGACATATATGTTGACATATATGACGTCCTCCTGTACGGTACCGGCGGAGGAGAGCAGCATGCACAAGACCATGGTGTATCTCAGTGAGCGTCAACGGGCCGCCCTCGCGCGTCGGGCGCGTCTGCGAGGTCAGCCGATGGCCGCCCTCATCCGAGAGGCTGTGGATCGCTTTCTGGTTGGTTCCGGCTCGGTGCCCAAAGCGCGGCTCCCCGGCGTCGGCGCAGATCCTGAGGCGGGGGCCGTCTCCGAACGGGTGGAGGCCCTGCTCAAGGCCCATCTGCGGCGAAGGCGGCCGCGGTGATCCTTGTGGACACGGGGGCGCTGTATGCCCTGGCCAATCGCAGGGATCACCACCACCGGGAGGCGGTGTCATACTTCCGGCGGATCCGGCCACGCGAGGTCCTGGCCATCCCGACACCGGTGCTCGTTGAGGCCGTGCTCTTCCTTGAGGGCCGGCTCGGCCCGGACGCCGCCCGGGCTCTGTGGGATGACGTGATTCGAGGGGTCTTTGATGTCCTTCCGGTATCCGGAGAGACCCTGGCGAAGGCCCGAGAGATCGACCGCGAGTATCTGGACGCCGACCTGGGATTCGTCGACTGCGTGAGCCTGGCCCTCTGCGAGCGCCACCGGATCAAGACGGTGTTCACCTACGACCGGCGGGATTTCGCCCTGTACCGCCCGTCGTTTGTCGGTGCGCTGACACTGGTGCCGTAGGCGAGGGGACAGGGGGTGAATCCCGCGGTCTTCGAGCATACGGGCCGGCTGCGCGAGAGCATCGGGCGGGTCATCCTCGGCAAGGACGAGGTCATCAACCTGGTGCTGGTGGCGCTCCTGTCGCGGGGGCACGTCCTGCTGCGCGACGTGCCCGGCGTGGGCAAGACGATGCTGGCCCGGGCACTGGCCCGGTCCATCGGCGGGGAGTTCACCCGCATTCAGTGCACGCCCGACCTGCTGCCGTCCGACATTCTGGGCACGTCCATCATTGACCCCAGGACCTACGAGACCCGGTTCGTACCGGGGCCCATCTTCGCCAACGTGGTGCTGGTGGACGAACTCAACCGCACCACGCCGCGCACCCAGTCGTCGTTCCTGGAGCCGATGGACGAGTGGCAGGTCACGGTGGACGGGCAGGCGCGGCGCCTGCCCCACCCGTTCTTCCTGATCGCGACCCTCAACCCCACGGAGCACCACGGCACCTACCCTCTGCCCGAGGGCCAGCTGGACCGGTTCGCCGTGGCGACGTCGCTGGGCTACCCGCTCCCGGACGCCGAGCGGGCGATGCTGGCGCGGCACCTGGGGCACCATCCCATCGAGGATGTCGAACCGGTGCTGGCGCCCGGCGACGTGCTGGCCCTGCAGCAGGCGGCGTCGGACGTGCACGTCAGCCCGGCGGTGCGGGACTATGTCCTGGCGCTGGCGACCGCCACGCGGTCGCATCCGGCCGTCGCCCTGGGCTGCAGTCCCCGCGGCGGCCTGGCCCTGCTGCGCGCGGCGCAGGCGCGGGCGTTGCTGCGCGGCTCCCCGTACGTGACGCCGGACGACGTGAAGGCGCTGTGCGTCCCCGTGCTGGCCCACCGACTCGTCATGCGGCCGCAACCCGGCGCGGCGGCGGTGGCGGAGCAGGTCATCGACGAGATCACCGCGGCGCTGCCGGTTCCGGTGCTCGAGGTCCCGCGTGCCGACGCGTGAAGGGACGGCGGTCCTCGTGCTGGCCGGGGCTGTCTTCCTGCTGGCCACGAACCTGATGTCCGGGTTGCTGTTCGTCCTCGACGCGCTGCTGGTCTCGCTCTTTGCCGTCGGCATGGGGACGTCGGTGCTTCCCCTGCGCCGCCTCCGGGTGAGTCGGGACCTCCCCGAGCGCGGGGTCGAGGGCGCGGCGCTGCCCTTCGAGGTCACGCTGGCCGCATCGGCCGCCGGCCGCTTCCTGGTGGTGGAAGACGGATGGCCCGGCGCCCGCGGCCGGGCGCTCGTCGAGCAGGTGGCGCCGGGGATGCCGGCGGCGGCCACGATCACCGTGACCCCGCCCCGGCGCGGCCGGTACGCCGTGGGCCCAGTGGTGATCGCCTCGCGGGGCCTGCTGGGGCTGTTCACTGCGCGCAGGCATCTGCACGCCGATGGCCACATCGTCATCTGGCCGCAGACGCAGCCCGTGCCCTCGCAGGTGCTGGCCGCGCTGGCCCCCGCGCTGGAAGGCCGGCAGCCTGCGGGGCGGTCGCGGCAGCCTGATGATCTCTACGGCGTGCGGGACTACCAGCCCGGGGACAGCCTGGCGCGCGTCCACTGGCGGTCGTCGGCGCGCCGGGGGACGCTGGTCACCCGCGAGTACCAGCAGGAGCAGGCGCCGGACGTGACGGTCGTCGTTGATCTCGATCGCCGACAGAGCCCCGCCCGGCTGGACGCTGCGGTCCGCGCCGCTGCCTCCCTGCTGCGGGCGGCCCGGGAGCGGTACGCTTTGGCTGCGGTGGCCGGGTGGGCCGACGGGCCCGTCGAGCACCGGGGATGGGAAGCGGCCATGGACTGGCTGGCGGCGGCTGTCCCCTGCGGCCCGCCGGTGGCCGAGGTGCTGTCCCACCTGGCGCGGCCCGGCCGCGCGCTGATCGTCGTGGCGGCCACGGCGCACGGCATTCGGGCCGGGGCCGGGGTGATCCCGGTGGTGCCGGCCGCCGACGCGGCGGCGGGCCAGCGGCCCTGGGGCGGACTGGTCTACACCGACGACGGGATGGTGCAGGCATGGTAGGGTGGCGCCGGCTGGCCCGCAGCGGCACCCCCGAGCCCTCGGTCCCGCTGCGCCTGTGGACCCTGGCCGCGGTGACGGTCAGCGTCTTCGCCGTGGCGGCTCACGACGAGTTCGCCACCTACCGGCTCCTGGTCCCCGCGCTGGTCGCCGCCGGTTTCGCGTTCTCGTTCTGGCGCCGCGGCCGGCAGAACTGGTGGGTCAAGATCGTCCTGGCGCTGCTGTGCCTGCAGGTCGGGTGGAACTTCCTGCGGGACGTCGTGGCCGATCCCTACCATACCAGCGTGCCGCTGACGGTGCTGCTCCTGTGGCTGCAGACCATCCACTCGTTCGACGTGCCGGCCCGGCGCGACCTGCTGTTCAGCCTGCTCTCTTCGGTCATCCTCATGGCGGTGGCGGCTGCCTTCGCGCTGGACCTCACCTACCTGCTCTACCTGGCAGCCTTCGCGGTGGCGGGCATCCAGGCCCTGGTCCACAACGCCTGGCAGGGGGCCAGGGAACTGCTGAACCCGCCGGGGCCAGCCGCCCCTCCGGCCCGGGCGATCCCCCGGCCCCAGGCCGCGGAGGCGGTGCGCCACAGCATCGCCTGGGCGGCCAGCCACGTGCTGGTCTTCGTGCTGCTGGGCGCGGGCGTCGCGTTCCTGTTCACGCCGCGCCTGGAGGGGATGCGGGTCACCTCGCTGCCGTTCTCCCCGCAGCGCATGCTGCTGGACCTCTTCGCGGGCCGCATCATGAACCCGGCCTATCCCCACGTGGGCGAGGGCGGAGGGGGCGAACTGCCGCCGTGGAACGCGCGCGGCTACTTCGGATTCAGCCCGACCGTTGACCTCCGCCTGCGGGGGCGGCTCGACCACACCGTCGTCATGCGCGTGCGCTCGACGCGCCAGTTCAACTGGCGCGCGCTGGTCTTCGACACCTACACCGGGACCGGCTGGAGGATCTCCGATCCCCGCCTCATGCAGATCGAAAGCAGTTTTCCTCCCATCGAGGTCGTGCACAAGCAGGATGAGGTCCTCAGCTACGCCGTGCGCACCGAGCGCGTCATCCAGTCGTTCTACATCGAGGTCGAGCAGCCCAACGTGGTGTTCGCCGCGCCGCTGGCCGAGCGGCTGTACCTCCCCACCGGCCGCGTCTGGCTGGACCGGTACGGCTCGATCCGGCTGCCGGGCACGCTGAAGCCCGGGATGGTGTACTCGGTGATCTCGCGGACGCTCGTGCCCGATCCCGACCGCCTCCGCGCGGCCTCCGGCGAGGTCCCGGCGTTCGTGCGGGAGCGCTACCTGGCGCTGCCGCCGATCCCCGACCGCGTGCGTGCGCTCGCGCTGCGGCTGGTCGCCGGCGAACCCACCCTCTACGACCAGGTCGCGGCGGTCAACCAGTACCTCTGGACGGCCTACCGCTACGACCTCTCGATCCCCCCGCAGCGGCGGCCCGGCGACGCCGTGGACTACTTCCTCTTTGAGGAGCGACGCGGCTACTGCGAGCAGTTTGCCAGCGCCATGGTCGTCCTGCTGCGCTCGGCCGGCATCCCGGCCCGCCTGGTCACCGGCTACACGCCCGGCACGTTGAATCCCCTCACCGGCCTGCTGGAGGTCCGCAACAGCGACGCGCACGCCTGGGTGGAGGTGTTCTTCCCCGGCATCGGCTGGGTGGAGTTCGAACCGACGCCGGGATTCCCCGACACCGCCGACCTGGGCGGCCCCGTGATCCGCCGGTGGGTGTGGCAGGAGCTGGCCGCGCGGGCGCAGGCCGACCTGGCGTGGCTGGCGTCCCGCTTCCCGGTCCTCAGGCGGGTGGCGGCCGGGGTGCGGGAGGCTGCGGCGGCCGGGCTCTGGGCGGCGGTGATCGCGGCGGGCGTGGCGGCGGCCGTCGGGACATGGCGCACCGCGAGCCGGCGGGCGCTGCCCGCGCCGCCCCGGGCCGCGCTGCGCGAGGTCTACCATCAGATGTGCGCGGTCCTGGCCCGCCGCGGACTGCGCCGGCGGCCCTCCGAGACGGTGGAGGAGTTCCGGCGGCGGGCGCAGGCGTGGGGAGGGCTGCCCGAGGTCGAGGCGATCTCCGCGGCCGTCGAGGCCGCGGCCTATGGCGGCGTGGAGCCGACGCCGGAGGCGGTGGCGGACGCGCGGCGCCACCTGGGGGCGCTGCGCGTCCGGCTGCGGCGTCTGCTGGCAGGCCCGGCGAGGCGGCATGACCGCGGGCGTTGACCTGGCGACCGCCGGCCCGGCGCAGGTGGGCCCGGCGCCGGTGGCGCGGCGGGCCGATCGGGCCGCCGTGCTGGTCGTGGTCGGCCTGACGCTGTTTGCGGCACTGGTGCGGCTGCCGCGCCTGCACACGCCGGCTTCCATGATCTTCGACGAGATCTACTACGCGAAGGCGGCCCAGCAGTACCTGGCGCGCAAGGAGATCACGGAGGAGCGGACGCACCCCCCGCTGTCCAAACTCATCATCGCCGCGGGGATCGCCCTGGCGGGAGACGACGCGGTGGGCTGGCGGATCGCCAGCGCCACCGCCGGCACCCTGCTGGTCCCGGTGATCTACGCGCTGGCGGCCACGCTGTTCCAGAACCGGTTCGTGGCAGCGGCCAGCGCCCTGCTGGTCGCCGCCGACGGCCTGGTCCTGGTCGAGAGCCGGATTGCCAAGCCGGACATCTTCCTGACCCTGTTCCTGTTCGGCGCGTATGCGGCCTTCTGGCAGTACCTGCGCGGCCGCCTGGATCGGCCCGAGGGGCCTCCGGGCCGCGGCGTGGGCTGGCTGTACCTGGCCGGTGCCGCCGCCGGCTGTGCCGTGGCCACCAAGTGGACGACGGTGGTGCCGTTGGCGACCATCCCCGTGACGCTGGCGGTCCTGCGCGGCTGGGGCCGGATTGTGCTTTCGGGCCGCGACCTCCGCCACATGGCCGCCGCGTTCACCGCGCTTCCCATCGCGGTCTACCTGCTCTCTTACGTTCCCTACTTCATGCTGGGGCACTCCGCACGCGACTTCATCTTCCACCAGGCCTCGATGTATCAGTTCCACGCCAGTCTGACCGAGGGCCATCCCTACCAGTCGAAGTGGTGGTCCTGGCCGCTATTGATCCGGCCGATCTGGTACGAGTATTACGAGGCCGCGCCGCAGTGGAACCGGGGGATTCTCGCCATCGGCAACCCCGTTATCTGGTGGGCCAGCCTGCCGGCGTTTGGCCTCGTGGCCGCCCACGCGATCCGGACGCGCGCGGTGCCGGAGACGTTCCTGCTGATCGGGTTCGCGGTCTCCTACCTCCAGTACGCCTTCATCACACGCGCGCTCTTCCTCTACCACTTCCTGCCGGCGCTCCCGTTCCTGATCGTGAGCCTGGCGGTGGCCCTGGCCCGGGTGCGCGGCCGCGTGGGCAGCGGACTGGTGTTCCTCTATCTGCTCCTGGCCCTGGGGTGGCTGGTGGCCTTCTACCCGGTGCTCGCCGCCGTCACCGTGCCCACCCAGCGCATCATGCACCTCATGTGGTTCGGGACGTGGATCTAGGCGAGGGCATCTCGGCGGTCCTGCCGGCCTACAACGAAGAGGCGAATCTGACCGCCACGGTGGCCGACCTCCGCCGGGTGCTGGCAGCGCTGGGGCGGCCGTTCGAGATCGTGGTCGTCAACGACGGCAGCGCCGACGGCACGGGGCCGCTGGCCGAGCGCCTCGCCTCCGAGGACCCGGCGGTCCGGGTCGTGCACCACGCCCGCAACCTGGGATACGGCGCCGCGCTGCGGTCGGGGTTCGCGGCGGCGCGCTGTCCGTGGGTGTTCCTGATGGATGCCGACGGGCAGTTCGACCCCTCCGACCTGCCGGCCTTCGTCGCCGCCGCAGCCCGGGCGGACTTCGTCGTCGGCTACCGGCCGGTGCGCGCGGATGCGGCGCACCGGACGCTGTACGCCAGGATCTGGGCCGCCCTCATGTCGGTCCTGCTGGGGGTGGGCGTGCGCGACGTGGACTGCGCGTTCAAGTTGATGCGGCGCTCGTATCTGGCGGCGATGCCGCTGGAAGCCGGAGGAGCGTTCCTCAGCGCGGAGATGCTGGCCCGGGCGCGGCGGATGGGCGCGCGGATCACCGAACTCCCGGTCCGTCACCTGCCGCGCCGCGCGGGCCGCCCCACCGGCGGGCGCCTGCGCGTGCTGGTCCGCGCCTTCTTCGAACTGGGGCGGCTGTGGCTGCGCGTCAGGCGCTTTGCGCCGCCATCTTCCGGCGCGCCCAGGTGAAGAGGATGTACCCCGCCGCGGGCAGGGTCAGCGTGCCCACCGCGCTGAGCACCCGCGTGCCGGCGTCCGAGAAGATGGTCGTCTCCAGCCAGCCCGGCAGCAGGAACGTCTGCGCGTAGGGCCGCGTGTAGGCGTAGAGCAGGTTCAGCGCAAACACCACCGAGAGCGCGGCGTAGATCCCCACCATGCGCCGGTCGAGGGCCGCGGCCGCGGCGAAGAGCGGGATCGCGGGCAGCAGGTAGCGCTCGTGGATCCGGGTCGGCAGCACGAAGGTGACCAGCAGGGCCGCAGCGGCGGCCAGCAGCGTCGCCTGGACCGAGGGGTGATGCCAGGCCCAGACCGCCACGATCGCCAGGGCCGCCAGCGTGGCGGCGGCACCCCAGACCACATGGGGGACGCCCAGCCAGCGTAGGTCGTCGCCGACCCAGAACCGCTGGGTGGCACCCCAGAAGTTGAAGGCCACCACGCTGCTGTACGGATAGACCCCCAGCGAGACCCGCAGGACGCGCAGCAGCCCCAGGGGGCTGAGGCCAAACGGCAGGATGATCAGGACCAGCGCGGCCCCGGCAGCGGCCGCGGTGCCCAGCAGCAGGTCCCACCGCGGCGGCCCCTCCCGGGGCCGGCTCAGCGTGCGGAGGAGGTAGAGGCCGACCGGGATCACCGCCGGCGCGGTCTGGGGCTTGGTGAGCGCCGCCGCCACCAGCAGGGTGCCGACCAGCACCGGCGAGGCCGCCTCGAGGGCGGCAATCCCCGCGATCGCCAGCAGCGCGCCCACGGCGTCGGCCTGTCCCCAGTAGGCGCTGTTGAAGACCACGCCGGGATTGAACAGGTAGGACGCGGCCAGGGGCAGAGCATGTGGCGAGCCGAAGCGCGCCGCCAGCCTGAAGATGACCCACGCTGCAGCCAGGTCGGCCAGCGCCGCCGGGAGTTTCAGCACGAAGAGGAACGCCTGGTCGTTGAAGCGGACGACCTGGTGGATCTCGCCGATCACCCAGAGTACGTACAGGTAGCCCGGGAGGTAGTCGGCAAATCCCGCCCCGTAGAACGCGGCGGGCCCCCCCTCCGCGAGGGCGGCCGCCCACGCCTTGAACGTCCCGATGTCTACCGGGAAACCTCCGTAGGGCATGATGAGAAAACGGACCAAGGCCGCGTAGGCGGCGAGCGTCCACCACCGGCGGACCTCCGGGGGAGCCGGGGTGACGTCCAGCAGCGAGGGAGGGGCCGTGCCTGCCGACACGTCAGGGAGATTCCACGCACAGACCGCGCCTCCTGGGCAGGGGCCGGCTGCGGGAACGCGGCAGTGCCGCGTCGAAGGGCAGCGGGCGTGAGGACCACGGCGCTTGAGGTGCCGGCCGGGGGCGCTGCAGCCGACGCCGCCGCGGCCTCCGGGGTCGCCGTCCGGCCCTGCCTGCTGTGCGGCGAAGCTCCCCGGCTGCAGTTCCAAAGATACGGCTACCCGATCGTCGCCTGCCCGCGCTGCGGCCTGACGTACTGCGCGCACACGCCCACAGAGCCGGAGCTCGTCGCGTTCTACTCCGAAGGCTACTTCAAGGGCGAACCCGACCGGCGCGGCTACCACGACTATGAGGCCGATGAACGCCTGATCAAGGCGGGGTTTGACCCGAAACTGGAGGCCGTCGAGCGCTGCGCGCCCCGGCGCGGGGTTCTGCTCGACGTCGGATGCGCCTGGGGCTACTTCATGGAACTGGCCCGGGCACGCGGCTGGCGCGCCTACGGGATCGACGCCTCCGCCTGCGCGGTCTCGGCGGCGCGGCGGCGCGGCCTCGACGTGATCCACGGCACTTCGCTGGCGGGCTTCCGGGCCGGCTCCTTCGACGCCGTCACCATGTGGGATGTGCTCGAGCACCTGCCGGATCCGCTGGAGGCGTTGCGGCACGTCTGGCGCGTGCTGACGCCCGGAGGGGTGCTCGGGCTGTCCACCGGTCGCATCGACAGCGCGCTTGCCCGGATCCAGGGCCGCCGGTCCCGCATCTTCAACCCGCCGCAGCACCTGTTCTTCTTCGGGCGGACCACGCTGGAGGCATGCCTGGCCGCGGCGGGCTTCCGCGTCTGCGCCCTGCTCCGGGACCACAAGGTGGTCTCGCTGCGCTACATCCTGCACCTCCACGCCAGCCTCTACCCGCGCAGCCCGCTGTGCGGCGTGCTGCGTCGGCTGATGCAGGTGCGGTTCAACCCCGCGATCCCGGTCCCGATCCCCGACAACATGGTCGTGCTGGCCAGAAAGGACCCCGCGGGGGCGCACCCGTGACCCGGCCGCCCGTCCGACCACCCCGGGCGGCCGTGGTGGCATTGGCGCTGTTGCTGCTCGGCATCGCGCTGCCGCCGCGCCTGTGGCGCCTGGGCAGCAACCCGCCGGGGCTGGGCGGGGACGAACTCGGCAACATCGTCCCGTTTTTGAGCATCGTGCGCACCGGCCGGGATCTGGACGGCCGGCTCCTCCCGATGACCTTCCACCGGATCACCCGTCGGCCGCCCATCTACGGCCTGCTGGCGTCCCCGGTCGTGCTGGTCCGCGGCCGCGATGCCCTCTCCGTGCGACTCCCATCTGTCGCCCTGGGGGTGGCCGGCCTGCTCCTCCTGTGGCCGCTGGGCGACCGGCTGCTCGGGCAGCGATGGGCCGGGGCCACCGCCGCCTTCGTCATGGCAGTTACCCCGTGGCACATTCACTATAGCCGGATGGGATGGGAGCCCGCGACCATCATCCCGCTGCTTTCGCTGGCGCTGCTGCTCTGGGTCAGGGCGGTCGAGGGCGGCCGTCCTCTCGCGGTGGGGCTGGCCGCCGGCGCACTGGGGCTCACCGTCTACGGCTACAAGGCCTTCGAGATTCTCGCTCCGCTCTGGCTCGCCGTGCTGCTCGCCCAATACCGCCGGCGCCTCACCCCGCGCGCCGCGGCCGCCGGAGGGGCGGCCTTCGCTCTCATCATGCTGCCCTATGCCGGCACGGTGGCCGCCGACCCGCGGATGCTCCAGTGGCCGGCGCAGATCTTCACGTTCAGAGACGGCGTCACCGCGCAGACCCTGGCGACCTTCGGACGGAACTACCTGGCCCACCTCGCTCCGGGATTCCTGTTCGTCTCCGGCGATCCGAACCCCCGCCACCACGCGCCAGGAACCGGGCAGCTCTTCTGGTGGACGCTGCCGTTTCTGGTCCTCGGGCTCGTCGAACTCGGCCGGCGGGCCGACCTGCCGCACCGCGGGTTGCTGGCGGCCTGGCTGTTCCTCTTCCCGCTGGGCGGCGCACTGACCAACGACGGCGTCCCGCACGCTACCCGCACGCTGCTGGGGTTGCCGGCGCTGTGCCTGGTGATCGGCCTGGGGATCCTGCGGATGATCTCCTTCATCCGCACCTTGCGCTGGCAGGTCGCCGGGGGCGCGCTGGCCGCTGCTGCCCTGGCGGTGGCGGCTGCCGCCGAGGGCGTGCGGTTCGCACGGGCCGAGTACCTCGACTACCCGCAGGTCGCCGGCTGGTGGTTCGACTACGGCTTCCCGGAGGTCTTCCAGACTATCTGGGCCGCGCGCGACCGGTACGACCGGGTGTGCCTGTGGATGGTGGACTGGTTCCACGAGCCGACCTTCCGGGCGTTCTACCTGGAAGACTTCCCGCTGCCCGTGACCATCGACTCGGCTGCGCCGGCCTGCGGGCAGCCTGGCGCGCTGGTGGCCGTGGCTGCGCAGGCGCTGCCGCCGGGCGCCGTGCTGGAGCACACGGTCCGCGCTCCCAACGGGAGTCCGCTCTTTTTGGTCTACGGGTTCCCGCGGTGAGATCCCCTGGGGACCGCGCCATCTTCTGGGCCGCGATCTGCGGGCTGCTGGCGTTCGCCGTCTACAACCTCTCGACCGCCGGGCCGTCGCCCTACGACCACTACGTCCGCCTGGCCCGCGCCTTCCTCCAGGGGCGCGTAGACCTCGAAGATCCGCCCGCCTACCTGGAGGTCGCCCGGTTCGGCGGGCGCTCCTACGTGCTGAACCCGCCGTTCCCGGCGGTGCTGCTGCTACCGGCGGCGCTGTTCTGGCCGTCCGAGACGACCCAGTGGGTCGCCAGCCACCTGGTGGGGGCGCTGTATGCGGCGCTCACGGTTCTGGTCGCCTCGCGCCTGCTGCCGGACCGGCGCGACTACCTCTGGATCGGGGCGCTGGGGGCGTTTGGGACCATCCTCTGGTACCTGGCGGCCGTGGGCAGCACCTGGTACTACGCCCACGTCGTGGTGGCCGCCGCCCTCACCGTGGGGATTCTGGAGACGCTCGGCCGGCGCCGGCCGGTCGTCCTCGGCACGGTGGTCGCCGTCGCCTACCTGAGCCGGGCGCCCAACATCATGACCTTCGTGTTCTTCCTGCTGGCGACGCTGCCCGTCTGGGCACCCGCAGGCCTCCGGATCTGGCGCCGGCTCGACCCGGGCTACCTCATCCGGCTGACCGCCCCGGTCGCGGCCGGGCTGGTGGTCGGCATGGCCTACAACTGGGCCCGCTTCGGGACCATCGCCGACATCGGGGAGAGCCTGCGGCCCGGCATCTGGGACGAGCCGTGGTTCGCCAGGGGACTCCTCCATCCGTCGTACATCCCGCGCCACCTCGACCTGCTCTTCCGGGCGCTGCCGGTCTTCGTGCCGCACCCGCCCTACCTGCTGGTCCCCTGGTGGGGCCTGGCCATCTGGGTCACCACCCCGGCCTTCGTCTACGCGCTGCGCGCGCCCGCAGACCTTCAGACCCTCTCGGCCTGGTTGACCGTGGCGATTGTGGCTCTGCTGAACTTCCTGTGGGGAGGCACCGGGTGGAGCCAGTTCGGCTACCGGTTCATCGCCGACATCTATCCACTGTTGGTGCTGCTGACCATCCGCGGCCTGCGTGGCCGCGTCGGCTGGCCGGCGCGGGTGCTCATCGGCGCCAGCGTCCTGGCAAACCTCTGGGGGGTGGTCTTCATCCGCCTGGGGTACTGGGCGCGGTGAACGCCCGGAGTCCTAGGCCGGGTCGTCCGCCTGCGCGCTGGCCGCGGCCGCCGCGTCGAAGCGGGAGAGGCGCCGCGCGATGCGCGCCATGTCTCGCAGCATCGCGGCGCCGTCCCGCAGGATGCGCACGCTGCTGCCGCCGGCGTGCGACCACGCCACCGGGACCTCCACGATGGCGCAGCCGGTGCGGCGGGCCAGCGCCAGCACTTCCACATCGTAGGCGAACCCGTCGATCACGCAGTGGGGAAAGAGCCGGCGGGCCACCTCGCCGCGGAAGAGCTTGAACCCGCACTGGGTGTCCCAGATGCCCCGCAGGAGGGTCGCCTGCACCAGGAGGTTGAATGTCCATCCCAGGATCTCGCGGGACCGCGGCGGGCGGACCGACGCGCCCTGCGGGTTCAGGCGACGCGAGCCCAGTGCGATGTCGGCGCCGGCGTCCAGCGCGGCCATGAGCACGTCGAGTTGGGTGATGGGAATGGCGAGGTCGGCGTCGGCCACCAGCACGCCCGCGCCGGCGGAGGCCAGCACACCCCGCCGGACCGCCCGGCCCTTGCCCCGGTTCACCGAGGCCTCGACCAGCACCACCGGCAGCCCCTCGCGCACCAGGCGGGCGACGACCTCCCGCGTCGGGTCGGTGCTCCCGTCGTCGGAGACGATGACCTCGTGCGAGAGGCCGCGCCGATCCAGGTGCGTCACCACCGCCTGCACGGAGGCCCCGATGCGGTCGGCTTCGTTGAACGTGGGGATGACCACGGAGAGGTCAGGGTGCATCCTGGTGACCTGGTACCCAACTGGACGGGCGGCCAGACCACGCCCCCCGGGGCGGGCGGGATGAGACGCCGGCTCGGCGAGCCGCTGGTCGTCTTCGTCGTGGTCCTGGCCGTCTACCTCGCGGTGACGCCCCGCACGAATATGGCCTACCGCCACTTCGTGTACATGGCCCAGGCGTTCCTCGAGGGCCGCACCGACCTCCGGAACCTGCCGGCCTACTACCACGATGTCATCCGCATCGGCGACCGCGTCTACGCCCCGTTTCCGCCGGTGCCGGCCGTCATCCTACTGCCCGTGGTGGCCGTGCACGGCGAGCGGACCGACCAGGGCCGCGTGGGGCAGATCCTGTCGGCGGCGGCGGTTGCAATCTTCGTCGCCGGCCTGCGCCGCCTGGGCTTCGGCTCCCCGGTGCGCTGGTTTGCCGGGGCGGCACTGGCCTTTGGGAGCGTCCTGTGGCCCGCCGCCGCCATCGGCACCACGTGGTTCTTCGCCCAGGAGGTCGTGGTCCTCGCCACCGCGCTGCTGGTCTGGGAACTGGCCGGAGGGGCCCGCCCGCTGGCCCTCGGCGCGCTGGTCACCGCAGCCTGGCTCACCCGCCTGTCAATGCTGCCCGCCGTCCCTGTGCTGGCCCTCGTCGTCTGGCGGCGCCACCGGCGGGCCCGCCCGGTCCTGACGTTCCTGGCCGCCAACGGCGTTGGGGTCCTCGTCTACCTGACCTACAATTACCTGCGGTTCGGCGACCCCCTCCAGTCCGGCTACCCGCTGCTGTCCATGGGGGCCCCCAACGCCGAGGCCGCGGCGCGCTGGGGCTTCTTCCATCTGCGGTTTGTGCCCGAGCACCTGTACGCGATGCTCTTCCGGGCGCCCGAACTTGTCGACCGCCCGCCGTTCCTCAGGCCGTCGCCGTGGGGAATGTCCCTTGTCTTCACCAGCCCTGTGATCGTGCGGCTGCTCTTCCCCCAGGGGGATCGGCGGGCCTGGTGGCCCTGGGCGGTGCTGGTCGCCAGCCTGGCAATCCCGATGCTCCCCTACTTCTCGGTGGGGTGGGTGCAGTTCGGGTACCGCTACAGTCTGGACTGGTGGGCTTTCCTGCTGGTCATGCTGGCATCTGCCCTGGGCCCGGCTCCGCGGACCGTGGACCTGGCCCTGCTGGCGGCCGGCATCGCCATGAATGCGTTGGGGACCTACTGGGTGCGCGAACTGGGATGGTGAACCGCCGCCGGTCTACCCCTGCGCGCCGCCAGTCTACCGCTG
Source organism: Candidatus Fervidifonticultor sextus (assembly GCA_031459875.1). GTDB lineage: Bacteria > Sysuimicrobiota > Sysuimicrobiia > Sysuimicrobiales > Humicultoraceae > Fervidifonticultor_A > Fervidifonticultor_A sextus. The sequence goes on along the minus strand of JAVKHQ010000001.1, from coordinate 160,553 downwards.
GATCCGCCGGGGTACATAATCTCAAGGACGGGGTGCGACTGCGGAGCGTGGCGATGGAGACGGGAGTCTGTGACCTCGTAGCCCAGGGGGCCGCAAGCGGGCCGGCCTTCGACGAGACGACCTTCGACGAGGCCTACTTCACGAAGGTCTCCAACTACCAGGGCCGCTACGAGTTCTACAATCCACCGCGCAAGATCGCCGCCTACCTCCGCGAGATCCGCCGCGCCCGCCCCTGCGGCTCGCTGCTGGACGTGGGGTGCGCCTTCGGCCGCTTCCTGGAGGAGGCGCGACGGTACTACGCCTGTGAGGGGCTGGACATCTCGGCCTACGCGCTCCGCCTGGCGCGCCAGCGCCTGCCGGACGTGCCGCTGCACCACCAGGCCATCCAGACCTTCCGGCCCGGCCGGACCTACGACGTGGTGACCGGGTTCGATGTCTTAGAGCACATCCCGGATCTTGACGCCGCGCTGGCGGCCCTGCGCGGCCTGCTGGCGCCCGGCGGGATCCTGGTCCTGGCGGTGCCGGTCTACGACACGCTGCCCGGCAGACTGTTCGGGCTGATCGACCGCGACCCCACCCACGTCCACCGGCTGGGCCGGCGCCAGTGGCTGCGCCGGTTGCAGGACGCCGGGCTTGTGCCGATCGTCTATAAGGGGATCCTGCGGGCGCCGCTGCCGGGGTACTTCGTCCACGTCGTCAGCCCGCTGTTCTGGGTTTGCTCCCAGGCGATCCTGCTGATCTGCGTGCGGGCTGAGGATGCGGGCCGGCCGGTGAAGGGCGTCTAACATGACCCCCACCTTGGGCACTTTCCTATATAAGGACACTGGACAACCGAGACACCGCCTCCGGCCCGGCTGCAGCGTGGGGAGGGCTATGTTCCGTCGTCAGCGTGGGTTCACCCTCGTCGAGGTGATCGTGGCCCTGACGGTCCTGGCCATGTCCATCCTGCTGGTGACCCGCGCCTTCCTGATCCTGCTCCAGGTCACCAACCAGGGCGGGAACGTGACGGTCGCCAGTTCGCTGGCGGTCCGGGTGCTGGAGCAGGTGCGGGCGGGTCCGGAGTCCCAGACGACGTCGGCGAGGTGGATCGCAGAGTTCGACGCGGTGGCCAACCAGGGGCCCACGGCCTTCGGGCCGCCGTTTGGCAACTACGAGTACCAGGTCATCGTCAATCAGGTGGACCTGAGCAACCCCAGTCTTCCGCAGGAGATCGTCTACCCGTGCTGGCTCACCGCCAACCCTCCGGCCGGCTGTTCGCCGGGCCCCGATCATTCCGACACGATCAAGTGGGTGACGGTGCGGGTCTCCTTCCGCGGGCAGCAGCTGGCACAGGTGAGTTCGGCGCTGATCCGGGAGATGTACCGGCGGCCCTAGGGGGGCGGGATGCGCCTGCGGCCGCGGATGCTGTGGCTCGCGCGACGCCTCCTGGGGGCGGACCCACAGGGGCTGTCGCTGCTGGAGATCGCGGTCGCGCTGGGGATCCTGGTCATCGCCCTGGTGGCGCTGTACGGGCTGGTGAGCAATGCGGTGCGGTCGTTCGGCATCAGCGAAGACTTCCTCGACGTGCAGCAGAATGCGCGCCTGGCCCTCGACCGGTTCGCCGAGGAGGCGCGGTGGGCCATCCGGGTCACCGACCCGGGCACGTTCAACGGCCGGTCGCCTGCCGGGGGCGGGCCGCCCTGCCCCGGTCGGGCGACAGTGTGCCGGGACCGGATCTACCTGGAGATCCCCCGGAGCAACCCGATCATCCCCGACTGCTCCTACATGGTCCGCTACGACCTAACGGGATCCACCCTGATCCGCCAGGTCAAACCCGACCCCGCCGACCCGAACTACGGGATCGGGAACTGCCAGCCTTCCGGCGTAGATCGGCTCGCGGACTACATCGACACCGGCGGCAGCGGCCTGGTGTTCAATTACTGCGACGGCGCCACGCCTCCCACGTGCACGCCACCCTACACGGCGGTGGCGGCTGCCAACGTGGTGCGGGTCAGGATGGAGATCACCGTGACGAAGAGCGGCCCGCGCGGTACGCAGTCGCGGACGCTGGGCAGCGACGTCTTCCTGCGCAACGTCGGCAGCGCCTCCACCCCGGTAGGGCCCAGCCCGACGCCGACCTCGCCCCCGCGGGCGACCTCGACCCGCCAGTTCCAGACCGAGACGCCCACGCCCACGCGGACGGCCACGCCGACCGCGACGCGGACCGCGACCCGGACCCCGACGCCGACGGTCACGGCCACCGGCACGCCCACGGCGACTTCGACCGGCCCCACCCCGACGCGGACGGCCACGCCGACGCCAGCCGGCACGGCGACCGCCACGGCGACACGGACTCCGACGCGGACCCCGACGGGGACCCCGACCCGGACCCCGACGCGGACCCCAACCCGGACCCCGACGCCCGGGGGGCCAACGGTGACCCCGACCCCGACGCGGACCCCCACGGTCACGCCGACGCCGACGCGGACGCCGACGCCGACGCGGACGCGGACGCCGACGCCGGAGCCGTTCTAGGTGAGGACCGTCATGCGTGAAGGACCGAGGATGGTGAGGTGAGCGACATGCATCGCATCGCAAAGGCCGAGCGGGGGGTCGCGCTTGTTGCGGTCATCCTCGCGATCTTCATCCTCACGGTCATGGTGGCCGCCCTGGGCATCGCCACGATGGGCGAGACCACGCTGTCGGCCGACCAGTTGCGCGGGCAGCAGGCGCTGGCCGTGGCCGAGGCGGGCGCCTACCGGGCCCTGGCCGAACTGCGCCGGCGCCTTTCGGTGGACCTCGACCAGCAGATCCGGCAGCCCTCCGTGAACGAGGCCGACGTCCGCAACATGTGCCAGATGGCTTTCGATGCCGGGCTGGGCCGCCAGCGCGAGCCGGTGGAAATCCTGACGAACTACGCGTGGCCAGCCTCGCTGGGGGCCAGCGACTGGGTGCTGACCGCCCCGGCGGTCGCAGGCCAGCGGTACACGGCCACCCTGCTGATCGGCGGGCCCGACCCCGCCAACCCGACCACCATTCGGTGGATTCAGATGACCGATCCGAGCCCGACCGATCCCCGGTGGGGGGGCATCGGGGAATACTACGCGATCGTCCACGTGCGCTGGTCGGGGCGTGCGTCCACCTGCCAGTACGGAGCGAACATCCCCGAGCAAGAGGTCATGTGGTACGACTACGCCGTCACCGCAGTCGGCCGGACGCGCAACGCCACCCGCACCGTCTGCCTGCGCAGCCCGTTTGCCGCCCGGTGCCCGGACTGGGACTGGACCTGGCCCTACGACACCTGGACCACCTGGTCCGGGAGCCACGCGCTCACCAGCGGCTCCTACCCCGGCTGGCCCATCCTGATCGAGAAGGCGTCCTACTCCCAGTGGGCCCTGATGCTGCTGGACGTGGGCAGCGTCTGGCTCTTCACCGGCACGACGATCAGCGGGCCCGTCCACGCCAACAACCGGATCCGCATCGCCGGGAACCCGGTGCTCAACGACGTCGTCACGCAGGTCGACCCCGCCATCCAGTTCTATAACTGCGGGAACTTCAACACCATCCCGATCCCCACCTCGAACTGGAACACCGTGCTGGAGAACCCGGGCTGCGATGACCCCTATTTCGCCAGCACCGTGACGGGCGGCGTATCCAGTATCCCGCTGCCGACCAACGCGAATCCCTCGCGGACGTCTATCGGCCTCTCAGCCTCGGGCCCCAACGCCACCGATACCGAGGTGGCCGACCGGACCACGGATCTGGCCGACGGACTGACCTCCATCCCCGACGGCATCTACATCATGGACCAGTGCGGCACGCCCGCCTGCGGCGGTGTGTACATCAAGGGCGACGTGACCCAGATGCGGCTCTCCAGCGAGAACGGCAGGCAGGTGATCAAGGTCACGGTGCCCACCGACCCCAACCCCCAGCGGCGGAACATGAAGATCATCATCGATCCGGCCAGCAGGGCCGTGACCACCTGCTGGAACGTCACCGGCTCAGACCCGGGGAACGGGGACTGCGCCGGGTGGCAGTTCACGCGCAGCTACGGGCCGGGCATCTTCAACGGCATCGTGTACGTCCGGGGATCCGTCAGGTCGGCCCCGCCCGGCGCCACCACCTGCGCCTCGTGCGGTCTGTACGGGATGGTGAACCAGAGCACGCGCCTGACGATCGCCGCCGAGGGCGAGATCCGGATCACCGACCACCTGGTCTACGAGGCGCCGCCGGCCGGACCCGGGCACAACCCGACCAACGTGCTGGGGCTCTATGCCGTGAACTCGGCCGGGGCGGCGCCCGACCCGTCCACCGACTACTACCCCGGCTACGTCACCATTGACGGACGGTTCACCCCCGATACCCTCTACATCGATGCAGCGGTCCTCTCGCCGACCGGGCAGTTCTGGGTCAGGGGGTGGGACACCTTAACCCCGCCCCGCGGTCCGGTGAAGCACCTGGGCGGGACGGTCCAGGGTCGGTTCGGCCCCTTTGGGGGCTTCGACCCCACCACCCGGACTCACCAGACGGGGTACGCTCGCGAGATGACCTACGACTGGCGGCTGCGGTCCAATATAGCGCCGCCGTTCTTCCCGCTGACCGAGATCTACACGGCGGTGCGGAACCTGACGTCGCCGTTGTTCAGTAGCGGCGACGCCCTCTACGATCGACCCCAGTGGGAGGAGATGGTCGGGCTGTGATCGGTCGCATCCGGGCATCGGGCGAGGGCGGCCTCTCGCTGGTGGAACTGGTCGTGGTGCTGTCCATCGGCGGCCTGCTGCTGGCCCTGGCCTTCAACGGGCAGGGGTTGCTGGCCAACCGGCGGCTTGTGGGGGCCGCCCGCAACCTGGCCAGCGACGTCCGGATGCTGGAGCAGCGCTCGCGGGCCGAGCGGACCTGCTATCGGATCGTCTTCGACCCGGCGGCCGAGACCTACACGATCGACAAGTACGTGGGGGCCGTCACCCGGGCGCCGGCCGGCGGCGGGAACCAGTGCACCGACGCCGCAGCCTGGCAGACGGCCGTCATCAAGGACGACCCCGCCGACACGGTCTCGCGCCGGATGCCGCGGGGAGTGGAGATCACCACCACCACGTTTGCCCAGGACACCCTGGTGTTCAGTCCGACCGGGAACCCCAACGCAGGCCGCGCGACGCTGCAGACGCCAAGCGGGCAGTGGAGGCAGGTGGAGGTTGAAGTCACCGGGCGGGTGCGCATCCTGCCCTGAGGGCCGGGACGGCAGGGTTTTGGCGTCCCGGATGCGAAGAGCGTAACCTCAAACGGGATATGCCGGGTCCCGTTGCGTCGACCGCGTGCACGTCGGAGGAGGTCGAGGAACGCGATGGGCCTTTTCTCTTCAGCACCACAGGCGCTGGTCGGGATCGACATCGGCAGCGACTCCATCAAGGCCGTCGAACTCGCGGGGTCCTACCGGAGCGGGTTCCGCCTGGTCCACATGGGCGTCGCCCCCAGCCCCCCGGTGGCGATGCGGGACGGCGTCCCCACGGCCCCTGAGGAACTCGGCAGCCACGTCCGGGCCCTGCTGGACCGGACGGGCATCAAGCTGGACCGCGCCGTCATGGGGGTCGGCGGCCAGGCGGTGACGGTCCGGGAGATCCGGGTCCCCCCGATGACCAAGCAGGAACTGGCCGCGGCCGTCCGCTACGAGGCCGAGCGCTACCTGCCCTACAACATCAAGGAAGTCTACATGGACTTCCAGGTGCTCGGCGAGACCACCGAGGACGGCCGCCGGATGCTGGACGTCATCGTCGTGGCCGCCCGGCAGGACGTGGTGGACCAGATCATCGCCGTCGCCGAGGCGGCCCGGGTGCAGTTGCGGGTCCTCGACGTGGAGTCCTTTGCCCTGCTGCGGTCGGTGATCCCGGCTGCCGGCGACGGGCAGACCACGGCCATCGTGGACCTGGGCGCGGAGGCCTCGGACATCCTGATCACGGAAGGCCCGCGCCTGCGCTTCACCCGCAACATCCCCATCGGGGGCGGGGTGCTGCTGGGGGCCATTCACGAGGCCATGGATGTGGACCTCGCCACCGCCAAGAGCCTGCTGGAGGAGAAGGGGGAGGTGCTGGAGGAAGGCGCCACCTCGCCCGACCACACCACGGAGCGCATCCACGACATCATCGCGCCGCACATCGGCGATCTGGTCACCGAGATCCGCCGCTCGCTGGACTACTACCAGACGCGCTCCCGGGCGGCCGTGGTCAACCAGATCCTGCTGGCCGGCGGCCTGGCGCGCCTGCGGAACCTGGACCGGACCATCGCGGCCGAACTGGGCATCGCCACCACCGTCGCTTCCCCGTTCGTCAACGTCAGGGTCAACCCTCAGGCCTTCCCCGCCGACCGCCTGGCCGCCGGTTCGACGATGGCGGTGGCCGTCGGCCTGGCCATGCGTGGAGGTGATGTCAGTTGATTCGGATCAACCTCCTCCCCCGCGTTCCCCGGCGCCGCATCCCCGGTCGGCAGTTCATCGAGGTGGGGGTGCCGCTGGTGGCGCTGGTGGCGGTCGTCGTGCTCTCGGCGGTCATCTCCGGCCGAAACGCCCGACTCCAGCAGCAGATCGACGAGACCAACAGAGAGATCGCCGACCTCCAGCCGACGGTGGCGCGGGTCCTCGATCTGGACCGCCGGATCGCGGTCCTCCGCGAGAAGGAAAAGGTGATCCTGGAACTGGTCCGGCAGCAGATGCCCGCAGCCGCGGTCCTCAACGAGATCCGGCTGCTGGTCCCCAGGACCGTGTGGCTGACCTCGATGAGCGTCCCCGACGCGTCGTCGCTCAGCATGGAAGGCTTTGCCATGAACTACTACGCCGTGGCCGAACTGATGGACAACCTGGGTACCGGGCAGCTGTTTCGCCTGGTGGACCTGTCCGTCGTCCAGCTGGACCGGGTCGGCCCCAGGGAGGTCGTGAAGTTCTCCATCACGGCCCGCATCGTCAGACCGTCGGCCGCAGGGGGTGAACGCCAGTGAGAGGGCTCTCTCCCCGCGAACGGATCATGGTGTCGCTGGTCATCGCCGCCGCGATCGTGACCCTCTTCTACCTGTTCGTCTACACGCCGCAGACGGCGCGCGAGCAGCAGTTGACGGCGACGCTCCAGTCGCGGCAGACAGAGCTGGACCGCCTCAAGACCCTGGCCCAGACCCGCGAGCAGAAGGAGCGCGAGTTCCAGGCGCTGTCGGAGCGCATCCGGCTCGTGGAGCTGAAGCTCCCGCCCGAGCGCGAGATCCCGCGGTTGATCCGGCAGCTCCAGGACGTGGCCGCCTCGCTGGGGATCAAACTGACCCTGCTGCGGCCCGGCCCTAACCAGCCCGGCCCGTCCGCAGCCCCTGCGGGCACGCCCGCACCGGCCCCCGGAGCGCCCGGGGAAGCCCAGGCCGCCCCGGCGCGGCCGGGGCAGCCGGCGGCGCCGCCTCGCTACCAGCTGTTCCGGCTGGATCTGGCCTTCGACGGCACCTATGCCGACCTGATGGCGTTCCTGGGCCGGCTGGAGGACTTCCCCCGGTTCCTGGTGCTGACGCAGGTCTCGATCGCTCCGGCCGAGTTGCCGCGACTGCGGGTGACGCTGGCCGCCAACACCTTCGTGCTGCCGCGGGAAGCCCCGACGCCCCCGTAGGGCCGTCGGGGCCCGGTACCGGTGACGAGCCGACTGGCCAGCCTGCTCGACCGCGAGCAGGACCGCATCGCGGTGAGTTGGGCCGCGGCCCTCTCCCGGATGCGGCCGTCTGCCTTCGTCTACCGGCCCCTGGAGGAGCTGCGCCGGCTCGGCCGCTCCTACCTCACCGAACTGATCGGCTACCTGGACACCGACGATCCCAGTCGCCTGCGCGAGTTCATCCACCGCGAGGCCGCCCTGCGCCTGAGCATGGGCTTTGGCGCGGCCGAAGTCGTCCAGGGGTTCCTGGCCTTCCGCGACCTGGCGCAGGGGTTGTGCGGGGAGATCGCCACGGATCCGGAAGACCGGATGACGCTCCTGCGCGGCCTCACCGAGGCCACCGACTTCACCGTCGTGGAGTTCGTGACGCAGTTCCAGCGCCTCGCCGAGGAGCGGGCCGCCGTCCAGGCCCAGGAACTCGAGCAGCTCCAGCGCGCGCTGGTGGACCAGGCGGTCCAGGATGCCCTCACCGACATGTTCACGGCCCGGGTCTTCGACGAGCACCTGACCGTGGAGGTCAAGCGCGCGGCCCGCTACCGTCGGGCGTTCGCGCTCATCGTCTGCGACATCGACCGCTTCGAGGCGTTCCGGGGCCGCTACGGCCAGCAGGCCGCCGAGGAGGCGCTGCGGTCCATCGCGGGGCTGCTGCGCGAGCTGACCCGGGACGTGGACGTGAAGGCGCGGACCGACGAGACGGAGTTCAGCCTGGCGTTGCCCGAGACGTCGCTCTCATCGGCCTTCGTGGTGGCGGAGCGCGTGCGCGGCGAGGTGGCCGACGCCCGCCTGGCCGCCGGCGTGCTGGGTGATGAGGGGAAGGGCGAATTGACGCTGTCGGTGGGCGTGGGAGCCCATCCGGACCACGGCGCCACCGCCCGCGAACTCATGCAGGCAGTCCGGGCGGCCCGGGATCGCGCCCGCCTGCTGGGCGGCGACCTCGTGATCCAGGCCGAAGCCGACGCCGCCGCGGTGGGGTAATTCAGGCGGCCTACAGCCGCGTGCGCTGCTGGTCCTGGAGCATCCGGCTGGCCTCGAGGTGCGTGAGCCAGACCCCGGTCTGCTGGTAGACGACGTAGCGGAGGAACCCCACAACGGACATGTACTGGGTCTCGGGCGAGAACGGCTTGAGGTTCTCCACGCGCGGCATCGAGACCAGCCCGACGTCGATGGACGTGGGCGGGGAGGCCAGGCCCGCCGTCTCCGAGGCCGGCGTCGCCTGCGTGCGGGGTGGGTAGACGATGATGATCGAGACCACCACGCCGTCCAGACCGAAGGCGATCCCGTGCTGATCGTAGGCGATGCCCAGCAGCCCCTCGACCACGGCGTCGCTGAACTGGGAGCCGTAGGCGCGCCGCACATCGGACACCGTCGAGCCCAGGGCGATCCCCTCGGCGGTGCGCAGCAGGCTGTTGGTCGTGGAGACCGCCCGCACCACGCCGTCGGTGGCGTAGACGTTGAGCCCGTAGCGGGGGAAGGTCAGCAGCGTCCCGTCGCGCAGCGCCCGGGTCTCCGCAGGCGAGCCCAGGCGTCCCATCGTGGACGACACCGACCGGCCCAGCGCCACGCCCGCGATGCTGTGCCCGGGGATGATGAGGACGGGCGACGATGTGGGTGCAGGCTGGGCGACGACCGGCAGGGCGAGTCCGAGGATGACCACAACGACGAAAGGCCAGCTGCTCCGTGTCATGGGTTTCGTCTCCCTCGTGCGACTGATGCGGCCATGATCCAGCGGTCCCGTCTCGTCTCGCCGTGGTGTTCGGGATTCGGGACGGATTTCCTCCCGCGCGGCACGGACGGCCGCGCGATGGCGCTGGCGCCATGAGTGCCGTCACGCTCCTCGTCGTGGCCGCCTTTGGCGCCGTCGTCGGCAGCTTCGCCAACGTGGTCATCCACCGCGTGCCCCGCCGCCAGTCCGTGGTGGTCCCGGGCTCGCGCTGCCCCCGCTGCGGCGCCCCTATCCGCGCTGCGGACAACATCCCGCTGATCAGCTTCGTCCTCCTGCGCGGCCGGTGCCGGACCTGCGGCGGGAAAATCTCGGCGCGCTACCCGCTGGTCGAGGCCCTCATGGCCGCGCTGGCCGTCGCCGTATATCTTCGGTTCCCACAACCCCTGGGGTTGAGTCCGTTCCCCTGGACGCTGGCGTCGGGATGGGTCTTTGCCTTCTTGCTGCTGGCCATCACGTTCATCGACCTGGATCACCAGATCATTCCCCATCGCCTCACCTGGCCCGGCATCGGCCTCGGCCTGGTGCTCGCCGCCGGCCAGGGACGGGTCGTGGCCGCGCTGCTGGCGGGAGTGGTGGGGGCTGCGATCATCCTGGCGATCATCCTGGCCAGTGTCCTGATCATGAAGCAGGAGGGCATGGGGCTGGGCGACGCCTGGCTCGCCGCCCTGATGGGCGTCTACCTCGGCTGGCCGCAGGTCGGAGTCGCCCTCCTGCTGGCCATCTACCTCGGCGGCCTGGCGGGGCTGGTGTTGTGGGCCCTGCGCATCCGCGGCCGCCGGGACCCGATTCCGTTCGGCCCGGCCCTGGCCGCCGGGGGGCTCCTGGCGCTGTTCTGGGGACAGGCGGTCGCAGACTCGTACCTGTGGTTCTGGCGGTAGGTTCGGTGGAAGTCCGCAGGTCTATTGGGAAGGAGTTTGGGGCACTCTGTTGAAGGGGATTCCACCGACGGACGTGTGGGGCCTGCCGGGGCTCCGTTCGTACTTTTGGGATCGCACGTAGAGGGGGCCTCATGCGCAAGGCACTGGACTATCTCCGCACGCATCCCATTGTCGCCGTGGCGATCGTCGTCGGGATCGTCGGCGTCATCCTGCTGTGGCCACGGCCTCAACCCCCGGCGCCGGTGGTGCAACCCGCGCCGCCGGGCCCTGCGCCCTCTCCGGCCGTTCCTTCGCCCGGCACTTCGCCCCCTCCGGCGGGGCCGCAGCCGGCTCCCTCACCGGCCGCGGCGTCCCCGCCGCGCCCGTCGGCCGCGCCGCCCGCCGATGCCGGCCGGCCGGATCCCTTTGCGCCGCTGGTGAGGCCGGAGGCGGGCGGCGTCCAGCCCGGCCTGCCGGCGCCTCCGCCCGCGCCGCTTCCGCCGCCGCTGTTCCCCGGCCAGCCGCCCCCAGCTCCCGAGCCGGCCGCCACGCCGCCCCCGCCCAAGGAGGCGAGCGGAGCCCAGCTGGTCGGGATCGTCGGGGAGACGTCGGGCGTGGCCATCGTGCGGATCGGACAGCAGACCTACATCGTCGCCATCGGCGACGTCATCCTGAACAAGATCAGGGTCACGGTCGTCGACGTGCTCAAAGGCCTCGTCGTCCTGGAGCAAGAAGGAGAACGGTTCGAGTTGAAGTGGGGAGGGGTGAGCGCACCGCATGTGGCCGTCATCGCATCGTCGGGCATCAGCTAGACTCCTTTGCGCAGGCGCCGTCGTTCTCGTCCTCGCGCTGGTCCCGGTGGCCCCGGCCCTCCCCCAGGTGGAGGGTCTCCGCGTCACCCAGGTGACCGTCAAGGTCTTCGGCGACACCGTGCAACTCGCCGTGACGGCCACAGGTCCGCTCACCTACCGGACCCTCCAGCTTTCGGCGCCGCCGCGCCTGATCATCGACCTGCCCGGTGCCGTGCTCGACGCGGCCGTGCCGCCCCTCATCGATGTGGACCGGAGCGGCATCGCCCGGGTCCGGACCGGACAGTTGCAGACGAATCCGGCCATCGCCCGGATCGCCGTGGACCTGGTCACGCCCGTGCCGTTCACCCTGACCACCAGCACCCCGTCGGTGCTGGTGGCCAAGTTCACCGCCCGGCCAGCCGTGGCGGCCCCCGTGCAGGTCCCGCCTGCGGGGATGCCGGCGGCACCGGCCGCGCCGGCTGCCGTGGCCCAAGCGCCGCCCGCAGCGCCTCCGGCGGCGACACTGGCGCAGGCGCAGCCGCCGACGCCCAGCCGCATCACCCTGGAGTTCCGGAACACCGAACTCGCCGACGTCCTCAGCGCGCTGGCGAAAGTGTGCAACCTCAACATCGTGACCGACGCCTCCGTGAAAGGACAGGTCACCGTCCGGCTGGTCGAGCTCACGTGCGACGAGGCCCTTCGCTTCATCCTGGAGGCCAACAATCTGGGGTTCCGGCGGATCGGGCGGAACCTCATCATCATGGCGGCGGACAAACTGGCCCCGCCGCCAGAGGTGCCCGAGTCGGTGACCTATGCGATCGCCTTCGGCGCGGCCAAGGACGTGGCGGACGCCATCCGGGCAGCCGTGCCCGGCGTCCGCGTGACCCACGACGTCCGCTCCAACGCCGTGGTGGTGGTGGGCACCCAGGCCCAGCATGAAGAGGTCCGCAAGATCTTGGCCAGCCTGGACATCGCGCTGGTGCAGATCATGATCGAGACGCGGGTCGTGGACGTCAGCATGTCGGACCTGCAGAACCTCGGCCTCAACTGGGGCCTGACCGCCGTGCCGGTCATCCGCGTCACGGGCACCGGGCCGACGGCTCCGGCCCCGCCGGGCGCGGACATCGGGCAGATCGTCGTCGGGATCCACAGCAGCCTCAACATCGTCGCCGCCCTCGACGCCCTGGTGACCCAGCGCAAGGCCAGGGTGATCACGGCGCCGCGCGTCGCCGCCGTCGACGGCAACGAGGCCCAGGTGAACCTGGGCGAGGAAGTCCCCATCCCCTCGATTGACTCGGCCGGCCGGCTGACCTTCACCTTCAAGCCGATCGGCGTGATCCTGCGAATCCTCCCGAAGGTGAACCGGGACGGGATCATCACGACCAAGGTGGAACCCGAAGTGTCCTCAGTGATCGAGTTCCTCCCGACCTCGTCGGGCCCGGTGCCGCGCATCGCGACCCGCAAGGCGACGACGACGGTGTCGGTGCGCAACGGCGAGTCCATTATCCTGGCCGGCCTGATCAGCGCCGAGGAGCGGCGGACGACCATCAAGGTCCCGCTGCTGGGCGACATCCCCATCATCGGCTCGCTGTTCCGGACGACGACCACCGACCGCCGCGAGAGCGAGGTCATCTTCGTGGTGACCCCGCAGGTCATCCCGGCGGCCGGCGGCCCGGCGCCCGCGCCGTCGCCCTCGCCGAGGCCGTGACGTGCGCGCGCGAGCGGCCGCCCTGGGGTTTGTGCTCCTGCTGACCGCCACGGCGGGGGCGCAGGGCCTCCCGGCCTTCGACACGGGCCGCCTCTACCTCAGGGAGGCGGATTTCAACGCGGCGATCCGGCCCTATCAGCAGGCGATCGCCTCCGACGCCCGCAACGCCCGGGCGCACTACTGGCTCGGGTTTGCCTACCTGTTCGCCTACCGGCAGTACCTGGTCCAGGCGGCGCCCTATGCCGCGACGTACCTGGGGCGGGCGGTGTCCCCGCTGGAGGAGGCGATCAAGCTCGCCCCGGGTCACCCCGACGCCTACCTCGCCCTCCACGACGTCTATCACCTGATGGGGGAGATGGCGAAGGCGGACGAGGTGATCCGGCGGATGCTGCGGAGCACCCGTCCGGCGTGGCTAGCGCCGGTTCCGGCTCCGTCTCCGTAGGACGCGCCGTCACTCCTGCAGGCCCGCGAAGCTGCGGTTGAAAGCCCTGGGGGCCTGCAGTATGCTACGGGCTGGATGCTGGCGCTCACCACCGACCTGCGCACGGATCGCCTGACACGTCTTCGAACCCGCTGCGCCGCCGACGGCCTGGACGGCGTCATCCTGGCCAGGCCCCAGAACGTCGCGTACATCTCGGGGTTTGCCGGGTCTGCCGGGTTTGCGGTGGTCACCGCGCGCGACGCGCACCTGGTGCTGGACTTCCGGTACATCGAGCAGGCCGCCTCCCAGGCCCCGCACTTCACACGGGTCAGGGCCCGGGGGCCGTTACCCGACGCCGTCGCCGCCCTCATGAAGGAGCTGGGGGTCAGGCGCGTCGGGGTGGAGGAGGAGTTCCTGCCGGTCGGCACGTTCCGCCGCCTGGCAGAGGCCGCGGCACCGGTCGAGATCGTACCGGTGGCCGGCCTGGATCGCCTGCGGTGGCAGAAGTCCCCGGAGGAGGTCGCGGCGATTCGCCGCGCGGCCCAGGTCGCCGCCGACGCCTTCGCCGACGTCCTGCCCTTGATCCGGCCGGGCGTGGTGGAGCGCGAGATCGCGGTGACCCTGGAGGAACGCCTGCGCCGGCGCGGGTCCCAGCGCGTCCCGTTCGATACCATCGTCGCCTCCGGTCCGCGCTCAGCGCTGCCGCACGGGTCCGCCGACGATCGGGTCATCGGGCCCGGCGAGTTCGTCACCGTGGATTTCGGCGCGGCGGTGGACGGCTACCATGCCGACTGCACGCGCACCCTCGTCACCGCGCCGGCCGGCGACCGGCACCGGGAGATCTACGCCCTCGTGCTGGCCGCCCAGCAGGCGGCGCTATCGGGCCTGCGGGCGGGGACGACCGGGAAGGACGCCGACGCGCTGGCCCGGTCGGTGATCGAACAGGCCGGCTACGGCGAGGCCTTCGGCCACAGCCTGGGCCATGGCGTCGGGCTGGCCCTGCACGAGGGCCCGACGCTCTCGCCGCGGGAGGAGGCGGTGCTCCCGCCGGGGGCGGTGGTCACCGTGGAGCCCGGCATCTACCTGCCCGGATGGGGCGGCGTGCGCATCGAGGACGTGGCCGTCCTGACCGAGAGCGGGTGCGAGGTCCTGACGCCGCTTCCCAGGGACCTGATCGAGGTGGCGCCGTGATCTCGACCAATGATTTCCGGCCCGGGGTCGTCGTGACGCTGGAGGGGGATCTCTACGCCGTGGTCGCCTCCCAGCACGTGAAGCGGGGCCGCGGCAGCGCCTACGTGCGGGCGAAGATCCGGAACCTGAAGACCGGCGCCATCATCGAGCGGACGTTCAACGCCGGCGAACGGGTCCCCCAGGCCTACCTGGAGCGCCGGGAGATGCAGTACCTCTACCACGAGGGCGACCACTACGTGCTCATGGACCAGGAGACGTTCGAGCAGGTGACCCTGGACGCCGGCCTCATCGGCGACGCCACCATCTACCTCAAGGAGAACACCGTCGTCACCGTCGTCCACTACGAGGGCCGCCCCATCGCCGTCGAACTGCCCCACGCGGTCGAGCTGAAGGTGGTGGAGACAGCACCGGGGATCCGGGGGGACACCGCCTCGGGTGGGTCGAAGCCGGCCACCCTGGAGACCGGGGCCGTGGTCTCGGTCCCGTTCTTCGTGGAGACGGGGAGCATCATCCGGGTCGACACCCGGACCGGAGAGTATCTGGAGCGCGTGCGGTAGCCCGAGGAGGTCCGGCGCGCTCGGTGGACCCGCCAGACCGTTCCCCTGGGGCGTTGCGGCTGGTAGAATACTGGCGTGCAGGACCCTCCACGGATGTCTGGGCCGTGAAAACGCGCCGCCGCCGGGCCCGGGATACCGCCCTGCAGGTGCTCTTCCAACACGACGTGGGCCGCCTGCCGATTGACGAGGCGCTGGCGGTGGCCCGGCGCGACGACGCCTCGGTGGACTGGGACTTCGTCGAGGTCCTGTGCCGGGGGGTGGCCGAGCGCCAGGCAGAACTCGACGACCTGATCCTGCAACATCTCGCCGGCTGGACCCTGGACCGCCTCGCCAGTATCGACCGCGTCATCCTGAGGATGGCGCTCTACGAACTGCGCCACCTGCCGACCCCATCCGCCGTGGTGATCAACGAAGCGGTGGAGCTGGCCAAGCGGTACGGGACCGACGACTCCGGCCGGTTCGTCAACGGCGTCCTGGGGGCGGTCCACCGGGAGGGCAGTCATGCCGGGGAACCCCGGCCGGCCCCCGGGTCCTGACCGCGTGCGCGCCCACCTGTGGATCAAAGGGCGCGTGCAGGGGGTGGGGTTCAGGTTCTTCGTGCACCGCCGCGCCGCGGCGCTGGGGACGGCCGGCTTCGTGCGCAACCTCGCCGACGGCCGGGTCGAGGTGGTGGTCGAAGGATCGCCTGAGGCGGTAGCGGCCTTGATCGACGACGTGCGCGCAGGACCACCGGGCGCCCGGGTGCAGGATGTGGAGGTCGCCTGGGAGGCGCCGCGGGGCGAGGGAGGGTTTGCGATCCGGACCGATGGCCGCAGGTGAGGGGACGGCGCTGACAGGCAGCCTGGCGGCGTACCTGGCCGCGCGGGGTCCCGCAGTCGAGCGCGCGCTGGAGGCCGCGTTGCCGGCCGAAGACACCCTGCCCGGCCCGCTGCACGCCGCCATGCGCTACAGCCTGTTCGCGGGCGGCAAGCGCGTGCGCCCCATACTGGTCCTGGCCTCCTGCGAGGCCACGGGGGGTCGGGTGGAGGTGGCCCTGCCGACGGCCTGCGCGGTTGAACTGATTCACACCTACTCGCTCATCCACGACGATCTGCCATCGATGGACAACTCGGCCACGCGCCGGAACCGTCCGACCTGTCACGTGGCGTTCGGCGAGGCCATCGCGGTGCTCGCCGGCGACGCCCTGTGCGCGCACGCCTTCGCCCTGATGGCACAGACGGCGGAGACGGCCGGCCCTGCCCGGACCGTGCAGGTGATACGGGAGGTCGCAGAGGCCATCGGGACGCGCGGCATGGTGGGCGGGCAGGTCCTGGACCTGCTGGCCGAAGACCGACCGGACCTACGGCGGCTCGGCCGGTGGCCCGAGGACCGGCGCGAGGGCGCCTACATGATCCACCGGTGGAAGACCGCAGCCCTGATCCGGGCCTGCGTGCGCTCGGGCGCGATCCTGGCTGGCGCCGGCCCGGCGCACCTGGAGGCGCTGACCGCGTACGGCGAGCACCTGGGGCTGGCGTTTCAGATCATCGACGACGTGCTGGACGAGGTGGGGTCCAGCCAGGTGCTGGGCAAGGATGCCCGCCGGGATGCGCTGGGCTCCAAACTGACCTTCCCCTCGGCGTTTGGGCTGGAGGTCTCGCGGGCCATCGCGCGCCACCACACCGATCGTGCCACAGCCGCCCTGCAGGGCTTCGACGGGCGCGCCGACGTGCTGCGGGAACTCGCTGCGGCACTGCTGGTGAGGGAGTCGTGACGGAGGTTGCGGTGGCGAGGAGGGAGGGGGCGGGCCCGCGCGCTCCGGCCCGGCGGCGGGCCGCCCGGGTGCGGCTGGATGCACTGGTCGTGGCCAGGGGGCTGGCCCCGAGCCGGCACCAGGCCGAAGGGGCGATCCGCTCCGGGGAGATCTTCGTGGACGGCCGGCGCGCAGACAAGCCAGGGGCGAAGGTGTCCGAGGAGGCCGCCATCGAGCGGCGCCTGCGGGGCCCGGTTTACGTCAGCCGCGGCGGGATCAAACTGGCCGCGGCGCTGGACGGCTTCGGGATCGATCCCAGGGGTCAGGTGGTGCTGGACGTCGGCTCGTCCACCGGCGGATTCACCGACTGCGTGCTGCAGCGGGGCGCGCGGCGCGTCTATGCGGTGGATGTGGGCCGCGGGCAGCTCCACTGGCGGCTCCGACGCGACCCCCGCGTGGTGGTGATGGAGGGCCGGCACGCCGCACGCCTGCAGCCCGACGACTTCCCCGAACCCGCCGACCTGGCGACGATCGACTGTTCCTTCATCTCGGTGCTCAAGGTGCTGCCGGCCGCCAGTCGCTGCGTCCGACCTGGAGGGCTGGTGCTGGCGCTGGTGAAGCCGCAGTTCGAGGCCGGCCCGCGCGCCGCGCCCAAGGGCGTCGTGCGGGACCCCTCGGTGCACGAGGCGGTGCTCCGCAGGGTGGTGGATGGCGCGCGGGCGCTGGGCCTGGCGCCGGTGGGGATCATCCCCTCGCCGATCCTGGGGCCGGACGGCAACCGGGAATTCTTCCTCGCCCTCCGCAACGGGCCTCCGTCCGGCGCCGATACGCTGGACGAGGAGATCAGGAAGGCGGTCTGGGGACGCGAGGGCGCCGCTCCGTGAACCGCGTGGCGATCCTCGTCAACCGGCACCGTTTCGCGGCCTACGCGGGCGCCCCGGGGCTCCTGCGACGGACGCTCGACGCCCTGGCCGCCCGCGGGGTGGCGGTGAGGTTGAACGCCGCAGGGGCCGAAGCCGCCGGGCGTCCGGACCTTGCCGCCTCCGACGCGGCGCTGGTGGAAGACGGCGGACTGCTGATCGTCTGCGGCGGCGACGGGACGATCCTCTCGGCGGCGCGTCTGGCCGCCGGGCGGGTGCCGATCCTCGGGGTGAACCTGGGGGGATTCGGGTTCCTGGCCGAACTGCCCCTCAGCGACCTCCCCGACCGCATCGGCGACGTGCTCGACGACCGCGCGGTGCTCGACGAACGCGCGATGCTCGAAGCGGAGATCACGGGG
Organism: Candidatus Fervidifonticultor sextus; assembly: GCA_031459875.1. GTDB lineage: Bacteria > Sysuimicrobiota > Sysuimicrobiia > Sysuimicrobiales > Humicultoraceae > Fervidifonticultor_A > Fervidifonticultor_A sextus. The sequence continues at coordinate 142,651 of JAVKHQ010000001.1, read as the reverse complement.
TCGGAGGGGACGCGGGGGCGCATGCTGGCCCTCAACGACATGGTCGTGGCCAAGACCGGTGTGGCCCGGGTCATCCGGGTGTCCACCTGGGTCTCGGGGGAGCACCTGGCCACGTATCCGGCCGACGGGGTGATCGTGGCAACCCCGACGGGCTCGACGGCCTACTCGCTCTCGGCTGGCGGCCCCATCGTCCATCCCCAGGTGGACGTCATCATTGTGACCCCCATCTGCCCGCACACCTTTACGGCCAGGCCCGTGGTGGTCTCCGGGGCGGCGGATGTGGCCGTCGAGGCCGCCGCCCCCGGCGAAGAGGTCTGCCTGAGCGTCGACGGCCAGGAGAGCCACCCGCTGATGGCCGGCGACCGCGTCGTCGTCCGGCGCGCGGCAGCGCGCACGCGGCTGGTCCGGCTGCGGCCGCCCAGCTTCTACAGCATCCTGCGCACCAAGCTTGGGTGGGGGGAGCGCTGATGCTGCTGGAACTGCGCATCCAGGACTTCGCCGTCGTCGAGGCCCTCTCGATGGAGTTCGGGCCAGGCCTCACCATGCTTACCGGCGAGACCGGCGCTGGCAAGTCCATCATCGTGGATGCGCTGACCGCGGCGCTGGGGGCCCGGGCGGATGCCGACATGGTGCGGGCCGGATCGCAGGCGGCTCGGGTCGAGGCCCGGCTGTTCGTGGCGCCGGAGTCGGCCCCGTCCCGGTGGCTGGCTGGCCAGGGATTCCTCGAGTCCGAGGTGGTCGTGGCGCGGGAGATCGGGGCCGACGGCCGGTCGCGCGGGTGGCTGAACGGCCGGCCGGTCACCGTGGGGATGCTGCGCGACCTGGGTGAGTTGATGGTCGAGGTCATCGGCCAGCATGAGAGCCAGCAGTTGCTCCGTCCCCAGACCCACATCGGCCTGCTGGACGCATTTGGGGGGCCGCCGCTGGTGGCGCTGCGGGCCGAGGTCGCCGCGCTGGCGGCGCGCCTGGGCGCGCTGCGAGCCGAACAGCGGTCGCTTCTGGAAGGGGAGCGCGAGCGCCTGCGGCGGATCGACCTGCTGCGCCACCAGGTCGAGGAACTCGATGCGGCGCGCCTGCAGCCCGGAGAGGAAGAGGCGCTGGTGGCCCGGCGGACGCGGCTGGCCCACGCCGAGCGGCTGGCGGGCGCCGCCGCCATGGCGTATGCGGCTCTGTACGAATCCGAGGGAGGAGCCGCGGTGGACCGCCTGGGCCACGCGCGGGCCGCCCTGCGCGAGGTGGCGGCCCTGGACCCGGCGCTGGCCGCGATGGTGGACCGGATCGACGCGGTGGCCGCGCAGGCCGCCGAGATCGCCCACGAGCTGGCCGACTACCGGGAGCAGATCGAGCACAGCCCCGACGAGCTGGCCGCCATCGAGGACCGGCTGGCCCTGCTGCAGAATCTCCGGCGCAAGTACGGCGTCGGCATCGAGGCCCTGCTCGCGTCGCGCGAGGAGGCCGCAGCAGAACTGACCCGCCTGGACGCCGCCGACGGCCGCCTGGCCGAGATCGGGCCGGAACTGACGCGGGTGGAGCGCGACCTGGCGGCGCGGTGCGCCCGCCTGTCGGAGATGCGCCGCGAGGCGGCCGGCCAGCTTGAGGCGGCGGTGACCCGCGAGCTCCAGATGCTGGAGATGAAGCGCTCGCGCCTGACCGTCGCCGTCACCCAGCAGGACGACCCGCAGGGCCTGCGCGTGGGCGACCGCCTGCTGGCCCTTGGACCCCATGGGGTGGACCGGGTGGAGTTCCTCCTGACGGCCAACCCCGGCGAGGGACCGCGGCCGCTGGCCAAGATCGCCTCGGGCGGAGAACTCGCGCGGGTGATGCTGGCGCTGCGTCACGTGCTGGCGACCAGCGGGGGGACCCCGATCATGGTCTGCGACGAGGTGGACGCGGGGATCGGCGCGCGCACGGCCGGAGCGGTGGGCACCCTGCTGGTCACGGCGGCCCGGTCGCGGCAGGTGCTCTGCGTCACCCACCTGGCGCAGCTCGCCAGTCTGGGTGATCAGCACTACCAGGTGATCAAGGACATCGTGCGGGGCCGCACGCAGGTGAGGGTCAGGCGGCTGGAGGGGAAGGAGCGGGTGGAGGAAGTCGCCCGGATGCTCTCCGGCAAGCTCCCGACCCCCATCGCGCGCGAGTACGCCGTGGAACTCCTCGGCCAGGCCCGCCGCAAGAAGGTGGCCGGGGGCGCGTCGTAGGGGTCGGGGGGGAGGGGGAGATGTGACCAAGTACATCTTCGTAACCGGAGGGGTGGCCTCGGCCCTGGGCAAGGGGATCACCTCGGCCTCCATCGGCCGGCTGCTCAAGAGCCGGGGCCTGCGGGTGACCATGCTCAAGTTCGACCCCTACGTCAACGTGGACGCCGGGACCATGAACCCCCACCAGCACGGCGAGGTCTTCGTGACCGACGACGGCGCCGAGACCGACATGGACCTGGGGCACTACGAGCGGTTCATCGACGAGAACCTCAGTCGCGCCAACAACACGACGACCGGCAAGATCTACAATGCCGTCATCGCGCGGGAGCGCCGCGGCGAGTACCTGGGCGGCACCGTGCAGGTCATCCCCCACGTGACCAACGAGATCAAGGACGAGATCCGCTCGCTGGCCCGGTCCACCGGCGCCGACGTGGTTATCACCGAGGTCGGCGGGACGGTGGGCGACATCGAGGGCCTGCCCTTCCTGGAGGCGATCCGGCAGTTCCGGCGCTCGGTGGGCGAGCAGCACGTGATGTACATCCACGTCTCGCTGGTGCCGTTCCTCCGCGGCCCCGGTGAACTGAAGACCAAGCCGACCCAGCACTCCGTGAAGGAACTGCGCAGCATCGGGATTCAGCCCGACGTCATCGTCTGCCGCACCGAGCGGCCGCTGGGGCGGGCGGTCAAGGAGAAGATCGCGCTGTTCTGCGATGTGGAGCCCGAGGCGGTGATCCAGGCCCAAGACGCCCAGAGCATCTATGAGGTCCCCTTGATCCTGGAGGAGGAGGGCCTGGGGCGGATCATCGTGCGGCGGCTGGGGCTGGGCGATCTGCCCGAGCCCGATCTGGCCGAGTGGCAGGCCCTGGTGGAGCGCATCCGCCGTCCGGAAGGTCGCGTCCGCATCGCCCTGGTCGGTAAGTACATGGGGGTCGAGGACGCCTACGTCAGCATCGTGGAGGCGCTGCGTCACGGCGGGATCAGCAACAACAGCGCCGTGGAGATCGAAAAGGTGGACTCCGAGCAGGTCGAGCGCTGGAGCGACGCCGAGGTGGGCAGCCGGCTGGGGGCGTTTCACGGGATCCTGGTGTGTCCGGGATTCGGAGCGCGGGGGGTCGAGGGCAAGGTGCGGGCCATCCGCTACGCGCGGGAGCACGGCGTGCCCTTCCTGGGGATCTGCTACGGCATGCAGTGGGCGGTGGTCGAGTTTGCCCGCCACGTCTGCGGTCTAGCCGGAGCCAACACCACCGAGGTGGACCCGGCCACCCCGCACCCGGTGATCTCCATGCTGGCCGAGCAGCGAGGCATCGTGGACAAGGGGGGGACCATGCGCCTGGGCCGGTATCCCTGCCGGGTGGCGCCGGGCTCCCGCGCCATGGAGGCGTATGGCGTCTTGGAGGTCGGCGAGCGCCACCGCCACCGCTACGAACTCAACAACGCCTACCGGCCGATCCTGGAGGCCCACGGCATGCGGATCAGCGGGATCTATCCCGAGCAGGACCTGGTGGAGATCATCGAACTGCCCGATCATCCGTGGTTCGTGGGCACGCAGTTCCACGGCGAGTACCGGTCGCGGCCGAACCGACCCCACCCGCTCTACCGGGCGTTCATCCGGGCGGCCCTGGACCGAACCGCGGTGGAGGCACGACGCCCCTAGCCCACCCCCACAACCGCTGCGCGGATGGCTGTGCCGGGAGACGAACAGGAGGGACGAGATGACCGCAGCAGTCTACGTCAACGGACGGATCACCTCGAAGGAGGAGGCGACCGTCTCGGTGTACGACCACGGGTTCCTCTACGGCGACGGGGTCTTCGAGGGCATCCGCGTCTACGACGGCCGTATCTTCAAGCTGGAGGAGCACCTGGACCGGCTCTACGAGTCGGCCCGGGCCATCCTGCTGGAGATCCCGCTGTCGCGTGAGGAGATGCGCGATGCGATCATGGCCACCGTGCGGGCCAGCGGCCTGCAGGACGCCTACGTCCGGCCGGTGGTCAGCCGCGGGCCCGGCGACCTGGGAATCGATCCCCGCAAGTGCGCTGGCGCCACGGTGGTCATCATCGTGGACGCCATCCGGCTGTATCCGAAGGAGGCCTACGAGCGCGGGCTGCGCGTGGTGACGGCCAGCGTGCGCCGGCCGGCCCCCGATGCCCTCAACGGCCGGGTCAAGTCCCTCAACTACCTCAACAACATCCTGGCCCGCCTCGAGGCCAACCGGGCCGGCGTGGAGGAGGCGCTGCTGCTCACCGCAGACGGATACCTCTGCGAGTGCAGCGCCGACAACATCTTCCTGGTCAAGGGCGGCGTGGTCCGCACCCCGGCGGCGCACCTGGGCCTGCTCAAGGGGATCACCCGCGACACCGTGCTGGACCTGGCGCGCCAGTTGGGCATTCCGGCCGAGGAGGCGATCCTGACCCTCCACGACCTCTACACCGCCGACGAGTGCTTCCTGACCGGGACCGGCGCCGAGGTGGCGCCGGTCGTGGACGCAGACGGCCGCCCGATTGGCGACGGCCGTCCCGGACAGATCACCCGGCGGTTGAACGAGGCCTTCCGCGACCTGGCCCGGCGCACGGGGACGCCGGTGGGCGTCCACCACGTGCCGCGCTAGGCATGGAACCGCTAGGCGCGGAGCCGACCGTCGGGTCGCGGCTGATCTACCGCGGCCGGGTGGTGACCCTGCGGGTCGACGAGGTCCGGGGACCCGGCGGACGGATCGGGGTGCGCGAGATCGTCGAGCACCCCGGCGCCGCGGCGATTGTCGCCGTGACCGACCAGGACGAGGTCGTCTTTGTCCGACAGTACCGGAAGGCGGTGGAGACGACCCTGCTGGAGATCCCGGCCGGGACGCTGGAGCCCGGCGAGACGCCGCTGGACTGCGCGCGGCGGGAACTGGCCGAGGAGACCGGCCTGCAGGCCGACGCCATGACGCCCATGGTGACGTTTGTCCCCTCGCCCGGGGTGCTCACCGAGCAGATCACCGTTTTCCTGGCGCGCGGGTTGAGGCCGGCGGCGCAGGCCCTGCCCGAAGAGGAGGAAGGGCTGCACACCGTCCGCGTGCCGCTCGGGCAGATCCCGGCGTTGATCGACGCCGGCGAGGTGAGGGACGCGAAGACGCTAATCGGGCTGCTCCTGCTCACCCGTCGGTGAGATGCCTGCGGAACATCCACCGGCCCTGGCGGCGGCGCTCGAGGCGTATCTCGCGTACGCCGTGAGCGAGCGCGGGCTGGCCCGCCACACCGTGGACGCCTACGCGCGCGACCTGAGCGACTTCATCACCTTTGCGGCACGCCGCGGGCTTGCCGGGCCCGAGGGGATCCACCGGGCCACCATCACCCTCTATCTGCTCCACCTGCGCCGCAGAGGGCTCGCGCCCAGTTCAACCGCGCGCCGGCTGGCCGCCATCCGGGGCTGGACGAGGTTCCTGCTGCGGGAAGCCCTGATCGCCGACGACCCGGCGGCCGACGTGGCGCCGGCGCGCCGGCCCCGGCGTCTGCCCGATGTCCTGACGGTGCAGGAGGTCGAGCAGCTCCTGGCGCAGCCCCGGGGCGACGGCCCCCAGGCGGTGCGGGACCGCGCCATCCTGGAACTCCTCTACGCGGCCGGGCTGCGCGTCGGCGAACTCGTGGGGCTCGATGTGGGCGACGTCCACCTCGGGGTCGAGTACGTGCGCTGTGTGGGCAAGGGCTCCAAGGAACGGATCGTCCCGATCGGGAGCGCCGCCGTGCGCGCGCTGCAGCGCTACCTTGTCCACGCCCGTCCGGCCCTGGCCGGACGGCGCCCCAGCGCGGCGCTGTTCCTCAACCGCCGGGGCGGCCGGCTCAGCCGGCAGAGCGTCTGGCGCCTGCTGAAGACCGCGGCGGCGCAGGCGGGCATCCGCCGACCGATCGGGCCTCACACCCTGCGCCACTCCTTCGCGACCCACCTGCTCGACGGGGGGGCCGACCTGCGCGCCGTCCAGGAGATGCTGGGCCACGCGAGCATCGCCACCACGCAGGTCTACACCCACCTGAGCCGCGCGCGCCTGCGCGAGGTCTACCGTCGGGCGCACCCCCGCGACCGGATGGCGCTTCGAGGGGAGAGGCCATAGCCCGTGCGCGTGCTCCTCCTGGTCCTCGACGGGTGCGGGATCGGCGCGCTTCCCGACGCGGCGGACTACGGCGATGAGGGCAGCCACACGCTGGCCAACACCGCGCGCGCCGCGGGCGGGCTGCGGCTGCCGACCCTGGAGCGCCTGGGGCTGGGCGTCCTCGCGCCGATCCTTGGCGTGCGGCCGACCAGCGACCACCAGGCGGCGGTGGGCGTGCTGCGGGAGCGCTCGGCCGGCAAGGACTCCACCACCGGCCACTGGGAACTGGCGGGGCTCATCGTCCCCCATCCCTTTCCGACGTTTCCCCACGGCTTTCCCCAGGAGATCATCGGGGCCTTCGAGGCCGCCATCGGCCGACCGGTCCTGGGCAACGTGGCGGCCTCGGGCACCGAGATCATCCAGCGCCTCGGCGAAGAGCACCTGCGGACCGGCTCCCCGATCGTCTACACCTCGGCGGACAGCGTGTTCCAGATCGCGGCCCACGAGGAGGTTGTCCCGGTCGAGCAACTCTACGCGTGGTGCCGGACCGCGCGGGAGATCCTGCGGGGCGAGTGGGGGGTCAGCCGCGTCATCGCCCGGCCGTTTGCCGGATCGCCCGGCGCGTTCGTGCGCACCGATCGGCGGCGCGACTTCTCCCTTCCGCCCACCGGCCCCACGGTGCTGGACGCGCTGGTAGCCGACGGCATCCCCGTGGTGGGCATCGGGAAGGTCGAGGACCTCTTCGCCGGGCGCGGCCTGACGCGTGCGGTGCGGGCCCATGGTGACATGGACGGGATTGAGCAGGCGGCCGCCGCGTTGCGGACGCTGGAGCGGGGCCTGGTGTTCACCACCTTAGTGGACCTGGACACGGTCTACGGTCACCGCAACGACCCCGAGGGATTCGCCCGGCACCTGGAGCGCATCGACGCGCGCCTCCCGGAGCTCCTGGACGTCTGCACGTCCGGCGACCTGGCCATCGTGACCGCCGACCACGGCAATGACCCGACCACCCCGAGCACCGACCACTCCCGGGAGCAGGTCCCGGTGCTGGCCTGGCGGCCCCACCTCGCCCCGGGGCGTCGGCTCGGCGTGCGGGACTCTTTCGCCGACGTCGGCGCCACTGTGGCCGACGCCTTCGGTCTGCGCTGGACGGGGCCAGGCCAGAGTTTCTGGGAGGCGCTGCAGTAGGCGCGGCCGTCGTCCGGTAGGCCCGGGCCGCCGCGCATCGAACACCATAGATGGCAGGAGGGACCCATGACCTGGGCAGCTCGCGCACGGGAGGCTGCAGCCGCGATCCGGCAGCGGGCGACCCGCATCCCTGACGTCGGGATCATCCTGGGGTCCGGGCTCGGCGCGCTGGCAGACCATGTGGCCGCAGACGCGGTCGTGCCGTTCGCGGAGATCCCCCACTTCCCGCGGCCGGGCGTCCCGGGGCACAGCGGGCGTCTGGTGATCGGGACGCTGGAGGACCGCCCCGCAGCCGTCCTGCAGGGGCGCGCCCACCTCTACGAAGGCTACACCATGGCCGAGGTCGTATTCCCGGTCCGGACGCTGCACGCGCTGGGCGCCCGCACCCTGATTGTGACCAACGCCGCCGGAGGGCTCAACCGGTTCTTCCGGCCCGGCGACCTCATGCTGATCGCCGATCATATCAACTTCACAGGCGCGAACCCTCTGGTGGGGCCCAACGAGGACGCACTCGGCCCGCGCTTTCCGGACATGTCCGAGCCCTACGACCCCGAACTGGCCGCCGTCGCCGTGCGGGCCGCGCGGGACCTGGGCATCCCCCTGCAGACCGGGGTCTACATCGGGGTGACCGGCCCCTCCTACGAGACACCTGCGGAACTGCGCATGATGGCCCGATGGGGCGCAGATGCGGTGGGGATGTCCACCGTGGGCGAGGTGATTGCGGCCCGGCACGCCGGGATGCGCGTGCTCGGGCTGTCGGCCATCACTGACCTGGCGACCGGCGAGGCCGCTGTCAAGGTGACCCACGAGGACGTGCTGGCTGTCGCCAAGCGCATCGAACCGGACTTCGTCCGCCTGGTCCGACGCATCGTGGCGATGCTCCCCCGGTGATGCGGGTCTCCGATCTCATCACGCGGAAGCGCCACGGCGGGACCCTCGCCCCCGAGGAGATCGAGGGGCTGATCGCCGGGTTCATGGAGGGGGACGTCCCCGACTACCAGATGGCCGCCTTCCTGATGGCGGTCTGCATCCGCGGGATGACGCTGGAGGAGACCGCGGCGCTGACCATGGCCATGGTGCGGTCCGGGACGACCGTCGACCTGGGGGCTCTGCGGGACTGCGCCGTAGACAAGCACAGCAGCGGCGGGGTCGGCGACAAGACCTCGCTGGTGCTGGTCCCCCTGGTGGCTGCGGCCGGGGTGGTGGTGCCCAAACTCTCGGGCCGGGGCCTCGGGCACACCGGTGGGACCCTGGACAAGCTGGAGTCGATCCCCGGGTGTCGGACCGATCTGTCGGAGGCCGAGTTTCTCAGGCAGGTGGAGCAGATCGGCTGCGCGATCGCCGGGCAGAGCCCCACGCTGGTGCCGGCGGACGGAAAACTCTATGCGCTGCGGGACGTCACCGGCACGGTGGACAGCGTTCCGCTCATCGCGGCCAGCATCATGTCCAAGAAGCTGGCGGCCGGAGCCGGGTCTATCCTGCTGGACGTCAAGTGCGGGCGCGGCGCCTTCATGAAGACCGAAGACGACGCGCGGTCGCTGGCTCTGACGATGGTCGAGATCGGCCGGACCGCCGGGCGACGGACGGTGGCGGTCATCAGCGGCATGGATCACCCGTTGGGCCGTGCGGTGGGCAACGCGCTGGAGGTGGCCGAAGCGATCGCGACGCTTCGCGCAGACGGCCCGCCGGACCTGGAGGCCCTCTGCCTGACGCTGGGGGGGTGGATGCTGGTCCTCGGCGGGAAGGCCAGGACCCCGGAGGAGGGCCAGGCGGACCTGGCGCGCCGGCTGCGCGGCGGGGAGGCGTTGTCGAAGTTTACCGCCATGGTCCGCGCGCAGGGCGGCGATCCGTCGGTCGTCGACCATCCTGACCGCCTGCCCCAGGCGCCGGTCCGGGTGCCGGTGCCGTCCCCGGCCGCGGGCGTCGTGGCGGGGATCGACGCAACGGGGGTGGGCCTGGCGGCCATGCGCCTGGGCGCGGGCCGGGCGAAGAAAGGCGACGCCATCGATCCCGCCGTGGGGATCATCATCGAGCGCACCGTGGGTGACTCTGTGGGCCGTGGGGAGTCCCTGGCCACGGTCCACGCGCGGGACGAGGAGACCGGCGGCGTAGCCGCCCGCGAGGTGGCGGCGGCGTTTGGCATCGCCGAGTCGCCGCCGGCGCCCCCGCCCCTGGTCCGGGCGGTGATCCGGGAGCAAGACCGGGCGCACGGGAGGAGGAGCCAATGATCCGTCGGGTGGGTGTGGTGGGGTGCGGGTTGATGGGGTCCGGCATCGCGGAGTCCGTGGCCCGCGCCGGATACGAGGTCGTGGTGCGGGAACTCACCGGAGATCTGCTGCAGAAGGGCCTGGAGCGCATCGAGGCCTCGATGCGCCGCGCCGTGGAGCGCGGCAAGCTGGATGCGGCGGCCCGCGACGCCGCCCGAACGCGCATCCGCGGGACGACCTCCCTGGACGACCTGGCCGGCGCGGACCTGATCATCGAGGCCATCGTCGAGAAGATGGACGACAAGAAGGCGCTGTTGGCGGACCTGGACCGGCGCCTGGGGCGAGAGGTGATCTTCGCCAGCAACACATCGTCGCTGTCCATCACCGAGATGGCTGCCGCCACCCGCCGGGCCGATCGGGTGGTCGGGCTGCACTTCTTCAATCCGGTCCCGGTGATGCCGCTGGTGGAGGTGGTACGCGGGTTGACCACGTCCGATGAGGTGGTCGGCCGCATGCGTGAGTTCGCCCAGTCCCTGGGCAAGACGGTCGTGGTGGCGAAAGACACCCCCGGGTTCATCGTCAACCGCCTGCTGGTCCCCTACCTGCTGGATGCGATTCGGGCGCTCGAACTGGGCGTGGCCTCGAAGGAGGACATCGACGCGGCGATCACGCTCGGCCTGGGCCATCCCATGGGGCCGCTGACGCTGCTGGACTTCGTGGGCCTGGACACCACCTACTATATTGCCGAGGCCATGTTCCAGGAGTTCAAGGACGCGCGCTACGCGCCGCCGCCGCTGCTCAAGCAGATGGTCGTGGCCGGATGGTGGGGGAGGAAGACGGGCCGGGGGTTCTACGAGTACGGGTAGCGCGGTCCTGCACCCCCTGCCGACTCTTTGCGCCAGGCGGAATCCTCTGGAAGTCCCGATGCGAACCTTCCCGGTGTGTCTTGTGGTTGTGATGCCGATGCTGCTGGCCGCCGGGGTCTCAGCGACCGGGCCAGACCGCAGGATCACCCTCCCCGGCATCCCCCATCCCAAAGTGGCCGTCGACGCGCCGGAGATTGGCCGGTACGGCGGAACGCTGGTCGACGCCCAGGTGAGCGAGCCGCGGACCTTCAACCCCGTGATCGTGACCGACGCCTCGACCGGCAGGGTCCTCGGACCGATCTTCGAGGGGCTGGTGGAGAGCAACTACCTCACCGGCGAGATCGAGCCCGCGCTGGCCGAGTCCTGGACGCTATCTGGCGACCACCGCACCTGGACCTTCACCCTGCGCCAGGGCATCCGCTGGTCGGACGGCCGGCCCCTGACCATCGACGACGTGCTGTTCAGCCTCCAGGCCGTCTTCACCAGGGGGGTGCAGAGCACGACGGTGGACCTGCTGACGTTCGGCGGCAAGCCGGTGCGGTGGCGCCGGGTGGACGACCGGCGCATCGCGTTCGTCAGCGACGAACCCCTCGGCTTCTTTCTGCGCCTCCTGCAGGATCTCGTCATCATCCCCAGGCACAAACTCCAGGCCGCGCTGGCCGGCGGTGCCGGAAAGTTCAACGCGGCCTGGGCCGTGAACACGCCCCCCCACGAGATCGTGGGCACGGGGCCCTTCGTCATGCAGTCGTACGTCTTCGGACAGCGCGTGACCTACGGGCGCAACCCCCACTACTGGCGCGTGGATCGGGCCGGGGGGCGCCTGCCCTACCTGGACCGGGTGGTCCTGCAGATCGTGCCCAACGTGGACGCCGAGAAGTTGAAGTTCCTCTCGGGGGAGATCGATCTGTACAACGCGCGCCCGCGCGAGTACGCGGAGTTCAAGCAGGGCGAGCGGGCCGGCAACTACACCATCTACGACGGGCCGGAGACCTTCTCTTTAGAGTACCTCGTGTTCAACCAGAATCCCCGGGGGATCCGGCCGCCCAAACTCACCTGGTTCCAGGATGTCCGGTTCCGCCGGGCCCTGAACCATGCCATCGACCGGGACACGATCGTGCGCCAGGTCTACGCCGGCCGCGCCACGCCCGCCTGGAGCCCGGTGAGCATCGCCAACCGGCGCTACTACCACCCGAACCTCCCCCGGTATCCGTACGACCTCGCCCGCGCCCAGCGGCTGCTGGAGGAGGCCGGCTACCGCAAGGGCGCCGACGGGGTCCTGCGCGACGCTGCGGGCACGGCGGTGGAGTTTGTCCTCTCCACGAGCGCCCAGAGTCCCGACGGGGTGGCCATCGGCAACATCGTCCGGCAGGACTTCACCCGGCTCGGCATCAGGGTCCTGTTCACCCCCGAGCCCTTCAGCACGTTGGTCACCAAACTGGACAACACCTTTACGTGGGACGCGATCATCATCGGGCTGACCGGAGACATCGAGCCGGGGACCGCGCGGACGTACTGGATGAGTTCGGGCAGCCTGCACGACTGGAACCCGCGGCAGGCGAGGCCGGCCACCGCGTGGGAGGCCGAGATCGACCGGATCTTCGAGCAGGTGGCGCGGGAGGTGGACCCCGACAGACGCCGCGCCCTGTACTGGCGGTGGCAGGAGATCGTCGCCGAGCAGGTGCCGGTGATGTTCTTCACCACCCCCAAGACCCAGCCGGTGGTCCGCAACACGCTGGGCAACACGCGGCTGGGCCTGCAGGGCGCCACCGGCCGGCTGGAGTGGCGGTACTACCGGACGGGCTCGCGCTGACCCCTGGGGCCGGCGCCCTAACGGACTCCGGGACCGGCTCCGGCGGAGTCGGCTTCCACCGCGCCGGCCGGCGTCAGGCGGTAGAGGTGCGGCGTCAGGGGGCGGCTCGACGTCTGAAACCGCGCCCGGGCCTGGTCGGCCAGCGCGCTGCGCTCCGAAGCCGGCCCGATCCAGAGGACCGTCTCTTCGGGGATCGCCACGAGCGGGTCGGCCACGTCGGGCGGTACGACCAGGTCGGCGGCTAGGATTCGCGCCGCATCGAACCCGTCCAGGTGCTCGTAGCGGCGCTGCGGGCCGCCCACCTCGGCGAGCATCCTCACCGTCTGCGCCCGGAGGTTTGCCAGGGCGACCTCGTGCAGCGCCTGGGGCGAGAGGCCCCAGGCACGGGCCATCGCGGCGGTCACCAGCGTCCACCGGTGGAGCCCGGCGATGACGTAGATGACGGCCACGCCGGGCGCGAACTCTCGCCAGGCCAGGCGCAGCCCGGGAGGGTAGCGATCGAAGACCTCGACGTAGTCGGCCGGTTTCAGGTGCGGGACAATCCGGTCCGCCACGAGGGGATAGGGCGGAGGATCCGGAATGGGGACTCGGGATCTCAGGCCGGCGACGATGGCATCGAACCACGCGCGCTCATCGACCCCGCGCGGTCGGCGGCGGGCCAGCACGGGCAGGTCCACCTCGATGCGGGTCCCGAGCACCTGCACCGCCAGGCCGGCCTCGGTGAGGTCGACGCGCATCTCCGGCGCGGCCGTCCGGATGTGCTCCGCCAGACGGTGGCAAAGGCCGGTGAGTCGTCGGTAGACCCCGAGCGCCCCGGCGGCGGCCAGTGCAGCCAGGACGACCAGGACCACGATAAGGGTCTCCAGCATGCACCCATGCTCCACTACACCGGCGGGAGAGGGGGTTCCTTCCAGCGCGAAGAAGTAGAAAAGAAAGAGTGGCGAGGCGGCCATGGCGGTCGTCCTGTCTGACGAACACCGGATGCTCCAGGCCACGGTCCGGGAGTTCGCGACCCGCGAATTGCTGCCGATCGCCGCCGACCTCGATCACACGGCCCGGTTCCCCGCCCAGGCCCTCGCCCGGGCCGCCGCGCTGGGCCTGATGGCGATGACGGTACCCGAGGAATACGGCGGCGCGGGCCTGGACCCCCTGGCCTACGTCATCGCCCAGGAGGAACTGGCGAGGGTGTCGGCGGGGTTCCAGGCGATCGTGACGGTTAACAACTCGCTGGTCTGCGAACCGATCCTGCGATGGGGCAGTGAGGAGCAGAAGCGGCGCTATCTCCCGCCGCTGGCCTCGGGCCGCTGGCTGGGGTGCTACTGCCTCACCGAGCCCGCGGCCGGGTCGGACGCCATGTCGCTGCGCACCACCGCGCGGCTCGTCGGCGACGAGTGGGTGCTCTCGGGCACGAAGCTCTTCGTCACCAACGGCGCAGAGGCCGATGTCTGCATCGTGTATGCCCGCAGTGAGGACATCCCTGGGGCGCGGGGCATCTCCGCCTTCATCGTGGAGAAGACGTCCCCGGGCCTCCGCGTGGGGAAGGTCGAGAAGAAACTGGGGATCAGGTGCTCGTCGACGGCCGAACTCGTCTTCGAGGCGTGCCGGGTGCCCGCCGCCAGCCTCCTGGGCCCGCGGGGCGAGGGCGGGAAGATCGCGCTCGCCACGCTGGACGGGGGCCGGATCGGGATTGCGGCCCAGGCCCTGGGCATCGCCAGGGCCTGCCTGGAGGAGTCCGCCGCCTACGCGCAGCAGCGCCAGCAGTTCGGCTCGCCGATCGCCGCGTTCCAGGCGGTGCGGTGGGCGCTCGCCGACATGGCCACGCGGATCGAGGCGGCGCGGCAACTCACCTACCGGGCGGCGGTGCTGCGCGGCGCCGGTCAGCCGCATACCCGGGAGGCCGCCATGGCCAAGCTGGCGGCGTCGGAGACCGCCATGTTTGCCGCCCACAAGGCGGTCCAGCTCTTCGGCGGTTACGGCTACATCCAGGACTATCCGGTCGAGCGGTACTTCCGCGACGCCAAGATCACCGAGATCTACGAGGGGACGTCCGAGATCCAGCGGCTGGTGATTGCCCGGCATCTGCTCGGCCGACGCTAGGGGGAGGGCCCGTGGACATCATCGTCTGTCTCAAACAGGTGGTGGACCCCGAACTCCCGGTGCGGGATTTCGTCATCGACCCCGCCACGAAGCGTCAGGTCCGCGAGGGCCGACCGCTGGTGATCTCCACGTACGACGAGAACGCGCTGGAGGTGGCCCTCCAGCTCAAGGACCGCGGCGGCGCACAGGTCACCGCGCTGGCGGTGGGGCCGGCGGCGGCCCTGGGGGATGCCATCCGCCTGGCGCTGGCCATGGGGGCCGACCAGGCGGTGGTGGTGGATCACCCGCAGGCGCCCGACCTGCTGGGCGTCGAGAAGGCCCGTCTGCTGGCCGCAGCGGTCCGGCGTATCGGCGCCTACGACCTGATCCTGTGCGGGTGCGAGTCGGCCGACTGGGTGGAGCGCGTGGTGCCGCCGCTGCTGGCCGAGACGCTGGGGGCCTCCTGCGTGACGTTTGCCTCCCGCGTTCAGCCCGCCGACGGCGGCCTGTTCGTCCGGCGGATGGCCGACGACGGGTTCCACGAGGTGGACGTGCGGATGCCGGCGGTGGTGTCCATCGCCAGCGACGAGGCCAACCGTCCGAGGCTGCCCAAGGTCAAGGACATCGTGGCGGCCAAGCGCAAGCCGGTCCAGACCTGGGCCGCGGGGGACCTGGTGCTGCCTTCCGGCGGCGCCGACGGATCCGGCGTCGAGGTCCGTGAGGTGGTGGTCCCCCAGCGGACCGCGACGTGCGAGTTCCTCGACGGCGACCCGGTCGAACAGGCCGCCTCGCTGGCGCGCCGGTTGCACGATCTGAAACTGGTGTAGGGGAGACGGTGGGATGGCCGGCATCTGCGTGGTGGCCAGTGCGCTGGACGGGGCCCTCTCCCGCGGCAGCCTCGAGCTGGTGACGGCGGCGCGGGCGCTGGAGGGGTCGGGGGAAGGAGGGATCGCCGCGGCGCTGCTCGGGTCCGGGCCGCACCTGGCCGAGGCGGCCGGCACGCTGCAGCAGCACGGGGTGGCGGCGATCTACCGCTGTGATCATCCCCTGCTGACGTCCGGGCAGACCGACGCCGCGCTGATCGCCACCGAGCAGATCGTGCGCCGCGCCCAGCCAGGCATCGTGCTCGTCAGCGCCGACACGGTGGGCCGGGAACTCGGCCCGCGGCTCGCCGCGCGGATGGGCGCCGCGCTGGTCACCGAGGCGGTGGATGTGGCCGTCGAGGGCGGCGCGCTCCTGGTCCGGCGCCAGGTCTACGGCGGTCGGGCGATGGCGACCCTGGCGGTGGCGAAGCGGCCCGCGGTGCTGACGGTCAAGCCCCGGGCGCTGGACGTGCCGGAGCCGAGGCCCTCGACGGCGACGGTGGAGGAGGTGCCGGTTGCGATCGACGGCGCCACGCTCGGGGCCAGGGTGCGGGAGGTCCGGCGCGAACAGGCGGAAGTGGGGCTGGAGGATGCGCAGATCGTCGTCGGCGGCGGACGGGGCCTGGGCGGTCCGGAAGGCTTCAAGGTCCTCCAACAGCTGGCGGAGGTGCTGGGCGGCGCCGTGGGCTCGTCCCGCCCTCCAGCGGACGCCGGGTGGGTCCCTGTCTCCTGGCAGATCGGCCAGACCGGGAAGACGATCCGACCGGCGCTGTACATTGCGGTGGGCATCTCGGGAGCCACCCAGCACGTCGCCGGCGTGGCTGGCGCCCGCACCATCGTCGCCATCAACCGCGACCCCGACGCGCCTATCTTCTCGGTGGCGCACCTGGGCATCGTGGGCGACTACCGAGAGGTCGTCCCCGCGCTGATCGCCAAGGTGAAAGAACTCCGGGGCCGGTAGCCCGGAGCCACGGCCGCCCCGGAGGCGATCGTCCCGATGGTGCCCACCCGAGAGATCTACTGGAACATCCCCGCCCTCGGTGTGGTGCTCATGTACCTGGTGGCCCTGGTGGCCGTGGGCATCATGAGCTACGGGATCTGGCGCCACGCGCGCCTGTGGCGCCGCGGCCGGCCCGTCTCGCGGCTGCGCCCGGTGGGACCGCGGGTGCGCGCGGTGCTGCGGCACGTCTTCGCCCACGGCCGGCTGCTCGCGGATCGGGTCGCCGGAGCGTATCATCTGGCGTTCTTCTGGGGCTTCCTGTTCCTCTTCGCCGGCACCACGGTCGTGTTCGTCCACCAGGACCTGAAAATCCGGATCATGCAGGGGGCTTTCTACCTCTATTTCCAGTCGGCGGCCCTCGACGTGATGGGGCTGGTCGCAACCGCCGGGGTCGCCTGCGCCCTGGCGATGCGCTACCTGGTCCGGTCGCCGCGGCTGCGCCGCGGGGTCCTCTCCGATGCGGTGATCCTCTGGCTGTTCGAACTTATCCTGGTCACGGGGTTCGTCGTCGAGGGCCTGCGCATCGCCGGGACCCGCGACCCCTGGGCGGCCTGGTCGCCGGTCGGATACGCCGTCGCGGGCCTGGTCAGGGCGGCGGCACCCTCCGAGGGCGCGATCCGGCTGGCCCACGCCGGGGTCTGGTGGGGCCACTTCCTGCTCTCCATGGCGTTCGTCGCCTACATCCCCTACTCGAAGCTCTTCCACCTGGTGCTGGCCCCCCTGAACACCTATCTCCAGCCCCTCCAGAACCCGGCGGGGGTGGGTCTGATCGACTTCGAGAGAACCGAGCGCTTCGGGGCCTCGGCCTTCTCCGACCTGACGTGGAAGGACCTGTTGGATTTGGATGTGTGTACGGAGTGCGGCCGGTGCACCGCGGTCTGTCCGGCCGCCCTGACGGGCAAGGTGCTCTCGCCGATGCACGTGGTCCTGGACCTGCGCGACGAGATGCACCGGACCGACGGCGCCTCCTCCCGCGCCCTGGGCGGGCAGGTGATCTCGCCAGAGGCCCTGTGGGCCTGTGTGACCTGCATGGCCTGCATGGAGGCGTGCCCGGTCTTCATCGAGCACGTGCCCAAGATCGTGGAGATGCGCCGGCACCTGGTGATGGAGGAAGCCAGTCTGCCCGAGACCATGGGCGAGGCGCTGCGCAGCCTGGAGGCCCGGGGCCACCCGTTCCGGGGCGCCGGGCTGGCGCGCACGGCCTGGACCGCCGGGGTCGAGGTCAAGGACCTCTCCAAGGGCGACCGATCCGAATGGCTGCTGTGGGTGGGCTGCGCAGCAGCCCTCAACGAGCGCAACCATGCGCCGCTGCGGGCCCTGGTGCGGGTCCTGCAGGCCGCGGGGCTGGACGTGGGGATCCTGGGTGCTGAGGAAGGCTGTAACGGGGATCCGGCGCGTCGCATCGGCAACGAGTACCTGTTCTGCGACCTGGCACGTCGGACCATCGAGACGCTCGACCGCCGCGGCGTCACCAAGATCGTCACCCTGTGTCCGCACTGCTACAATACCTTCAGGCACGAGTACCCCGATCTGGGAGGGCACTACGAGGTGTGGCACCACACGCAGCTGCTGGCCCGCCTGATCGACGAAGGCCGCCTGCGGCCCACCATCCCGGTGGCAGCGGCGGTCACCTTCCACGATCCGTGCTACCTGGGGCGGCACAACGGCGAGTATGAGGCGCCCCGCCGGGTGCTGCGGGCGATCCCCGGCGCCAGGGCGGTCGAGATGGCCCAGTGCCGGGAGAAGGGGTTCTGCTGCGGGGCCGGCGGCGGGCTCTACTGGGTGGAAGACCGCGTGGGCCAGCGGATGAACCACGTGCGCGCGCGACACGCCGCCGCCACCGGCGCCGAGGTCGTCGCGACCGCCTGCCCGTTCTGCCTGCTGATGCTGGAAGACGGCGCGGCGGCGGTGGAGTCGTCCACCCGGCCGATGGATGTGGTCGAGGTGCTCGAACGCAGCGTGGGCAAGGCTCCCCACTGAGGAGGGCGGCTGATGGAGATCCTCGCGCGCAGGCTCGGACCTCCGACGGAGACGCTGTCTGGGATTCCCGTGAAGGCGGTCTACGGTCCGGACGACCTCCCGCCACAGGCCTCCCAGGCCCTGGGACGGCCCGGCGACTACCCCTTCACGCGCGGCATCCACCCCGACATGTACCGCGGCCGGCTGTGGACGATGCGCCAGTTTGCCGGGTTCGGCACGGCGGAGGATACCAACCGCCGCTTCCACTACCTGCTGGCACACGGGCAGACGGGGCTGTCGGTGGCCTTCGACATGCCCACCCTGATGGGCTACGACTCCGACCACCCCCGCGCGGTGGGCGAGGTGGGCCGCGAGGGCGTCGCGGTGGATTCGCTGGCCGACATGGAGATCCTGTTTGCGGGGATCCCCCTCGACCGCGTGACCACCTCGATGACCATCAACGCGCCGGCCAACGTCCTGCTGGCCATGTACCTGGCCGTGGCGGAGAAGCAGGGCGTGCCCCGGGCGCAGCTGGGGGGCACCACCCAGACCGACATGTTGAAGGAGTTCATCGCCCAGAAAGAGTGGATCGTGCCGCCCCGGCCCAGCATGCGCCTGATCCAGGACATGCTCGCCTTCGGGGTCCGCGAGTTACCCCGGTGGAACGTGATCAGCATCAGCGGCTACCACATCCGTGAGGCCGGGGCCACCGCGGTGCAGGAGCTGGCCTTCACCCTGGCCGACGGCATCGCCTACGTGCAGGCCGGCCTCGACGCCGGGCTGGAGGTAGACGCCTTCGCGCCGCGGCTGTCGTTCTTCTTCGACGTGCACAGCGACTTTTTCGAGGAGATCGCCAAGTTCCGGGCCGCCAGGCGCATGTGGGCGAAGATCATGCGCGAGCGGTTCGGCGCCCGGCAGCCCCGGTCGTGGTGGCTGCGCACCCACGCGCAGACCGCGGGTGTGTCGCTGACGGCACAGCAGCCCCTCAACAACATCGCACGGGTCGCGCTGCAGGCGCTGGCGGCGGTCCTGGGCGGGACGCAGTCGCTCCACACCAACTCCATGGACGAAACCTACGCCCTGCCCACCGAGGAAGCGGTGACCGTCGCCCTGCGCACCCAGCAGATCATCGCCTTCGAGACCGGCGCCGCCTCCACCGTGGATCCCCTGGGCGGGTCCTACTTCGTCGAGGCACTGACCCACCAGGTCGAGGAAGCCGCCTGGGACTACATTGGCCGCATCGACGCCATAGGCGGGATGGTCGCCGCCATCGAGGCCGGCTATCCGCAGCGCGAGATCGCCGACGCCGCGTTCCGGTTCCAGCAGCAGGTCGAGCGCAGGGAGCGCATTATCGTGGGGGTCAACGAGTTCACCGTCCCTGAGGAACCGAAGATCCCGACCCTGCGCATCGACCCCGAGGTCGAGCGCCGCCAGGTCGAGCGGACCCGCCGGGTGCGGGCCGAGCGTGACAACGCCCGGGTCGAGCGCGCCCTGGATGCTCTGGCCCGGGCCGCCAGGGGGTCCGAGAACACCGTGGACTACATTCTGGAGGCGGTCCGGGCCTACGCCACCCTGGGCGAGATCTGCGACGTCTTCCGCCGCGTCTACGGCGAGTACCGCGAACCTGCCGTCATTTGACCGGAGGATGGGTCGCCCATGCCACGGCCGGTGCGGATCCTGCTGGCGAAACCGGGGCTGGACGGCCACGACCGGGGGATCAAGGTCGTGGCCCGGGCGCTGCGCGACGCCGGCGTTGAGGTCATCTACACCGGGCTGCACCAGACCCCAGAGATGATCGTCGGAGCGGCGGTCCAGGAAGACGTGGACGCCATCGGGTTGTCGATCCTCTCAGGCGCCCACAACACCCTGTTCCCGCGCGTGGTCCAGCTCCTCCGGGAGCGAGGCCTCCACGACGTCGTGGTCTTCGGCGGGGGGATCATCCCCGAAGAGGACATCCCGGCCCTCCAGGCGGCCGGTATCCGCAAGATCTTCAGTCCCGGGGCCTCGCTGGAGGAGATCGTCCGGTGGGTCCGCGAGAACGTGCGGCCCCGCGAGGTGACGGTCTGACGGTGGGCGCCGCGGCCCCGTGAACCGCACGGGCCCCCTGGCCGCCGGCGAGCCGGTCCTCCTGGTCGACCGCAAGCGGCGGTCCTACCTCGTCTGGCTCCGGGCAGGTGGGGCCTTCGATCTGCGGGGAGGCCGGGTGGCGCACGACGATCTGATCGGCCAGCCGGATGGCACCACGGCCGAGAGCTCCCGGGGCGAGCGCGTTCTGGTCCTGCGGCCCACGCTGGCCGACTACGTGCTGGCGATGCCGCGGGGTGCGCAGGTCATCTACCCCAAGGACCTGGCCCTGATCACGATGCTGGCGGACATCTACCCCGGGGCAACGGTCGTCGAGGCCGGCACCGGATCGGGAGCACTCACCATGGCCCTGGTCCGCGCGGTGGGACCTGCGGGCCGCGTGTTTTCCTACGAAGTGCGCGAGGAGTTCCAGCGCACCGCAGTGCGCAACATCGCCCGGTACCTGGGCGAGACGCCGACGCTGGTCCTGCGGCTCCACGACATCTTGAACGGAATCCCCGATGCGCCCGCCGACCGCGTCGTCCTGGATCTCCCGGAGCCCTGGCGCGTCGTGCCGGCCGCGGCCGGGGCGTTGCGGCCCGGCGGGATCCTGCTGGCCTACGTCCCGACGACGATCCAGGTCCAGCGGACGGTCGAGGCGCTCGCCGGAAGCGGGGCATTCGCCCTAATCGAGACGGTGGAGGCGCTGGTGCGGCCGTGGCACGTGGCCGCGCAGAGCGTCCGCCCGGCCCACCGCATGGTGGCCCACACCGGGTTCTTGATCACCGGCCGGCGCACGGCCGCCGGGGCGCCGGCATCCTGAAGGAGTCCCATGCCATCCGTCCAGGCGTCCACCGTCATCCGCGCCCCGCTGGAGCGCGTGTACGCGCTTGCCAAGGATGTCGAGCGGTTTCCCGAGTACATGCCCGACCTCGAGCGCGTCACCGTGCTGGAACGCCAGGACCGTCGCACGGTGACCCAGTGGGTCGGCGTCGTCCAGGGCCGCCGGATCCGGTGGGTCGAGGAAGACGAGTGGGACGACGCCCGGTGGACCTGCACCTTCCGCCAGCGCAGCGGAGACTTCGCCCGCTACGAGGGCCAGTGGCGGTTCGAGCCAACGCCGGAGGGCACGCGGACGTCCCTGGTGGTGGAGTACGACCTGGAAATCCCGCTGGCCGGCCCGCTGCTGGGCGCCCTGGTCAAGGTCCTGATGCGGAAGA
Source organism: Candidatus Fervidifonticultor sextus (assembly GCA_031459875.1). Lineage (GTDB taxonomy): Bacteria > Sysuimicrobiota > Sysuimicrobiia > Sysuimicrobiales > Humicultoraceae > Fervidifonticultor_A > Fervidifonticultor_A sextus. The sequence goes on along the minus strand of JAVKHQ010000001.1, from coordinate 121,136 downwards.
ACTGCGAGAGCATGCTGGCGGCCCTCAAGGCGCAGGCGGAAGGGCCGGCGTAGCGCCCGCGGGAGGGTCGGGAGAAAGTCGCGGGAGGGGCCAGGACACTATATGGTGGGGCCTGGCCCTGACATGGCACCAGGAGTGATGGATGACCCCAAGGACCGCGGCGGCGATTCCCATCGCCCGACCGCAGATCGGCGAGGAAGAGAAACGGCAGGTCCAAGAAGTCCTTGACTCCGGCATCCTGGTCGCAGGACCCAGGGTGGCGGCGTTCGAGGCGGCCTTCGCCGCCTACCTCGGTATGCCGCATGCCGTCGCGACGGCGTCGGGCAGTGCGGCCCTCCAGGTGGCGATGCTGGCGTTGGGCATCGGCCCGGGGGACCGCGTGCTCACCACCCCCTTCACCTTCTCGGCCTCCAGCAACGCCGTGATTCACGCCGGCGCGCACCCGGTCTTCGCCGATGTGGACCCCGCCACGTTCAACCTGGATCCCGCGGCCGTCGAGCCGATCCTGCGCCGCGGCGGCATCCGTGCCATCCTGGTCGTCCACCTCTACGGGTTACCGGCCGACATGCGGGCCTTCGGCGATCTGGCCAGGCGCTACGGCGCGCTGCTCATCGAGGACTGCGCGCAGGCCCACGGCGCCGCCATCGACGGTCGCCGCGTGGGGACCTTCGGCGATGCCGCCGTCTTCAGCTTCTACCCCACGAAGAACATGACCACGGGCGAAGGCGGCATGGTGGTGACCGCCGATGCCGGAGTCGCCCGGCGCGCGCGCCTGCTGGTGGACCCCCGGGGCGAGACGGAGTACGCCTACGAGGTGATCGGGTTCAACTACCGCATGACGGAGATTGCGGCCGCCATCGGCCTGGTACAACTGGCGGCCCTGGAGGAGCGCAACGAGTGCCGCCGCGCCAACGCCCGCCGGCTCTCGGACGGCCTGCAGGACGTGCCCTGGCTGCGGGTGCCGCGCGAGCCTGCCGGGTTCCGTCATGTCTACCATCAGTACACCCTCCGGGTCTTCGCGCAGCGCGAGGCGCTGATCCGTCACCTGGAGGCGCACGGGATTGCCAGCCGGGTCTACTACCCGTCGGTCGTCCCGCACACGCCGGCGTACCGGCACCGCGGCTTTTTGGGCAGGTACCCGCAGGCGGAGCGGCTGACGCGGGAGGTCCTGTCGGTCCCGGTCCACCCCAACCTGCGGCCGGACGAGCTCGAGGCGATCGTGGAGGCCGTGCGCACCCTTCCCGGGGCTGCGGCATGAGCGTCGAGCGGGTGCGCCTGGGAGTGGTGGGGCTGGGCCAGTGGGGCCGCCACCATGCCCGGGTCTTCGCCTCCATGCCCGAAGTGGACCTGGTCGGGGTCGTCGACCGGGACCCCCGGGAGGTGGAGCCGGCGGCCGCCCGCTACCACACCCGCGGGTACGTCGACCATCGGGATCTCATCGGCAGGGTGGACGCGGTCAGCGTGGTGGTCCCGACGATCCACCACTTTGCCGTGGCCCGGGACTTCCTGGGAGCCGGCGTACACGTGCTGTTGGAGAAACCGATGACCGCTACGGTCGAGGAGGCGCAGCGGTTGGTGGACCTGAGCCGCCGGCGCGGGGTGGTCATGCTTGTGGGCCACGTGGAGCGGTTCAAGCCCGCGGTCCAGTACCTCCGCGACCTGGTGTCTGAGCCGCTCTACATCCACGCGCGGCGCGTGCGGCCCTTCGAACCGAACCGGGTCACCGACGTCGGGGTCGTCCTCGATCTGATGATCCACGACCTGGACATCGTGCTGTCGCTGGTGCCGGAGCGGGTGGTGGAGATCGGCGGCGTGGGCGTGCGCGTGCACAATAGCCACGAGGACCTGGCGGTGGCCCACCTGGTCATGGAGGGCGGGTGTCGGATGACGCTGACGGCCAGCCGGGTCTCCGCGGTGAAGGCCGTGGAGATGGAAGTGACCATGGCGGACCGTACCATCCACCTCGACTACCTGCACGAGGTCGTCAGCATCCGGCACTTCAACGGCGCCTACCAGCGCATCGCCCTCGACGGTGAGGAACCGCTGCGCGCCGAACTGTCCCACTTCGTGGCCTGCGTGCGGGGCGAGGAGCGCCCGCGGGTCTCCGCCGAGGACGGCTACCGCGCTCTGGAGGTCAGCCACCGGCTGCTGGCCCGGATGGTGGACATCACCCCCCGCATTCCCGCCTAGGCTACGGGCGCACCACGACGCAGATCGAGACCTTCCCCACGCCCTCGATCGCCTCGACCTGATGCCCGATCTCCGCCAGGGCTCTGGTCGTCTCCCCGCGGATGACGGCCAGGACATCCACCTCCCCCATGGTGACCGCGGCTTCCATCACGCCCGGCACGCGCCGGACCGCCCGGGCGACTTCCGCCGGTGTGCTTCGATCCAGGCGGACCAGCAGGTAGGCGGTCTCCATGGGTGTAACCGCCCTGTTGTTCGGTGTATCCCAGACCTCTCCCTCTCACGGCCTGCGGCGCCGGTCGGGACGGGGGCGGCCCGGACTGGAGGATCACCATGAGGCCCGGCAAGATCTCTGCGGCGGCACTGCGACACCACGTGTACCCTCACCTGGGCCGTCGGCGCGACGTGCTGGTCCACGCGGGGATCGGGCAGGACTGTGCAGTCCTGGATTTCGGTGAGACCGCCTGCGTGGTCACCACCGACCCCATCACCGGCTCGGCTGCGCGCCTGGGCTGGTACGCGGTCCATGTGGCCTGCAATGACCTGGCAGCCTCCGGCGCGGAGCCGGTCGGCCTGCTGCTGACCGTCCTGCTCGCCGAGTCGGCCGGCCTGGCAGATCTCGACCGCATCATGGCAGAGGCCGGCTCGGCCGCGCAGGGGGTCGGGGTGGAAATCGTCGGAGGCCACACCGAGGTGACCCCCGGGCTCCCCAAAACCCTCGTGGTGACGGCGGCGATCGGCCGCGCCCCGCGCGGCGGCTACATCAGGGCCGACGGAGGCCGACCGGGTGACACCCTGGTCCTGACCAAGGCCGCCGGCCTCGAGGGCACGGCGATCCTGGCCGAGGACCTGGCCGACCGCCTGCGTCCTGCGGTGGGGAAGGCGACGCTGGCCCGCGCCCGGGGGCTCATCGAACGAATCAGCGTGGTCCCGGAGGGTCGCATCGCGGCACGGGCCGGCGCCACCGCCATGCACGACGTCACCGAGGGCGGGGTGCTCACCGGGGTCTGGGAACTGGCGGAGGCGTCGGGGTGCGGGGTGGATCTGAACGCGGATGCCGTCCCAGTGCTGGAGGAGACCCGGGCGATCTGCCGGGCGCTGAACGCCGATCCGCTGGGGCTGATCGGTTCAGGGGCCATGCTCGTCGCCGCACCCGACCCGGCGCCGGTGTGCGCGGCCCTGGCGGCGGCGGGCATCCCGTCGGCGGTCGTCGGCACCCTGACCGAGCACGAGCGGATCGTGCGCCGCGGCGGGACGGCGGTCCCCCTGGAGCCGTTCGATCGAGACGAGCTGTGGCGGGTGCTAGAATAGGGACATTGCGGGAGTGAGGGTCGGCTCGTGGACGATGTGCTCGTTCGCGTCATCGCCGCCGAGGGCTCGGTCCTGGGCTGCGTGGCGATCACAACCGGGGCCACCGAGGAGGCCCGTGTGCGGCACGGCACCCTGCCGACGGCGACTGCGGCGCTGGGGCGCACGCTGGCCGCGGCGGCCATGCTGGGAGCCGGCCTCAAGGACCAGCAGACCGTCATGGTCCGGGTGCTGGGCGATGGGCCGCTGGGCCCACTCATCACCGAGAGCACGGCCGACGGCCGCCTCCGCGGCTACGTCACCAACCCGCTGACCGATCTGCCGCCCACGCCGTCGCGCAAACTGGACGTCGGTGCCGCCGTGGGGAGGCGGGGGACGTTTCACGTGACGCGGGATGTGGGCCTGCGGGACCCCTACCAGAGCAGCGTCCCGCTGGTGACCGGCGAGATCGGCGACGACCTGGCGGCCTACCTGCTCCGCAGCGAGCAGGTGCCCACCGTGGTCGCCGTGGGCGTCCTCGTGGGTCCTGACGCCGGCGTGCTGGCCTCCGGCGGGCTGCTGCTGCAGGTCCTGCCCGGAGCGCCGCCGTCAATTTTCGGCTACCTGGAGCACCGGGCGCGCGCGCTCCCGCCGCTCACCCAGATGCTGAGCGCAGGCGCCGCGCCAGAGGAGATCCTCGCCGAGGCGCTCGGCCGTCTCCCGGTGTCGGTGCTGGAACGGCGTCCCGTCCGGTTCGCCTGCCGGTGCAGCCCGGCCCGCGTGGCCCGGGCCATTGCGGCGCTCGGGCGCGAGGAGTGTGACCGCCTGCTCCGCGAGGAGGGGCGGATTGAGGTCCAGTGTCGGTTCTGCAGGGAGTGGTACGTGTTCGGGCCCGACCGGGTCGCGGCGGTTTTCGCGCCGCAGGCCTAGCTCGCGCGGGCGATCTTGCGGGACGTCAGGCAGGACGTGCAGATGTTGACGCGCCGCCTCGTCCCGTCCAGCATGATCCTCACCCGCTGGAGGTTTGGGAGGAACCGCCGGGGTGCCCGCACGTGGGAATGGCTGAGGCTCTTCCCCGCCGCCGGGCCCTTGCCGCAGATTGCGCACCGTCGTGCCATCATCCACCTCGCCTGCACCGCCCGCCGGTCACCCGTTCGGGCATCGCCGCCCGACCCTCACGTGGCGGCAACGGCCGGATTCTAGCACAGGGGCCCCCGCTGCGCAACGCAGGGGCGGTGCGGTCGGTGCGGTCTCGATCGGAGGAGAGCCTGGGGCCTCGGCGAACAACAGGGCAGACCATGACCAGGCGCCGCGTCGCCTCTGCCGATCCCTTCGCGGCTGCCGGCACGGATCGACGGCCGAAGCCTGACGCGCCCGTCCAGTACCTGCGCGGGGTGGGGCCGGCGCGGGCCGCGCTCCTGGCCCGGCTGGGCATCCAGACGGTGCGGGATCTGCTGCTCCACCTCCCGCGTCGCCATGAAGACCGCCGGAACCCCACGCCGCTCGCGCGCCTGATCGAAGGCGCCGAGCAGGCGGCCATCGTTCGCATCGAGCGCGTGTGGACCGTGCGGACACGCCGGGGAGGCATCCTGGTCCGGGCCGGGATCGTCGATGCCACCGGCGCCGCCCACGCGGTGTGGTTCAATCAACCCTACCTCGCCCAGCGGCTGAGCCGCGGCCAGCAGGTCAGCCTCTACGGTCGTGTGGAGCGGGCGGGGAGGGGCCTGCAGTTCGTCGCGCCGGAAGTGGAACCCCTCGATCCCGATGCGGAGCCCTGGAATGTTGGCCGCCTGGTGCCCGTCTATCCCGCCACCGAAGGGCTCCCGCAGCGCACGCTGCGCGGGATCATCCGCGAGGCGCTCTCGGCCCACGCCGGAGCCCTGCCCGACGTGCTCCCGCCTGCGCTGCGCGCCCGCCACCGGCTGATGGGTCTGCACGAGGCGCTGTGGGCCGCCCACTTCCCCGAAGACCCGAATGCGTCCGCTGTGGCCCGTCGTCGCCTGGCGTTTGAGGAACTGTTCGTCCTGCAACTGGGCATCCTGCGCCAGCGGGCGGCGCTGCAGGCCACGCCGCGCAGCGTGGTGTATGGCGGGTTCACGGAGCTGGTGCCCCGGTTCCTGGCCTCCCTGCCGTTTGCGCTGACCCGCGCCCAGCGCCGCGTGCTGGACGAGATCCTGGCCGACCTGCGGGGTCCGGTCCCGATGAACCGGTTGTTGCAGGGCGACGTGGGCTCTGGCAAGACCGTCGTGGCCGCGGCGGCGCTGCTGGCCTGCGTCGAGGGCGGTTACCAGGGTGCGCTCATGGCGCCGACCGAGATCCTGGCCGAACAGCACTTCCTGACGTTGCGGCGGCTGCTGCACCCGCTGGGCGTTGCCGTGCACCTGCTGGTCGGCGGCATGGACCGGCAGGAGCGGGCCCCGGCCCTGGAGCTGCTGCGTACCGGGCGACCGGGGATCGTGGTGGGAACGCATGCGCTGCTGGAGGAGCAGGTCGTCTTCGACCGGTTGGGCGTCGCCGTGGTGGACGAGCAGCACCGCTTTGGGGTCATGCAGCGGTCCCGCCTGCGGCAGAAGGGCTACAACCCGGATGTGCTGGTGATGACCGCCACGCCGATCCCCAGGACGTTGATGCTGACGGTCTACGGCGACCTGGATGTGTCGGTGCTGGATGAGATGCCGCCCGGCCGGCAGCCGGTCATCACGCTGGTCCGTCCCAGGCGCGCCCGGCCGCAGGTCTACGCCTCCGTGCGCGACCAGGTGGCCGCAGGCCGGCAGGCGTTCGTGGTCTGCCCCCTCATCGAGGAGTCCGAGGCGCTGCAGGCACAGTCGGCCGCAGACCTAGCCCGCGAACTGGCAGAGGGCCTGCTGGCAGGTCTGCGCATCGAGGTGATGCACGGCCGGCTCTCGCCGGCCCAGAAGGCCGAGCGCATGGAGGCCTTCCGTGCCGGAGAGATCGACGTGCTGGTGGCCACGACGGTCGTCGAGGTCGGCATCGATGTCCCCAACGCCTCGGTCATGGTCATCGAGGACGCCGACCGCTACGGCCTGGCGCAGCTCCACCAGTTGCGCGGTCGCGTCGGCCGAGGCGCAGCCAGGTCCTACTGTGTCCTCATTGCCGATCCGACCACCGAGGAAGCACGCCGGCGGCTGGAGGTGATGCGGACCACCAGCGACGGTTTCCGCATCGCCCAGGAGGACCTGCAGCTGCGCGGCCCCGGTGAGGTGCTCGGTGTCCGTCAGCACGGACTCGGCGGTCTCCGGGTGGCCGACCCGGTCGCGGATCTGCGGCTGCTGGAGGAGGCCAGGCAGGCGGCGCAGGCGCTGCTGGAGGAGGATCCGGATCTGTCGTCGGCGGATGCACGCGCGCTCGGCGAGATCGTCCGTCGCCACCTCGACGAGCGCGTGCATCTCGCGTCGGTGGGGTGAACCGAATGGCCGCGCGCGGTCACCCGAGATCCCCGGCAGGCCGTCGTGTGCGCGCCGGGGTGCGCCCCACGGCCGCCCGCGTGCGCGACGCGCTCTTCAATCGACTGGGGGCGCAGATCGACGGTGCGACGGTGCTCGACCTGTTCGCCGGCACCGGCGCGCTGGGTCTGGAGGCCCTGCGCCGCGGTGCGGGGCAGGTGGTCTTCGTGGAAGTCGATCCCCGGCGAGCCCGGGCGATCCGGCTGGCCCTGCCCCGCCCGGGACCAGACAATCGGGCTGAGGTCTGCTGCGAGGATGTGCTCGCCGCGGTCGCCCGGTTCGGCCGGGCGGGACGGGTCTTCCACCTGATCATGATGGACCCCCCATACGGACGGCGGTGGGTCCCGCGGACGCTGGAGGCCATCGCGGAAGCCGGCGTGCTGGCGCCAGGCGGCCTGATCGTGGCCGAAGGACACTGGCGGGACCGGCCCGAGGTGCCGGCGGGTCTGGTCGTGGAGCGCGAGGCCCGGTATGGAGAGACAATGCTCTGGTTCATCCGGTCACGGGCCGGTCAGTAGGGAGGGGGGCACCCGCGTGCGCATCGCCGTCTATCCCGGGAGTTTCGACCCGGTCCACTACGGGCACATCGATCTGGTCCGACGGGCCGTCCGGCTGTTCGATCGTGTCATCGTGGCCGCCGCCGAGAATGTGGAAAAGGTTCCCGGAGCGTTTCCCGTGGAGGAGCGGGTCGCGATGCTCAGGGAGGTTCTCGCCGACCTGCCGTCGGTGGAGGTGGCCGCCTACAGCGGGCTCACGGTCGACTTCGCGCTGTCCCGGGGCGCCGCCTGTTTGATCAAGGGGCTGCGAGCCGTCGGCGACTTCGACTACGAATTGAAGCAGTCGGCGATGAACCGCATCCTGGCCCCCAATCTCGACACGCTGCTGTTCATCGCAGCCCCGGAGTGGGCCTTTGTGTCCTCGTCCCTCATCCGGGAGGTGGCGCGCCTGGGCGGGTCGGTGGAGCGTATCTGCCCGCCGCCGGTCGTGCGGCGGCTGCGTGCGCAGTGGCCGGAGAAGAGCTAGCCGTGGACACAGTGCTGGAGATGCTCGACCGCCTGGAAGCCGTCCTGCGGCGCCACCTCAGCCGGGTCCCTCCCGGCCAACGCGAAGCCATGGAGCGTGAGGTCATCGGCCTCGTGCAGATGGCGCGGGCGGCCCTGCCCCGCGAACTGCACCAGGCGGCCCGGCTGCTGGCGGAAGCCGAGGCGACCCTGGCCCGCGCCCGCGAGGAGGCGCGGCGGCTCGTTCTGGACGCGCAGCGGTACGCCCGCAGCCTCGGCGAGACGGCGGCCGCGGCCCCCTCGGCCCGGGCGCAGGCCGTCATCGAAGAGGCGCGTCGCGAAGCCGAGCGCATCCGCAGCGGGGCGGACGACTATGCGGCCGGCGTGCTGGAACGCCTGGAAGCCGAGGTGGATCGGATCCTGGCGACGATCCGCCGCGGCCGGGACGTCCTGCGCGGATCCGGGGCGTCCCGTCGCGGGGAGTGAGGTCGCACGCGCGCGCAGGCGGGTGCGTTCATTGACGGGGTACTATACAGGGCCCCTCAAGACAGCACCCCCCGTGTTCCTTGGATCACTAATCACGCGTCAGTCAGCTTTGTTGCAGTAGGTGTCACCGCGATCGCAGCCGAAGGCGCGGGCGGTGAGGGAGACGTTGCGGTGCTCGAGGGAGTACTGGACGAGGCGCTGGCGAACGCCTTGGGGATGGCGGGAGTCGGCGAGGCGTGCCCGGGAGGTCTCCGGGGGCATCTCACACCTCGATGAAGAGCCGGAGATTGATGCGATGTTGGCGGAGGAACGCCTCCATCCTGCTCACCCAGAAGATAGGCCGGGGGTGGGGAGCTTTGGCCCGACGAGTTCCATAGTACCCCGTGCGTTCATTGACACCCCAAATGGCACATTCCTATAATGGCGTAGCATGCCAGACGGGGCGTAGACACCATGAAGGTGGATCTTCGACCCCTCCGCGCCGAGCGCGGCGCCACGCTGGACGTCAGCTGCGGCGACGTGATCGCCAGCGGGATCGCCGAGATCCCGTTCGATAGACCCGTCGAAGGGACCCTCACGCTGACCAACCTGGGGTCGGTGCTGCGCGTGGAAGGACGGCTGGCGACAGAGGTCACCCTGACCTGCGATCGATGTGCGGCGGCGTACCGGCACCACCTGGAGGCGGACGTGCTGGAGGAGGTCAACTGGTCCCTCGGAGTCTCCGCGGGGGAGGCGGCCCTGGCCGAGGAGTACCTGATCTGGGCGGGCGACGGGCTCCTGCTGGATGTCGGAGCCCTGGCGCGCGATGCGCTGGTCCTGGCGCTGCCCATGGTGGCCCGCTGCCGAGCCGACTGCCCGGGACTCTGCGACCAGTGTGGGGCCGACCTGCGCCTGGGCCCCTGCGAGCACAGGCGGGGAACCGGGACCGAGCACGCAGACGACGGGCCGGGGCTCGACCCGCGCCTGCACCCGCTGGCGGGTTGGCGCGACCGTCGGACGCGATCGGGGCCGGCGTAGCCGCCCCGGCACTCCCAGGCCCGGCGAGGAGGCAGATCCGTGGCACAGAAACGGCGGCACCCAAAGTCCCGCACAGGCTCCCGGCGCAGCCGGTGGAGGGCGGCACCGATTCCGCTGATCACCTGCCCCCAGTGCAAGGCCCGGATTCGACCACACCGCGTCTGCCCGTCGTGCGGGTCCTACGCCGGGCGCGAGGTCATCCCCGTCGAGTCTGCCAGACCGAAGAAGAAGGCATCGTAGGCGCGTTCGCCGCAGCCGGCACGGGATGAAGGACACAGGAGGTCCGACGGTGGCCCGTCTCCAGGACATCGAACGGATCGCCCCCAGGGTTGGGGCGACGACGCGCCGGGGGGCGACCATCGCCGGCATTGGTCACAGCGTGCCTCCCCGCATCGTCACCAATCACGACCTGGAGAAGCTGGTGGACACGGACGACGCGTGGATCCAGGCGCGCACCGGGATCCGCGAGCGCCGCGTGGCCCCCCCTGAGGTGGCCACCTCCGACCTGGCCGTGGAGGCGGCCCGGGAGGCGCTGGCCGATGCCGGCGTGCGGGCGATGGACCTGGACCTGATCATCGTGGGGACGGCCTCCCCCGATATGCTGTTCCCCGCAACCGCATGCCTCGTGCAGGATCGGCTGGGCGCCAGCCGCGCCGGGGCCTTCGACCTCTCGGCGGCCTGCAGCAGTTGGGCCTACGGCGTGGCCATGGGGCATGCGGCGGTGGCTTCGGGCCAGGCGAACACGGTCCTCGTCATCGGCGCCGAGGTGCTGTCCCGCATCACCGACTGGACCGACCGGGCCACCTGCGTCCTCTTCGGCGATGCCGCTGCCGCCGTCGTGCTGCGCCCCTGCCCGCCCGAGCAGGGCTTCCTGGCCTTCCACCTGGGCTCCAACGGCGCTGGCGGCCCGCTGATCTGCCTGCCAGCCGGCGGATCGCGGCGGCCGGCCAGCGAGGCGACGGTGGCGGCGCGCGACCACTACATCAAGATGAACGGCCGCGAAGTCTTCAAGTTCGCCGTCCGCGCCATCCCGCGGGCCATCGAACGCGTGGTGGCCGAGGCCGGGCTCTCCCTGCACGATGTGGACTGCTTCATCCCCCATCAGGCCAACATCCGGATCATCGAAGCGGCGGCCGAGCGCCTCGGTCAGCCGATGGACAAGTTCTTCGTCAACGTGGACCGGTACGGGAACACGTCGTCGGCCTCCGTCCCGGTGGCCCTGTACGAAGCCGTGGAGCAGGGCCGCATTCGTCCCGGGGACACGGTCGTGTTCGTGGCCTTCGGAGGCGGCCTGACGTGGGGCGCCGCCGCGATCCGGTGGACCGAGGGATCAGCGCTCGCGCAACGGGCCGGGGCGGCGCGATGATCGCGTTCGTCTTCCCCGGCCAGGGCGCCCAGCACGTCGGCATGGGGGTCGACCTGGCCGCGCGACATGCGGCCGCCCGCCGGGTCTTCGAGGAGGCCAGTGAGGCGGTCGGCATGGACCTGCTGGCGCTGTGCCGCGAGGGACCGGAGGATCGCCTGCGCGAGACAGAGAACACGCAACCGGCGATCCTCACCAGCAGCTGGGCGGTCGCCGTCGTGCTGGCGGAGACCGGGGTGAGGCCCGATGCGGCCGCCGGGTTGAGCCTGGGCGAGTACGCCGCCCTCGTGGCGGCCGGGGCCATGGGCTTCGCCGACGCCGTCAGGGTGGTCCGCTTGCGCGGCCAGTTCATGCAGGAGGCCGCGTCCGGCCGGCAGACGGGGATGGCGGCGGTGCTGGGGATGGAGGCGGCGCGCGTCGTGGAGATCTGCCGCGAGGTGCCGGGATGCGTGGAGGCGGCCAACTTCAATGCCCCCGGGCAGGTCGTCATTGGCGGTGAGCAGGACGCCGTGGCGCAGGCGTCGCAGCGGCTGCGGGCCGCGGGGGCGCGCCGGGTCGTGCCGCTGGCGGTGAGCGCGCCGTTCCACACGGCGCTGATGGCGCCAGCCGCCGACCGTCTGGCTGCGGTCCTGGCCGAAGTGTCCATCAGGCCGGCCCGAATTCCGGTGGTGGCCAACGTGAGCGCGAAGCCGGTGCGGGAGCCGGAGGAGATCCGGGCGGCCCTCATCGAGCAGGTGGCCTCACCGGTCCGCTGGGAGGAGTCGCTGTACACGCTGCGCGAACTTGGAGCCCGTCTCTTCCTGGAGGTGGGACCCGGCACGACCCTGGCCGGGCTGGTCAAGAAGACCCTTCCCGGCATGCCGGTAGTGTCGGTCGGAGACCAGGCCACGCTGGATGGGGCGCTGGCCGCGCTGCGGGTGACCGCGGGTGAGGGACAGGATCACTCGGGCAGGCGGGAGTAGGAGGCGGTGGGGCGGTTAGAGGATCAGGGCGCAGTCGTGACCGGGGGATCCGGGGGGCTCGGGGGCCGCATCGCGGTGGCGCTGGCCCGAGAGGGCGCAGGGGTGGTCGTGCACTACTGGCGCCACCGCGAGCTCGCCGAACGGGTGGTGCGCGAGATCGAAGCGGCCGGCGGTCGCGCGCACGCCGTCGGCGGTGACCTGTCGCAGCCTGCCGAGGCGGCCGCCGTGGTGGCGACGGCCATCGAGGTCTTCGGCCGCCTCGATACGCTGGTGAACAACGCGGGGACCGGAGAGGATGGCATTGTCCTCCGGCTGGGAGACGAAGAGTGGCAGACGGTGTTGAGGACGACCCTGAGCGGGACGTTCTACTGCATCCGGGCGGCGCTGCGGGAGTTCGTCCGCCAGCGCCGGGGGCGCATCATCAACGTCACCTCGGCAGTCGAACAGGATGGGGGTGCCGGCCGGGCGAACTATGTGGCCGCCAGGGCCGGGGTGATCGGGCTGACCAGGGCGGTGGCCCGCGAGGTCGGATCGCGCGGGGTCACCGTGAACGCGGTCGCCCCCGGCTACATCGCCGGGATGATCGGACCGCGGCCTGAGGGGTCGTCTGCGCGGTACCTGGCCCAGATCCCGTTGGGGCGGGCGGGTACCCCCGACGACGTGGCCGCAGCCGTCGTGTTTCTGGCCTCGGACGAAGCCGGGTACATCACCGGACAGGTCCTGCACGTCGACGGCGGCATGGTCATGCACTAGGTGTCGCCCGAACGGAGGTGGATGGGACGATGGTATCGGTGTTTGATCGGGTGAAGGCGCGGGTGGCACACCAGCTGGGCATCGAGGAGGATTCGATCGGGCCGGAGTCGTCGTTCGTGGAAGACCTCGGCGCTGACTCCCTCGACGTCGTGGAACTCGTCATGGCGCTCGAGGACGAGTTCAAGATCGAGATCCCCGACGACCAGGCCGAGAAGATCGTCACGGTGGGGGACGCCGTCGCCTTCATCGAGGCCCACGCCAAGGAGACCACGCAGTAGCCGCTCTCGCGGCGACACCGCGGGGGCCCAGGATGCGCCGGCGCGTGGCGGTCACCGGCCTGGGGGTCATCAGCCCCATCGGGACCGGGCCGGGCGCCTTCTGGTCGGCGCTGGTCGCGGGCCGCTCCGGCGTGGACCGGATCAGGGCGTTCGATCCGTCGCCCTTTCCCACCCAGATCGCGGCCGAGGTCGTGGACTTCGACCCGACGGCTTACATGGATCGCAAGGAGGCGAGGCGCAACGACCGCTTCGTCCAGTTCGCCTACGCGGCGGCCCGCATGGCCATGGAGCATGCCGGGTTCTCCATCACGCCGGCCAACGCGTGCCGGACCGGAGTCCTGATCGGATCGGGCATCGGTGGGATCGCCACCTGGGAGCAGCAGTACCGCACGATGCTGGAACGCGGCCCCGACCGCGTCTCCCCCTTCTTCGTGCCCATGATGATCGTGAACATGGCCAGCGGCGTGACGGCCATCCTGACCGGCGCCAAGGGTCCGAGCTCCTGTGTAGTGACCGCGTGCGCGACCGGGGGCAACGCCATCGGTGACGCCGCGCGCCTCATCCAGCGGGGGGACGCGGACGTGATGCTGGCGGGGGGCACCGAGGCCGCCATCACGCCGCTGTCCGTCGCAGGCTTCTGTGCCATGAAGGCCACCTCCACGCGCAACGACGACCCGCAGGGCGCCTCGAGGCCCTTCGATGCGACCCGGGATGGGTTCGTCATGGGCGAAGGCGCAGGCGTCGTGGTCCTGGAGGCCCTGGAGCATGCCGAGGCGCGCGGGGCCGAGATCCTGGCCGAGGTGATCGGCTACGGGATCACCACCGACGCGTACCACATCACCCAGCCCGACCCCGAGGGAGATGGCGCCTACCGGAGCATGGTGGCCGCCCTGGCCGACGCCGGGATCGGCCCTGAAGAGATCGACTACATCAACGCGCACGGCACCAGCACGCCCTACAACGACCGGCTCGAGACCCTGGCGATCAAGCGCCTCTTCGGCGAGCACGCCCGCCGCATCCCGGTGAGTTCCACCAAGTCGATGACTGGACACCTGCTGGGTGCCGCCGGGGGGATCGAGTGCATCGCCTGCGTGCTGGCGCTGCGGCACCAGATGCTCCCGCCGACCATCAACTACCGGGTACCCGACCCGGACTGCGACCTGGACTACGTCCCCAACACCGCCCGGCCGGCGCGGCTCCGGACCGTGATGTCCAATGCCTTTGGGTTTGGCGGGCACAATGCTATCCTGATCCTGCGCGCCTATGCGTAGACGACCCCGTCCCCTTCCGCCTGTGGCGTCGGACGAGACCGGCGCGATCGGCGAGGTGTTGACCCAGGAGCGGCTGGCCCAGCTGGAGACGCTGGAGAAGCGCCTGGGGGTCCGGTTCCGCGACCGCTCCCTGCTGGACCTGGCGCTGCGGCACGGATCGTTCAGCCACGAGCGCGGCCACGACCCCGGCAAGAGCTACGAACGCCTGGAGCACCTGGGCGACGCGGTCCTCAACCTGGTGGTCAGCGATGTCCTGTATCGCCGGCACCCGGAGATGGACGAGGGGGGTCTGGCCAAGCAACGGGCGCGGATGGTCAACGAGGCGGCTCTGGCCTCCGTCGCGCGGCGGCTGGGCCTCGGGCAGTATCTGCTGCTGGGCAGGGGGGAGGAGAAGGGCGGCGGCCGGCAGCGGCCGTCGCTGCTGGCCGACGCCGTGGAGGCGGTGGTCGGCGCCGTCTACATCGACTCCGGATACGGCGTCGCCCACCACCTGGTCTCCACGTGGCTGGGGGAGCTCGGCGAGATCATCGAGCGTGCCGGCGAGGACTTCAAGAGCCAGCTCCAGGAGCGGCTGCAGCGCCGGCGTCAGATGCCGCGCTACCGGATCACGCAGGAAGAGGGACCGGACCACGCGAGGACCTTCGTCGCCGTGGTGGAGGCGAACGGCCGGCCGCTGGGCCAGGGCCGCGGGAAGAGCAAAAAGGAAGCCGAGCAGGCCGCTGCCGCCGACGCCCTCACCCGGCTCGACGGATCGGGCCGGTGAGGCGGCTCTGGGCGCCCTGGCGGGTGGGCTACGTCACGGGTCCGAAGGAGCCCGGCTGCATCTTCTGTCAGGCGCCTGCCCAGGGCGACGACCGCGCTGCCCTGATCCTCTACCGCGACGCGCTGGGTTACCTGATCCTCAACCGCTATCCCTACAACAGCGGGCACCTGATGGCCGTCCCGTTCCGACACGTGGCCCGGCCGGAGGCGTTGTCCCCGGAGGAGGGAGGGGCCCTGATGCGGCTGGTCGGGGTGGCGGTGCGCGTCCTGGAGCAGGCCATGGCGCCCGACGGTTTCAACGTGGGGATGAACCTGGGCCGGGCCGCCGGCGCGGGGATCGATGACCACCTGCACATCCACGTGGTCCCCCGATGGACCGGGGACACGAACTATATGCCGGTCCTCGGCGACGTCAAGGTCCTCCCGCAAAGCCTGGAAGACACCTACGGGCACCTGGCCGCGGCGCTGGCGGCGCTGGGCCCCCAGCCTGCGAGCGGCCCGTGACTCGCTGCCGCATGCGCCCGCGGACACTCGCGGCTGCCCTGCTGGGGCTGGTGGTGGTGGCCGCCATCGTGGCGATGCGGCCCCGCCTGCTGCGGTCGGATGTCCGGCCGCCCGGGTTCAAGGCCGATGTGCTGGTGGTCGGCGGGAGTCCGGCGGGTGTGGCTGCGGCCCTGGCGGCGGCCCGCCAGGGGACGGTCGTCGTGCTGACCGAACCCCGGCCGTTCCTGGGCACGGTCTGGACCGGCGCCATGCTGAACGTGGTGGACCTCAGCCGGGTCCCGGGCCGCCAGGAACACCTCATCCGCGGGATCTTCCTGGAGCTCTACCGGCAGATCGGCGGGATCACCTTCGATCCCCGGCGGATGCGCGCGATTCTTCGGGACAAGGTCGAAGCCGAGCCGGGGATCACGCTGCTGACCCGCACGGAATTGGTGCGGCCGGTAGTGGCGTCCGGCCGGGTGCGCGGCGCCGTGGTCCGGCTGCCTGACGGCGCTGAGGCCAGGATTACCGCAACCGTGACCATCGACGCCACCGACGACGCTGATCTGGCCGCGGCCGCCGGCGTGCCGTACACCTACGGTCGGGAAACCTCGGGGCTCGACCGCCGGGCCATGCCCGCCACGCTCATGTTCCGCCTGGCCGACGTGGACTGGCCTGAGATCGTCCGCTATGCCTACGCGCACCGTCGGGGCCGCCAGCCCAGCGGGGTCTTCGACGGCTATGCCTGGGGATACCGGCAGGCCATGCGGGAGTACCGGCCGGACGACCCGCGCCTGTCGGCCCAGGACCTCAACATCGGCCGCCTGCCCGACGGTACGGTGCTGGTCAATGCGCTCCAGGTGCACGACGTGGATGGGACCAGCCGCGCCTCCCGCATCGAAGGGTACGAACGCGCCAGGCGTGAGATCCCCAGGCTGGTGGAGTACATGCGGAAGCACTGCCCTGGATTCGCGCGCGCCCGGTTGGTGGAGGTGGCGCCGGAACTCTACATCCGCGAGACGCGGCACATCCGGGGTCTCTACGTCCTGACGGCGCGGGACATCGTCGAGCGGACCCTCTTCTGGGACCGCGTGGCCGTGGCCTCGTATCCGGTGGACCTCCACGCCTACAAACAAGGCGAGCGCTATCCCTACCGCCCGGTGCGGTACCCCTACACCATCCCCCTGCGGTCGCTGATCACCGCCCACATCGACGGCCTCTTCGTGTCCAGCCGCGCGTTCTCGGCGACCTACCAGGCCGCCGGATCGGCCCGTGTCGTCCCGACTACGATTGCCATGGGCCAGGCGGCGGGAACCGCCGCCGCGGTCGTGGTGCTTTCCCGGGTCACGCCCCATGTCCTGGCGGAGCGCCGCGACCTGGTGCGGGAAGTCCAGCGTCGGCTGGTGCGCGACGGGGCCATCATCGAGTTCTAGCGCCCGCCGGTGGCCCTCCCGCGCACGCTCACGCTGGCCTACCACACCCGCGAGCCGTACCCTGCGGAGGTGCTGCTGGAGGACGTGTACCGGGATCTCCAGGTCAGGGCGGCGCCCGGTCGGCCGGCGGTGATCCTCAACATGGTGCAGACCCTCGACGGCGCCGTCGCCGTCGAGGGGAAGGCATGGACGATTGGGTCTGAGGTCGATCACTTCCTGTTCCGAACCCTCCGGGGCTGGGCTGACGCCGTACTGTGCGGCGCCGGCACGCTATGGCGCCATG
The DNA here is from genome assembly GCA_031459875.1 of Candidatus Fervidifonticultor sextus. Classification (GTDB taxonomy): domain Bacteria; phylum Sysuimicrobiota; class Sysuimicrobiia; order Sysuimicrobiales; family Humicultoraceae; genus Fervidifonticultor_A; species Fervidifonticultor_A sextus. The sequence continues at coordinate 104,106 of JAVKHQ010000001.1, read as the reverse complement.
ATCTCGTGCCCACGACACATCCGGAGTTGCAGGCCGAGCGGATCGCATCCGGCCGTCCCGGGCACCCCGCCGCGGTGGTCGTCACGCGGCGGGCCGAGTTCCCCGACGAGGTCCTGGCGCGGCGCTTCTTCGACCGGCGCGACTTCGCGTCCATCGTCCTGACCACCGAGCTTGCGCGCGACGTCGACCGCCGGCGCCTGGAAGCCGCCGGCGCCGAGGTCCTCGTGGTGCCGGCGACGCCCGAGGGCGAGGTGGACCTGGCGGCCGCGCTGGGCCTGCTGCAGGCGCGCGGCATGCAGCGGGTGCTGGCCGAGGGCGGCCCACAGACGAACCGACGGCTCGCCGCATCGCGGGCGCTGGACGAACTGTTCCTCACCGTGGCCCCCACGCTCGCCGGGGTGCCGGACCCGCCGCGGGTGCTGGCCGGCGTTCTGGGCGGCGCCCGGGTGGGGCTGTCGGTGATCAGCGAGTTCCACTACCGCACGCCGGCACTGCGGGAGTGGTACCTGCGCTTCGCCGTGTCGTTCGCGGACGGGCCGTGAACGGACGGTCTCCCACCACGCCGCCTGCGGCGGCGTGGCTTCGGCGCATTCCGCCCGGCTGGCGGCGGGTGCTGGCCCGCGAGGTCGTCGAACCCTACTACCGGGATCTCCAGGCGTTCCTGGCCTCCGAGCGCCGCCGCTACACGATCCTCCCGGACGAGCGGGAGGTCTTCACCGCCTTGCGGCTCACCCCCTACAGCCGCGTGCGCGTGGTGCTCCTGGGACAGGATCCCTACCCGACCCCCGGCTACGCACACGGGCTGTGCTTCTCGGTGAAGCCCGGCGTCCCGCTGCCCGCGTCGCTGGTGAACATCTTCAGGGAACTCGCCGACGACCTGGGCTGCCGGATCTCCAACAACGGCTGCCTGGTGCCGTGGGCGCGCCAGGGAGTCCTGATGCTCAACACCGTCCTGACCGTGCGCGCCTACCAGCCGGGCTCACACCGCGGCCGGGGGTGGGAGCATTTCACCGATGCCATCATTCGAGCGGTCGACGCCCGTCAGGCTCCGGTGGTGTTTGCGCTGTGGGGCCGGGACGCCCGGCGGAAGGCGGAACTCATCGACGCCTCCCGGCACCGCATCGTGGAGGCTGCGCATCCGTCGCCGAACTCGGCCCGCCGGGGATTTTTCGGCAGCCGGCCGTTCTCAAGGATCAACGCCGCACTGCGGGCCCTGGGGCTCCCGGAGATCGACTGGCAGATCCCCGATCTGTGAGGGTGCTGTCTTTCCTCCCAGAGGCCCCCCTCGTTCGGTATTGACATACGAACACATGTTCGTATAATGGGGGTTGCGCCCCTCCAGCATGGTGGGCTTTGGATGGCCTGATGTCTGTCCACGCGGTTCTCCCATCGCTCCCCCAGCCGAGGGTCGGTCTGATCCTGCTCAGCGGGGATGAAGCCTGTCTGACGGTGGGCCTCCTGGTCGGCCTGCGGACCGCGACCCCGATCCGGCCCCTCCTGGTGGTGGACGGAGCCAACTCGTTCAATCCCTACCTCCTCTCGGACCTGGCCCGGCGTCTGGGGCAGGCGCCCGGGGTCCTGCTGGCCAGCGTCTACCTGTCCCGCGTCTTCACCGCCTACCAACTCGAAGCCGCGGTCTCAGACCGCCTGGCTGGCGCCATTGCGGCGCGCCGGCCGGGTGGGGTTCTGCTGGCCGGAGTGCTGGATCTCCTCGACGACGAGGATGTCTCCCCCGCCGAGGCCCGGCGGATCTTCCGGCGGGTGCTGGACACCGTCACGCATCTGGCCTCCGGGCCGCTACCCCTGGTGGTGGCGAGCCCGGTTCGGCCGCCGGTGCCCGGGCGCAAGGGGTTCCTGCCGCAACTGCACGCCGCGGCGGCCTGGGCGTTCGCGGTGGCCTCCCGCGACGGCGGGATCGAGATCGTCGGGGAGAAGCCCGCCGGCGGTCGGTGGCGGTGGGAGCCGGCAATCGCGCTGCTGGCGGCGCGGCGGTTCTCTTGATGGGCCGCACGGTCCCCACGATGACACAGATCGTCGCCCAGGAAGAGGCGAACTTCGCACCCTTCCGCCGCGCGCTGCGCAAGGAAGACCGGACGATCTTCGACCGGCTCTTTGCCGCCGCGCGGCACCACACTGCCCCCGCGGCCTACCTGTCCCGGCCGGTGCCGTTCGAGGTGATCCTGGTCGCGATGCTGCTGGAGATGGCCAAACAGGTGGACGCGCTGCGTGCACGGGTGGAGGTACTCGAGGGCAGCCGCGCGCCCGGTGTGCCGGGTCGCGCCGACGGGACGGCGGAATGAGATGGCCCTTACCGGCTGGCTGTTCGACGCCTACCCCGCCGAAGACGGGATGGTGGTCTGGCTGGTCGGATCAGACGGTCGGCCGTACCGCCTGACGGTGGCGTTTGCCCCGGTCTTCTATGCCGCCGGACCGCCAGCCGCGCTGGAGCGCCTGCCGGCACTGCTGGCGGCCTCGGGCATCGAGGCAACGACCGCGATGGCGGTCCGGACCGACCTGCTCTCGGGGGCGGACGTGCCGGTGCTGCAGGTCGCAATCCGCCGGCCGTGCGCCCACCCGGCGGCGGTGCGGGCCGCGGCGCGTCTGCCCCGCATCGCGCTCTTCACCTGCGATCTCAGCGTCCCCCAGGTGTTCTTCGTGCAGACGGGCCTCTTCCCGCTGGGGCGCTACCGGGTGGAGGACGAACGCCGCGTCGTCGCCCCGGAGGCCTTCCAGCCGCTGGACGCCCCTGAGGACGTCGAGTACGCGCTCCCGCCGCTGACCACGCTCCGCCTGCGCCTGGACGGCGACCCGATCGACCCCGCCCACACCCGGCGCACGGAACTCGAGGCCTCGGTGGACGGCGAGACGGTGGTGCTCTGCAGCGAGCGCCCCGAAGACCTGGTCGCAAGCCTCAACCGCCTGATCGCCCGCTACGACCCCGACGTCATCCTCACCGAGTGGGGCGACAGTTTCCTGGTGCCGCGGCTGCGGCGGCTCGCCCGGCAGGTCGGGATACCGCTAAAGTGGAACCGCGAATCGCATCAGGGCATTCGCACCCGGCGCGCGCGCTCGTATCTGACCTACGGCCAGACGGTCTATTCGGCCGGTGCCCAGATGCTGCACGGCCGCTGGCACCTGGACCTGCGCAACTCGTTCATCTACGCCGAAACCGAACTGACGGGGCTCGTGGAGATTGCGCGGCTGGGCCGGTTGCCGGTCCAGTACCTGGCTCGGACCTCCATCGGCACCGCCATCAGCGCCATGCAATTGCACCGGGCGATCCGGCGCGGCATCCTGATCCCGCACCACAAGAGCGAACCCGAGGCGTTCAAGTCGGCCGAAGCGCTGCTGATCACCGACAAGGGCGGGCTCGTCTACCAGCCGGTCGTGGGGGTCTTCGAGGGCGTCGGCGAACTCGACTTCTCCTCGATGTATCCCACCATCATGGCGCGGTTCAACGTCTCGCCCGAGACCATCAACTGTGCCTGCTGTCCCGACGCGCCGCGCGTGCCCGAGACCGGCGCGCGGCTCTGCCAGCGGCGCAAGGGGCTGGTGCCGGAGGTGCTGGAGCCGTTGCTGGAGCGGCGGGCGTACTACAAGCGGCGGCAGCAGGAGACGGCGGGGGAGATCCGGGCGCTCTACCAGCAGCGGCAGACGGCGTTGAAGTGGTGCCTGGTGTGTGCATTTGGATACCTTGGCTATCGGAATGCCCGCTTCGGTCGCATCGAGGCCCACGAGGCGACCACCGCCTTCTCCCGCGAGATGCTCTTGCGCGCCAAGGACCTGGCTGAGGCGCAGGGCTACCGGATGCTCCACGCGCTGGTGGACTCCATGTGGCTGCACCGGCCCGGCGCCACGAAGGCCGACTACGATGCCCTGGCCGGGGCCATCGAGCGCGCCACCGGCCTCCCGATCTTCGTCGAGGGTGTCTACGACTGGATCGCCTTCCTGCCGTCGCGCACGCACCCCGGCCTGGGCGTGCCCAACCGGTATCTGGGCCGTTTCGACGACGGGAGGACGAAGGTCCGCGGCATCGAAGTCCGGCGCGCCGACCTGCCGCCGCTCGTCGCCCACACCCAGGCCCGGATGCTGGAGGTCCTCTTTGAAGCCAGCACCCTGGCCGAGGTGCGCGCGGCGATCCCCCGGGTGCTCGACCTCCTGACCGGGGCCGTGGTCCGGTTGAGAGGCGGCGAGGTCAGGGCGACGGATCTGGCGATGGCCACGACGATCTCGCGCACGCCCGAGGCCTACCGGCACCACGCCGCGGCAGCCGTTGCGGCGCGCCAGATGGCCCGCGCCGGCGTGCGCCTGCATCCCGGGGAGCGGATCCAGTACCTCATCACCGATGCCGGGGCGCGTCTGCCCGAGGACCGCGTCCGGCCCCTGGGCTTGCTGGGCCCCGACTGGTCCTACGACGTCGGGTATTACACGGACCTGTTGATCCGGGCCACCGAGACACTGCTGGGGCCGCTGGGGTATCCTGCGCCGCGCCTGGCCGAGGAGGTGGCGGCCAGGCTCAGTCCGGCTGCGCCAGCAGCCCCACCATCTCCTGGGCGTTGCGCGCCGCCTGGCCGCGCGCGTGGTTGTTGAACATCAGGTACAGCGCGTCCACTTCGCGGGCGAGCCTGCGGGCCGTCCTGGCCCATGTCTGCAGTTCATCCCGAGAGTACAGGTAGTCGTACGCCACGTCGGTGGAGACGCGCCGCTGGGCCAGCGCAGGGTTGCGGCCGTGGAACCGGATGACCGACCAACGGGTCGTGACGGCCACCTCGGGTGGCGGCAGGTACTGCACCTGGGCCATGTCGGGCACGACGTAGGCGAGGCCGTGGGCGCGCAGGTAGCCCAGGAACGTCTCCCGGTGCCGGCGGGACAGCCACGTCCTGTGCCTGATCTCGACGGCCACCGGCCAGGCCCGCAGGTACGGCATCCACGCATCCAGGTACGCGAACAGCTCGTGCGAGAATCCCTGACCCTTGGGGAACTGGAAGAGGACGTAGCCCAGCCGGCCGGCGCGCGCGAAGACCTCCACGAAGGCCGCGAAGTGGTCCCAGGCCGCCGCCACGGCCTCCTCCGGCACGCGGGCCGCGCGGACCGGCCCGGCATCCCGCAGGGCGGCCGGCAGCAGCGCGGCGATCTGGGGCGGCAGGCGCCTGGGATCGCTCTCGTGCCCGGTCAGCCAGGCGAAGGCTTTCACGCTGAACCGGAAGGTCGGCGTCGTCCACTCCAGCCACTGCCGGGCGCGGTCTGCAGGCTGCAGGGCGTGGAAGCTGGCGTCCACTTCGACCGTGGGGAAGACACCGGCGTAGAACTGGAGCCGCGCCTTCGGGTCCGTCTTGGCCCCGCGGGGATAGAAGTCGCTGGCGATGACCCCGCGGTCGGCCCACGAGCAGGTGCCGACCAGGACCTCACACCCGTCCACGCGCAGCGGCACCGCCGACACCACGCTGGCGTCCCTCTCGAACAGACTCACAGGGACACGGGTTCGCGCGCGGCCGCTGGCTCCCTGCCTTGCCATGGGTCAGTGGCACAGCCTATAATGAACCGGGCTCGGCCCTCTTTTTTTGCGTCCGCAGCGGCTACAGGGAAGGGGAAGACGAGTGGGTTCACGGCTCGGAGTCCGGTTGGTCGGCATCTTCATCACCTTCCTTGCGGCGGTTCAGGTCGCATTCCGTCCGGTCGCGCTCGTGGGACCCATCCCGACCTTTCAGGCGCCCAAGGCGGGCTGGGTCCTGGGGCTGGACCTCCAGGGCGGCAGCCTCCTGGTGCTGGAGGCCCGTGACTCCCCCACGGTCAAGGCGACCCCCGAAGCCGTGGACGCCGCCATGCGCGTCATCGAGCGGCGCATCGATCAGCTGGGGGTGGTGGAGCCGACGATCCAGCGGCAGGGGCAGACCCGCATCGTGGTCGAGTTGCCCGGCATCCAGGACCCCCAGCGCGCCGTTGAATTGATCGGCAAGACCGCCCTGCTGGAGTTCATCGACACGGGTACGCAGTCGCTGCCCAGGGGCGCGCGATGGAGCGAGGACGGCAAGACGGTGATCCTCCCCGCGGCAACTCCCCCCGCCCCGGGCCAGCCCGACCAGCCGCGCACGCTGGCGCTGGAGAAGAAGGTCATCCTGACCGGCGCCGATCTGGAACACGCCCAGGCCGAGTACAGCCAGGACCCTGCGGAACCGGGGGCGCCGGTGGTGAGCTTCAGGTTCCGCAGCCAGGCCGCCAAGAAGTTCGAAGACTACACCGCCGCCAACGTCGGCAAGTACCTGACCATTACCCTCGACGGCCAGGTGATCACCTCGCCGGTGATCCGCACGCGGATCCCGGGCGGGACCGGCGTGATCTCCGGCGGGTTCGAGACCATCGAGGAGGCGCGCGACCTGGCCGTTCTGCTGCGTGGCGGCGCGCTGCCGGTCCCGGTTGAGGTGGTGGAGAACCGGACCGTCGGCCCGCAACTGGGGCGCGACTCCATCGACGCCAGCGTGCGGGCGTCCTGGGTCGCGATTGCGGCTGTCGTCCTCTTCATGGTGCTGTACTACGGGATGCCGGGGGTGCTGGCGGACCTGGCCCTGATTTTCTACCTGGCCATCCTGGCCGCGCTGCTGGTCGGCCTCCGGGCGACGCTGACCCTGCCGGGCCTGGCCGGTATCGTGCTCTCCATCGGCATGGCGGTCGACGCCAACGTCATCATCTTCGAGAAGGTCAAGGAAGAACTGCGCGCGGGCAAGGCGCTGCGCACGGCCGTCGGCGCGGGGTGGAACCGCGCGATGACCACGATCCTGGACTCGAACGCGACCACGCTGATCGCCGCTGTCGTGCTCTTCCTGCTGGGCACCGGGCCGGTCCGGGGCTTTGCGGTGACCCTCAGCCTGGGGGTGCTGGTCAGCATGTTCACGGCCATTGTGGTCACGCGGGCCTTCGTGGACGCGGCGGCCGCCGCCGGGCTGGGACCGCTGCTGGCGCGGGTCGCCGGGAGGCCAGCCCGATGACCCCCGCCATGTGGGACATCATCGGCAAGCGCCGGTGGGGCTACGCCTTCTCGCTGCTTCTGATCATCCCCGGCCTGGTCGCCCTGATCGCCAACATCGCCTCCGGCCAGGGCGCGCTGAACTGGGGCGTGGACTTCACGGGCGGAAACTACTTCCAGCTGAGGCTTGAACGGCCGTTTACCATCGGACAGGTGCGGGCGGTGGTGGACCGCTTCGCGACAGGGCAGAGCATCATCCAGAAGGCGGAGCAGGAGGTGTTCATCCGGACCCGCCCGCTGGGCGCCCAGGCCAAGGCCGGGCTGCTGGCGGCGCTGCGGCAGCAATTCGGTCAGGTCACGGTCCTCCGCGAGGACGAGGTGGGCCCCAAGATCGGCCGCGAACTCCGCAACGTGGCCATCCTCGGGGTCGTGGTGGGCCTGGCCCTTCAGGTGCTGTACATCTCGTTTCGGTTCAAGTCCGTCCGCTATGCCCTGACCGCGGACGCCGCCCTGCTCCACGACCTGCTGATCGTGGTGGGCATCTTCGCGCTGACCCGCAAGGAGGTCAACAGTTCGTTCGTCGCCGTGCTGCTCACCGTGGTCGGCTATTCGATCAACGACACCATCGTGGTCTTCGATCGCATCCGCGAGAACCTGGCGTTGCGGACCCGGGAAGCCTTCGACCGGCTGGTCAACCGCAGCCTCCTGGAGGCGTTGGTGCGGTCCATCAATACCGTGCTCACCACGGTGCTGGCCCTCGCTGCCGTGTACTTCTTTGGCGGGTCCACGATCCGCGACTTCGCCTTCGGACTGATCGTGGGGATCGCCGTCGGCGCGTACTCCTCGGTCTTCAACGCCAGCGCGCTCCTCGTGGACTGGCACCTGTGGGCCCAGCGGCGGGCCGGGCGGACCCGCGCCCCGCAGCTCGAGGAGCGGGTCCCCACCGTCGCGCCCGCCGGGGACCCGGCGCTCGCCTCGCCGGCGACCGGGGCCAGGCGGCGACGGTCCCGCCGGCGCTAGCACCCATGACGCCGTTTGCCCTGTTCGTCCTGCTCCTGCTGGCGGCCGCCACCGCGTTCGCGCTGGGCAACCCAGGGGCGGTGACCCTCCGCTTCCTCGTCTGGCAGTTCGAGACGACCGTGGCGCTGGCCGTGTTGGGCGCGGCAGTGATCGGGGGCCTGTTGGTGTTCGTCAGCAGCGCGCTCGGCCAGCGGCACCTGCGCGCGCGGCTGCGGGAGACCCAGGCCCGGCTGCGGGCACTGGAGGCGCGGGCCCAGGATCTCCCCCCGGGGCCTGACCGGACGCCGTAGCGCTCGGCGGTGACCGCTCCGCGCTGGCGCCTGCACCCCGAACATTTTGAAGAGAGCGGCCGCCTGGCCGCGGCGCTGGGGTGCTCCCCGCTGATCGCCGGGGTGCTCATCCGCCGCGGGGTCCGCGACCCGGCGCGGGCGCGCGCATTCCTCGATCCGCGGCCGGAGGACCTGGACTCCCCCTTCGCGGTGGCCCGGATGGAGCGGGCGGTGCGCTGCCTGTTCGATGCCGTCCGCGCTGAGGCGCCCATTGTCATCTACGGGGACTACGACGCCGACGGGGTGACCGCCACCGCGTTGCTGGTCCGCGTCCTCCGGCGCGCCCGGGCCCGGGTCGACTTCTACGTCCCGGACCGCCAGACCGAGGGCTACGGGTTGCATGCGTCGGTGGTGGAGCGCCTGGCCGCCGGAGGCGCCGGCCTGATCGTGGCGGTGGATTGCGGGACCGGCGCCGCCGCGGCGGCTGAAGCAGCGGCCCAGGCGGGCCTCGACCTCGTCATCCTCGACCACCATCTGCCGACAGGACCGCTCCCGGCCGCGGCCGTCCTGGTCAATCCCAGGGTCGACGGCACCGCCACCGACTACTGCGCCGCCGGGCTGGCCTACCAGGCATGCCGGGGTCTGCTCGCCCGGCTCGCGCTCGATGACGCCGGGCTGGACCTGATCGCGCTGGCGGCGTTGGGCACCGTGGCTGACGCCGTCCCGCTGCTGGAAGACAACCGCCGGATCGTCGCCGAGGGCCTGCGCCGCCTGGCCGCTCCCGCCACTCCCGGGCTGAGGGCCCTCCTCGAGGTGGCCGGAGTCCAACCGCCGCTGGGCGTGCGCGATCTCTCCCACGTGCTGGCTCCGCGCCTCAATGCCGCCGGCCGGCTGGCCCACGCCTCCTCCGCGGTCCGCCTGCTGACCAGCGACGATCCCGAGGAGTGCCGCGAGCTTGCGGTCCTGCTGGACCGCCTCAACCAGGAGCGGCGGCGGCTGTGCGATCAGGTGCTGGCGGAGGCCGTGGATCGCATCGAGCGCGACCGGCTGGCCGATCAACCGGCGATCGTGCTGGCCAGCGAGGGCTGGCATCCCGGGGTCGTCGGCATCGTGGCGTCGCACCTCGTCGAGCGCTACACGCGCCCCTCCGTCGTCATCGCCCTGCGCGGGAAGACAGGCAAGGGGTCTGCGCGCAGCATCCCGCCGCTGCACCTGGTGGAGGCCCTGGCCGCGGCCGCCTCGCACCTGGTTGGATTCGGTGGCCACGCCGCAGCCGCTGGCCTGACCGTCCACCGGGACGCCGTGGGGCAGTTCGCCGCGGCGTTCCAGGAGGCCGTGGCCAGCCGGCTGGGCCCCGACGATTTCATCCCGACGGCCGATCTCGACGCCGAGCTCGGCCTGGAGGCTCTCTCGGTGGACCTGGCCGCGCAGATCGAGCGCCTGGCGCCCTTCGGCGCGGGGAACCCGCCGCCGATGTTCCTGACCAGGGGCCTGCGCGCAGTGGAGACGCGCCTGGTCGGAGGCGGCGAACACCTCCGGCTCGTCCTAAGCGACGGCGCGCGGACGGCGGAGGCGATTGCCTTCCGGCAGGGCGATCGCGCCGAGTTGCTGGCGTTCACCCAGGCACGGGTAGATATCGCCTACACCGTGGAGAGGGACCGGTGGCGCGATGGGGAGGGCGTCCGGCTGGTCATCGAGCACCTCTGGACCCCTGAGGTGGATCTCCAGGCCGTCGCCGCCGACACCAGGACCGTTCTGGACCGGCTGTTTGCCCGCGCGGGGGACTACCTGGATCGGTCCCGCCTTGAGGTCGAGTGGTCACCGGCGTTCCACACGAAGGTGGTGGGCGTGACCTTCGAGGGGCGCCAGGCGATCCTCCCCCGGGTGCAGCCGGGCGAACGTCTCCGCCTGGTCCGTGATCCGACCAACCCGCATGATCCCCACGCCGTCAGGGTCTGTCGCCGCGACGGTGGGCAGCTGGGATTCCTCCGCGCCCCGCTGGCGGCGCGGCTGGCTCCGGCGATGGACGCGGGCGGCCGGTACGTCGCCACCGCGGTGGGACTCACCGGCGGCGGCGACCACGCATGGGGGCTGAACATCCTCATCGAGCGCGAGGAGCCGCAAAGCGAGGGAGAAGGAGGGGCCGGCTGGCGCATCCGGCCGGCGCCGCCCGACGTCGCCTCGGTGCTCACCGCACGGTGGCTCCGGGGCCGCCCGTTCTCCCCTGCCCAGCGGGAGGCCCTGGACGTCCTCCTCGCCGGCGGCCGGGCCGCGGTGAGGCTGGGGCCCGGTCGAGGGCTGGTGGTCGCCTGTGCGGCGGCCGCCGTCGGGCTGAGCGCGCGGGGGGAGGGGCCGGTGGCGGTCGTGCTCCCCCGGGCGGCCGAGGTGGAAGCGTGGTACGGCCTCGCAAGTCCCTGGCTTTGCGGGCTCGGCCTGCGGCCAGCACTGCTCCACGGCGCCCTCCCGGTGCCAGCGGCCGCGCGGATCCTCAACCGCACGCAGCGTCGGGAGATCGACGTGATCTTCGCGTCGGTCGAGCGGCTGTGCGCCGGCGGCCTCTTTCCCGAAAGTCTCGTCGCCGTGATGGACTGGCTCACCGGCGAGGAAGACCTGGATCGGTTGCGCCAAGCGTTCGGGGACCGGGTCAGGTTCCTGGCCGGACCCGTCTCGGAACCCCGTCTCCGCGGCGCCGCGTCGCTGCTGGGCATGGATGGCGTGATCGGCAGCCCTCCGCTGCGCACGGACCTGCGGATCGTCGATCGCCGCGGCCGGGGGGAGCCCGTTCACCTGGCGCGGGCCGGCGGACGCGGTGAGACGGTTCTGATGGTGACGTCCGGCGCCGGTGCGGCGGTGGAGGAAGCCGGCAGGCTGCGCGCCCTGTCCCCAGATGCGGCCGACCGCATCGCCTACTACCACGACGGCCTGCCAGCAGTCCTGCGTCGGGTGCTGGAGGATCTCTACGCGGCTGGAGCGCTGGTGGCGATCGTGGCCGGGTCGCTCTTCGTGCACCCCGCCCTGCCTCGTGACGTCTCACGGGTCGTGGCCACCGGCCTGCCGCCCTCCCGGCTCCTGGCCGCAGACAGCCTGGGGGCGGCCACCGCGAGCGGTCAGGGGACGGTTGTCGAACTCGCCTACGGCCCGGCAGCGCTGGATGCCGTCCAGGCCGCCCTGGACGCGCTCCACCCATCGCGCGAGGCCCTCGTCCGGTGCTACCATCACCTCAGAGGGATCGCCCAGGACGGCTCCTGGACCTGGCTCGACGGGCCGCCTCCCTGCGTCTCGGAGGCGGGTCTTGACGCCGGGACGCTGGCTTCGGCGGTGGAGGTGTTCCTGGAGGCCGGACTGATCACCTCCGAGGGCGATGAAGGCGCCGGGGTGCGCTACGCGCTGGCGGATCCGGCCAAGCGGGCAGACTTGGAGCGCTCGCTCCGGTACCGCGAAGGCCGGCGGGCGAGGGCCGCGTGGGAGGATCTGCGGGCCTGGGCTGAGGGCCGCCCCTCGGCGATCCTGGCGGATCTGGTCGGGGCGTAGTCCTGTCGGGGCCAGAGCAGGGCTCTGCACCCCCGCACCGAATGGTGCAGGCATCGTACCGGTGTGGTGACAGACGGTGAAGTGGCTGGACCTGCGCCGACACCAGGGCAGTTTCCAGGACCTGCCGCCCGAGGTCCAGGGCATCATTGCGACCCTGCGCACGCGCTTCCCCAAGGCTGACCTGGATCTCGTCCGCGAGGCGTACCTGGCCGCGGCGAGGGCGCATGAGGGCCAGACCCGTATCTCGGGCGAGCCGTACATCACCCACGCGGTGGCCGTCGCGAAGATCCTGGCGGATCTCCATCTGGATCCCACCACCGTGGCCGCGGCCCTCCTGCACGACGTCCTGGAAGACACCGGCGTCGAGCCGGCGGAGTTGCGCGAGCGCTTCGGTGCGGAGATCGCCACGCTCGTCGACGGCGTCACCAAACTGGGCAAGATCGAGTGGCAGAGCCGGGAAGAACGCCAGGCCGAGAACCTGCGCAAGATGTTCCTGGCCATGGCCAACGACATCCGGATCGTGCTCATCAAGCTGGCCGACCGCCTGCACAACATGCGGACCATCGTGGCGCTGCCGGAGTGGAAGCGCCGGCGGACCGCCCAGGAGACGCTGGACATCTACACCCCGCTGGCCGAGCGCCTGGGCATCGGCAGCCTCCAGAAGGAACTGGAGGACCTGGCCTTCCGCGAACTCCACCCCGAGACCTTCGAGGAGATCACGCGGCAACTGGCCCAGGCCGAGGGCGCGCGGCAGACCATCGTCGACCGGGTGTGCACCGTGCTCTACCGCGAACTCACCCGGGCCGGGATCAAGGTCGACCCCAAGCACATCACCGGACGGCCCAAGCACATCTACAGCATCTGGCAGAAGATGCAGCGGCCCAAGTACGCGGGCCAGTCCGTCGCCCGCATCTACGACCGCCTGGGCGTCCGGGTGCTGCTGGACGATGTCAAGGACTGCTACGCGGCCCTGGGCGTCGTCCACTCCCTGTGGAAGCCGATCCCCGGCGAGTTCGACGACTACATCGCCACCCCCAAGACCAGCGGCTACCAGTCCCTGCACACCGCCGTGATCTACGAGGGGGAGCCGCTGGAGATCCAGATCCGGACCCACAAGATGCACGAGGAGGCCGAACGCGGCATCGCCGCCCACTGGAAGTACAAGGAGGGCCGGCTGCAGAGCGCCGAGGCCGACCAGAAGCTGGCGTGGCTCCGGCAACTGCTGGAGTGGCAGAAGGACCTGGCCGACGCCCGGGAGTTCGTCCAGTCGGTGAGGCTCGACCTGTTCTCCAACGAGGTCTTCGTCTTCACCCCCAAGGGCGACGTCATCGACCTGCCGGCCGCGGCCACGCCGGTGGACTTCGCCTACCGCATCCACACCGACGTGGGCCACCACTGCGTGGGCGCCAAGGTCAACGGCCGGCTGGTGCCGCTGTCACAGAAGCTGGCCACCGGCGACATCGTGGAGATCGTGACCAGCAAGTCCAGCCCCGGCCCGAGCCGCGACTGGCTGACCTTCGTGGTCACGTCCAACGCCCGGTCGAAGATCAAGCAGTGGTTCAAGCACGAGCGCCACCAGGAAAACGTTGCTCGCGGCCGGGAGCTGCTGGAGCGTGAGCTGCGCCGGACCGGCGCCGTGGCCGCCGCCATGAAGCTCGAGCGGCTGCTCCAGGTGGCCGAGAAGTTCGGCATGCGCAGCGAGGAAGACCTGCTGGCCGCCGTGGGCAACAGCGACCTCTCGATCCTCCAGGTGGCCCAGGCGCTGCGGGGGGAGGCACCGCCGCAGGCGGACGATGTCCCGATCCCGGCCGCGCCGGCGGCGCCGCCCAGCCCCCAGGGCGTCCGCGTCCGAGGCGCCGACAACGTGCTCATGCACTTCGCCCGGTGCTGCACCCCGCTGCCGGGCGACCGGATCGTCGGGTACATCACCCGCGGCCGCGGGGTGACGGTCCACCGCAGCGACTGCCCGAACATCGCGTTCCTGCGGGCTCACCCCGAGCGCCTGCTGGAGGTGGAGTGGGAGACCTTCCAGGAAGGGTCCTACCAGGTGGAGATCGAGGTCGAGGCCTTCGACCGCGTCGGCCTCCTCAAGGACATCATGGCCGCCGTGGCCGAGACGAAGACCAATGCCCTGTCGGTGAACTCCCGCGTCAGGAAAGACAAGGTCGCCGTCACCAACCTGGTGCTGGATATCCGCAACGTGGGACAACTCCACGCCGTGATGCAGAAACTCGAGAAGGTGCCCGAGGTCTTCAGCGTCGCCCGGGTCGTCCCCACCTGAGCGGGACCGCCCGATCCCGAGGAGGATGACCGTGCCGCGTCCGACCGCCGCCCGCGTGGATCTCTTCACCGAGTCGGTGATCCGCGAGATGACCCGCCTGTGTACCCTGCACGGGGCGATCAACCTGGCGCAGGGATTCCCCGACTTCGACCCGCCGGCCGAACTGCTGGAGGCGGCGGTCCGGGCACTGCGCGACGGCTGGAACCAGTACGCCATCACCTGGGGGTCCCCTCGGCTGCGGGAGGCCATTGCGCGGAAGGTCGCTTGGTCCAACGGGATGGCGGTCGATCCGGAGCGCCACATCACGGTGACGTGCGGCGCCACCGAGGCGATGATGGCCACCCTGCTGGCGGTGGTCAACCCCGGTGACGAGGTGGTGATCTTCGAACCCTTCTACGAGAACTACGGCCCGGACGCGCTGCTCTCCGGCGCGCGGCTCCGGTACGTGCGGCTGGACCTCTCGGACCCGGGCATGCCGTTCGACCGGGACGAGCTAACGGCGGCCTTCGGACCCAGGACCCGGGCCATCATCGTCAACACACCGCACAACCCCACCGGGAAAGTCTTCACCCGCGAAGAACTGGAGGTGATCGCCTCGCTGTGCCGGGAACGGGACGTACTGGCCATCACCGACGAGGTGTACGAGCACATCCTGTTCGACGGCGCCGTGCACGTCAGCCTGGCCTCACTGGAGGGCATGGCGGAGCGGACGGTCACCATCAACAGCATGTCCAAGACCTACAGCGTGACCGGCTGGCGCGTGGGATGGGCGGTGACCGCCAACGACGCGATCAGCGACGGCATCCGGCGCGCCCACGACTTCCTGACGGTCGGGGCGGCGGCGGCCCTCCAGGAGGCCGGGGCGGTCGCTTTGGCCTTCCCTCCGTCGTACTATCGCGAGTTGAGCACGTCCTACCAGGCGAAGCGGGACGACCTGCTGGCCATCCTCTCCGGGGTGGGCTTCCGGTGCCTAGTTCCCAGGGGCGCCTACTACATCATGGCCGGCATCGACGGCTTCGGAGATGACGACGACGTCGTCTTCACCCGCCGCATGATCGAGCACATCGGCGTGGGGGCGGTCCCCGGCAGCAGCTTCTACCGCGATCCGGCCGCCGGGCGCCGGCTGATCCGCTTCGCGTTTCCCAAGAAGCCCCAGACGCTGGCCGAGGTCCGCCGCCGCCTGGCCCAGCTGGCACCGGTACGCCGCACATAGGCGCCGGTCGGGTCTCGTCGATGAGGGCGGTGGTCCAGCGCGTCCGGCGCGCGGCCGTGCGGGTCGGGGAAGAGACTGTAGGGGCCATCGAGCAGGGGCTGGCGGTCCTGGTGGGGGTCTCGGTCGCAGACGGCCCGGCACAGGCCGACGCTCTGGCGGGAAAGATCGCGCACCTGCGCATCTTCGACGATGCCGCCGGCCGGCTGAACCGCTCGGTGCTCGACGCCGGCGGCGGGGTGCTGGTGGTCTCGCAGTTCACCCTCTACGGCGACGTCAGCCGGGGCCGCCGGCCGTCCTTCCTGCGGGCCGCCCCGCCGGAGCAGGCGGAGCCGCTGGTGGATCGCGTGGCGGCGCGCCTCCGCGACCTGGGGCTGACCGTGGCCACCGGCCGTTTCCGCACGTCGATGCTGGTCGAGATCCACAACGACGGCCCGGTCACCATCGTCCTGGACACGGATGCGTGAGGGAGTCCGGCTGCTGCTGGTCCGCCACGGGCACACGGACTGGCTGGTCCCGCCCGCCAACCGCCTGGCCGGGCGGTTGCCCGGGATCTCCCTCAACGCCCGCGGCCGCGCCGAGGCCGCGGCGCTGGCCGAACGGCTGGCGACGGCGCCGCCGGACCGCATCGTCGCCAGCCCGCTGGAGCGCACGGTGGAGACCGCGACCATCATCGGACGGCGCGTGGACCGGCCGGTGATCACGGACGAGCGGATCATCGAGACCGCCATGGGCCCGTGGGAGGGGCTGGCGGTCGGCGAGATCATAGCGCGCTTCCCCAAGGCCTGGCGGACCTGGCGGACGGCGCCCACGCGGATGACCCTGCCCGGGATGGAGTCGGTCGCGGCCATCGGGGACCGCATGTGGCTGGCGGCCTGCGAGTACGCATCCGCCGGCGGGACCACGCTGCTGGTCTCCCACCAGGACCCGCTCCTGGCGTTGATCTGCCGGCTGCTGGACCTGCCGCTGGACGCGATGCGGCGCATGGACCTCTCCCCCGGGTCGCTGACGATCTTCGAGGTGACGGACAGGCGGCCCGTCCTCGTCACGCTGAACTCCCTGTCGGGCGAGACCGCCCTGAGGCAGGGGGCCGCTCCCTGAGTCGAAATAGCTCCTTCCGGGGTGATGTGTGAAGCGGCTACAATGTGGTTGGCGAGCCTTTGGAGGAGGGACCACGATGACGTACAGGTGGCTTGGCGCGTTCCTTGCGGCAGCGCTGTTGGCGGGGGTGGCAGGCCCGGGCATCCAGGCAGGGCCGGCGCCCCAGAAGCTGATTCTGGGCATGGTCCCGTCCCGTGAGATCGGCCGCATGATGGAGAACCTCGGCCCGCTCTCCAAGATGCTCTCCGACCGCATCGGCATCCCGGTCGAGCCCTTCGTGGCCACCAACTTCACGGGGTTGGTGGAAGCCATGGGGACCGGCCGCGCCGATATCGGCATCTTCGGGCCGTTCGCCCTCGTCCTGGCAGAGGAGCGCCACAAGGTGGTGATCATCGCCAAGTCCATCCGGCGGACCCGGGGTCACTTCGTGACGAGCTACCATGCGGCGATCAACGTGCGGGCCGACTCCCCGTTTAAGACGATCGCGGATCTGAAGGGACGCCGGTTCGCCTTCGTGGATCCGGCATCCACGTCCGGCTACCTGTTCCCTTACATGATGCTGCTGGAGGCAGGGATCAACCCGGAGCGCGACCTGCGCACCATCTTCGCCGGGTCGCACGACGCCGCGGTCGTGGCCGTTTACAAGCGGGACGTGGACGCCAGCGCCACGCACGACAACGCCATTCCCGACATCAGGCGGGAGCTGCCCGACGCCGAACAGGTGGTGAAGATCCTGGTCCGCAGCAGCCCCATCCCCAACGACGGCGTCGCCGTGCGCCGCGGGCTGCCCGAGGATCTGGTCGCGAAGATCCAGGCGGCGTTCGTCGACCTTGGCAAGCACCCCGGCGGCGTGCAGGTCCTGGAAGCCCTCTACAACGTGGTCGGCTACGCTAAGTCGGACGGCACCGAATTTGAGATCATCCGGAAGACCTACAGCGTCATGAGGGACAAGATCAGGATTTGAGCCCCCCGCAGATCGAGCTCCGAGGCGTCCAGGTCCGGTACCCTGGCGACGTCTGGGCCCTGCGCGGGGTTGACCTGGCCGTTGACCGCGGCGAGTTCGTCGCCATCGTGGGCCTCAGCGGTGCCGGGAAGTCCACGCTGCTGCGCACCGTCAACCGTCTGGTGGAGCCTACGGCGGGCACCGTCTGGTTCGAGGGCGAAAACCTGACCGCGGCCTCCCCGACGCGCCTGATGGAAGTCCGCCAGCAGATCGGGATGATCTTCCAGACGTTCAACCTCGTCAAGCGGTCCTCGGTGTTCCGCAACGTCCTGGCAGGACGCGTGGGCCGGGTCCCGACGTGGCGGGCGCTGCTGGGGCTGTTCTCCCGGACCGACCTGGAGCTCGTCTTCGACGCGCTGCGCAAACTCGAGATCCACGACAAGGCCTTTGTCCGTGCCGACGCCCTCAGCGGCGGCCAGCAGCAGCGCGTCGGCATCGCGCGCGCGCTGGCCCAGGAGCCCAAGGTGATCCTGGCTGATGAGCCGGTGGCCTCCCTGGACCCGCCGACGTCCCACCTGGTGATGCGCGACCTTTGTCGGATCAACCAGGAAGGGATCACCGTACTTGTCAACCTCCACTTTATCGACCTGGCCCGCGAGTACGCCCAGCGGATCGTGGGGTTACGGCAGGGCGAGGTGGTCTACGATGGACCGGCCGGGGCCGTGGACGACGCGACGTTTGAGCAGATCTACGGGCGGGCGCTGAGGGCCGACGACTTCCGGGGAGGCGCCGGGTGAAGACCAGGGCCCTCCTGGCCGGGGTGGCGGCGGCGGGCCTCTACGCCTGGAGTGCGGCGGCCATCGGCGTCTCCCCCCGCGTGCTGTGGCAGGGCCTCCCGAACTTCTTCGCGTTGTTGGGCGACATGTTCCCGCCCAACTGGGCCGTGCTGCCGGTCCTGGTCGAGCCAATCGTCCAGACGCTCCAGATGGCGCTGGTGGGGACGACGCAGGGCGCGCTGCTGGCCGTCCCCCTCATCCTGCTGGCGTCCCGGAACGTCACGCGGCAGGCCTGGCTCTACTACGGGGCGCGCGGCCTCCTCAACCTCCTGCGGACGATCCCGGAGCTCCTCTATGCGGCCATCCTCGTGGCGGTGGTGGGCATCGGCCCCTTCGCGGGGATCCTGGCCCTGACAGTGTTCTCCACGGCGGTCATCGCCAAGCTGACCAGCGAGAGCCTGGAGGCCATCGACCCCGGGCCCCTGGAGGCGTTGGAGGCGGCTGGCGCCAATCGGCTCAAGACCGTGCGGTATGCGGTCGTCCCTCAGGTGCTGCCGGCCTATCTCAGCTACACGCTCTTCGTGTTCGAGATCAACGTCCGCGTCTCGTTCATCCTGGGCCTGGTCGGGGCGGGCGGCATCGGCCAGTTGCTCCTCACCGCGCTCAACCTCTTCCGGTATCAGAGCGCCCTGGCCATCATCGTGGTGACCCTGGGGGCCGTGGTCCTCATTGACACCCTCAGCGTCCGGGTCCGCCAGCGGTTGGTCTGACGTCCGTGGACTCGGTGTCGGCGTGACATCGCAGGCCTCCACGCCCTCGATCCCCCTGACCGAACCCGGCCGGTGGAAGCGATGGCTGGGCGCAGCCCTCTTCGCGCTGGTGTTCGCCTGGGCGGCCCGCGGCGTGGAGGCCAGTCTGGTCCGCTTCCTGGAGGGCCTGCCGCTGCTGGCGCGGATCGTATGGCTGATGCTCTTGCCGGACTGGACCTGGGCGGGCCGGTCGCTGGGAGGAATGGTCGTCTCGGTGCAGGTGGCACTGCTGGGGACGACCCTGGGGATGGTGCTGGCCTTTCCCCTGGCGTTCGTGGCCTCGCGAAACATCAGCCCCCACGCGGCGTCCACCTACATGGGCAAACAGATCCTCAACCTGATCCGGACGTTTCCCGAGATCATCCTCGCGATCTTCTTCGTCGCGGCGTACGGACCGGGCGCGCTGGCCGGGATGATGGCCATCGGCCTGCACTCCACCGGCAGCCTGGGGAAGCTCTACGCCGACGTGGTCGAGACCATCGATCCCGGCCCCCTGGAGGCGCTGCGCGCGGCCGGGGCCAGCCGCGTCAAGGTCTTCTGGTTCGCGGTGCTGCCGCAGGTGCTCCCGGAGTTTCTGGCGCTGTCGCTCTACCGGTTCGAGATCAATGCCCGCGCCGCCACCGTCCTGGGGCTGGTCGGTGCCGGGGGCATCGGGACGATCATGGTGCAGGCGCTGCAATTCCGCCGTTGGGAGGTCGTCGGGATGGCCCTGCTGGTCATCGTCGCGGCGGTCACGGTCATCGACACCGTCAGCGCCGCGCTGCGGCGTCGCCTGGTGTGAAGGCGGGCTCGAGCCTCGACCCCCGGGAGCGTCCGCTCAGGCGAGGAACGACGTCAGCAGCCGGCGCTCCAGTTCCCGGCTCACCTCGGTGAGGTCCTTCACCGTATCCACGGCGCGCCAGTAGTCGCGCGACCGGTAAGCCCCCAGCTTCCGCTGCTCGGCCAGGCGCGGGAAGATGGTCGTCTCGTGGTCGCCCACCTCGGGGAAGGCGGCGATGACCTCGCGGGAGAGGACGTAGATGCCGGCGTTGATCCAGTACGGCAGCGTGGGCTTCTCGTGAAAGGCGATCACGCGGTCCTCGGCGTTAACCTCCACCAGCCCGTAGGTACTCACATAGGGGGTCAGGACCACGGTGGCCAGGACGCCCTGGTCCCGGTGCTGGGCGATGACCGGAGCCAGCCGGAGGTTGGTGATGACGTCGCCGTTGGTGGCGATGACGAGGTCGGGGGCGGGGTTCAGGTAGCCGAAGGCATGACGGATGGCGCCACCGCGGCCCAGGGGCTCCTCCTCCACGGCGTAGTGGATGCGCATCCCCCACTTCTCGCCGTTACCGAAGTAGTCCTGGATCACCTCGCGGCGGTATCCGCAGGCCATCACCACCTCGGTGGTGCCCTGCGTCTGGAGCCAGTGCAGCTGGTAGGCCAGGATCGGGACGCCCAGGACCTGGACCATGGGTTTGGGGCGATCCTCCGTGAATGGGCGGAGCCGCTCGCCCCTGCCGCCGGCCAGGATGATGGCTTTCACCGCGACCGACTCCCTCCGGACCAGAGATGGATCCATGGGCCAGTTCGCGTCGTGCCGTCGGGTTTCCTGGCGACGGACCGCGATCACAGCCCCGGGCAGGGACGGGTTGCGCGGGGCCAGAACCCCATGACGTGGCGCCGGCATGGGGTCCCATCAGCCGGCTCTCACACGGGGTGGCATCATGAAGGGGCACCTGATCGGGATCCTCGTCCTGCTCGTCACGGCGGTGGGGCTGGGCACCGCGGTCACGCAGCCCCTCGGTGCACAGGCTCCGGTCTATGGCGGGCATTTCCGCAGGCAGTTACCCAGCGACCCGGCCAACCTCGACCCGGCGCAGACCAACACCGTCCGCGCCATCTCGGTGAAGATGAACCTGTTCGACTCGCTGCTCCGGCTCGACCCCAGGACGTTCGAGATGCAGCCCGGCGCGGCCGAGACCTGGTCGCTTGGCAGCGACGGACGGACCATCACCTTCCGGTTGCGCCGCAACATCCGATTCCACCACGGCCGGGAGATGACCGCCGAGGACGTCCGGTATACCATTGAGCGGATCCTGGCCCCGGAGACCGCCTCCCCGTTCTTCCGCTCGTTCGACCGCATCGTCGGCGCCCAGGAGTACGCGGCCCGGCAGGCCCGGGATGTCAGCGGGATCAGGGTGACGGACCGCTACACCATCTCCATCACCAACTCCGTGGCAGACGCCACGTTCCCGCTCAACTTCACCAACCTGGCGTTCTTCATCGTGCCGCGGGACGAGGTCGAGCGGCTGGGTCGGGAGTTCGGCCGACGGCCCGTGGGGTCCGGGCCGTTCGTCTTCGTCTCCTGGCATCCGGACGACACCATCCTCCTCAGGGAGAACCCCGACTACTGGGAGGGACGGCCGTACATCAGCGCGCTGGAGTTCCGCATTATCCCGGATCCGGCCACCGCCCAGGCGGAGTTCGACACGGGGCGGCTGGACTACATGCTGCTCAGCGACGTGACCTACCGCCGGTACGCCGACGACCCGGCCTGGAAGCCCTACGTGATCGAGGTCCCCGAGCTCTTCACCCGGCACATCGGGCTCAATGTGACGAAACCACCGCTGGGCGACGTCCGGATCCGCCAGGCGATCAACCACGCCATCGACAAGACCACCATGGTTCGCACGGTCCTCCAGGGCAAAGCCCTGGTGGCCACCGGGGTGTTCCCGCCCAGCCACGCCGCCTACAACAAGGACCTGAAGGGGTATGACTACAACCCGGGCCGCGCCAGGGAACTGCTGACGCAGGCCGGATTGGCGGCCGGGTTCGACCTCGAGCTCCATGGCTCCACGAGTCCGGTCATCGGCCGGTGGCTGGAGGGATTCCAGCGGTATCTCGCGGACGTGGGCATCCGCGGCCGGATCGTCCAGCAGGATTTCGGGGTCATGCTGGACCGCGCGGGCAGGAACGAAATCCCCACCTGGGTGCTCTCCCACGGCGGCGGTCCCAACTGTGTGAGCTACCTCGGCCCCTTCCGGTCGCGCAACTTCGGACCGGCCGGGAACCGCATGCGTTACAAGAACGACCGGGTGGACGCGCTGCTGGACGAGGCCGAGCGCACCTTCAACCCGCGGCAGCAGGTCCGGCTCTGCCAGGAGGCCGAGCGGCTCATCGTGGCCGACGCCCCCTGGTTCTTCTTCAACTACAACAAGGCAGCCCTGGTGCACCAGCCCCACATCCGGGGGTTGATCGGCAACCCGGTGGAGATGGACTACCAGCCGATGCACCGGGTCTGGATCGCGCCAGGGCGCTAGCGCGGTCGCCCTCCCGGTGACAGGCGGGCTCGGCGCATTCGTCCTCCGGCGGCTCCTGCTCGCCGTCCCGGTTTTCATCGGGGTGACGCTTGTCACCTTTGTGCTCATGCAGATCGTGCCGGGCGATCCCGTCCTGCTCCTGATGGAAGAGAAGGTCGCGACGGTGGATCCGGAGGCGGCGCGCCGGATCCGCGCCAAGTGGGGGCTGGACGACCCGGCGCCTGTCCAGTACCTGAAGTTCCTCGGCAACGCCCTGCGGGGGGACCTGGGGGTCTCCTACCGCACCGACCGGAGCGTCCTGGGCTCAGTCCTGGAACGATTCCCGGCGACGGCGACGCTGGCCGGCGCGGCCCTGGCCATCGCGGTGCTCATCGGGGTCCCGCTAGGCATTGCCGCCGCGCTCCGCCAGAATTCCCTGGTGGATTCGGCCAGCATCATGCTGGCTACTGTGGGCGTCTCGGTGCCGAACTTCTGGCTGGGGATTCTGCTGATCTACCTGCTGGCGGTGCAATGGCGCTGGCTGCCGCCCTCGGGCTACGGGCCGGCGATCCCCTACCTGATCATGCCCGCTCTCACCCTGGGCACTGGGGTGGCCGCGGTCATCGCCCGCCTCACCCGCTCCTCGATGCTGGAGGTCATCCGGCAGGACTACATCCGGACCGCCCGGGCCAAGGGGCTGGCCGGCGCGCGGGTGATCGTGGTGCACGCGCTGCGGAATGCGGCGATCCCCATCGTCACGGTGGTCGGCGTGCAGATGGGCGGGCTGCTCTCCGGCGCGGTGATCACCGAGCGGGTATTTTCCTGGCCGGGAATCGGCCGGCTGCTGGTGGACTCCATCGGGGTGCGCGACCTGCCCATGGCGCAGGGCTGCGTGCTGTTCATCGCCACGGCGTTCATCGTGCTGAACTTGGTGGTAGACCTGTCCTACGCGTGGCTGGATCCCCGGATCCGGTACGAATGAGCGCGCCGACTCCGACGATCCCAACGCCGCCGCGCCCCCGGGCGCCGTGGCGGCGGGCCTGGCGCCTGCGCAACCTGACCGTCGGCGGCGTCCTGGTGGGCCTGCTGGTGGCGACGGCGCTGGCGGCGCCGTGGATGGCGCCGTTCGACCCGGTGCGTGACGCCGACCTGAACAACCACCTCCGCCCGCCCGGCGGGCCGTTCCTGCTGGGGGCCGATCCCTTCGGCCGGGACGTCTTCAGCCGCATCGTCTACGGTGCCCGCGTCTCCCTCGGGGTGGGCGTCGCCGTGCAGGCGTCCGCGCTGGCGATCGGGGTGACCCTGGGGATGGTGGCGGGGTTCTACGGCGGGGTCACCGACCAGGTCATCATGCGCGCCGCCGAGGTGATCTTCGCGTTTCCCGGTCTGCTGTTCGCCATCGCGGTGATGGCGGTCCTCGGACCCAGCCTCTCCAACGTGTTCGTGGCCCTGGGTCTGGTGAGCTGGACGGGGCTGGCGCGGGTCGTGCGGGGCCAGGTCCTGGCGATCAAGGGGCAGGACTTCGTCGAGGCCGCCCGCAGCCTGGGCGCGTCGAACGCGCGGATCATGGTCCGGCACGTCCTGCCCCACACCGTGGCGCCCGTCGTCGTGCTGGTCACGCTGGGGCTTGGGAGCGCCATCCTCGCCGAAGCGAGCCTCTCGTTTCTGGGCCTGGGGGCCCAGCCGCCGACGCCGTCCTGGGGTTCGATGCTGGCTGCCGGACGGGACTATCTGGGACAGGCACCGTGGCTGTCGCTGTACCCAGGCCTGGCCATCTTCATGACGGTGATGGGGTTCAACCTGTTGGGGGATGGCATCAGAGACCTGCTTGACCCGCGGATGGCCCGGGGGTAATCTATCGCTAGTTTCGCAGCACGGCCGGCGAGGACGGGAAGAGTAGGGTCCGGTCCTATCAGAGAGAGGGCGCGCACGCCGCGACAGCTGGAAACGCCCTCAGGCACCCCGGGTCCGAATGACGCCCCCGAGCCGGCGGCGTCGCGTCGGCGCGGCGACCGCCCGGGTTTCGCCCGTGATCGCGATGAGGGCCCGGCCGAGGTGTCGAAGGCCGGGAACCAGGGTGGCACCGCGGGAGTCTCGCTCTCGTCCCTGCCGGGACGGGAGCGCTTTGTTTTGGGTGCGCGACAGGGTAGGAGGAGGCGACAGATGGCGGCGATTCAGGCGCCCCGCGGGATGCGCGACATCCTGCCGGGTGAAGTGGAGCGTTGGCAGGCCCTGGAGGCGACGATCCACGACCTGGCGGCCCGATGGGGCTTCCGCGAGATCCGCACGCCGGTGGTCGAGCACACCGAGGTGTTCCAGCGGACCGTCGGGGAGACCACCGATATGGTCGAGAAGGAAATGTACACGTTTGCCGATCGAGGCGGGCGCTCCCTCAGCCTCCGGCCCGAGGGCACGGCGGCGGTGATGCGGGCCTACCTGGAGCACGGCCTGCGCCAGTCCCCGCAGCCGTGCAAGCTCTACTACGTCGCGCCGATGTTCCGCTACGACCGGCCGCAGAAGGGCCGCTACCGGCAGCACGTGCAATTTGGGGCCGAGATCATCGGCAGCGCCGCTCCAGCGGCCGACGCCGAGGTGCTGACCCTGCCGGTCCGGCTGCTGCAGGCGGTGGGCCTGACCCAGGTCGAGGTCCACCTGAACAGCGTCGGGGACGCCGTGTGCCGGCCCCGGTACCTGGACGCCCTGCGCGACTACTTCCAGCCGCGCGCCGACCAGCTGTGCGCGGACTGCCGGCGTCGCCTGGCGCACAACCCGCTGCGGGTCCTGGACTGCAAGCGCGAGGGCTGCCACCGGGTGGCCCGCGGCGCGCCGAAGAGCATCGACTACCTCTGCGAGGCCTGTGCCGCCCATCTCGACGGCGTCAGGGAGCACTTCGACCTGTTGGGCGTCCGGTACGTGATGGATCCCTTCATCGTGCGAGGCCTCGACTACTACACGCGGACGGCGGTGGAGGTCTTCTCGGGTCGCCTGGGCGCGCAGAACGCCATGTTCGGCGGCGGCCGCTATGACGGGCTGGCCGAGCAACTGGGCGGCCCGCCGACCCCGGGCGTGGGCTTCGGCTTCGGCCTGGACCGGCTGCTGCTGGTCGCCGGGGACGACGGCCTGATCCGGCCGGCGGATCGGCAGGTGCAGGTCATGGTGGTCACCACCGGCGGGGCCGCGCGGCGCGAGGGGATCGGCCTGCTCGATGCGTTGCGCGCCGCGGGGCTGCGGGCTGAGGGCGATCTGCTGGGACGCGACCTCCGCGGCCAGCTCAGGCATGCCGACCGCCTCGGCGCCAGGTTCGCCCTGGTCCTGGGCGAGGAGGAACTGGCCGCCGGCAGCGTCACGCTCCGCGAGATGGCCAGCGGCGCCCAGAGCCGCATCCCCCGCGCCGACCTCATTCCTGCGCTGACCTCGCGCCTGGGCGTCCCCGCGCCAGCGCCAACGGGCGGGGAGGGGGGAGCATGAAGACCGCGATGCGCACGCACACCTGCGGCGAGTTGCGGCCCGACCACATCGGGACGCCGGTCCGGCTCGCCGGATGGGTCCAGCGCCGCCGCGATCTCGGCGGCCTGATCTTCCTGGACCTGCGCGACCGGGACGGCATCGTGCAGATCGTGGTCAACCCCTCCGACCCCGACGGGGCCGCCGCCGCCCAGGTAGCCGAAGGCGTGCGTGCCGAGTACGTCGTGCGCGTGGACGGGGCCGTGGCGCGCCGCCCCGAGGGCACGAGCAACCCGCGTCTGGCGACCGGCGAGATCGAGGTCCGGGCCCGGCGTCTGGAGGTCCTGTCCGCGTCCCTGACCCCGCCATTCCTGCCGGCCGACGAGGCCGAGGTGGACGAGGCCCTGCGGCTGCGCTACCGGTTCCTGGACCTGCGCCGGCCGCGCATGATCCGCAACCTGACCCTGCGCCACCGGACGTGCATGGCGGTGCGCGAGGCTCTGGACCGGATGGGCTTCATCGAGGTCGAGACGCCGATGCTGATCCGCAGCACGCCGGAGGGCGCCCGGGACTTCCTGGTGCCGAGCCGGCTCCAGCCCGGCAAGTTCTACGCCCTCCCCCAGTCGCCGCAACTGTTCAAGCAGCTCCTGATGGTCGGCGGGGCGGACCGGTATTTCCAGATCGCGCGGTGCTTCCGCGACGAGGACCTGCGGGCCGACCGGCAGCCCGAGTTCACCCAGATCGACATCGAGATGAGTTTCGTCGAGCAGGACGACGTGCTGGCGGTCACCGAAGCGATGGTGGCCCACGTCATCGAGCGGGTGCTGGGCGGCCGCGTCGCGCGGCCCTTCCCCAGGCTCGCCTACCCCGAGGCCCTGCTCCGGTACGGCTCCGACAAGCCCGACCTGCGCGTGGACCTGGAGATCACGGACCTGACCGATCTGGCCGGGGCCAGCGGCGTGGAGCGGTTCCGGGAGGCCGCCGCCACAGGCGGCGTGCTCCGGGCCCTGCGCGTTCCGGGTGCGGCCGGGATGAGCCGCCGGGATCTGGATGCCCTGGCCCAGACCGCGGTCGCCGCCGGAGCGGCGGGGCTGGCCTCACTGGCCCTGGGGCCCGGCGGCCCCCGGGGATCGCTTGCGCGGCATCTGGCCGAAGGCGAAGTCGCGGAGGTCTCGGCACGGACCGGGGCACGGGAAGGCGACCTCATCCTGCTCGCGGCCGGTCCCGAGGCCACCGTGGCCTCTGCCCTGGGACGGGTGCGCCTGGAAGCGGCCGACCGGGCCGGGCTGCGCGCGCGGGATCGTGAGTTCCGCTTCCTCTGGGTCACCGGGTTTCCGCTGCTGGAGTACAGCGCGGAGGAAGGACGGTATGTGGCCGTCCACCACCCGTTCACGGCGCCGATGGATGAGGATCGTCCGCTGCTGTCCACTGCGCCGGAACGAGTGCGGGCCAAAGCCCACGACCTCATCCTCAACGGCGTCGAGCTGGGCGGGGGCAGCATCCGCATCCATGAGCGCGCGCTTCAGGAACAGGTGTTCGCCCTGCTGGGCATCGGCCCGGAGCAGGCGCAGGCGCGTTTCGGGTTCCTGCTGGACGCCCTGCAGTACGGCGCGCCGCCCCACGGCGGGATCGCCCTGGGCATGGACCGGTTCGTCATGCTGCTGGCCGGCGAGGCCACGATCCGGGAGGTCATCGCCTTCCCCAAGACGGCCAGTGCGGCCGACCTCCTGACCGGCGCGCCCAGCCCGGTAGACCCTGCCGTGCTCCGCGAGGTCCACATCGAGATCGTGTGATTGCCGGGCGGTGGGACGGGTGCTACGATAAGTCTGGCAGCGGGTTCTCTGCCGTGTGCGAGGCGGGGCGCAAAGTCCCGATCCAACACATCGACCCGGGGAGCCCACCTCCGGAGGCGGACGATGGTCCCGCGGGCAGGCGGTGCGGGCAGGTCCGAAGCCTCCGGGAGGGCACCCACCTACGAGAGTAGGGTTCGGGGACTTCGTCCCGCACGGCACGGCGGAGAATCCGCGCCGGCAAGTCAGTACAGGAACTCCTCGATGTCGTACCGCGCGGCCCGAATGCCCGGGGCCGTCACGCGGGCAGCCCCCTTCAGCAGTTCGTCCACCTGGTCTTCGACCTCGTCGGGAGTGAGCGGCTCGGTCCCATCGGCGCGCGCCCGCTGGGCGTAGGGGCCGTCGTGGGGCGCCGTGAACGCGGAGACGTACACCAGGTCCCCGGCGCCCAGCCGCATGGCCCCCAGCGTGGCCACGGTGGCCTCGACGTGCCGCCGCCACCGCTGGCGGCCGCCCACCCCCGCCATCACGATGATCCCCACGCCCAGGCCCGCCTGCTTGGCCGTCAGGACGAGGTCCGTCGCCTGGGCCGCGGTCTGCGGCTTGTTGAGGAAGACCAGCGTCTCGTCGTCGCCGCTCTCCAGGCCCACATAGATCCGCCGCAGCCCCCGCGCGCCCAGGGCCGCGAAGTCGCTGGCCGCGCGGCGGTGTCCGGTGAACACGTCAATGAAGGCCGCGAGGTCGGTCGCGTGCCGGGCCAGGCGCCGCGCCAGGAGGTCGAGCCTGGGGAGCAGGATCTCCACCGGGAGGAACAGCGCGTTAGCGTCCCCCAGGAAGATGCCGCGGCGCAGGCTCAGCCCCGGCCCGAAGAACCGGGCGACCGCGTCCACATGGGCGGCGAACTCCGCATCGGTCTTGATGCGGAAGCGCCGGTCGCGGTAGAAGGTGCAGAACGTGCACCGGTTCCAGTGACAGCCTTCGGTGACCTGGATGACCAGCGAGCGGTAGCGGTCGGGAGGGAGGATCGCCACCGGCGTGTAGGCCTCTGCGAAGCGCGCGCTGTCCACCTCGGCCGCCCTGGCATCGAACCGGGCCGCCGCCTCCAGGAGGGCTGCAGCCCATGCCCGATCCTCGGGCCCGGGGATCGACCACAGCAGTTCGGCCCTCCCGCTGTGCAGCGCGGCCATGGCCTCGCCGGCGGCCGCCGCAGAGGCATCCAGCAGCCCGGCGCCCTCGTCGGGGGTCAGGAACCGCCGGTGGCGCACCGGACGCCGGTCCGAGCGATCCGTGCGCTTCTCCATGATCCGGCCGTCGAGCGCGCGCCGGAAGAGCCGGCCCCTCAGCCAGGCCGTGAAGAGGCGGCCCGCGTGGTCGAAGGCGTAGATGGCCTCGTCGCCGTCGCCACAGGTGACGACGACGGCCTCGGGCTTGCAGGCGATGCGAACGGGGCGCCCTGGGCCCACGACGTGGTCTTCGCGCCGGTGCGTCGGCGTCCTCCCGCGCGGCTTCCGTGCTAGGATGGACCCGGGAGGTGCCGTGGCCCTCTTCGACGACGCCAGGATCACGACTGCGCCGCTTGCGGCCCGGGTCCGGCCCAGGACGCTGGACGAGTTTGTCGGGCAGGAGCATCTCATCGGAACCGGCCGGGCGCTCAGGGCGGCGATCGAGGAGGACCAGGTGCACAGCCTGATCCTCTGGGGCCCGCCCGGCGTGGGCAAGACCACGCTGGCGCTCATCATCGCCGCGCGGACGCGCAGCCACGTGGAGCAGGTGAATGCGGTGACCGCGGGTGTGGCGGATCTCAAGAAGATCATCGCCGAGGCGCGGGACCGCCGCGCCTTCCACCAGCAGCGCACCCTGCTCATCATCGACGAGATCCACCGGTTCAACAAGGCGCAGCAGGATGTGTTGCTGCCCTATGTGGAGGACGGCACGCTGATCCTTATCGGGGCCACGACCGAGAACCCGTTCTACGAGGTCAACGCCACCCTCGTCTCGCGGTCGCAGGTCGCCCAACTCGAGCCGCTCAGCGAAGCGGAGATCCGGACCATCCTGGAGCGGGCACTGGTGGATCCGCGCGGCCTGGGCGGGGAGCCCTTCGACGTCGACGGCGAGGCCCTGGCGCACCTGGCCCGCCTCAGCAACGGCGACGCGCGGGTGGCCCTCAACGCGCTGGAGGCTGCGGCCGCGGTCGCCCCCGAGGCCGGTGGCCGCCGTCGCATCACCGTCGAGGTGGTCGCCGACGCCGGTCAGCGCCGCGCCGTGCGGTACGACCGCGAGGGGGATCAGCACTACGATGTGATCTCGGCCTTCATCAAGAGCCTGCGCGGGTCGGATCCCGACGCCGCGGTCTACTGGCTGGCGCGGATGCTGGCCGCCGGAGAGGACCCGCGCTTCATCGCCCGGCGGATGGTCGTCCACGCCGCCGAGGACGTGGGTCTGGCCGACCCCATGGCCCTGGTGGTGGCAACAGCGGCGGCGCACGCGGTGGAGTACGTGGGCCTGCCAGAGGCGCGCATCCCCATGGCCGAGGCCGCCATCTACATTGCGACGGCCCCTAAGAGCAACGCCGTGGTCACCGCGATCGGCGAGGCGGCCCGCGACGTCGAGGAGCAGCGCGCGGACCCGCCCCCACGGCATCTCCGGGATGCCAGCCATCCTCGGGCGGTGGCGCAGGCGGGACACGGCGTGGGGTATCAGTACCCCCACGCGTTCCCTGGCGGGTTCGTGCGCCAGTCGTACTGGCCTGAGGGATTTGCGCCCCGCCGGTACTATCGGCCGACCCCGCACGGTGCCGAGGGCGCCATCAGGCGACGCCTGGAGGAGTGGTGGGGGACGGGGGTGACTGCGGACGACGACCGCGGGGAATCCCCTCGGTGAGGTGAACCTCCACACGCGGGGGCGCGTTTTGACACGCCGCGAGAGCGCCTGCTAGCATGCAATTCGGAGGGCAGGGTGCACAGAGGATGTCACGGATTGCCGTGGCGATGAGCGGCGGGGTGGACAGCGCGGTCGCCGCCGCCCTCCTGGTGGAGGAGGGCTGGGAGGTCATCGGGGTCACCATGAACCTGTGGCCGTCGTGGCTCCCGGCTCCGGAGTCAGGCAGCCGCGCCTGCTGCGGGATCACCGCCATCGAAGACGCCCGGGCCACGGCACGGCGGCTCGGGATCCGGCACTACGTCCTCAACCTCCGTGAGGCCTTTGAGCGCGCGGTGATCGACTACTTCGTTGACGAGTACGCCAGGGGCTGCACCCCCAACCCCTGCATCGCCTGCAACCAGGCGGTCAAGTTCCGGGTCCTGCTGGAGAAGGTAGAGGGGCTGGGGTGCCAGGCGCTCGCCACCGGCCACTACGCCCGCATTGTCTGCGACGAGGCCGCCGGCCGCCACCTGCTGCTGCGGGCGGCCGACCCCCGGAAGGACCAGTCGTACGTCCTGTTTGCGCTCACGCAGGCCCAACTGGCGCGACTGCGGTTCCCGGTCGGCGGCTATGCCAAGGACGAGGTCAGGGACCTGGCGCGACGCCTGGGGCTGCCGGTCAGCGACAAACCCGACAGCCAGGAGATCTGCTTCGTGCCGGCCGGGCACTACGGCGACCTGGTGGCTGCGCGCCGGCCTGAGGCCGCGCGGCCGGGGCCCATCCTGGACCGGACCGGGACGGTAGTGGGCACCCATGCCGGCATCGGGCGCTACACCGTCGGCCAGCGCCGCGGACTGGGGGTCGGGGGCGGCGGGCCCCGCTATGTGGTCGCCATCGACCCGGAGCGGAACGCGGTGGTGGTCGGCGGGCCGGGCGATCTGCACTGCCCGTCCGTCCTGCTGGGCCGCGTGAACTGGATCCTGCCGCCCCCACCGCCGCCGCGGGTCACCGTCCGGGTCCGGCATGCGGCGGCCGATGTGCCGGCGGTCCTGCACCTGCGCGATGACGGCCGCGTCCTGGTCGAGTTCGAGGCGCCGCAGCGCGCGGTGGCGCCGGGGCAGGCCGTCACGTTCTACGCCGGCGACGTCGTCCTCGGCGGCGGGATCATCGAACGGCAGCATCCTGGAGAGGAGATGAGGGGCCATGAGCAACCGCACTGACTTCATCGCCGGGTTCATCATCGGCGGCCTGCTGGGCACGGCGATCGCGCTGCTATTCGCGCCGCACTCCGGCGAGGAGACCCGCGACCGCCTGGCCCGCGAAGCCGAGGAACTCCGCGACCGGGCGCGCCAGCGCGCCGATGAGGTCGTCCGCAGGGTGCGCGACACTGCTGAGGAGCTGACCCAGCGCGGCCGGTCCAGGCTGGACGAGAGCGCCGCGCGCCTGCGCGAGATGGTGGAGCGCGGCCGCGAGGCCCTGGAGGAGAAAGCCCGGGAACTGCGCCGCCAGGCCGAGGAGCGTCCGGAAGCATAGACTCACCCCCGGTTCCTGCCGGCAAGGGGCCTGCGGGCTCCCAAGACGCGCTGGCGCGACGCCTGCCGGCGCGGCTGCGGCCCGGTCTGGCGATCGTGGCCCGCCTGCGTGAGGCCGGCTGGGAGACCTACCTGGTCGGCGGGGTGGTCCGCGACCTGCTCCTCGGCCGGATTCCTGCCGACCTCGACATCGTGACGGCAGCGCCTCCCGAGGTGGTGGCCTCGTGCTTCGATCGGACCGTGCCGGTCGGGGCGGCGTTCGGGGTGGTCGCGGTGGTCGCCGACGGCCATCCCTATCAGGTGGCCACATTCCGCACCGAAGGCCCCTACCTCGACGGCCGCCGGCCCGCGTCTGTGGCGTCCGCCGATGCCGCCTCCGATGTCTGGCGCCGGGACTTCACGATCAACGCGCTGCTCTACGATCCTGCCGCCGACGAGGTGATCGACCACGTGGGCGGCCTCCCTGACCTGCAGCGCGGGGTCATCCGAACCGTCGGCGATCCGACGGTCCGGTTCACCGAGGACCGCCTGCGCCTGCTGCGGGCGGTCCGCCTGGCGGCCGAACTGGGCTTTTCGATCGAGGAGGGCACGCTGCAGGCGCTGGGCGCGCTGGCCCAGACCGTGACCTCGGTGAGCCGGGAGCGCATCCGCGACGAACTGGTCCGCCTGCTGGTGGCTCCCGGCCGCGCCGAGGGGGTGCGTGTGCTGCAGCAAACCGGGCTGCTGGCCGCGGTGCTGCCGGAAGTGGCCGACCCGGAGGTGGTGGCGCGGGCGTGCCGGACGCTCCACCGCCTCACACGGCCGTCGCCGGCGCTCGCGGTGGCAGCCCTGCTCCTGCCAGTCGGCTCAGCGGAGCGCGCCGCGGCGATCTGCCGCCGTCTACGGTTCTCCAACGTGGAAGTCCGGGCTGTGGCCGGACTGGTCGCGGGCTACGGTCGCGTGCCCGAGATCCCCACGATGCGCGCCGGCGCGCTCAAGAGCCTGCTGGACCGCGTCGACCCCGCCGATCTCGTGGAACTCTACCGCGTCGAGACGACAGTCCGAGGCGGTGACCTGGCGGCCTACCGGCGCGCGGCCGAAGCCCTGGCCGCGCGGCCCGACGCCCGCCGCCCGGCGCTCGGGCTGCTGTCAGGGGACGACCTCGTGGCGCTGGGGTACCGACCCGGTCCCGGGTTCTCGGCGATCCTGGAGGCCGTGGAGGAGGCACGGGCCCGGGGAGAGATCGTCACCCGCGATGAGGCCCGGGCGTGGGTGCTGGCCCGATGGCCGGCAGGAGCGCCTCCGCCCCCCGCAGAAGGGTCAGACCGACTCCGGTCAGATCCGGGGTGAGGAGGTCGGGATGTCGGAACGGCAGGCGGTTCTGCTGGTCCTCTGGGCGCTGGGGACCATGATCATCATCGGAGCCCTGCTGCCGGCGCTCCTGCCCGGGCTGATTCGGTTCGTCGATCGCGCCATCCTCAAGGAGCCCGACTCCGGCGGCCACTGAGGGGCCGCGGAGCGGACCGCACGCCGTCTAGCCGGTCTCGACCGGCACCTTGGCCACGGTGAACTCGCGTTCCAGCTTCTCCAGCCGCGCGACGATGCCGCCGTACTCCAGTTCCGACATGGGCAGCATCGCGGGGCCGAAGAACCCCTGCTTGCGCATCTCCATCGCCTTGTCGGCGACCCGGTCCCGCACGCGGTGCCAGAAGGGATCCCCGAACAGGTCGGTGAACGCCGCTAGCCGGCCGTCGTGCATCGAGATCCCCAGCGCCGAGACCATGGGGCAGCAGAAGTAGGTGGACGCCGGCGTGTTGATCGGCACCGGCATCAGCGGCAGGTGGTGGCTGCCGCGGGTATCCCCGGCGACGAACTGGCCCAGGGCGAATGCCGGCCCGAACTCCTCGGTGGCCGGGAAGATCTTCTGGACCCGCACGACGGCCACCGGATCGTCCTTGCCCACGTACTTGCCCGCGATGTTGCGCAGCCGGCTCGTGGACACCGCGGCGGCCTGCTCGTCGGGATAGCGCCGCGACCAGATGGACTCCACCACGAACCGGTGGGTGTCCCGGAGCAGCGCGGCGATGTCGTAGAGGCGCTCGGGGGCATCCAGGGTGATGGTCCGGTCTCCCGCGGTGTGGTCCACGTCCATGATTCGAAACCGGAACCCGCTGTGCAGGGGTTCGGAGAGCAACAGGCCGGGCGAGTACATGGGATCGGCGAAGACCAGGTAGAGGGGGAGGTTGAACGCGCCGGGTTCGGTCTTGTCGGCCGCCAGGATGATCAGCGCCTCATTGGGCCGCTCCTCGAACTCCATCTCCGCCGAGGCCGGACCCAGGCCCCGCACGTTGCCGGAGAACGCGTCCTTGAGCAGGTCCTGTCCGGCGCCGTAGAGCCCCTGGCGTGTGGCGACCTCGGTCCCGGCCCGGAACGCCTCCCAGGCCAGCTGGTGCACCGGGCCGTGCCCCACGCCGTGGGTGTGGGTCATGATGAGGCAGATGTCGTCGCCGGTGTGGCAGACGTGGCCGTCGAGGAGGAGGCGCCCGCAGGCTTCGGCGACGCGCTCCCGGACCAGACCGAGCACTTCAGGACTTGGCAGGGTGTGACCGCCGACGCTGCCGATGTCGGCCTTGATGACACTCACGGTGACCCGCATCCCCTTCACCCCCGAGTAGACCCGCGGTGTCGTACCCTCCTCCTCATTATGGTCCACGCGCGCAGGGGGGTGCAAACCCCCAACAGGATATTGTTCCGACGGGGTCGAACTGCGAGGGGAACGCGGGACACCCGCCCCTCCAGGCGTGTGTCTGGGGGAGTGCTGTGAGCGGTCAGGCGCTGGTCATCGGACTCGTCAACCAGAAAGGCGGCTGCGGCAAGACCACGACGGCCGTCAACCTCAGCGCCTCCCTCGCTGCGGCGGGGCACGCCACCCTGCTGATCGACCTGGACCCGCAGGCGAACGCCACGGTCAGCGTCGGGATCGACCCGGCGACGCTGGAGCGTACAATCTACCACGTCCTCGTCGGCTCCGATCACGAGGAAGGCCTGCCCCTGGAGGCGATCATCCGCCCGACGACGGTCAAGCGGCTGGACGTGGCTCCGTCCTCCATCGACCTGGCCGCGGCGGAACTGGAACTGGCCGCGCGCATCGGCCGCGAGAACTCGCTGCGACGGCGCCTGGGCGGCGTCCGGGAACGCTACGAGTTCATCCTCATCGACACCCCCCCGTCGCTGGGCCTGCTGACCCTCAACGCGCTGGTGGCGTGCGAGGCCATCATCATTCCGATCCAGACCCACTACTACGCGCTGCTCGGGATGCGCCAGCTGCTCAAGACCCTGAAGATGGTGCGGGAGGAGGTCGGTCACGAGGTCGAGATCCTGGGGGTCCTGCCGACGATGTACGACTCGCGGACCACGATCAGCAAGGAGATCGTGGGAGGCATCCACGACTTCTTCCCCCAAAAGGTCTTCCAGACGACGATCCACTTCAACATCAAGCTGGTGGAGTCGTCGATGAAGGGCGTGCCGCTGTTCGTCACCAATCCCGACTCGCGGGGCGCCAAAGAGTACGCCAGCCTGGCCCAAGAGGTGATCGCCCATGCCAAAGGCGCGCGAGGAGCTGCGGCGCGGCGTTAGGCATCTGATCGAGACGGCCTCGCAGGAGATGGAAGCGCTCGCCGGCCAGGGCGCCGAGCCCTCCGGGGCCGAGGCTGACGAGCGCGCGGACCGGCCCATCCTGCGGCTGATCCGCGATCCGGCAAACCGGGCGGCGGTCCCGCAGCCGGCGGCCGTGGTGCCGCCGGCCCACCCCGCCGCCGGCCCGATCGCGGCACCCCTCCCGCCTCCTGCGCCGGCGGCTCCTGCCCCGAAGCCGGCGGCCCCCGCGCTGCCAGGCGTGCCCCTGGATGTCTCCGGCGTCCACCCGCGCAGGGGGGTGTGCGCCGCGTACTACGTCAACCCTGCGTGCTGGGAGGTTCCCGACGCCTTCTGCAACCAGGCGCTGCACGTCTGCATGTTGCGCGAGTGTCCGGTCTACCACCTCCACCGGGAGGAACTGGAGCGCCGGTTCGCGGCGAAGTTCTCGCACCTCTGGTAGGGTGGCCGGTCGCCGGCCGGCCCGGGATCGGGCGGCTCAAACGGCCCAGTCGAGGTCGAGCAGTTCGCGCAGGTCGGTGACCCACGCCCAGGGTCGGATGCCCCTGGCTTCCACCTCGGCGCGGCGGCCGCCGAAGCCCACGAAACGGACCCCGGCCGCCTGCGCGGCCAGGCCGTCGATCCACGAGTCGCCGATCAGGTAGACTGCGCGCGCCGGGCCCAGGCGCTCGAGGATCAGGCGGATGCCCGATGGATCCGGCTTCAACGCCGGGACGTCGTCGCGGCTGACCGTGAGGTCGAACGCCGACGCCAGTCCCAGGCGGTCCAGCAGCGCCGCGGTGGCAGGTCCGGCGTTGTTGGTGAGGAGCGCCAGTCGCAGGCCGCGGGCGGCGAGGGCCGCCAGCACCGCCCTGGCGTGTGGCATGGCCTGGGCGTCCTGCAGCCCGACGGCCTCGAAGGCCTCGATGGTCGCCCACATGGCCCGGGTGAGGTCCGGGGAACCCGCGGCCTGCTCCAGCAGGTCGCGGATCGGCAGGCGCATCAGCGCTTCCCGCGGGCCTGGCAGGGGACCCGCGGCCTCCAGCAGGTCGATGAGGGCGCCGCGGAGGTGCGCGAAGTCGATCCGGGAATCGATCAGGGTGTTGTCGAAGTCGAAGATCAGCAGGATGGGGGGTTCGCGCATCGGTACAGGTCCTCTGTGGAGATTCCACGGGCCGACCGCGCTTCCTGTCGTGCGAGGAAGGTGAGGGCGTGAGCCAGAGGCAGCAGGCCGCGCTGCGGGTTGAGATCGAGGCGCTGTCCGGACACCTCGGGAAGACGGTGGAACTCCGGGGCTGGCTGTCCAACCGCCGCAGCAGCGGCAAGATCCACTTCCTGCTGGTGCGCGACGGCACGGGCGTGGTCCAGGCCGTCATGTCCCGGCAGGACGTGTCCGAGGAGACGTTCGTGCAGGCCGACCACCTGCCCCAGGAGAGCAGCCTGGTCCTCACCGGGACGGTGCGGGCGGATCCCCGCGCGCCGGGCGGGGTCGAGGTGGCGGTGACCTCGATGCGCGTGCTCCACCAGGCCGAGCCTTATCCCATCACGCCCAAAAAGCACGGGGTCGAGTTCCTCATGGACCACCGGCACCTCTGGCTGCGCAGCAGTCGGCAGCACGCCATCATGCGGGTGCGCGCCGAGATCATCCGCGCCATGACCGACTACCTGGACGGTCACGGCTACCTGCGCGTGGACGCGCCGATCCTGACCCCGGCGGCGGCCGAGGGGACGACCACCCTGTTTGCCACCCAGTACTTCGACCTGGGGACCGCCTACCTGACGCAGTCGGGCCAGCTCTACAACGAGGCGGCAGCCATGGCGTTTGGCCGGGTCTACTGCTTCGGTCCCACCTTCCGCGCCGAGAAGAGCAAGACCCGTCGCCACCTCATCGAATTCTGGATGCTGGAGCCCGAGGCCGCGTTCATGGAGCTGGACGAGTGCATGGCGCTGGCTGAGGACTTCGTGGCCGCGGTCGTGGCCCGGGTGCTGGACCGCTGCCGCAACGAGTTAGAGACCCTGGAGCGGGACATCGGACCGCTGGAGCGGGCTGTCCCGCCCTTCCCCCGGATCTCCTACGACGAGGCGCTGCACCTCCTGGCCGACAAGGGGATGTCCGTGGCCTGGGGGGAGGACCTGGGCGGGGACGAGGAGACCGCGCTGAGCACGCACTTCGACCGGCCGGTCTTCATCCACCGCTATCCGGCGCAGTGCAAGGCCTTCTACATGCAGCCGGATCCCCGGCGGCCCGAGGTCGTCCTGGGCGCCGACCTGCTGGCTTCTGAAGGCTACGGCGAGATCATCGGCGGCGGCCAGCGCATCCACGACCGGGCGCTGCTGGAACAGCGGATCGCCGAGCACCGCCTGCCGCCCGAGGCGTACCGGTGGTATGTGGACCTGCGCCGCTACGGCTCGGTGCCGCACTCCGGATTCGGGGTTGGCATCGAGCGGACGGTGGCGTGGATCTGCGGCCTGGAGCACGTGCGCGAGACGATCCCGTTCCCGCGGCTGCTGAACCGGCTGTATCCATAGAAAGACTTGCCTGCCTGAGGCGCCATGTGGTAGCATCACACCGGTAGACCGCTGCAGAACGCGGCCGGCGTTCCGTCGGCCGATGCGGTGACGCGAGTGGGTGTGTTGGCCCGCTCGTTTTTTATGGCGGCGGGAGGTGGCAGGCCGTGACCAGGCGACCCGTGTGGGCCGGCCAGGTCGAGCACCTGGCCGATGCCGTGGCGCAACGGCACGGGCTGGCCCTGGCCGGACTGGACGTGCTCGGCGAGGGACGACGGACGATCGTGAGGGTCAGCGTGGAGTACCCGGATCGCGAGGTCGGGGTCAGCGTGGATGACTGCGCGCTGGTCGCGGAGGAACTCGGCCGGGCGCTGGACCTCCACGACCCCATCCCGCATGCCTACACGCTGGAGGTGGCCTCGCCGGGCCTGGATCGGCCGCTGCGCAGCGAGGCCGACTACCGCCGGTTCGCCGGCCGCAAGGTGGAGGTGACCACGCACCGGCCCGTCCGCGGCCGCCGGCGGTGGAAGGGCCGGCTGCTGGGACTGGAGCAGGATCGGGTCGTGCTGGAGGTCGAGGGGCAGGCCGTCCACCTGCCGCTGGCCGACGTCGCCCGGGCGCACCTGGCGGTAGACATGGACGACCTGCGGGAGGACTTCCTCAAGGGGGGCGCGTGAACCCGTGAATCTGGAGCTGCTGCGGGCGCTGGAGCAGATCGAAGAGGAGAAGGGCATCAGCAAGGACGTCATCATCGAGGCCATCGAGGCGGCCCTGCTGTCGGCCTACAAGAAGAACTTCGGCGCCACCGCTCAGAACATGCGGATCGAGATGGACCGCACCACGGGCGAGATGCGGGCCTACCAGGTCCGCACGGTCGTCGAGGAGGTGGAGGACCCCACATTGCAGATCGCGCTGGCCCAGGTCCGCGAGTGGGACCCCACCGCGCAGGTGGGCGAGATGGTGGAGGTCGAGGTCACGCCCAAGGACTTCGGCCGGATCGCGGCTCAGACGGCCAAGCAGGTGGTCGTCCAGCGGCTGCGCGAGGCCGAGCGGGAACTGGTCTACAAGGAGTTCCGCGACCGCGAGGGCGACATCGTGACCGGCGTCGTGCAGCGCATCGAGCGGAAGAACGTCTACCTCGACCTGGGCCGCATCGAGGCCGTCCTGCCGCCTCCCGAGCAGATCCCCAGGGAATCGTACCGGCAGGGGGAGCGGGTCAAAGCCTACGTCGTCGAGGTCCGGCAGGGCACCCGCGGCCCGCAGATCGTCGTCTCGCGGACGCACCCCGGGCTGCTCAAGCGCCTGTTCGAGATCGAGGTCCCCGAGGTCTACGAGGGGATCGTGGAGATCAAGGCCATCGCCCGCGAGGCGGGCACCCGGAGCAAGATCGCGGTGGCCTCGCGCGACCGCAACGTGGACGCCGTGGGCGCCTGCGTGGGCCCCAAGGGGGCGCGGGTGCAGGCGATCGTGGACGAACTGCGCGGCGAGAAGATCGATATCGTGGCCTGGAGTCCGGACGTCGCCCAGTTTGCCGCGGCCGCGCTCTCGCCGGCGAAGGTCGTCCGGGTGGAGATCGACGAGGCGACCAAGACCGCGCTGGTCGTGGTGCCGGACCACCAGCTCTCCCTGGCGATCGGGCGCGAGGGACAGAACGCCCGCCTGGCCGCCAAGTTGACCGGCTGGCGTATCGACATCAAGAGCGAGACGCAGATCAGGGAGATCGAGGCCCAGAAGATCTTCATCGACCTCCCTGAAGAGGAAGCGGCGCCGGCCGACGCGGCGAGCCCCAGGATCGCGAAGCCCGAGGCCGCGCAGGCCGAGCCCGCGGTGTCGAGGCCTGCCGCGGAGGAGCAGCCGGCCTAGCCACCATCGGAGGACCATGCCGAAGGTCCGTCACATTCCGCAGCGCCAGTGCGTGGCGTGCCGCCAGATGCGACCCAAGCGCGAGTTGATCCGCGTGGTCCGCACGCCGGGGGGGGAGGTGCGCGTCGATCCGACCGGGAAGGTCTCCGGCCGCGGTGCCTACGTCTGCCCGTCCGGCGACTGTGCCGAGATCGCGGTGCGCGAGGGACGCCTCCAGCACGCGCTCGAGGTCCCCATCCCGGAGCCGACGGCCGCCGACCTGCGGGCGGCCGTGGCGAGCCGGGCAGGGCAGGCGCAGGGAAGGACGTAAGGAGGCCGCTGGATGCGGGTGTACGAACTGGCGAAAGAACTGGGGCTCACCGCCAAGGAACTGATGGACGTCCTGGCATCGCTCAAGGTGCCGGTGAAGAGTCACAGCAGCAGCCTGACGGTCGTCCAGGAGGAGCGTGTGCGCGCGCACATCGTGGCCACGCGGCCCAAGGGCAAGAAGGCCGCCGCTGCGCCAGCGCCCGCCCCGCCTCCCCCGCCGGCTCCGGCCGGGCCCCCCAGGCCCGAGTCCAAGACGCCCACCGGCGAGCGGATCCTGGGCGTGCGCAAGATCCTCATCCCGCCGCCTCCAGCCCAAGTCCCGGCGCCCGCCGCGCCGGGTACCGCGGCCCCTTCGCTGCAGGCCGCACCGCCAGCGGCGCCGGCCGAGGCCGCGCCGCCCCGGGTGATTCCCCGGCCGGCCGCACCGGCCCAGGCCGCGCCAACTCCAGTGGCGCCGGCCGCTCCAGCGCCTGCAGCGTCGGCAGCCCCTGCGGCACCCCCCGTCGAGGTCCCCAAGGCGCCCCGCGCCCCCACGCGCCCCGCGCCCGAGGAACCCGCCGGGGTCCGGATCGAGCCGGTCCGGCCTCCGCGGCGCGAGGGCCCCCGGGAGGTGCCGCGCGAGGTCGTCCCGCCCGCCGGGCCCCTCCTTCCAGTGCCCGAGAAGCCGGTCCCGCCCAGGGCCCAGCCCCCTGAGCGGCGCCGCGCGCCCGAGGGCAAGCCGGCGGGCCGGCCCCAGGTCCAGCCCCGGCGGCCCACCCTCCGGCCGATCCGTCGAAGACGGCCGGCGGTGCGCCGGGCCGAACCGGCACCGGTGGAGGTGGCTCCCCAGGTTGCCAGCGAGATCGAGTTGAGCGGTCCGATTGCGGTGGGCGAGCTCGCCGCCCGCCTCCAGGCTCCGGCGGGCGAGGTCGTCCGCCGGCTCCTGGACAGGGGCGTGCTGGCCGGCATCAACCAGCAGGTCCCGCTGGAGTTGGCCGCCGCGGTGGCGGAGTCGTTCGGCACCGTCGTCCGTCGGATGCCGTCGGAGGCGGCGGAGGCGCCGGCCCGGAAGATGGAGCGGCTGACGGTCGCCGCAGGTGCCGGCGCGCCACCCCGACCGCCGGTCGTCACGGTGATGGGGCACGTAGATCACGGCAAGACGTCGCTGCTGGACGCCATCCGCCAGACCCGGGTCGCCGAGGCCGAGGTCGGCGGGATCACCCAGCACATCGGCGCCTCGGTGGTGGAGTGGGGGGGCCGGAAGATCGTCTTCATCGACACCCCGGGCCACGAGGCGTTCACCACGCTGCGGGCGCGGGGCGCCCAGGTCACCGACATCGCGGTGCTGGTGGTCGCCGCCGACGACGGCGTCATGCCGCAGACGGTGGAGGCCGTCAATCACGCGCGCGCAGCGGGCGTGCCCATCGTCGTCGCCCTGAACAAGGTGGACCTGCCCCAGGCCAACCTTGACCGGGTCAAGCAGCAACTGGCCGACCTCGGCCTGGTCCCCGAGGAGTGGGGCGGAGACACCATCGTGGTGCCGGTCTCGGCCAGGCAGCGGACCGGGCTGGAGCACCTGCTGGAGATGATCCTCCTGGTCGCCGACCTCCAGGACCTGCGCGCAGAGGAGGACCGGCCGGCGCGCGGGACGATCATCGAGGCGCGTCTGGACCGCGGGCGGGGGCCCGTCGCCACCGTCCTGGTGCAGGAGGGGACGCTGCGGGTCGGCGACGCGGTAGTCGCCGGCGAGACCTACGGCCGGGTTCGGGCCATGATGGATGCCCGGGGCGAACGCCGCGTGCAGGCGGGCCCGTCCGTCCCCGTGGAGGTCCTCGGCCTGGTGGATGTGCCGGTCGCCGGTGACCTGCTCGAGGTGGTCCGTGACGAGCGGATGGCCCGGGCGGTGGCAGACGAGCGGCGGGAGCGGCGGCGGGCCGCCGAGCAGGCCGCAGCCCGCCCCGCCGGCGTGGAAGCCGCGGGGGAGGAGGGGCCAAAGGAACTGCGCCTGGTCCTCAAGGCGGACACCCATGGCTCCATCGAAGCGCTGACTGGCGCACTGCCGAAACTGACAACGCCCGAGGTGAAGATCTCGATCCTGCATGCTGGCGTCGGCAACGTGTCCGAGTCGGACATCATGCTGGCTGCGGCCAGCCGCGCGATCGTGATCGGGTTCAACGTGCGGCCGGAGGCGCACGTGCGCCAGGTGGCCGAATCGGAGCGCGTGGACGTGCGGCTGCACCGGATTATCTACGAGGTGCTGGACGACCTGGCGCAACTCCAGAAGGGCCTGGTGGCGCCCAAGACGCAGGAGGTCGTGCTGGGTCAGGCAGAGGTGCGCCGGGTGTTTGTGATCTCCCGGCTGGGCGCCGTGGCGGGTTCGTACGTTACCGGCGGCCGCATCGTGCGCGGGGCCATGGCCCGGCTGATCCGCGACGGCGCCGTCGTCTACGAGGGCCGCATCGCCTCGCTGCGGAGGTTCAAGGAGGACGTTCGCGAAGTCGCCGAGGGGTTCGAGTGCGGGATCGCGCTGGAGCGGTTCAATGACATCAAAGAACGTGACGTGAT
This sequence comes from Candidatus Fervidifonticultor sextus, assembly GCA_031459875.1. GTDB lineage: Bacteria > Sysuimicrobiota > Sysuimicrobiia > Sysuimicrobiales > Humicultoraceae > Fervidifonticultor_A > Fervidifonticultor_A sextus. Next base: position 61,463 of record JAVKHQ010000001.1, on the reverse strand, counting down.
CGAAGCCTACGAGGTCCAGCAGGTGTCGGCGTAGGGACGTGTCCATCGTCGTGGGGGTCGCACGGGTCGAAGTGGGCCTGCCGGGCGCGCGGGGGCTGAAGGACAAGCGCCGCGCGATCACGAGCCTGATCGAGCGGGCACAGCAGCGGTTCCGCGTGAGCGCCGCCGAGGTGGACCACCATGAGCAGTGGCGGCGGGCGACGCTGGCCTTTGCCTGTATCTCCACCTCCGCCCGGCACGCCCATGCTGTCCTTGCGCGGGTGGCCGACTTCGTCGACCACCAGGGCGAGGTGGTCCTGATGGACGTCCAGATCGAGATGCGATAGATGGAGCCAGCCACGATGCCTCCCACCCGCGCCGAGCGCCTCGCCGAGGTCATCCGCACCGAGGCCAGCGAGATCATCCAGCGTGAACTCAAGGACCCGCGTATCGGGTTCGTCTCGATCACCGACGTGGTGGTCAGCGCCGATCTGCGGCACGCCAAGATCTTCGTCAGCGTGCTGGGGGACGATCTGGCCAAGCAGCGCTCGATGGAGGGACTGGAGCGCGCGCGGGGTCACATCCGCTCTGCCCTCGGCGCGCGGCTCCAGGTGCGGTTCGTGCCCGAGATCCTCTTTCGCCTCGACAAGTCCATCGAACGCGGCACCCGCGTCGTCTCTTTGATGCGGGAGGTCGAGGAGGGATCGGGTGGAGGAGCGGGCGGCCATCGCCCGGACGCTGCGGGCTAGCCGGCGCGTCCTCATCGTCTGCCATGTGGGTCCCGACGGCGACTGCCTCGGCGCCGGACTCGCGCTGGCGGCGGCCCTGGATCGCCTCGGTGTGGCCGCCACGGTGGCCAGCCCAGACGGCGTCCCCCCCTCGCTCCGGTTCCTCCCCGGAGCCGGAGGGGTTGTCGCCGGCGTGGATGACGCCGATGCCGTCGAGGTCGCCGTGACCATGGAGTGCAGCAGCCTGGATCGGTGCGGCCCCCTGGAGGCGGCGATCCGACGGGCCGGGGTCATCGCGGCCATCGACCACCACGCCGACCACACCCCCTACGCGCACCTCACGGACTGGGATCCGGCCGCCGCGGCGGTGGGGGAGCAGGTGGCCGACCTGATCGCCCGTCTGGGCGCCCCCATCGATCGGCCCATCGCGCTCGGGCTGCTGACGGCGCTGGTGACAGATACGGGCGCCTTCCGGTACGCGAACACGACGCCCAGGACCCTGCGCCTGGCCGCTGACCTGGTGGAGCGAGGGGTGACGATCCACGAGATTGTGCGCGCCGTCTACGAGGACCGGCCCCCATCGGCCCTGCGCCTGCTGGGCCACGCGCTCGCCGGCCTGACGCTCCACCACGGCGGCGCGGTGGCGACGACGTTGATCACCCCGGCGATGCTGGCCGCCGCCGGCGCCACGGCCGAAGAGGCCTCGGGCGTTGCAGGCGTGCTCCGGACGATCGCCGGCGTCCGGGTGGCGATGACCTTTGAGGACCGGGAAGGAGGGGTGCGCGTATCGATCCGCACCCGGGACGGGGCCAGAGCGGACCGCGTGGCGAGGGCCCTGGGTGGGGGCGGGCACCGCGCCGCGGCCGGCGCGGAAGTCAGCGGCGCGCTGCGGGAGGTGGTGCGCCGTGCCCTGGACGCCGCCGCCCTCGAGGTCACCGGAGGGCCTGATGACGCCCCGGAAGGCTGCTAGCGGACCCGCGCCCTTCGTCGGCGTCCTCAACCTGCTCAAACCGCCGGGCATGACGTCCCACGACGTCATCGACGAACTGCGGCGGCTGCTCGGCATGCGGCGCGTCGGCCATACCGGGACCCTGGACCCGGGGGCCTGCGGCGTGCTGGTCTGCTGTCTGGGGGCCGCGACCCGCATCGCCGAGTTCCTCACCGATCAGCGCAAGGGGTATCGGGCGGAGTTCACCTTCGGCGTGGCGACCGACACGGGGGACGCCTACGGCGCGGTCACCGGCGAAGCCGATGCGTCGTCCCTCGACCGCGCGACCGTTGAGGCGGCGCTGGCGGGCTTCGTGGGAGCATTCGACCAGATTCCCCCCATGGTCTCCGCGGTGCGCAGGGGCGGTCAGCGGCTCTACGAGGCCGCCCGCAGGGGCGACGTGGTGGACGTGGAGCCGCGCCGGGTGGAGATCACCGAGTGCCGGTTGCTGGACTTCACCCCCGGGGTGCGGGCCTCGGCGCTGGTGCAGGTCGAATGCTCCAAGGGGACCTACATCCGGGCGCTGGCGCGCGACCTCGGCCAGCGGCTGGGGACCGGCGCGCACGCGTCGTTCGTGCTGCGCACCCGGGTCGGGCGCTTCCACGTGCGCGACAGCCTGACGCTGGAGGAGGCCGCGGCCGCGGTGGCCGACGACCGACTGCCCACATTCCTGGCGTCCATGGACGAGGCCCTTGAGGATCTGCCAGCCGTCGAGGTCACGGCCCTGCAGCGGCATCAGGTGCTGGACGGCCGACCGCTGCCGCTGTTCCAGGTACCGGGCTGGGCCAGCCTGCCGCCGTCGCGGCCGATCCGCGTGCGCGACAGCCGCGGGCTGCTGGCGCTGGCCCGGGTGGAGGCCGGGCGGCTCCGCCCGTTCAGGGTCCTGCGCGGGCCCGGGACGCCATGATCATCGTCGAGGGGCTCGACGCGTACCGTCCTTGCGGCCGGCCGGTCTGCCTTGCCCTGGGGACGTTCGATGGCGTGCACCTGGGCCACCGGGCGGTGATCCGGACGGTCTGCGAGGCGGCCGCGCAGGAGGATGGGGACGCGGTCGTCCTGACCTTTGACCCGCACCCTCTGACTATCATTGCGCCGCCGGAGGCGCCCTTCCTCCTGACGACCCTGGAAGAACGCGTCGCGCTGCTGGCCGCCATGGGAGTCGACATGCTCGTGGTCGTGCGGTTCACAGAGGCGGTGCGGCAGATGAGCGCGGCGGACTGGCTGGACCTGCTGGCAGACCGGATCGGCCCCCGCCGTTTTGTGCTCTCGTCGACCCACGCCTTCGGTCGGGACCGGGAGGGGACGCCGGCGTTCCTGGAGGCCTGGGCCGCTCGGCGGCGCATCGGCGTCACGGTCGTGCCGCCCGTGACCAACGCGGGGACGGTCATCAGCAGTACTGCGATCCGGGACCGACTGCGCGAGGGGGATGTGCGGACCGCCGGCGAGTGGCTGGGCCAATGGTACTCGATTCGCGGCACGGTGGTGCCGGGCGAGGGCCGCGGCCGCCGGCTGGGCGTGCCGACCGCGAACCTCCTGGTGCCCGCAGAAAAGGTCGTTCCGGCCAGGGGCGTCTACGCCGCGTACGCCACAGCCCGGGGCCAGACGCACCGCGCCGCGGTCAACGTCGGCCTGCGCCCCACGTTCGGTGGAGACCGCCTGACCGTGGAGGCCCATCTCCTCGACGCCGACGTGGATCTCTACGGGCAACCTCTGGAACTCGCGTTTGTCGAACGGCTCAGGGACGAGCGCCGGTTCGACGGCGTGGACGCACTCAAGGCCCAGATGGCCGCCGACATCGCGAGGACCCGTGAGGTGCTCGAAATCGGTAACAGGTTGGCGAAATAGTTAGATATTGTTATATCTACAGCCAAAACCATGACAAAGATGGTTTGTGGGGAGGACGGGGCTGTGCTAGTATGGTCGGTGGCCCGAGCGGGGACGTCCGCTCCTCCAGCGGCGCCTCGGCTCTGGGCGACGGACCGGACGCGCAACGGCGCAGGAGGAACCCCGATGCTCAAATCTGAGGCCAAGCAGACGATCCTCGGGAAGTACCGGCGGCACGGTGGGGATACCGGGTCCCCGGAGGTCCAGGTGGCCCTGCTGACCGAGCGGATCAACCAGCTCACCGAGCACCTCAAGGCCCACCCCAAGGACTTCCACTCCCGGCGGGGCTTGCTCAAGATGGTCGGGAATCGACGCCGGCTGCTGGCCTACCTCGAGCGGACGGACATCTCCACGTACCGGCGTCTGGTGGACGAGTTGGGACTGCGGCGGTAGCCTGCCCGGCGCGCACCTCCGCGCACGCGCACCGCCGGAGCCTGCATACCTGAAACAGCACAGGAAGGACGGTCAATCGAATGGATCTGGCATCGCTGGTTCGTCGCGCCGAGGCCGAGGTCGGCGGCGAGCGGATCGTCTTCGAGACGGGTCTGCTCGCCAGGCAAGCCCACGGCGCCGTGACCGTCACCATGGGCGAGACCGTCGTCCTGGTGACGGCCACCATGTCCGAGACGGTGCGGGAGGGGATCGACTTCTTCCCGCTGACATGCGACTTCGAGGAAAAGATGTACGCCGCCGGGAAGATCCCCGGGGGGTTCTTCAAGCGGGAGGGCCGGCCCGGCGAGCGGGCCATCCTGACCTCTCGGCTCATCGACCGGCCGATCCGGCCGCTGTTCCCCAAAGGGTTCCGCAACGACGTCCAGGTCATCGCCACCGTGCTCTCGACCGACCAGGAGCACGACCCCGGGGTCGCGGCCATGAACGGGGCCTCGGCGGCCCTGGTCATCTCCGGGATTCCCTTCGGCGGCCCGATCGGGGCCGTGCGCGTCGGCCTGATCGGCGACCGGCTGGTGATCAACCCCACCATGCGCCAGGTGGAAGAGGAGAGCCGGCTCGACCTCATCGTGGCGGGTACCGAGGAGGCCATCATCATGGTCGAGGCCGGTGCCGACGAGGTACCGGAGGAGCAGCTCCTGGACGCCATCGATCTGGCGCAGGTCGAGATCCGGCGGATCGTCGCCGCCCAGCGCCAGCTGCAGGCCGTGGCGGGGAAGCCGCCCCGCCAGGTCACCCTGTTTGCGCCCGATCCGGCCCTGGAGGCCGCCGTCCGGGAGGCCGCCCTGCCGCTGGTACGCGACGCCCTGTCGCACCCGGAGAAACTGGCGCGCGAGGACGCGCTGCGGGCGGTCGAGGCCGAAGTCTCGGCGAAGCTGGTAGAGCAGTTCCCCGATCAGGCCGGCAGCATCGGCGAGGTCATCACCGCCATCGTCAAGGAGGAGGTCCGCCGGCGCATCCTCGTCGACGGCGTGCGGCCCGACGGCCGCGGGCCCAAAGACATCCGGCCGCTGGCGTGCGCGGTGGGGCTGCTGCCCCGCACCCACGGGTCCGGGCTGTTCCAGCGGGGACAGACCCAGGTCCTCTCCATCGTCACGCTGGGCACGGGCGAAGACGAGCAGCGACTGGACGACATCGGCATCCGCGAGTTCAAGCGGTTCATGCATCACTACTCCTTCCCGCCGTTCTCCGTGGGCGAGGTCCGACCCCTGCGCAGCCCCGGCCGGCGCGAGGTGGGGCACGGCGCGCTGGCCGAGCGGGCGCTGGAGCGGATGATCCCGCCCGAGGACCAGTTCCCCTACACCATCCGGATCGTCTCCGAGGTCTTGGAGTCCAACGGCAGCACATCCATGGCCTCGGTCTGCGGCTCGACCCTGGCCCTGATGGACGCTGGCGTGCCCATCCGGGCGCCGGTCGGCGGCATCGCCATGGGCCTAGTCAGCGGCCAAGACGGCCGCTATGCGGTCCTCACCGACATCCAGGGGATCGAGGATGCCATGGGCGACATGGACTTCAAGGTCGCCGGCACCCGCCGCGGGGTGACAGCCCTCCAGATGGACATCAAGATCGCCGGCCTGTCGCGGGCGATCCTCGCCGAGGCCCTGGCCCAGGCGCGGGAGGCCCGGATGGTGATCCTGGACGCCATGGCCCAGGCCATCCCCGCGCCGCGCACGATCCTGTCGCCCTACGCCCCGCGCATCGTGACGATCCAGATCAACCCCGAGAAGATCCGGGAGGTCATCGGGCCCGGCGGCAAGGTCATCAACAAGATCACGGCCGAGACCGGCACCAAGATCGACATCGAGCAGGACGGCCGGGTCACCATCGCCTCGGTCAACGAGGAGGCGGCCCGGCGCGCGGCCGCCATGATCGAGGCGCTGGTCCACGAGGTGCAGGTCGGCGACACCTACCGCGGCCGCGTGACGCGCCTGATGAACTTCGGCGCGTTCGTGGAACTCTCGCCGGGCAAGGAGGGCCTCGTCCACATCTCGGAGCTGTCCTACGACCATGTGAACAAGGTCGAGGACGTGGTTAAGGTCGGCGATGAGATCGACGTCAAGGTCAAAGAGATCGACAGCATGGGCCGGATCAACCTGACCCACCGCGGGACGAAGCCGCCGCCGGAGGGCTGGGACGAGCGGTACGAGGACCGCCAGCCCGTGGACGTCTCGTCGCGGCCGCGGGGCCTGCGGGGGCCGGGCAGTCGGCCCCGCGATGGGCGGCCGCCGCGGCGCCGCGGCGGCCCCCGGCCGGCGAGGCGACCGCATCCCTAGAACCGGGAGGCTGCCATGGAGCTTGCGAAGTCCGTGCTCCCCAACGGCATCCGGGTGGTCACCGAAGCCATGCCCCAGGTCCGCACGGCCTCGCTGGGGATCTGGGTGGGAACCGGCTCGCGGTACGAACCCGCCAGCCAGCACGGGATCTCGCACTTCCTGGAGCACCTCTTCTTTAAGGGCACCCACACCCGCTCGGCGCTGGTGATCGCCCAGGCGGTGGACGCCCTGGGCGGCCAGATGAACGCCTTCACCGACCGGGAGCACACCTGCTTCTACGTCAAGGTCCTGGCCAACCACCTGCCCGCCATCGTCGAACTGCTGGCCGACATGCTGCTGAACTCGGCGTTCGACCCCGACGCCATCGAACGCGAGCGCCAGGTGGTCATCGAGGAGATCAAGACCTACGAGGACTCCCCCGACGAGGTGGTCCAGGACCTGATCACCCAGACGATCTGGGACGGCCACCCGCTGGGACGCTCGGTCATCGGTACGCGCAAAGCCGTGGCGAAACTCACCCGCGAAGACTTCGTCCGCTACATCGAGAAGCGCTACCGGCCGGACAACATCGTCATCAGCGTGGCCGGAGACATCCGCCACGAGGCCGTGGTGGACCTCGTGGCCCAGCACCTGGCCGGGTGGGACGGTCGGACCACCCACCTGCCCACGGAGATCCCGACCCCGTCGCCGGCCGTGAACCTGAAGACCAAGGAGATCGAACAGGTCCACCTGTGCCTGGCCACCCGCGGCCGGGCCCAGGGCGACGAGGACCGCTACGTGCTGGCGGTCCTCGACAACCTCCTGGGCGGGGGGATGAGCAGCCGCCTGTTCCAGGAGATCCGCGAGACGCGCGGCCTGGTCTACACCATCGCGTCGTACTCGGCCTCCTACCGCGAGGGCGGGCTGTTCGTGATCTACGCCGCCATGAGCCCGGAGAACGCGCCCGAGGTGATGCGGCTCACCATCGAGGAGATCGCGCGGCTGCCGGCCGCCCTGGACGAGGCCGAACTGCACCGGGCCAAGGAGTCGCTGAAGGGTAGCATCATGCTCTCGCTGGAGAGCACGGGCAGCCGCATGAGCAAACTCGCCCGCTCCGAACTCTACTACGGCCGGCAGATCGAGTTCGACGAGATCCTGGCGCGCATCGACGCGGTCACCGCCGCCGACGTGGCGAAGATGGCGACGGAGATCTTCACCCCGGACCAGATGGCGATGGCGGCCATCGGGCCGTTTGGCACCCAGGCGGCCTCCCGGGCGGAGCTGGAGCGGACGTTTACCGCCTCGCTCGCCCGTCTCACTCCTGCGCCCGTCGCGACGACGGCGGTGTAAACCAGGGTCCACCGCCGGGCGGGGGTGCCCCCGCCCTCCGCCGGCATCACCCCGCCCGCCACGCAGAGGATCCCCGGAGCCTTGCGGTGGTACCCGGTGGCCGCGGTGAAGGCGTCGGGGGTCTTGGTCGCGTCGTCGGCATCGCGCAGTAGGGTACACCACGCGGGAGGGTGACCTCCTCGCGTCGAATCCCTCCTTCCAAATGGATCCCATTCGGATCGCCGTGAGCGGCGCCGCGGGCCGGATGGGCCGCGCGGCCGTGCGCGCCATCGCCCGCGAGCCCGACCTCCGCCTGGTGGCGGCGCTGGGCCGCGAGCGGGGCGTCGGGCAGGACGCCGGCGAGGTGGCCGGCGCCGGTCCCCTGGGTGTGGCGATCACGGCCGAGTTCGACGCCGTGGTGGCGGCGCAGCCTGACGTCCTGGTGGAGTTCGCCCCGGGCCGCGCCGCCGGCGAGCACGCGAGGGCCGCACTCGAGGCCGGCGTCCGGCCGGTGGTCGGCAGCACCGGCCTCTCCACGGAGGAAATCGGCGCCCTCACCGCCCTGGCCGCGCAGCGGCGGGTCGGCGCCGTGATCGCCCCCAACTTCGCCGTCGGCGCCGTCCTCATGATGGAGTTCGCCCGGACCGCCGCCCGGTTTCTCCCCCACGCGGAGATCATCGAACTGCATCACGACCGTAAGCGCGACGCGCCGTCGGGCACGGCGCTTAGGACCGCGCGGCTGATCGCGGAGGCGCGGGGCGATCCGCCGGCGCCGGCGGTCAAGGAGGAAGAGTTGGTCATCGGGGCGCGCGGGGGGACCAGCGACGGCGTCCGCGTCCACAGCGTGCGCCTGCCCGGGCTGGTCGCCCACCAGGAGATCATCTTTGGCGGCCCGGGCCAGACGTTGACCATCCGGCACGATTCGCTCAATGAAGAGTCGTTCATGCCCGGCCTGCTGCTCGCCATCCGGCGGGTGGGCGACCTGCAGGGACTGGTCTACGGACTGGAGCATCTGCTAGCATTACGCTAATACGCAGGGAGGAGGCATCGTGGAACCCGGCCTGCACGTCGCTGTCGTCGGCGCCACCGGAGTGGTCGGCGGCGCCATGGTCCGCATCCTGGAGGAACGCCGCTTCCCCATCGCCCGCCTGCGGGTGTTTGCCACCGCCCGGTCCGCGGGAAAGGAGATCTTGTTTGGGGGGAAGCCGCTCGTCGTGGAAGAAACGGGCGAGGGGCTGCTGGACGCCGACCTGGTCCTGTTCGCCGGCGGCGACGACGCCAGCCGGCGCTACGCCTGGGCGGTCGCCGAGCGCGGCGGGGTGGCGGTGGACAACTCGTCCACCTGGCGGATGGATCCCCGCGTGCCGCTGGTGGTGCCCGAGGTCAACGGCCAGGCCCTGCGCGGGCACCAGGGGGTCATTGCCAACCCGAACTGCACCACGGCCGCGCTGGTGATGGCGCTCAAGCCGCTCCACGACGCCGCGGGGATCCGGCGGTGCGTCGTGGCCACGTATCAGTCGGTCTCCGGCGGCGGGCTCGACAACATGCGGGCGCTGCTCGACCACACCCGGCGCCTGCTGGAGGTCCCCGAGGCGCTGGAGAGCGGCGATCTCGACCGCATCGCGACCGCGGCCGGGGTGCCCAATCCTGTCGCCTTCAACGTGCGGCCGCAGTGGAAGTGGCAGCCAGACGGCGAGACCGAGGAGGAGGCGAAGGTCGTCGCCGAGACACGCAAGATCCTGGCGGCGGACATCGCCGTCAGCGTGACGACCATGCGGGTGCCCGTGCTGGTGGGACACACCCTGGCCGTGCACCTGGACCTGGACCGGCCGCTGAACCCTGCGGAGGCCCGGGACGTCCTGGCGGCGTTCCCCGGGGTCGAGGTGGTGGACGATCCTGCCAGCGACCGCGTGCCCACCCCGCACCTGGCGGCGGGCCGCGATCCCGTCTACGTGGGGCGTCTGCGGGCCGATCCGTTCGACCCCCGGGCCCTGCGCCTGGTGATGGCCTCGGACAACCTCCGCAAGGGCGCGGCGCTGAACGCGATCCAGATCGCCGAGTCCCTGCTGGCCGCCGGGCTGATGCCCACGCGGCCGCGGGCCGCAGCGCGCTAGGGAAACGCCGGACGAAACCGGCAGGAGGTGGGGGAGGAAGGAGGGGAGGAGATGGCGCTCTTCGGTCATGTGATCACCGCCATGGTGACGCCGTTCGACAGCCGCGGCGAGGTGGACTACCCGAAGGCGGCCGCGCTCGCCCGGCGCCTGATCGACGACGGCAACGACGGCCTGGTGGTCGCCGGGACCACCGGGGAATCGCCGACGCTGTCCGACGACGAGAAGATCCGCCTGTTTCGCACCGTTAAGGAGGCCGTGGGGGACCGCGGCAAGGTCATCGCCGGCACCGGGACCTACAACACGGCCCACTCGATCCACCTCTCCCAGGAGGCCCACCGGGCCGGGGCCGACGGCCTGTTGCTGGTGAACCCGTACTACAACCGACCTTCGCAGGACGGGCTGTACGCGCACTTCCGGGCCATCGCCGAGAGCACGCCGCTGCCGGCCATGCTCTACAACATCCCGGGCCGCACCGGCGTGAACTGCACGCCCGAGACCATCGCGCGCCTGGCAGAGATTCCCAACATCGTGGCCCTCAAGGAGGCCGCCGGCAGCCTGGATCAGGTCTCCGACATCCGCGTGCGGACGCCCGACCGCTTCCTCATCTATAGCGGAGACGACAGCCTGACCCTGCCGAAACTGGCGGTGGGCGCGACCGGGGTCGTCAGCGTGGCCGGGCACCTGGTGGCCCGACAGATCCAGGAGATGATCCGGGCCCACTTCGAGGGCAGGCCTGCGGACGCGTTGGCGATCCACCGCCGGCTGTGGCCGCTGTTCAAGGTGCTGTTCATCACGACCAACCCCGTCCCGGTGAAGGCCGCCATGCGCCTGGCGGGCTTCGACTGCGGCCGCGTGCGGCTGCCGTTGGTGGATGCGACGCCCAAGGAGGAGGAACAGATCCGGGCGGTCCTGCACCAGCTCAATCTGGTGCCGACACCCGCCTGACGCCGCGACGCACGGTCCTTCGCCAGCAGCGTCGACGGCCTCACCCGGCAGGGCAATGGCCCGCGCCGTCGAACGTCCGTACGGTGGGTCGGTCGCCACATGGTAAGCATCGGACCCTTCGACGCAGCAGACGCAGGAGCGCCGCCATGCGGGACCTCGTGGTCCTCGGCCTCGTCCAGGGGCTGACCGAGTTCCTTCCCGTCAGCAGCAGTGCCCACCTGCTCTTTGTCGAGCACTACCTGGGCATCCCCCGGCCCGGACTCGTGCTCGAGGCGGTGCTGCACCTGGGCACCGCCGCGGCGGCGATCTTCATGTTCTGGCCGGATGTCAGCCGGCTGGTGCGGGCCCTGCCTGAGGTGATCGCGCGGCCGGCTGTCGTGTTCCGAGGACAAAGTACCCCCGACGGTCGAATGGCGGCGGTCATCGTGGTGGCAACCGTCCTCACCGGCGCGCTGGGTCTGGCGTTTGCCGGGCCGCTGGAGCGGACGTTCCTGTCGGTCCGCGGCACCGCCTACCAGCTCATGGTGACCGGGCTGATCCTCCTGGCCAGCCGCGAACGCGGGCACCGGGCCGCAGGAGAGGCCACGCTGCGGGACGGTGTCGTGATGGGCCTCGCGCAGGCCGCCGCGATCATCCCGGGCATCTCGCGCTCTGGAGCCACTATCGTGGCCGGGATCGGGTCGGGGCTGCGACGGACCGAGGCCGCCAGGCTCTCCTTCCTCATGGCCATCCCGGCAATCCTGGGGGCCGGCGCCTTCGCGATGAAGGACGCCGGTGAAGCGGCCCAGGTGGGCTACGCCCCGCTCCACCTGCTGGTGGGTGCCGTGACAGCGGCCATCTTCGGCGCGCTGGCGATCCGGTGGCTGTTGGAGATCGTCCGGCGCGGTCGGCTGCTGTACATGAGCGTCTACTGCTGGGCGGTCGGCCTCGTGGTGCTGGCCACGGTGAGGTAGCAGGGATGTCCAGCCGACGCGGACGCGACAGGTCTTTCCACAGCCGGAAGCCGGCCGCCGGCCTGGCGGTCGCCCTGGCCGGCGTGCTGCTGGCGATCTCGTACCTGCCGGGCGCGACGGGCATCGCGGTCGTGCTGGCCGTCTGGCAGCGCCGGCTTTTCGGGGTCGCGGCAGTGGCCGTCCCGGCCTGCCTGTTCCTGGCGGGGATGGTCCTCGTGGCTGCGGGCGCACGGGCGCGGTTCACCCGACGCGTGAGCGGGATCCTGATGGCGGCCGTCTCGGTGCTGATGGCGGTCCATGCCAGAATGGTCTCGGGGGACCTGCTGGCCGGCGGACAGGAGGGCGCCGGCGCCGGGCTGGTGGGTGCAGGGTTGACCTGGGCGGCGGCCAGTCTCCTCGGCAGACCGGGGATGTGGGTGATCATCGGGATCCTGGCGGCGACCGGCCTGGGGCTGCTGACCGGCGTGACCACGGCCTCACTGGGGGCCGGGCTGAGGGCCGCGGGCAGGGGGATCCTCTTCCTGTTGGGGTGGCTGGGAGAGGGGGTCCTCCTCGCAGTCAGGCTGGTTGGGAAGGGCACGAAGCGGCTCTGGGCCGCCGCAGGGCCGGCCGCGGCAGCCGGCGTCCGCGCGGCCGGACGCGGCCTGGTCCACCTGCGCGCGACCGCCGCGGGCTGGATGGGCCGTCTGGCGGAGCGCGGCCACGCTGCCTGGCCGCGCCAAGCCATGGCCGAACCGCTGTCTGTCCCGGCAGGTGCCCCGGCGGGCCTGGGAACGCCGCCTGAGGGCCCGCTGGAGGCCCCCAGGCCCGCCGAGACGGGGGTGGGCGATGCCCAACCCGCCCCGGCGGCCCGGGAACCCCTGGAAGGGGGCCCAGAGGGCCCCCGGCCCTCTCCAGGCGAGCCTCCCGCCCAGGACCGCCGCCGCGGGGCGGCCCGGCGCTCCTCCACCAAGCCTGCCCCTGAGGCCGGGCAGGCGCGTCTGGCGTTTGAGGACGCAGACTACCGCCTCCCGGCGCTGTCAGTCATGGGGGATGCCGGGACGTCCCGGACGAAGGCCCGGATCGACCCGGCGGATACCGCCCGGGCCCTGGAGCAGACTTTGGAGAGTTTCGGGGTCAAGGTGCGGGTGGTGCACTGGGAGGTGGGCCCGGTCGTGACGCGCTTCGAGGTCCAGCCCGAGCCCGGGGTCAGGGTCCAGAAGATCACCAGCCTGACCCAGGACATCGCCCTCAACCTGGCCGCGCAGAGCGTCCGCATCGAAGCCCCCATTCCCGGGAAGTCGGCAGTGGGCATCGAGATCCCCAACCAGCGGGCGAGCCTGGTGCACCTCCGCGAAATCCTGACCTCGGAGATCTTCCAGAAGGCGACCTCGCCGCTCGTGGTGGGGATCGGCAAGGACATCGCCGGCCACCCCATCGTGGCGGACCTCACCGAGATGCCCCACCTGCTGATCGCCGGGGCCACAGGGTCGGGGAAGTCGGTGGCCCTCAATGCGATGATCGCCAGCCTGTTGTTCCGCAGCACACCGCGGCAGGTGCGGTTTGTCATGATCGATCCCAAGCGGGTCGAACTCACCGACTACAACGAGATCCCGCACCTGCTGACCCCGGTGGTGACCAACCCGCGCCAGGCGGCCAGCGTCCTCAAGGACATGCTCCGGGTCATGGAGCAGCGGTTCGAGCGGTTCGCGCAGGCCGGCGCACGCAACATTCAGAGCTACAACCAGCTGGCCGACGTCGAACCCCTGTACTACATCGTCATCATCATCGACGAGCTGGCCGACCTGATGATGGTGGCGCCGGCCGACTTCGAGGACATCATCTGCCGGCTGGCGCAGATGACCCGCGCCACCGGCATCCACCTGGTGGTGGCCACCCAGCGGCCGTCGGTGGATGTCATCACCGGGCTCATCAAGGCCAACATCCCGTCGCGCCTGGCGTTTGCGGTCTCCAGTCAGGTAGACAGCCGGGTGGTCATCGACATGCCGGGCGCCGAGAAGTTGCTCGGGCGGGGCGACATGCTCTTCCTGCCCCTGGGCGCGGCGCGCCCGATCCGTGCGCAGGGGGCGTACATCGGCGACGACGAGATCCGGGCGGTGGTGGAGTGGTGGCGGCGGCAGGGGCGGCCGGTCTACGATGCGCAGCTGGTCGAGGCCCAGCGGTCTGCGGCGCCCGACGACGCCGAGGACAGCGAACGGCTCATCGAAGCAGCACGGCTGGTGGTCCGCTCCGGGTACGGGTCGGTCTCCCTGTTGCAGCGCAAGATGCGCATCGGCTATGTCACCGCCGCGCGTCTGATCGACGAGCTGGAGGCGCGCGGCGTGGTGGGGCCGGTCCAGGGCAGCAATCCCCGTGAGGTTCTCATCGGACTGGATGACCTGGAGCGGATGCTGCGACGGAAGCCGGCCGCCCCGCAGTGATCCACAGGACTCTCCTTCGTCCGGCCAGAAGTACCCCCCTGCACCACGTTCGCCACGGAAAGGGGTGAGAGCGATGAAGCGCGTCGCGTTGCGTGCGGCGGCGGTCGTAATGGTGCTGGTGGGCCTGGTCTGGTCCGTCGGGCCGGCAGTGGTCGGGGCTCAGGCCAAAAAGCTGCGCGTCGGCATGGTCTACGACGTGGGGGGGCGCGGCGACCTCTCGTTCAACGACATGGCCTACGAGGGTCTCTCACGGGCCCAGAAGGACTTCCGGGACCGGATCGAGGTCAAGGATCTGGAACCCACCGCCGGCGGGGAGAACCGGGAGGAACTGCTGCGGCTGCTGGCGGGGGAGAAGTACGACCTGATCTTCGGCATCGGATTCCTGTTCACCGACAGCATCACGCGGGTGGCCCGGGCCTTCCGCGGCGTGAAGTTCGGCATCGTGGACGGCTTCATCGACAAGGAACCCAACGTCGTCAGCCTGCTGTTCAACGAGCACGAGGGCTCGTTCCTGGTGGGCGCGGCCGCCGCCCTGAAGTCCAAGACCGGGAAGATCGGGTTCGTGGGCGGCATGAAGATTCCCCTGATCGAGAAGTTCGAGGCGGGCTACATCGCGGGCGCCAAGTACGTCAGGCCGTCCATCGAGGTGTTCTCGGACTACGCCGGGACCACCGGCGAGGCGTTCCGCGATCCGGTCAAGGGGAAGGAGCTGGCCACGGCCCAGTACGACCGGGGCGCCGACATCATCTACCACGCCTCCGGCGGCACCGGGATCGGCGTCTTCGAGGCCGCGGTGGCCAAGAAGAAACTGGCCATCGGCGTGGACGCGGACCAGTCGCTGACCGCCAAACCGGACCAGCGGGCGCAGATCCTGACCAGCATGATGAAGCGGGTCGACGTGGCCGTCTACGAGACCATCAAGGACCTAGTGGGCGGGCGCTACCGGGCCGGGGTGCGGAGTTTCGGGCTGAGGGAGGGCGGCGTCGGCTACGCGGTCAACGACCACAACCGCGAGATGATCAAGGACATCATCCCGCGCCTGGAGGCCCTCAAGAAAGACATCATCGCCGGGAAGATCAAGGTCCCATCCGACCGCAAGCAGCTCGAGGCCTTCGTCAAGGCGCTGAAGTAGCCCGACCCGCGGGGGCGGCGGCCGCCCCCGCCACACGCATGGCCTCGGTCGTCGCACTGCACCGGATCACCAAGCGCTTTCCCGGCGTGGTCGCCAACGACCGGATCTCGCTGGCGATTGAGCCCGGGGAGATCCACGCGCTGGTCGGCGAGAACGGCGCCGGCAAGTCCACCCTGATGAAGATCCTCTACGGGCTCTACCAGCCCGACGAGGGATCCATCGCCGTGCGCGGCCGTCCCGTGGTGCTCGACTCGCCCCGCGCCGCGATTCAATTGGGGATCGGCATGGTCCACCAGCACTTCATGCTGATCCCCCGGTTCACCGTGGCTGAGAACGTGATGCTGGGGTCCGAGCCCGCCCGCGCCGGCCGGCTGGACCTGGCCCGGGCCCGCGCCCGCATCGCCGGGCTGGCCGACCAGTACGGCCTGGCGGTCGATCCCGATGCCGCCGTGGAGGGGCTGTCGGTGGGCGAGCAGCAGCGGGTCGAGATCATCAAGGTCCTCTACCGGGGCGCCGAGGTGCTGATCCTCGACGAGCCGACCGCCGTGCTCACCCCCCAGGAGGTGGACGACCTCTTCGCCAACCTGCGCCGGCTGCGGGCGGAGGGCAAGACTGTCGTCTTCATCAGCCACATTCTGGAAGAGGTGCTGGCGATCGCCGACCGGATCACCGTCCTGAGGGGCGGGCGCGTGGCCGGCACGCTGGCCGCCGCGGGAGCCACCAAGGCCCAGATCGCCGAGATGATGGTAGGCCGCCCGGTGCTGATGGATCTCCCGGTCGCGGACGTGACGCCGGGCGAAGCCCGGCTCCAGGTGGACGACGCCGTGGTCATGGGCAGCCGCGGCCGGCCGGCGGTGCGCGGGGTGTCGCTGGCGGTGCGGGCAGGGGAGATCTACGGGCTCGCCGGAGTGGAGGGCAACGGGCAGTCCGAACTGGTCGAAGCCCTGGTCGGCCTGCGGCCGTTCGTCTCCGGCCGGTTGCGCGTTGCCGGGCAGGACGTCACGCGGGCCGGCCCGCGCGGTATCCGGCTGCTCGGCGTCGCCCACATCCCCGAGGACCGCCACCGCCGCGGCCTCGTCCTGCCCATGGAGGTCTGGGAGAACCTCATCCTGGGCCACCACGTGCGGGCGGAGTTCGGCCGCGGCGCCTTCCTCGACCGGGCGGCGGCCATCCAGTTTGCCGCCGACCGGGTGGCGCGCTTCGACGTGCGGACCCCGTCCCTGCGGACCCCGGTCCTGGCGCTGTCCGGGGGCAACCAGCAGAAGGTTGTGGTCGCCCGGGAGTTCGGGTTTGCCCCCCGGGTGCTCGTGGCCGCCCAGCCCACGCGCGGGCTGGACATCGGCGCCACCGAGTTCGTCCGGCGCCAGATCCTGGAGGCGCGGTCAGCCGGCATGGCGGTCCTGCTGGTCTCCGCCATGCTGGACGAGATCCTCTCGCTGGCCGACCGCATCGGGGTCATCCACGCCGGGCAGATCGTCGCCGAGTTCCCCCGCGGGGCCAGTACGCCCCGCGAGCTCGGGCTCTACATGACCGGCACCACGCCCGCCGGGCCGCCCGCATGAGCGCACGCGTCCGGCTGGGCCTCCTCCAGATCCTCGCCCCGCTGATCGCCATCCTCGCGGGAGCCCTGATCGCGGCCGGGATCATCCTCGCCCTCGGGCAGAACCCGCTGGAGGTGTACGCCATCATGGTGCGCTTCAGCCTCGCGCGCCTCGACAGCCTGGCGGCGATCTGCTTCAAGGCCACGCCGCTGCTCTTCTCGGGTCTGGCGGTGGCGCTCTCGTTCCGCGCCTCCGTGTGGAACATCGGGGTCGAGGGCCAGTACTACGTCGGCGCGTTCGCCGCGGCCTGGGTGGGGTTCTCCATCGGCGGCCTGCCGGCGGGCGTCCACCTGCCCCTGGCGGTGCTGGCCGGCGCGGCCGGGGGGGCGCTGTGGGCCTTCGTGCCCATCGCCCTCAAGCTCCGGCGCGGCGCCCACGAGGTCATCACGACGATCATGATGAACTACATCGCCGGGGCGCTGGTCCTCTACCTGCTGGCCGACGTCTTCCGCGATCCGACCCAGGCCGGTACGCCCCGCGTCCGGACCCCGTTGTTGCCCGACAGCGCGCGGATGCCCCTGCTGGGGCCGCTGCTGCAGCGGATCGGCCTGGAGATCCCCGAGCACTCGGCGCTGAACTGGTTTTTGGTGGTGGGGGTGGTGATGTGCGCTGGGGCCGCCTACGTGCTGGCCCGCAGCCGCTTCGGCTATGAGGTGCGGGCCGTCGCCTCAAACCCGGCCGCCGCCGAGGCGGCGGGAATCAGCCTGGACCGGGTCCGGTTCGTGATGTTCATGGCCGCCGGCGCCGTCGCCGGCCTGGTCGGCCTGTCGGACATTCTGGGCTTCTTCGGCTACTTCGACATCGACTTCCCCAAGGGGCTGGGCTTCGCCGGCATCTCGGTCGCGCTGCTGGCCCGCAACCACCCGCTGGGGATCATCCCGGCGGCCCTCCTCTTCGGATTCCTGGATCGCGGGGCCCAGGGCGTCCAGGTCTTCGCCGGCGTCCCCCGCGAGGTCATCACCATCCTGCAGGCGGTCATCATCCTGGCCATCGTCGTCGCCTACGAACTGCTCACACGGTACGTCCGGGTCCACCGCAAGCGCGAGGCGGAGCGCGCGCTGGGTGGATCCCCGATCGCCGCGGTGGCGGAAGGGAGCTAGCGGTGGACCTGCTGGCCTCGCTGATCAACATGGCGCTGCTGGCCTCGGCGGTGCGGCTCACCGTCCCGATCCTGCTCACCGCCTTGGGCGCCGTCTACACCGAGCGCGGCGGCGTGTTCAACATTGGGCTGGAAGGCACCATGATCATAGGGACCTTCTTCGGGGCGGCGGCCACGCACCTGGTGACGCAGGCGTTCCAGGGGCCCGAGGCGAGCGCCGCGGGGCCCGCCATCGCCCCGGTGGCCGGCATGCTGGCCGCCATGGTCGCCGGGGTGCTCTTCTCGTTGATCCACGCGGTGATGGCGGTCACGTTCCGCGTGGACCAGCTCATCAGCGGCGTGGCCCTGAACCTCCTGGCGGTGGGCCTGGCGCGCTTCTTGAACATCCTGTTCTTCGGGGTGGCGACCCAGTCCCCCGGCATCCGCGGGTTTGCGCCCTGGAGCATTCCCCTCTTGCGGGAGGTCCCCGCCCTGGCGCCGGTGGCCACCGGGATCTCGCCCATCATCCCCATCGCCCTCGGGCTGGTCGTTTTGGGCCAGTGGGTCCTGCTCCGCACCGTCTTCGGGCTGCGCCTGCGCGCCGTCGGCGAGAACCCCCACGCTGCCGACACGCTGGGGGTCAACGTGGTGCGCCTGCGGTACGCCGGCGTGCTGATCAGCGGAGCCCTGGCAGGGCTCGCCGGCGGCTACCTCTCCATCGAGCAGGGACGTGGCTACCTCGAGGGCATGACCCAGGGCCGCGGCTTCATCGCGCTGGCCGCGATGATCTTCGGGAACTGGTGGCCGCTGGGCGCGCTGGGCGCCTCGGCGCTGTTCGGGTACTTCGACGCGCTGAGCCTTCGCGTGGTCTACACCGGCGTGCCGTACCAGTTCATCACGGTGCTGCCGCATCTGGCCACCATCCTGGTCCTGGCCGGGTTCGTGCGGCGCGCCACCCCGCCGGCGGCGGACGGGATCCCGTTTACCAAGGAAGAGGGCTCGACGTGATCCGTGTCAGGACCTACGGCCCGGTGACGCAGTTCCGCATGGCGCGCGTGGCCTTCGGCCGGCCGCTGTACTGGGTCTGCGCCTTCCACGTGGATGGCCTGGTGATCGACACCGGGTGCGCGCACACTGCCGCGGAGTTCGCCGCAGCGCTGGACGGCTATGCGGTCAGGCAGGTCGTCAACACCCATCACCATGAGGACCACGTGGGCGGCAATGCCGCGGTCGGAGCGCGCGCCGGCTTGCGGGCCAGGATCCATCCCCTGGGGATCGAGCGGCTGCGCCATCCCGACCCGCACCTCCCGATCTACCGGAGGGTCGTGTGGGGCACCCCGCCTCCCTGTGACCCCGAACCACTGGGGGGAGAGCTCACCACCGACCGCTACGCCTTCCGCGTGATCCACGCCCCGGGGCACAGCCCTGATCAGGTAGTCCTGTTCGAAGAACGCACAGGCTGGCTGTTCGCTGCCGACCTGTATCTGGGCGAGCGCGTGAAGTACCTGCGCCGGGACGAACACCTGGGGGAGAGTCTGGCGTCGCTGCGACATGTCGCGGCGCTGCCGGTCCGGCGGCTGTTCTGCAGCCTCGGCGCGGTGATCGATGATGGGCAGCGGGCGCTGGCGGCCAAGCTGGCCTACTGGGAGGGCCTCTGCGCCCGCGTCTGGCAGCTGGCAGCGGCGGGCCGGTCGCCCTCGCAGATCCGGCGCGAGGTGTTGGGGCGCGAGGGCCTCCTGCGCTGGGTGAGCGGAGGGGATTTTGCCAAGCAGCACCTCGTCAACGAGGCCCTCCGGCTGGCGGGCCACCGGCCGCCGGCTGACCAGGGGACGGCATGAGCCCAAATCCGCCTGTCCGCGGGCAGATCGTGACAGTGGGCGGCGCGCTGGTGGATGTGCGCGCGACGGCGCGCGCGGGCTGGGCGCCGGGGATCTCGTTGCCCGGGACGGTCAGGATCCTGCCCGGGGGGGCCGGCCGCAACGTCGCCGTGAATCTGGCGCGCCTGGGACACCGCGTGGTGCTCCTATCCGCCGTGGGGACCGACCCGCTCGGCGACTGGCTGCTCCAGGTGACGTCGGCGGCCGGCGTGGAGGTCGGGCACGTGAGGCGGACGTCCCGGACCGGGCTGTTCGTCTCCGTGGGACCTCAGGACGGCGAGGCCTGGTGCGTGGCCGATGCGGGTGCCGTTGAGGCCCTCGTCGTCGACGACCTGGAGGCCTGGCGGCCGCTCGTGGAGACGGCGGCTCTGGTGATCAGCGACGCCAACCTGTCCGAGACGGCGCAGCGCGCGCTGGCGGCCATGGCCGCCGGGCGGCCACGGGTCCTGCTGGCGACCTCGCCGGCGAAAGCGCCGCACCTGAGATCCGTGCTCGCAGGAGCCGCGGTCGTGGTCTGCAACCGCGCCGAGGCGCTGGCGCTGACCGGACTCCCGCCGACCTTGAGCTGGCAGGCGCTGGGGGCCGCCCTGCTCACCGATGGCGTGGCGTGCGTGGTGGTCACGCTGGGCAGCGGCGGGGTCGGCATTGTCACGGCCCAGGAGGAAGCCTTCGCGCCGGCCCCAAAGGTCGTCGTCGTGGATCCCACCGGAGCCGGGGATGCCGTGGCGGCGGTGGCGGCGCACGCGCACCTGGCCAGGATGGAACCTGACCGCACCGCCCACCTGGCCGCCGCGGCGGCCTCGCTCGTGGTGCGCTCGGAGGACAACACACCGGCCGACCTGGCCGCCGTGCTGCAGGGGACCTGATGCGTCCGGCGCCCGACTGGCTTGTTGTGACTCCCAGGGTCGCGGCGGCGCTCGCTGGCAGCCGGCCGGTGGTCGCGCTGGAGAGCGCGGTGTTCTCGCACGGCCTCCCGGCGGAAGCGTCGGCCCGCCTGGCGTCCCGGCTGGGAGCAGCGGTTGAGGAGGCCGGGGCGCTTCCGGCGCTGGTCGCGGTCAGAGACGGCCGCGCGGAAGTCGGCATCGACCTGGGGGAGTGGCAGTTCCTCACAGCGCCCCAGGTCCTGAAACTCTCCGAGCGCGACCTCCCGTTCGCGGTGGCCCGGCGGCGGTCCGGCGGCACCACCGTGGCCGGAACGCTGGCCATCGCGCACGCGGCGGGCATCCGGGTCATGGCCACGGGCGGCATCGGCGGCGTCCTTCTGGGCGCCGAGGGCACGGGTGACGTCTCGGCGGACCTGGTGGCGTTGAGCCGGTATCCTCTGGTGGTCGTGTGCGGGGGCGCCAAGGTCTTCTGCGACCACCGCCGGACCGCCGAGGCCCTCGAGTCGCTCGGTGTGCCGGTGGTGGGCTACCGGACCGGAACGCTGCCGGCGTTCCTGACGGGCGAAAGCGGCCTGTCGGTCCCGCACCGGGTGGATCACCCCGCGGAGATCGCGGCGATGGCGCGGGCCTGGACGCGGATGGGAGGTCAGGCCGCCCTCCTGGTGGTGCAGCCGCCACCGGCTGGGGTAGCGCTGGCCGCGCCGGAGTTGGACCACGCGGTGGCCCATGCGATGGCGCGTGCCCGGAGGGAGGGGGTCGCCGGCCCGGAGGTGACGCCCTTCCTGCTGAACGCGCTGGCCCAGGCCACCGGAGGCCGGACGGTGGAGACGAACCTGGCGTTGCTCGAGGCCAACGCGCGCCTGGCAGCCGAGATCGCCGCAGCGTGGTTCTCCGAGGAGCGCGCCGCGTCATCCTAGGGGGCGCGGAGGGAAATGCCGCCGGAGTGCTGAAGATCGGGCACGTGACCACGTCTTCCGTTCCCCGCGAACGGGCCACCGGAGAGGGAATCGGGCATACCCTCCGGAGCGCGCGGGCCGAGCGCGGGGTCTCGCTGGCCGACCTGCAGGCCCGCACGAAAGTCCGGGTCAAGTACCTGAGGGCCCTCGAGGACGAGCGCTTCGACGAACTCCCCCCGCTGCCGTTTGCGCGCGGGTTCCTCCGCCGGGTGGCCGAGGAACTCGGCCTGGATCCGGAACCCCTGATCCGGCGTCTGAACGCCGTGATGTCGGCCGGGGCCGGGGGGACCGTCGAGTCCCTGCACCGTCTGGATGCGGCGGTGACCCCGGCGGTCCCCCGGTCGAGGTGGCGCAGGTGGACGGCGATGGCGGCCGTGTGCGTGCTGATCGCAGGGGGGGCGCTGGCCCTCTATTCCTACCGGCAGTTCCGGGAGTTCAGTGAGTCGGCCCCGGCGGCCGCGCCGCCCGACTTGCCACCCGGCGGCACCGTCTCTTCGGCACCGGTGACGATGAGCGCCAATCCGCAGCCCCAGGTCCCCACGACCGTCTCCGGACCGACCGGTGAGCCCGCCGCACCGGCGGGGGTGACGGTGGAAGTCCAGGCCTCGGCCCGTTCGTGGCTGCGGGTGGTCGTGGACGACCAGCTGGTCTTCGAGGGCTTCCTGGTGGCCGGTGACTCTCAACGCTGGCAGGGCCGTGCGACGGTTTCGCTGCGCGCCGGCAACGCCGGCGCAGTGCAGGTGACGGCCAACGGGAGACCCGTCGGCGCGCTTGGCCAGATCGGAGAAGTGGTGGACCGCACATTCACCGGGGACACTCCTCGCTAGGACTCAGGGGCTCCTCACCAGATGCGTGCTGAGATCATCTCGGTCGGGACCGAACTGCTCCTGGGCCAGATCACCGACACCAACGCAGTCTTCCTCGCCCGGTTGCTGGCCGAGCACGGGGTGGACGTACGCCACAAGCAGACGGTCGGCGACAACCTGGAACGCGTGCAGGCGGCCGTGCGGTTGGCGTTGAGCCGGGCCGACCTGGTGGTCATGACCGGCGGGCTGGGTCCCACCGAGGACGACCTGACAGTGGAGGCCGTCGCGGAGGCGGTGGGACTTCCGCTGGTCTTCGATGAGGCCCTCGCGGAGTCGCTGAGGGCGTTCTTCGAGGCGCGCCGGCGCAGGCCGCCGGAGTCCATCTTCCGCCAGGCCCGTATCCCCCGGGGCGCAGAGGTAATCCCCAACCGCCGCGGCACGGCCCCCGGGCTCCGCGTGGTGGCCGGCGAGAAGACGATCTTCGTGTTCCCCGGCGTGCCGCACGAGATGGAAGGCCTGGTAGCCGAGGGCCTGATTCCGTGGTTGCGGGCCAGGACCGGGGACGTCGTGATCCGCTCGCGCGTACTGCGCGTGGCCGGCCTGGGCGAATCCGTGGTGGAGGAGCGCGTGCGCGACCTCATTCACGGGACCAACCCCACCGTCGCACCACTGGCCAGGCTCGGCGAGGTCCACCTGCGCATCACGGCCAAGGGGAGGCCCGAGGAGGTCGCCACGCTGATCGACGACATGGAGGAGCGCCTGCGCGCCCGGCTGGGGGACGCCGTCTTCGGGGCCGATGACGAGACGCTCCAGGGGGTGGTGGCCCGGCTCCTGATCGAGCGGCAGTTGACGCTGGCCGTCGCCGAGTCCTGTACTGGCGGGCTGCTGACCGCGCGCCTGAGCGAGACGCCCGGGAGTTCCGCGTTCCTCCTGTCAGGCTGGGTCGCGTACAGCAACGACGCCAAGGTCCGCGACCTTGGCGTGCCGGCCGAGCTCATCGCCGCGCACGGCGCGGTGAGCGCCCCCGTGGCGGAGGCGATGGCCCTGGGAGCCCGGAGCCGCGCCGGGGCCGACCTCGCAGTCGCGGTCACCGGCATCGCCGGCCCGACCGGCGCCACACCGGACAAGCCCGTCGGACTCGTCTACGTGGCCATGGTCTCGCCAGCGGGCGTCCGGTCGGAGGAACTGCGGTTCGGCGACGGGGCCGGGCGGGCTGGGATCCGCCACCTGGCGACCCAGGCGGCGCTCAACCTGATTCGGCTCGCCCTGTTGCGCCGGTGACGCAGCACAGGACGTTCATCGCCGTGGAGTTGAGCGACGAGACCCGGCGGCGCCTCGCCGATCTCCAGGAGCAGATGCGGTCGGCCGGAGCGCGGCTGCGGTGGGTGCGACCCGCCAACCTCCACTTCACGCTGCGCTTCCTCAGCGAGATCTCCGCCGCCCAAGTCGCGCGCGCGACCGCGGCCACGCGGGAGGTCGCTCAGGCCTGCGCGCCGTTCTTGATCACCATTGCCGGGTTGGGCGCCTTTCCCACCTTTGAGCGGCCCCGGGTGGTCTGGGTCGGGACCACCGAGGGCGCCGAAGCGCTGGAGCATCTTGCCGCCGCCCTGGCCCGTGCACTGGCCAGGGAGGGATTCCCGGCCGACCAGCGCCACTTCCGGCCGCACCTGACGCTGGGCCGGTCCAGGGACGACCGCCAGTGGGGCGACCTGGTCCGCGTGCTGCACCGGTTCCGGAACGTCGTCATTGGCCCAGAACACGTCCGGGCGCTGACCGTGATGGAGAGCCGCCTGACCCCCGATGGACCCATCTACACCCCGTGGGAGCAGGTGTCCCTGGGCCAGGGATTGAATTCGTAAGGGGTTGAACCCCTAAATGTGGTAGATCGGCACGGGCAGGCTGGATTTTCGGGGGTTGACATCCGAACATTTGTTTGGTAACCTTTTCGGTATCCCACGCCGTGCAGGAGGTCGGGGACCATGACGGATCGGCAGCGGGCGCTGGACCTGGCCCTTTCGCAGATCGAGAAGCAGTTTGGCAAGGGGTCCATCATGAAGCTCGGCGAGGCCTCGGCCAGACTCCAAGTCGAGGTGATCCCGACCGGCGCCCTGGGACTGGACCTGGCCCTGGGCGTGGGCGGCGTGCCCCGTGGGCGCGTGGTGGAGATCTACGGCCCGGAGGCCTCGGGCAAGACCACGCTGGGCTACCACATTATCGCCGAGGCCCAGCGCGAGGGCGGCGTGGCAGCCTTCATCGACGCCGAGCACGCGCTGGACCCGACCTACGCGCGCGCCGTGGGCGTGGACGTGGACAACCTCCTGCTCTCGCAGCCCGATTCCGGCGAGCAGGCGCTGGAGATCGCCGAGACGCTGGTCCGCAGCGGCGCGGTGGATGTGGTGGTGGTGGACTCCGTGGCGGCGCTCGTCCCCCGTGCCGAACTCGAAGGCGAGATGGGCGATGCCCACGTGGGACTGCAGGCACGCCTGATGTCGCAGGCCCTGCGCAAGCTGGTGGGGACCATCAGCAAGTCGCACACCACCGTGGTTTTCATCAACCAGATTCGTGAGAAGATCGGGGTGATGTTCGGCTCGCCGGAAACGACGACGGGCGGCCGTGCCCTGAAGTTCTACGCGTCGGTGCGGATGGAGATCCGCAAGACCGAGAACCTCAAGAGTGGCGACGAGGTCAAGGGGATGCGCGCCCGCGTCAAGGTCGTGAAGAACAAACTGGCCCCGCCGTTCCGCGAAGCCGAGTTCGACATCTTCTACGGCCACGGCATCTCGAGGACCGGGAGCATCCTCGACGTGGCGACGGCCATGGGCCTGATCACGCGATCGGGCACCTGGTTCACCTACGGCGACCTGCGATTGGGCCAGGGCCGCGACAATGCCCGGGAGTTCCTGGACAACAACCCGGAGGTGGCCCGCGAGATCGACCGCCGGGTGCGCGAGGCCCGGGGGATCCTGCGCCCCCGGGAGACTGCCGCCGAGATGGCGCCCGCGGCCGAGCCGCCGGGACGCCCGCTGCCCGTGCGGACCCGCGGCTAGGGTCCACCGGGGCCGGCGCCTGGACGACGGGCGGTGAGCGGGGAGGGATCGGTTGCACGAGTGGCGCAGGTGCGCCCCCTGCCACGGCGCCCCCACCTGTATCGGGTGGACCTCGAGGGCCTGGGGAGTTTTCGCCTCGACGCGGACACCGTCCGGGCGCTGGGCCTGACCGGGGGCGCCGAGGTCAGTGCGGAGCTCGTGGCCCAAATCGCCGGTGCGGCGGTGCGGCAGCGGGCGCGCGCCGCTGCCCTCCGCCTGCTGGAGCGCCGCCTGCGCAGCCGGGCTGAGCTCATAGCCGCGCTGCGCCGCAGGGGATTCGATCGTGAAACGATCGTGGCGGTGATGACCGAACTGCACCGCGCGGGGTGGATCGACGACGCCCGGTTCGCCCGGGCGTGGGTTCGAGACCGGATGGCCCTGCGGCCCAGCGGCCCCCGACGCCTGCGCGCCGAGCTGCTGGCCCGAGGGGTGGCTCCCGCCATCGTGGCCGAGGCCATCGCGGCCGAGCTGCCGGAGGGCGCGGAGGAAGCCCTCGCGCTGGAACAGGCACGGGGGCGCCTGCGCCGACTGCAGGGGCTCCCGCCCGATGTCGCCCGCCGTCGTCTGGGCATGTGGCTCCAGCGCCGCGGGTTTGCGCCCGATGTGATCGCCCACACCGTGCTTGTGCTCATGGGCCGCGCCGGGTCCTCTGATGCCGACCCCGCCGCCTGATCCTGCCGCCATGCCGGGAGGTCAGCTGGCGCTGGACATCTTCGAGGCGCGCCTCCCCGGTGTGGGTCCCGAGGCCGCGGAGCGGGCGCTGGAGGGCCTGACCGACGCCCAGGTCGCTGCGGTCACCCACGGGGAGGGACCGCTCCTCATCGTCGCCGGCGCCGGCACGGGCAAGACGCTGGTGATCACCAGGCGGATCGCCTGGCTGATCGCGACGCGACGCGCCCGGCCTGCCGAGATCCTCGCGCTCACCTTCACCGAGAAGGCCGCGGCCGAGATGGAACTCCGGGTGGACCAGCTGGTCCCCTACGGCTACGTGGACACCTGGATCAGCACGTTTCACGCATTTGGTGACCGCGTCCTGCGGGAGCAGGCGCTGGAGGCCGGGCTGGGGCCGGACTTCCGGGTGCTGTCGAGGGCCGAGCAGTTCATCTTCTTCCGCGACCGGCTGTTCGAGATGCCGCTAGAGCGCTACCGGCCGCCGGGAGATCCCACGCGCTATATCGATGCCATCCTGTCGCTGATCAGCCGGGCCAAGGACGAAGACATCTCCCCCGAGACCTACGAAGCCTACGCCCTCCGGCTGGCGGCCGCCGCCGAGGCCACCCCTCAGCCCGAGCTGTGCCAGGCCGCGGGAGCGCACCTGGAACTCGCGCGGGTCTACGCCGCCTATCAGCGCCTGCTGCGCGCAGCGGGCCGGGTAGACTTCGGCGACCTCATCGCCCTGCCGCTCCGGCTCTTCAGGGACCGCCCCGACATCCTGCGGCGCTACCAGGACCGCTTCCGCTACATCCTGGTCGACGAGTTCCAGGACACGAACCATGCGCAGTTCGAGCTGGTCAAACTGCTGGCGGCGCCCCACCGCAACATCACCGTGGTGGGCGACGACGACCAGTCCATCTACAAGTTCCGAGGCGCGGCCATCAGCAACATCCTGGGCTTCACGGCCGCGTATCCCGACGCAGCCCAGGTGGTGCTCACCGCGAACTTCCGCTCCCCCCAGACGGTGCTCGATGCGGCCTACCGGCTCATCCAGCACAACAACCCGGACCGCCTCGAGATCCGCAGCCAACTGGACAAGCGCCTGGTGGCGCAGAAGTCCGGCGGCCCGCCCGTCCGGCACCTCCACTTCGACACCCTCAGCGACGAGGCCGACGCCGTTGCCGCCATGATCGCCGAGCACCTGGCCGGGGGTGGCCGCGCCCGCGACTGTGCCATCCTGGTGCGGGCCAACCAGGACGCCGAACCGTTCATGCGCGCCCTCAACCTGCGCGCGATCCCCTGGTGGTTCTCGGGCACGCGCGGCCTCTACGATCGCGAGGAAGTCCGGCTGGCCATGGCGTTCCTGCGTGTCCTGGCCGATCCCGCCGACAACCTCAGCCTCTACTACCTGGGCACCTCACCGCTCTACCTCATCCACCCCACGGACATGGCGCGCGCGCTGAGCCACGCCCACCGCCGCAACCGGTCCCTGGAGTTCCTGTTCCGGCGCCTGCAGGAGGACCGGCCCCCCCGGGACCTCGACGAACTGGCAGCCGAGATCTCCCCGGAGAGCCGGGCCTCCATCGCGCGGCTGGTGGAGGACCTGGACGAGATGCGCACCCTGATGCGCCATCACGCCACCGGCCGCGTGCTCTACGAGTACCTGGTCACCCGCACGGGCTACATCCGCCGTCTGGCCACCTCGGGGGAGCCCGGCGACGAAGCCAGGGTGGCCAACCTGGCGCGGCTGTTCGACATCGTGGCGCGCCACGGTGATGTCGCCGTGTACGACCGGGTGCCCGAGTTCGTGCGTCGCATGGAGGACCTGATCGCGGCCGGCGACGATCCGCCGACGCCCGATCCCGACCCCGACTTTGATGGCGTCCACATCCTGACCGTGCACAAGGCCAAGGGCCTGGAGTTCCCCATCGTCTTCATCGTGAACTGCGTGGCGGACAAGTTTCCGTCGCGGTCACGCAGCGAGCCGCTGGAGCTCCCCGATGATCTGGTCCGCGACAAGGAGGTCCTGCCCGCCGGCGACAGCCACCTGCAGGAGGAGCGGCGGCTCTTCTACGTGGGGATGACCCGTGCGCGGGAGCGGTTGATTCTCACCAGCGGCCGGGACTACGGCCGCATCCGCGCGCGCAAGGTCAGTCGCTTCGTCCTGGAGGCCCTGGACGAACCCGGGGTCGACCTGGACGCGGTGCGCGCCTCACCGCTGGAAGCCATCGCGCGCCACGCGCCGCCGGCCGATCCGCCCGGGATCTTGGTCGGGCTGCCAGGGATCGTGCCGGCCGATGCGCCCATCCACCTCTCCTTCCGTCAGGTCGACGACTACCAGGTCTGTCCGCTGAAGTACAAGTACGCGCACGTCCTGCGGGTCCCGCTGCTGCGCGATCACCGGGTCGTCTATGGGACCGCCGTGCACGCCGGCGCCATGGAGTACAACCGCCGCCGCTCGCGCGGGCAGCCGGTCACCCTGGAGGATCTGTACCGGGCCTTCGAGCAGGCCTGGGTCACGGAGGGCTTCGTGAGCCGGGAGCACGAGGACCAGCGCCTAGCGGAAGGCCGCGAGGTCCTGGCGACGTTTTTCGCCTTCCAGCAGGCGACCGGGGCGACCCCGACCATGGTCGAGAGCCGGTTCTCGTTCCAGGTGGGCGCCACCCGGGTGCGCGGCCGGTGGGATCGGGTGGACATCCGCCGCCGCGACGGCGGTGACGAGGTCATCATCATCGACTTCAAGACCAGCGATGTGCGCACGCAGAAGGATGCCGACCGGCGGGCTAGGGAGAGCCTGCAGCTGGCGATCTACGCGCTGGCCTATGAGCGGCACTACGGCCGGCTGCCCGACCGCCTGGAACTGCACTTCCTCGGAGCCCGGCAGGTCCTGGTGGGGGCCACGGCGCCCACCCGGCCGATGCTGGACGAGGCCGCCGAGGCCATCGAACGGGCCGCGGCGGGAATCCGCACGCAGCGCTTCCTGGCGACGCCGGACTACTACCGGGCGTGTCGGTACTGCGCCTTCGCCTCGATCTGCCCGTACACCGCCAGGGAGGACTAGACCCGGGATGCCCGACGCGCTGGTGGTGCTGATCGCGATCCTGGTTGGGGTCGCCGCCGCGACCGCCGCAAGCCTCCTCGTGGCACGCCGGCGTGCCGGCCCGGAGGCCGCGCTGCTGGTGATGCAGCAGCAGATCGATGCGTTGCGCGGCCAGGTGGGCCAGAGCCTTGAGGGGACCGCGCGGGCGCTCGCCGAGCGGACCGACGCCCTGCAGGCGCAGATGACCTCCCGACTGGACGAGGTCACCCGGACGGTCGCCGAGGCCCTCCACCGCGTCAACGAGAGCCTGGGCCAGCGCCTGGACGCCAACCTCCAGATCGTCGGGCAGCGCTTCAGCGAGACCGCCGGCATGGTCACCAACGTGCACGAGAAGCTCAAGGATCTGGAGGAGGCCGCCAGCCGCATCTTCGAGGTCGGCCGGGACCTGGCCTCGCTGCAGGAGATCCTCCAGCCGCCCAAACTGCGGGGCGGGGTCGGCGAGTTGCTGCTGGAGAACCTCCTGCGCGACCGGCTCCCCCCAGCCCACTACGAGATGCAGTACACCTTCAGCAACGGCACCAGGGTGGACGCGGTGATCCGGGTGGGCGACCGTCTGGTTCCCATCGACTCGAAGTTCCCCCTCGACGGCTTTCAGGCCATGCTGCGCGCCACCTCCGAGGAGGAGCGGGCCCGCGCGCGCCGCGAGTTCATCCGGCAGGTCCAGGGGCACATCCGGGTCATCGCCGAGAAGTACATCCTGCCCAGCGAGGGCACCTACGACTTCGCGCTGATGTACATCCCCGCCGAGCACGTCTACTACGAAGCGGTCGTCCGGGACAACGAGGCCGGCGGCCTCTACACCCACGCCATGGAGCGACGGGTCATCCCGGTCTCGCCGACGACCTTCTACGCCTACCTGGTGGCGCTGGTCTACGGCCTCAAGGGGCTCCAGGTCGAGAAACAGGCGGCCGAGATCCGGGCCGGCCTGGCGCAATTGGCGACCGGCTTCGACCGCATCCGCGAGCCGCTGGAGAAGCTGGGCGAACAACTGCGGCGGGCGCAAAAGAACTTCGACGACGCCAGCAAGGCCCTGGAGCGGTTCGGCGACCGCCTGCAGGACCTCTCGGGGGTCCCGCTTGCGGAACCACACCCGCAGGCGCTGCCGCCGGGCGACAGCCCGCATTCTTGACACTCTTTTCCAGCCGTCAGGTATAATGAACGGGTAACCTGAACGGGCGACACTGGACTCACTGGAGGGGATGTCCGGAGGTCTGAAACCAGCCAAGGGGGTGAGCACCATCGACGCTCTGGGCCCGTACCTTGTCACGATCGTCGTGGGCCTGATCGCACTCCTCCTTGGGTACCTCCTGCGCAGGACCATCGCCGAAGCCAGGATCAAGTCAGCCGAAGAGGCTGCCCGACAGATTCTCGAGAACGCACGGAAGGAGTCGGAAGCCAGACGGCGGGAGGCTATCGTTGAAGCCAAGGACGAGGCACTCCGCATCCAGCGGGAAGCAGAGAAGGAGATCCGAGAGCAACGTGCGGAGCTCCAGCGGCTGGAACGGCGTTTGGTACAGCGTGAGGAGAACCAGGAGCGCAAGGCCGAAGCTCTTGAACGGCGTGAACGTCTGCTCGCGGAGCGGGAGCAGCAGCTAGCCCAGATCCGCGAGGAAATCGAACAGCTCAGGCAGGCGCAACAGGCCGAGTTGCAGCGCATCGCCGGCCTGACCCAGGAGGAGGCCCGCGCCCAGCTCCTGGCGGCGGTGGAAGCCGACGCGCGCAACGAGGCCGCCCAACTGATCCGGCGCATCGAGGCCGAGGCCCGCGACGAGGGGGAGCGTCGTGCGCGGGACATCCTGGCGCTGGCCATCCAGCGCTGCGCCTCAGAGCATACCGCCGAGGTCACCGTCTCGGTGATCCCGCTCCCCAACGAGGAGATGAAAGGTCGTATCATCGGCCGTGAGGGCCGCAACATCCGCGCCCTGGAGAGCCTCACCGGGGTGGATCTCATCATCGACGACACCCCGGAGGCCGTCACGATCTCGTCCTTCGACCCGGTGCGCCGCGAGGTCGCCAAGCTGGCGCTGGAGAAGCTGATGGCGGACGGCCGCATCCATCCCGGCCGCATCGAGGAAGTCGTGGAGAAGGCCCGCCGCGAGCTCGACGAGCGCATCCGCGAGGCCGGGGAGGAGGCCGCCTTCGAGGCCAACGTCCACGGGCTGCATCCTGAAGAGATCACGTTGCTGGGCCGGCTCAAGTTCCGCCACTCCTACGGGCAGAACCTGCTGCGGCACTCGGTGGAGGTGGCCCTGCTGGCCGGGCTGCTGGCCACGCACCTCAACGCCGATCCCAAGCTCGCGCGCCGCGCCGGGCTGCTGCACGACATCGGCAAGGCGCTGACCCACGAGGTCGAGGGGACCCACGTGGAGATCGGCGCCGACCTGGCCCGACGCTACCACGAGCCGCCCGAGGTCATCAACGCCATCGCCTACCATCACGGCGAGGAGGAGGCCGCCAGCCTGGAAGCCGTGCTGGTGGCGGCCGCCGACGCCATCTCGGCCAGCCGACCGGGAGCCCGCAAGGAGACCGTGGAGATGTACATCAAGCGGCTCCAGACCCTCGAGCAGCTCGCGACCTCCTTCGCTGGCGTGGAGAAGGCCTACGCCATCCAGGCGGGTCGCGAGATCCGGGTGATCGTAAAGCCGACCGAGGTGGACGATGCCGGGGCGGCCCGGCTCGCCCGCGACATCGCTCGCAAGATCGAGGAGGACCTGAAGTATCCCGGTCAGATCAAGGTGACGGTGCTCCGCGAAACCCGGGTGGTCGAGTACGCCCGGTGAGAGTCCTCTTCGTCGGCGACGTGACCGGGAAGCCCGGCCGACGGCTGCTGGCCGCCCGCCTGGCGGCCTTACGCCGCACCCACGGTCTCGATGCCATCGTGGCCAACGGCGAGAACGCCGCGGGCGGCATGGGCCTCACCGCCGGGGTCGCGGAGGAGCTGTTCGCCACCGGCGTGGATGTCATCACCGGCGGCAACCACATCTGGCACAACCGCGAGGCCTACGAGCTGCTGGATGCGGACCCGAGGGTGTTGCGTCCGGCCAACTACCCGCCGGGCGTCCCGGGCCGCGGGGCCGCCGTGATCACCACCGCCACCGGCGTGCGGCTGGGGGTCCTCAACCTCCAGGGCCGGGTGTTCATGCAGGAATTGGACGACCCGTTTCGGGTCGGTCGGGAGCAGGCGGCCGTGCTGCGGGCCGAGGTGCCGGCCGTCATCGTCGATTTCCATGCCGAGGCCACATCCGAGAAGGTCGCCATGGGATGGTATCTGGACGGCCTCGTCAGCGCCGTGATCGGGACCCACACCCACGTCCAGACGGCCGATGAGCGCGTCCTCCCCGGGGGGACCGCCTACATCACCGACGTGGGGATGACCGGTCCGCGGGACGGGATCATCGGGATGAAGCGCGAGGCGATCCTGGAGCGCTTCTTGACCCAGCTTCCCGTGCGCTTCGAGGTGGCCTCCGGGCCGGTACAGCTCAACGCCGTCATCATCGGCATCATCGACGACGGCCGCGCCGAATCCATCGAGCGCCTCCAGATCGTCGCCGATGGCTAGCATGCGCATCGACCTCCACACCCACACGACCGCCTCAGACGGCCTGCTGGCGCCGGCCGCCCTGGTGGCCGAGGCGGCCCGGTGGGGCGTCGGGCTGCTAGCGGTCAGCGACCACGACACCACAGCCGGTGTGGACCCGGCGGCCTCCGCCGGCGAGGCCTCCGGGGTGGAGGTCTGGCCCGCCGTGGAACTCTCATGCGATGTCGAAGACGGCGAAGTCCACATGCTGGGCTACTTCGTGGACCACCACCTCGGGTGGTTCCAGGCGTTGCTGGAGCGGCTGCGCGACGGCCGTGCCCGCCGCGCGCGGCGGATGGTCGAGCGCCTGGCAGCTTTGGGCGTGCCGGTGGACTATGCGCGGGTAGAGGCGCTGGCCGGCGGCGGGGCCATCGGGAGACCCCACATCGCCCGGGCGCTGGTCGAGGCGGGACACACCAGGACCGTGGCCGAAGCCTTCGAGCGGTACATCGGTCGGAGTGGCCCCGCCTACGTCGAGCGTCTGAAAGTGACGCCGGCGCAGGCGGTGCAGGTGATTCGGGCGGCAGGCGGCCTCGCGGTCCTCGCGCACCCCGGATGGGGCCAGCAGGAGGCCCTGATCCCCGAGTTGGTCGCCCAAGGCCTCGACGGGATCGAGGTCTACTACCCCGACCACTCGCCCGACCAGGTGGAGCGCTATGCGGCGCTGGCGCGCCGGCACGGGTTGCTGATCACGGGCGGCACGGACTTCCACGGCGGCGGCCTGGCCACCGGCGTGGGGGTGGGAAGCCAGTACGTGCCGGAAGCCGTCGTCGTGCCGCTCCGGGAGGCGGCAGCCGCGCGCCGGCCGCAGGACCGCGCCCCAGACCTGGCGCTGGCGGGCACATAGCGGTTGGAGATCTGTGGGGCGAGAGGAGCCTCCCCGATGCGATGCGCGAAGTGCGGAACGGAAAATCCTCCCGGCCGGGTCCTGTGTGTGCGATGCGGCAGCCGCCTGCGCGGCAGCGCTGCCACCGTCGCGGGCCCGTCCCCTGGCAGCCCTGAAGCCGACGCTGTGCTGATGCAGCGGCTGCGCGGGGACCTGCGCCGGCTGCTGGCCGTCGCGGTGGTCGTGGCGGCCGTGGCCGTCGCGCTGGGGTTGTTCCTGCGGTAGGCGCGTCCTCCGTGGCCGGCCACCCGGGGCTGCGGGGCCTCCCTTCGGTCGACCGCATCCTGGTCGCGCTGGCATCGCGCGGGGTGCTGGACGCCTTTCCCCGGCGGGCGGCGACGCTGTGCGTCCGAGAGGTCCTGGACGAGGCGCGACAGCGGATTCGACGGGGCGGTGAGGCACCGGTGGGCGATGAGCGAATCGCCGACGAAGCCGAAGCGCTGCTGCGCCGCCGCTTCGGCGGCACTCTGCGTCGCGCCGTCAACGCCACCGGGATCATCCTCCACACCAACCTGGGACGCGCGCCCCTCTCGGCCGCGGCCCGGGCCGCCGTCGCCGACATGGCTTCGGGATACAGCACCCTGGAACTCGACCTCCAGACCGGCCAGCGCGGCAGCCGTCAGGCCCACCTGGAGGCCCTCCTCCGAGCCGTCACGGGGGCCGAGGCCGGGCTGGCCGTCAACAACGCGGCGGCCGCCGTCACGCTGACGCTGGCCGCGCTCGCCGGCGGCCGCCAGGTCGCGGTCTCACGCGGCGAACTGATCGAGATCGGCGGGAGTTTCCGGCTGCCCGAGGTCATGGACCAGAGCGGCGCGCGCCTGATGGAGGTGGGGACGACCAACCGGACGTATCCCGCGGACTACGAGGCCGCGCTGGACCGGGGGGCGGCCCTGCTGCTCAAGGTCCACCGGAGCAACTTCACCCAGAGCGGGTTCGTGCATGACGTGGAACTGACCGACCTGGTCGCGCTGGGCCGTCGCCGGGGGGTGCCGGTGGTCTACGATCTGGGCAGCGGATGCCTCGTGGACCTGAGCGCCGCCGGGCTGCCGCGGGAGCCCACGGTGCAGGCCTCCGTGGCGGCAGGCGCCGATCTGGTGCTGTTCAGTGGGGACAAGCTGCTGGGCGGCCCGCAGGCCGGGGTGGTGGTCGGGATGCGGGCCGCCGTCGAGCGGTGCCGCCGGCACCCGCTGGCGCGCGCGTTCCGCATCGACAAACTCGACCTGGCCGCCCTGGCGGCCACCCTGGCCGTCTACCTCGACCCCGACCGGGCCTGGCGCGAGATCCCGATCCTGGCCATGCTCTCATTGACACCGGCGCAGCGCCGGCGTCGGGCGCTGCGGCTGGCGCGCCGCGTCGGCCGCGTCCTGGGCGGGACGGCGACCGCCAGCGTCGTGCAGACCGTCGGGGAGATCGGGGGCGGGTCGCTCCCGGGCGCGGCGGTGCCGTCGTGGGCGGTGGCGATCAGGCCAGCCGACGGGCGCCCTGACGCCTGGGCTGCGCGGCTGCGCGCCGGGGCGGTCCCCGTCGTCGGCGTAGTCCGCGACGACGCGCTGCTGCTGGATGTCCTGGCCCTACTGCCGGGCGACGACCGATTGCTCCCCGGGTTGCTCCGGTCCGCCGCCGGCCTCGGATGATGTCCGCGACGCCGTGAAGCCGCCTGTCACCATCGGCACTGCCGGCCACATCGATCACGGCAAGAGCGCGCTGGTCCGGGCCCTGACCGGGATCGATCCCGACCGGCTGGCCGAGGAACAGCGCC
Organism: Candidatus Fervidifonticultor sextus; assembly: GCA_031459875.1. Lineage (GTDB taxonomy): Bacteria > Sysuimicrobiota > Sysuimicrobiia > Sysuimicrobiales > Humicultoraceae > Fervidifonticultor_A > Fervidifonticultor_A sextus. The sequence continues at coordinate 26,025 of JAVKHQ010000001.1, read as the reverse complement.
GGGGCATGACGCTCGACCTCGGCTTCGCCCATCTGGACCTGCCTAGCGGGCGGCGCGTCGGCATCGTGGATGTGCCCGGCCACGAGGCCCTCGTCCACAACATGCTGGCTGGCGCCGGAGGCATCGACCTGGTGATGCTCGTCGTGGCGGCCGACGAGGGGGTCATGCCGCAGACCCGCGAGCATCTGGACATCCTGCGGTTCCTGCGTCTGGCCGGTGGGGTCGTCGTGCTCAACAAGATCGATCTCGTCTCCGATCCGGAGTGGGTGATGGCGGTCGAGCAGGACCTGGCAGACATCGTCACGGGGACCCCGCTGGAGGACGCCCCGATCGTCCGGGTCTCGGCGCGAACCGGTGAGGGCCTGCCCGAGCTGCTGGCCGTGCTGGACCGCTTGGTCGAGGCGGTGCCGGGGCGACCGGCCGACGGCCCGGTGCGGCTCCCTGTGGATCGCGCCTTCACCATGCGCGGGTTCGGCACCGTGGTGACCGGGACGCTGTGGAGCGGGACCATCCGGGGGGGTGACCTGCTGGTGGTGCTGCCGGAGGGACGAGCCGTGCGCGTCCGGGGCCTGCAGGTCCACGGGACGCCGGCGCCGGAGGTCTATGCGGGCAGCCGCGTGGCCGTCAACCTGGCCGGCATCGACAAGGAGGCCGTCCAGCGCGGGGACGTCCTGGCCACGCCGGACGCCTTCTCCCCGACCGACCGCCTGGACGTACGGCTCCGCCTCCTCCCGGGGACGCCGGCGCTGCGTCATGCGGGCCGCGTGCACCTGCACCTGGGGTCGGGCGCCACCGTCGCCCGGGTGGTCCTGTTCGACCGGTCGGCCCTGCGGCCGGGGGAGGAAGGGCTTGCGCAACTGCGCCTGGAGCGGCCGGTCGTGGCCGTCCACGGGGACCGCTTCGTCGTCCGACGCTACTCGCCCACCCAGACGATGGGCGGCGGGGTGGTGCTGAACGCGTCCCCTCCGGTCCGCCGAAGGGGCGCGGACGCCGCGGCGGCCTCCGAGCAAGCCGGACCCGGGCCGCTGGTGGTCGCGGCGGTGGCCGCGCGGGGGCAGGCCGGCATGCCGACCCACGAGGCCGCCAGGGCCGCCGGGGTGGAAGAGCCGGCGGCCGCCCAGGCCGTGGCGGCGGCACTGCGCGAAGGTACACTCGTCGCGCACGGGGACCGGCTGTATGCGCAGTCGGTGCTGGAGGACCTGCACCGGGCGATCGAGCACACGCTCCGGGACTACCACGCGCGCGTGCCCTGGCGCCGGGGGATGCCGCGCGAGGAACTCAAACCCCGGGTGCTCGCCGCAGGGTCCGAGCGTCTCTTTGAGGCGGCGCTGTCGGACCTGACGGGAGCCGGACGCGTCACGGTGCAGCGCGGCCTAGTGGCGCTTTCGGATCACGCCCCGCGAGTCCACCAAACAGACGGGCGCGTCCGGGAACTGGTGCAGGATGCCATCGAGCGCGGCGGCGTTTCCCCGCCCCCGCTGGAGGAACTGCGCCGGCTCGCCGATCCGACGGCTGTCGACCGGATGCTGCAGGCGCTGATCGACGATGGCCTGGTCGTGCCGGTCGGCCCCGACCTGCGCTTCTCGGCAGCCACCATTGCCCGCGTCCGGCAGACGGTGGTGGAGATGTTGCGGCGCGGCGAAGAGGTCACCGTCGCCATCGTGCGGGACCGGTTTCAGACCAGCCGGCGGTACGCGCTGGCGCTGCTGGAGTATCTGGACGGGCTCCGGGTCACCAGGAGGGTCGGAGATCGCCGCGTGCTGGGGCCCAACGCCGACAGCCCCACACCGTCCGACCCCTGACCGCCGGCCTCAGTCCGCCACCTTCGCGTCGGCGATGCGGGCGCGGGCGGCGACCACCGCGAAGTTCTCGCACCCCGGGGTGGCATTGGCCACGGCCAGAGCCGCCTGGGCCGTGCCGCCGGCAGGGATCTGGCCGACGGTCACGAGCCCGCTTCCGGCGGTCGAGACAAACCGCCCGGGTCTGGGCACGGGGATGAAGCACCGCGTGTCATACTCGACGGCGGCGGTGGCGCTCGCCAGGGCGGCAACGCTCCCGTTGCTCACCGTGACGACCACGCGGGGTGGACCCGCCGCAGGCTCGGCGGCGACCTGCAGCCGGCGCATGACGACCTGGTTGAACTGCTGACGGTTCCTGATCTCACCGGTCTGGTCGGCCAGCGATCCTGTAATCGAGCCGACCGGCCGCACCGTGACCGTGTAGCGCCGGACCACGTCGTCGACGTTGAGGCGCACTTCAAACGTAGCCGTGCCGCCGTAGGGCACCGGGTTGGGATCCAGGGGGCTGTCACCGGTCGCCACCTGCCGGCCCCGATCGTCCAGCGCGGCCACTTCAGCGTAGGCCAGCATCGCGCGGCCGTGGTTCTCCACGATTCCGGTGACGACCAGGACGACGCCGTCCACGCGGGCGTCAACCGCCCGGATCGCCCAGAGCGGGGGGGTGGGAGTCGCGGGGGCCTGCATACCCGCCGATGATGTCGTAGGCACGTCCCTGGGGAACACTTCCACGGTGTCGGCGCGACCCCGGCGGAGCAGGAATCCAATCCCCTCGAAGGGATAGGAGAGCAGGTCGCCGGCAGTTGTGACGGCGGTGATGCTGGCCCTCGCGCTGGCGTATGCCTCCCCGATGGCTCGGAGTGTGGACCCGGGACCCACGCGTGCCGCGGTCTTGCAGGCTGGGGATCGTGTGGCGAGGCGCTGCACCACCCCGTCTTCGACCACCATGGATGCCCACGGGGCCCGCAGCGTGTAGATGACCTGTCGCCCGGCGGTCTGCTGCCCCTGCGGGGGACCAGCTGCAGCCAGGGCGGCAGCCAGCGGCGTGCCCAACCGGAGCCCGGCGATCTCCCTCCCCTCAACGATGAGACACACAGCCGCCGCGGCGGCCGGCGTCGGGAGGCTCCCGACGGCGGCCAGGCAGGCCAGGGCCGCCAGGCACCGCACCTTCGTCGTCCTGAGGGATCGTGGGTACACCGGCTGCGGTCTACTCGGCGATCTTCACATCGCCGACCCGGGTGCTGGCCGACCAGGTCAGGAACATCAGGCAGACACCGCCGGAGAGCTGCAGGGGGCTTTGCGCAGACGCGCGTGGGCCGATCTGTCGCACGGTGGCCGTCCCGGTCCAGATTTCCTGAATGGCGCGGCCGGGCGTCGGCGCCGGCGTCGGCAATGGCCCTGCTCCGGCCACGAGGATCGGGGTCAGGCGGGAGGCCACCCGACAGGTGACGAGCATCTCAACCGCCACCGTGACGCTCTCGACCTTGAACGGGCTCGGGTTCGTCACATGGACGACGAAGGTCGACGCGGACGGCGTGGGGCTGGTCGCCTGGATGGACACCTGGAGCTGACGGGCGGCCATGGCCCCAAACTGCTGCGGGTCCTTGATCTCGCCTGAGGCCTGCGCGAGGGTGACGGAGGGCGCGTTCGCCGGACGGATGAACACAGTATAGCGGCGGACCACCTGATCCACCTGGACGCGCACAGAGAAGCTCGCCGTGCCGCCAACGGGAACCAGGGCGGGCTGGAGGGGACTCTCCCCCTGCCCGATCTGCCGGCCGTCTGCGCCGAGGACCCGGACTTCGGCATAGGCCGCCTGGGCTCGGGCACGGTTCTCCACCGTGCCGCTGATCACGATCGTCCCGTTCTCCACGCGCGTGGAGGTGGAGCGGATGCTCCACGTGCCGGGCGCGGTGGTGGGGGTGGGAGTCGGCGCCCCTGGCGCCGGCGTCGCGCCAGGGGCAGGGGTCGCCGGAGCCGGGCCGGAGGGAGGCAGGGTTTCGGCGCGGAAGACCTCGACCGCCTCCACCTGTCCGGCGCGCAGGAAGAAGGCGACGCCCACGAAGGGGAACGCCAGCCACTCGGCACTGGGTACCTCGGCGTGGGTGACGACCGAGACGCCGCTGTACGCGCTGCGGACCTGGGCGAGGGTGGCGCCTGGACCGACCCCGCGCGTCGTCCGACACTCGTTGCCGACGGCGCTGACGCGCTGGACGATGCCGCGGTCTACGACCATCTGGCCCCACGGCGGCCGCAGGGTGTAGACGACCCGGCTGTCCACAGTCTGGCGATCCCGCGGCGGTCCGGTCACGGCAAGCGCGGCGCTCGCGGCCATCCCGACGCGGACGCCGGCGATCTCTGCGCCTTCTGTGATCAGGCACCCCACAGGAGCGCCAGGCGCCGGCACAGGCGGCAGTGCGAGGACCACCAGCGCGGCCAGCGGGAGCAGTCGCCACCAGGGCTTCATCATTGTCGTGACGATTCGACTGGGAGGGGCTGGTCCCTCCAGCCCCGCCGTGTGCGGGCCTTGCGTGCGACCGCAGAGCCCGCGTACAATGCATCTGCACCCGCGCGGTCTGGGAGGGCAGTGTCCGCTGGTGCGGGCCCCGGTCTTCAAAACCGGTCGCTGGGCCTGCACGGTCCAGGCTGGGTTCGATTCCCAGGGCCCTCCGCCACAGCCCCACCGGGGCTGATCGGCCAGCGCAGGTCCCCCAGGGTACGTGCCCCCAATTCCACCCGCCTAGTCGCGTCTACGCCCGCAGCATCGTGGGCAAAACCCATGGGTCGCCTCTTGGGGGAACTGCAGGAGGGCGCTATTGGCCACAGTCCGCGGGACGCAGCAGCACGTCGTCTTCCTCATCCTCTTCACCTTGGCCGCTCTCACCGGAGGTGGCATCGTCCGTGCGGCGGACCGTCTGCGGGGCGTGTCCGTCTCCATGACGCCAGACGGCCAGGAAATCATCATCTGGAACTCCACCTCCAACACCTGGGGCGGTTGCTCGGTGGCCCTCGACGGCCGGTACCGGGTGGACGCCCCCACGATCCCGGTTCGCACCCTCGTTGCGTTTCCCCGACACCTCTTTGGCGCCCCTGAGGACTGGGATCCGCGCCGCGCGGTCGTGCAATGCCGGGAACCCCGTCGCGCACAGTGGGCGCGTGCAGTCCAAACGGCTAGATTCTGATGTCCACGATCGCCGAGACGCCCACCCCGGGAACGCGCCGCAGGGCCTCCCACGGTTTGAGGTTGTCCACCGGCACATAGGCCTTGATGCGGAAGGCCGTCTGGAAGTCGGCCTCGAGCAGGGCGACGGCCTCCACCCGCTCCACGGCCGCCCTGGGCCCGGAAACCTGGGCGGCCCCAATGTAGGCCCCTCCGGGGTTCTGGATCCCGATGGTGATGCTCAGAATCGGCACAACCTTGGTCTGCTCGCGAACCGCCGCGCCGCGGTTCTGCAGCAGGTCGTTGATGAAGCTGTTGATCTGCGGGGCGAACGTCCTGACCGCGTAGCCGATTCCCAGAGTCTTGATGATGCCGAAGATGTCCTGGGCGTGGGCCGACGCGACCGTGGCGCCGATGACCAGCGCGACAACGAGCGCCAGTGTGCCAAGACGCGGAACCTGCATGATCGTCCTCCCTTCGGGCAGCCTCGGTGACCCTTCGCCGTTCGCCCTGATCTACGCAAAGGTCCCGGTGCCGGTTCCCGACCAATCGCAGATCGCGCCCCAAGCCGCCGAGGAGACGAGGCGCGCATATTTTGCCAGGGCCCCGCGCGTGTACCGGGGAGCCGGGGGTACCCACGCCTGCCGGCGGCGGGCCAGCATATCGTCGGGCACCTCCAGGTCGAGGCGGCGGTTCGGGATGTCCAGGACGATCGGGTCCCCCTCCTGAACCAGGGCGATGGGGCCGCCATCGGCGGCCTCAGGTGCCACATGCCCGACCATCGGGCCGTGAGTGGCGCCGGAGAACCGGCCGTCGGTAATCAGCGCCACGCTCTGGCCGAGGCCGCGGCCCACCAGCGCGGCGGTGACGCTGAGCATCTCCCGCATGCCCGGTCCGCCCTTGGGCCCCTCGTACCGGATCACCACGACGTCGCCGGGCTGGATGCGACCTTTGATGATGGCGGCGAAGGCGTCCTCCTCGCGGTCGAACACGCGCGCCGGCCCCCGGTGGTGGCCCTGGGTCACGCCGGCGGTCTTGAGGACCGCGCCGTCTGGGGCGAGACTGCCGCGCAGGACGGCGAGCCCCCCCTCCGGGGCCAGCGGTGTCCGCACCGGCACGACCACCGGCCGGCCGTCGGATGCAACCTCCGCCAGGTTCTCCCCCACCGTGCGGCCCGTGACCGTGAGCGCATCACCGTGGAGCAGCCCGGCGTCGTGCAGCGCCCGCATGACGACCGGGACCCCGCCGACCCGGTCGAGGTCGGCCATCACGTAGCGTCCGCCCGGCCGCAGGTCGGCGATGCGGGGAGTCTGCCGTGAGAGCCGGTCGAAGTCGTCCAGGGAGAGGGGGACCCCGGCCTCGTGGGCGATGGCCAGGAGGTGCAGCACGGCGTTGGTGCTCCCGCCCATAGCCACCACCACGCGGATGCCGTTCTCCAGGGCCTTCCGCGTGAGGATGTCGCGCGGCCGGATCCCCGCTCGCAGCAGCTGCACGGCCGCCTCGCCGCACCGGCGGACCACTTCGGGCCGCCGCGGATCCACCGCCGGAATCGACGCGACCCCCGGCCACGAGAGGCCCATGGCCTCGATGGCGGCAGCCATGGTGTTGGCGGTGTACAGTCCCCCGCACGATCCGGCGCCGGGACAGGCAGCCCGCTCCAGCGCCTCCACCTCCGCGGCGCTCATCTTGCCCTGGGCGTGCATCCCCACGGCCTCATAGACGTCCTGGACCGTGACATCGCGGCCCGCGTAGGCGCCGGGCAGGATCGTGCCGCCGTAGAGGAAGATCCCGGGCAGGTTCACCCGCGCCAGGGCCATCACCGACCCCGGAAGGCTCTTGTCGCAGCCCGCAATCACGACCAGCGCGTCGAAGCACTGGGCATGGGCCATCAACTCGATGGAATCGGCGATGACCTCGCGGCTCACCAGCGAGGCCTTCATGCCTTCATGGCCCATGGCGATCGCGTCGCTGACCGCGATGGTCCCGAACTCCTGGGGCGTGCCGCCGGCGCTGCGCACGCCGGCCTTGACGGCATCGGCCTGGGAGTCGAGGTTGAGGTTGCAGGGCGTCACCTCGTTCCACGAGCTGGCCACGCCCACCAGCGGCCGCCGCAGATCGTCATCAGAGAGCCCGGTGGCGCGCAGCATCGCGCGATGCGGAGCCCGCTCCACGCCCTCGGTGACCACGCGGCTCCGGTGCTTGAGATCAGCCTCGGTCACGATCCGTGCCATGAGAACCTCCTCGCCCAGGGAATCATAGCCTCATAATAACAGGGTTTCTCTCCCGATGGCTTGCCAGCCCCCGCCCGATGTGGTTGAATCATAGCCAGGACGCACCTGGGGTTGTGATCCGTGTCCTGCACTCGGTTGTCTGCGCCCGGCAGCCGCACGCGTCAGAACCGCCCCCGCGAGTGCATCTGTCCTGCGCGGAGGCCGAAGCCTTCGCGCCCCCATACCGTTCGCCCTCTGCAGTAAGACCGAGAGTACGGGGATTCCGACCCGCCCGACCGTGCCGGGCGGGGCCGCTCCCTCCCGTGGAGGTGGGGACATTGCATCGCCTGCTGATTGGAAATCTGGTCCTCTTCGCCGTGATCGTCGGGGCGGTCGCCGGGACGTCTGCGGCCGCCCCGGCCGGCGCACCGGGCCGGGTCCCGAGCCTGGTGGATCCCGGCTGGGTGGCGGCCAACCTGGCCGCCCCCGACGTGCGCCTCGTAGACGTCAGCAGCACCAGAGACACCTACGTGGCAGGACACCTGCAGGGAGCCGTCTACGTCGACTGGCAGGCCGACCTGGTGGATCCCACCCACCGTGTCAAGGGTATGGCCCCCACCCGAGAGCAGTTCCAGGCCCTGATGCGCCGACTGGGGATCCGCAATACGGATGCGGTGATCCTCTACGACGACACCAGCAGCCTGTTCGCGGCCCGGGCATTCTGGATCCTCAAGCTCTACCGCCACCCGCGCGTCGCGATCCTGGACGGCGGCAGCCGGCGCTGGCAGCTGGAAGCCAGGCCGTTGACGACGGAGACACCGGCCGTCAGCCCGTCCCGGTACGCCGCAGCGCCGCGCGACGACAGCATCGTGGCCACCGCCGAGTACCTGGTGGCGCGGCTCGGTGAGGGGGTGGTCTGTGATGCGCGCAGTCCTCAGGAGTACGCGGGGCTCGACGTCCGGTCCGCCCGGGGCGGGCGCATCCCGGGCGCGGTGAACATCGACTGGCGCCTCAACGTCACGCCGGACGGGTCGTTCAAGCCGGTGGCGGAACTCCGCGCGCTGTATGCGCGAGCCGGTCACACGCGGGACCGGGAGATCATCGTCTACTGCCAGACCGGCGTCCGGGCGGCCCACAACTGGTTCGTGCTCAAGTACCTGCTGGGCTACCCGCGCGTGCGTAACTACGACGGAAGCTGGGAAGAGTGGGGGAACCGCACGGACCTGCCGCTCCAGCGGTGAGCCCGGTGGTCGGGTCCACCACCATCCGCCATCCCCTGGCGCGCCTCCTGGGGGTGGGCGGGGCCGTGCTGGTGGTGTCGGCCGTCGTCGCCAGGCTGACGGCGCAGGCGGACGCGCGAGCGGCCACCTTCTGGCTCTTCGGCCTGGCATTCGGGTTCGTGCTGCAGCGGAGTCGGTTCTGTTTTGCCTCCGCCTTCCGCGATCTCTTCCTCTTCGGGCACGGCCGGACCATGCGGGGCATCCTCGGCGGGCTGGCGGTGGCCACCGCGGGGTTTGCCGTCCTGATGCAGCGCATGGTCCCGGACCCGGGGCTGGGGGTGATCGCCCCGGAAGCCCATGTGGCTCCGCTCGGCGCACACCTCATCCTCGGCGGCCTCCTGTTTGGCGTGGGCATGGTCATCGCCGGAGGCTGTGTCTCGGGATCCCTCTACCGCATCGGTGAAGGCTACGTGGCCTCGCTGGTGGCGCTAATCGGCATCATGGCCGGGCTGGCCCTGGGCGCACACACCTGGAACTTCTGGTGGCGGGCGAGCATCCGCGGCGGGCTCGTGCTGTGGCTGCCGCGGGTGGGCGGTTACGGGATGGCCCTCGTGGTCACCTTCCTGCTGCTCGTCGGCGCGTATCTGCTGGTCATCTGGTGGGAGGTACGCCAGGGGTTCCGGGCCCCGGAGCCCGTGCCGGGTCGGCCAGGGCACACCTTCGGCGATCGGATCCACGGAGCGCTCCGGGCCGTCCTGGTGCACGGCTGGCCGGCGTCCGTCGGGGGCGTCGCGCTGGGGGTGCTCAATGTTTTTGTCTACACGGCCCACATGCCCTGGGGGGTGACCGGGGAGGTCTCACGGTGGGCGGTGGGGCTGCTCACCCTCGTGGGATGGGACCCCGGTCTCCTGCAGGGCGCGGGCGAGGTGTCGGGGTGCGCGCTGGTCGGCCGCGGGGGGTCGCTTCTGTCCCACACGCTGACCCTCAACCTGGGGATGGTGGCCGGGGCGTTTGCGGGGGCGCAGATGGCGGGCGAGTTCCGGCTGCGGCGGCCCCGCGAACGTCGGCGCTACCTCCAGGCGCTGGCCGGCGGGGTCTTGATGGGGTACGGAGCCACCCTGGCCATGGGGTGTACCCTGGGCGCCTTCTTCTCGGCCATCCCTTCCCTCGGCGCCAACGGGTGGGTCTTTGCGGCCGCCCTGGCCGCCGGCGCGTGGCTGGGTGTGCAGGTTCTCAGGCGGATCCCGTGAAAGGAGCGTGCGCGGCGTGAAACTCGATGTGCGGGGCGAGATCTGTCCGTACCCGATGATGAAGACGGTGGAAGTCCTGCAGGGGCTGCCCCAGGATGACATCCTGGAGGTGCTCACCGACCATCCCCCGGCGCTGGAGTCGATCCCCTTCTACGTGACGCGCCTGGGCTACCGGTGCACCATCGAGGAACACGCCGCCGGCGAGTGGCGCATTCGGATCGAGCGCGCCGGTCCGGGAGGCTAGGGCCCGCGGCCAGCGCACCGCAGGCCGCGCGCCCCGCCGTGCCCAGGCCGCCGGCGTGTGATAGCATGGGGCCGTGACCCGCGACAGTGCGCTGACCCCCATGATGCGCCAATATCAGGAACTCAAGGCGCGGTATCCCGGCGCGCTGCTGATGTTCCGCCTGGGGGATTTCTACGAACTCTTCTTTGATGACGCCCGGGTGGCGGCCAGGGAGCTCGACATCGTGCTCACCTCGCGAGAGGTGGGCAAGGGTCGTCGCGTCCCGATGTGCGGGGTCCCGCACCACGCGCTGGCCGGCTACCTGAACCGACTGGTCGATCGGGGCTACCGGGTGGCCATTTGCGACCAGGTCGAAGATCCGCGGCGGGCGCGGGGCCTCGTCCGTCGCGAGGTCACCCGTGTGGTCACGCCGGGCACGGTCATGGATGCTGCCGCGCTGCCCTCCCGCGAGCACCGCTACCTGGCGGCGGCCGTTCGGGCGCCACAGGCCTGGGGCCTGGCCGCTGCCGACCTCTCCACCGGTGACTTCCTCGTGACGCAGATCGAGGGGCCCGATGCGGACCGCCGCCTCGCCGAGGAACTGGCGCGGCTGGACCCGCGCGAGATCGTCGTGCCAGAAGGCGGCGCCGTCCCCGCACCTGCGAAGGTCCCGCAAACGGGCGTCGACGCGTGGCGGTTCGAACCGAGCACCGCGCGCCGCGCGCTCGTCGACCACTTCAGGGTCGCCTCCCTGGAGGGCTTCGGCTGCGAGGACCTGCCGCTGGCCACCGCGGCGGCGGGGGCGCTGCTGCAGTACCTGCAGCAGACGCAGCTGGCGGCGCTGTCGCACCTGGGCGGCCTGCGGGTCTACAGCACCGAGCGGGTGCTGGGGCTCGACGAGACGACGCGGCGCAACCTGGAACTGGTCCGCAACCTGCGCGACGGCGGCACGGCGAACACGCTGCTGGCCGTCCTGGACGAGACGGTCACCCCGATGGGCGGCCGGATGCTGCGCGAGTGGCTGCTCCGACCGCTGGTGGACGTGGAGGCGATCCGGGTACGCCATCGGGCGGTGGAGGCGGCGCTCGCGGACCGGATGCGGCGGGCGCGGATCCGCGGCCTGCTGCGCGAGGTACCCGATCTGGCGCGGCTGGTGGGCCGGTGTGGACACGGCTCGGCGACGGCGCGCGACCTGGTGGTGCTGCGCCTGGGGCTGGTGCGCCTGCCGGCGATCCGCGAGGAGATCGCGCGGTTGGGTGGCGAGCGGTTCGTCGAGCTCGCGGCCGCGATCGATCCGCACCAGGACCTGGCGGCGCACCTGGCCCGCGCCATCGTGGACGATCCGCCGCCGGGAGTCCGCGAGGGAGGGCTGATCCGCCCCGGGTACGATGCGGGGCTGGACGAACTGCGCGCCGCCGCCGCAGGCGGCAAGGCCTGGATCGCGGGGCTGGAAGCCGCGGAGCGCCAGCGGACAGGCATCCGGTCGCTGCGCGTCGGGTTCAACAAGGTCTTCGGCTACTACATCGAGGTGTCCAACGCCAACCGCCATCTGGTGCCGCCGGAGTACATCCGCAAACAGACGCTCACAGGCGCCGAGCGGTACATCACCCCCGAGATGAAGGACCGCGAGGCGTCCATCCTGGGCGCCGAGGAGCGCATGGCCGAGGTGGAATACGCCCTGTTCGTCGCGCTGCGGGAGGCGGTGGCCGCCTCGGCGGGCTCGCTGCTGGCCACCGCGCGGGCGGTCGCGGAGGCCGACGTTCTCCTGGCGCTGGCGGAGGGAGCCGAACGGGGCGGCTACGTGCGGCCGGAGATGACCGAGGACCCGATTTTGGAGATCCGCGGCGGCCGCCACCCGGTGGTCGAGCGCCTCCTGGACGGCGAGCGGTTCGTGCCCAACGACCTGGTGCTGGACATCCGGGACCGCGCGGTGCTCATCGTAACCGGGCCCAACATGGCCGGGAAGAGCACGCTGCTGCGCCAGGCCGCGCTGATCGTCATCATGGCCCAGATTGGCGCGTTCGTGCCGGCGGCGTCCGCCCGCATCGGAATTGCCGACCGCATCTTCACGCGCGTCGGCGCCACCGATGACCTGGCCGCCGGCCGCAGCACCTTCCTGGTGGAGATGCAGGAGGTGGCGCGCATCCTGTCCGGCGCGACCCACCGCAGCCTGATCATCCTGGACGAAGTCGGCCGAGGCACGAGTACCTATGACGGAATGAGCCTGGCGTGGGCGGTGATCGACTACCTCCACGCCCGCATCGGCGCGCGGACGCTGTTCGCCACGCATTTCCACGAACTCACCGAACTGGCCGACCTGCTGCCCCGGATCCACAACATCAGCATGCAGGTGGTGGAGCAGGGTGACCGGATCGTCTTCCTCCACAGCGTCGCCGAGGGTCGCGCCGACCGCTCCTACGGCATCCACGTGGCGCGGCTGGCCGGCCTCCCCCAGGCGGTCATCGACGAAGCCCGCCGCATCCTCCAGCACCTGGAGGCCGCATCAGCCCGGCCGGGCGACCCCCAGGGTCTGCCGGTCCCCGCGCGCGCCCGGCGGGCCCGCCAGCTCCCGCTGGCGCTGGACCTAACCTCACCGATCGAGGAGGCGCTGCTGGGCCTGGCCGTCGAGTCCATGACCCCCCTAGAAGCCCTGCAGACCCTGGCCGACCTCCGCGAACGGGCCCGGGCGCTGCGGGCCCGGCCCGCCGACCGCCCCGAGCGCCGGGTCCAGTGAGGGCCATCCGCGTCCTCGAGCGATCCGTCGCCGACCGGATCGCGGCCGGCGAGGTGGTCGAGCGCCCGGCATCGGCGGTCAAGGAACTGATCGAGAACAGCCTGGACGCCGGCGCGGGGGCGGTCAGCGTGGAGGTGGAGGGAGCCGGCCTTCGGCGGATCCGGGTGACCGACGACGGCGAGGGAATCCCGGCGGAGGACGTGCCCCTGGCCTTTGAGCGGTTTGCCACCAGCAAGATCGCCACCGTCGAAGACCTGGGGGCGATCAGGACCTACGGCTTCCGCGGCGAGGCCCTCCCCAGCATCGCCGCGGTCGCGCGCGTGACGCTCACCACTCGGGCGCGCGGTGCCGCGCAGGCCACCCGCATCGAGGTGGCCGGCGGGATCGTCGAGTCGATCGGCCCGCACGGCGCGCCGCCCGGGACGACCGTGGAGGTCACCGGGTTGTTCTACAACACGCCGGCCCGGATGAAGTTCCTCAAGTCACCTGCCCGCGAACAGGCGCTGATCGCCGAGGTCGTGCAGCGCATGGCCATGGCGCGGCATGACGTCTCCTTCCACCTGTGGGTCAACGGCCGCGAGGCGGGGCGGTGGCCGACCGCGGGCGCGCTCGAACGGGTCGCGGACCTGCTGGGCGCGGGGAGCGCCGAGGCTCTCATTCCCCTGGAGGGCATGGTGCCGGGCGGCCGGGCAGAGGGCTGGCTGACCCGACCCGAGCGGACGCGCCCGGCCCGCACGGGCCAGTACCTGTTCGTCAACCGCCGGCCGATCCAGAGCAGTCTCCTGCGCCGGGCGGTCGAGCAGGGGTACGCGCAGTTGCTGCCGGTGGGCCGGTTTCCCGTCTTCGCGGTCTTCCTCGAGGTGGACCCGGGCACGGTGGACGTCAACGTGCATCCGCGAAAACTGGAGGTGCGGTTTGCCGACGAGGGCCGCATGTTCGGTGCCGTGGCGCATCTGACCCGCGAGGCGCTGGTGGGGAGCCCGCTGGTGCGGCGGATCACCGAGACGATGCCGCGCATCCCCGCCGCCCCGGGCGGTGCGGCGTCGAGCCCGCCCGGGCCATTCGTCCTCGAGGCGCGCGAACCGTCGGCGCGCTACGAGCGCGACGCCGCGGGCCGGCTCCCGGCGCTGCGGCCGCTGGGCCAGCTGCTGGACACCTACATCGTGGCCGAGGGTCCCGACGGCCTCTATCTCATCGACCAGCACGCGGCGCACGAGCGGGTGCTCTATGAGCGACTGCTGGCGGCCCGGCGGCGCGGTGGGGTGGCCAGCCAGGGCCTAGCCGTGCCGCTGGCGCTGGAGGTGACGCCGGCCGAGATGGCGACGGTCGCCGGACACCTGGACCACCTCGCCGCATTGGGCTTTGCGGTGGAACCGTTCGGCGCGCGCACGCTCCTGCTCCGCGCCGTGCCCGCGCCCGGGCGCGGGGCCGCAGACGCGCTCCTCCACCGGGCCATCGCGGCCATCGCCGGGGCAGGGACCGGCGACGACACGCTGGAGCGCCTCACCATTGCCACCGCCTGCCACACCGCGATCCGCGCCGGGGATCGTCTGGGCCCCGACGCCGTCGCGGCCCTGCTGGCCGATCTGGCCGCCACTGAGGACCCGTTCACGTGCTTCCACGGCCGCCCCACGATCGTCGGGGTCACGCGAGCCGACCTCGAACGATGGTTCCTGCGCAGATAGCCGCCGGTGGCCTCGCGGTGCTCTGCGGTCCGACGGCGGTCGGCAAGTCGGCGGCGGCGGTGCCGCTGGCCGAGCAGTTGGGCGCCGAGATTATCGCCGCGGATTCCCGCACGATCTACCGGGGGATGGACGTGGGCACGGCGAAGCCGCCCCCCGAGCAGCGGCGGCGCGTGCCCCACCACCTGCTCGACGTGGCCGACCCCACGGAGCCGTTCACTGTCGCCGACTTCCAGCGGCTGGCCAGCGCCGCGATCGCCCAGATCCGGGACCGAGGTCGCCTGCCGCTGCTGGTGGGCGGGACCGGCCTCTACATCCGCGCGGTCGTCGACCGCCTGACGCTCCCGCCGGTTCCGCCGGATGCGGCCCTGCGCGCGGCGCTGGAATCCGAAGCACGCCAACGCGGCCCGGGCCACCTGCACGCACGGCTGGCGGCACGGGATCCGGCCGCCGCAGCGCGCATCCACCCCCACAACGTGCGCCGGATCATCCGCGCACTGGAGGTCGTGGTGCGCACCGGACGTCCGATCTCCGCGCAGCAAGGCGGGGGTGGCCCGTCCGGCCCGATGGCCATCGTCGGGCTGACCATGGACCGTGCCGCCCTCTACCGGCGCATCGACGCCCGGGTGGAGGCGCAGTTAGCCGGAGGGCTTGTTGAAGAAGTCCGGGGACTGCTCAAGCGCGGCGTCCCGGTGACCGCGCCGGCGATGCAGGCGCTGGGCTACAAGGAGATTGCCGGCTGGCTGGCGGGAGCCTACGGGTACGAGGAGGCCGTCCGCCGGCTCAAACGCAACACACGTCGGTATGCGAAGCGGCAGTTCACGTGGTTTGGGCGTGACCCTCGCATCGTCTGGGTCGACGTCACCGACCTAGACGGCACGGCCGTCGTGGCGCGCGTGCATGCTATCATGGATAGGATGTTGACCATCAGCGGGAGGGCCTGATGCAGTCCCAGCGGCTTCGCAGGATCGGCGCGTACCTGTTCGCAGACCTGGATCGGAAGCAGGAGGAGTTGGCGGCCAGGGGCATCGACGTCATCAGCCTCAGCACCGGCGACCCCGACATCCCGACGCCGCCGCACATCATCGAGGCTCTGATGGAAGGAGCCAGCGACCCGCGGACCCACCGGTATCCACCGTACCGGGGAACGGCGGAATTCCGCCGCGCCGCAGCGGCGTGGTTCGAGCAGCGCTTCGGGGTTGCGCTGGATCCAGACCGCGAGGTGCTGGCGTTGATCGGGTCGAAGGAAGGCCTGGCGCATCTCCCCTGGGCCACGATGGACCCGGGGGACGTGGCGCTGGTGCCGGATCCAGGCTACCCGGTCTACCGGTCGGCGACGATCATGGCCGAGGGCGACCCGTTCATGCTGCCGCTGACTGCCGACCGCGGCTTCCTGCCGGACCTGGAGGCGGTTCCCGAACCGGTGCTGCGCCGCGCGAGGCTGCTCTTCCTCAATTACCCCAACAACCCCACGGGGGCGACCGCCGATCTGGCGTTCTTCGCCCGGGCCGTGGAGTTCGCGCGCCGGTGGAACCTCCTCCTGGTCCACGACAACGCATACTCAGAGGTCGCCTACGACGGCTATCGCCCGCCGAGCGTCCTCCAGGTCCCCGGCGCCAAGGAGGTGGCCATCGAACTGTTGTCCCTGTCCAAGCCGTACAATATGACAGGATGGCGCATTGGATTCGCCGTGGGCCGGGAGGAGGCCATCGCGGCACTGGGGACGTTGAAGACGAATGTGGACTCCGGGATCTTCGGTGCGATCCAGCGGGCCGGGGCCGCGGCGCTTGCGGGACCGCAGGAGGTCATCGCCCAGACCCTGGGGGTCTACCGCGCCCGGCGGGACCGCATGGTCGCCACGCTGCGCGCGGTGGGCTGGAACCCGCCGTCCCCGAAGGCAACACTGTACATCTGGATGCCGACCCCCAACGGGACCTCCTCGGTGCAGTTTGCCGCAGAGGTCCTGGAACGCACCGGTGTGCTCATCACGCCCGGCGTCGGATACGGACCGTCAGGGGAAGGGTACGTGCGTCTCTCGCTGACCACGCCTGATGATCGCATGGATGAGGCACTGGCCCGCATCCGGCGGGCCTACGGGTAGAACGCTCGTGGGGCCGACCCGCGGCCACCAGCGAGCCCGGGGCGGGTAGGGGAGGGGACCTGCCGATCGCGATCCTGCTGGGCATCCCGCGCACGATCGAGCCGACGCACCGACAGATGCTGGAGGCGCTCGGCCGTCGCCGGGCGCCGCACAACCGGCTCGCCGGGCGGGATCTTGTGGAGATCCTGTGTCACCTCGCCCAGGCCCTCCGGCGCGAAGTGGGAGTCTTCCTCGACCGGCATGGCGCCGTCACCCACGTGGTCGTCAGCCGCCGGTGGCAGGAACTCGTGGAAGACATCCGCCGCCGATCCGGCGGCCGCGGTGTCGGCCTGCGGTACATCGAGGCCCATCCGCAGCCCGACGGCCGCCCCGATGAGGGCGACGCCCGCGTGCTCGACCGGCTCGGCCTGGACCTGGTCCTGACCACCGGCACGTCCCGCGGCCGGCCCACCGAGCTGTGGGTGCTGGGGCCGGCTCAACGCGGCCGGCGCGAGGGGGATGGCGCCCCGGCCCTCGAGGGCCCCTACGGGCTGGACGCGCTCGGCCATCTCGAACTGGCATCCCGCGCCCGCCAGGCGGAAACGGCCCGCCGTGCCGAGCCGCTCGTTCCGACCGGTGCCGGCGAGCCCGAGCGGGCCGTCCTGGTGGGCCTGGACCGGGGCGACGACGGCCGCTCCCTGGACGAACTCGCGCACCTGGCCGAAACCGCCGGCGCCGTGCCGCTCGCCACCGTCGTCCAGCGCCGCGGGCGGGCCGATCCGGCACGGTTCCTGGGACGGGGGAAGGTGGAGGAGGTCCGCCGCGCCACCGAGGTGCACGACGCCACCGTCGTCATCGTGGATGAGGAGTTGACTCCGGTCCAACAGCGCACGTTGGAACAGGACCTGGGCGTCAAGGTCCTGGACCGCACGGCCCTGGTGCTGGACATCTTCGCGCAGCGGGCCCGCAGCCGCGAGGGCCGGCTGCAGGTGGAACTGGCCCAGATGACCTACCTGCTGCCCCGGCTGACCGGCCGGGGGGTCTGGCTGTCGCGCCTGGGCGGCGGCATCGGCACGCGGGGACCCGGCGAGACGAAACTGGAAGTGGACCGCCGGCGCATCCGCCAGCGGATCACCGACCTCCAGCGGGAGATCGATGCCATCCAGCGCCACCGCGGCCGGCAGCGAGCCCCGCGCCGGGATGCCGCCACGGCGCAGGTCGCGCTGGTCGGATACACGAATGCGGGCAAGTCCACCCTGCTCAACGCTTTGACCGGTGCCGATGCCTTCGTGGAAGACCGGTTGTTCGCCACGCTGGATCCCCTGGTGCGGCGCCTGGTCCTGCCCACCCGGCGTGTGGTGGTGCTGGCCGACACGGTTGGGTTCATCCAGCGGCTCCCCACGGAGTTGATCGCGGCATTTCGCGGCACGCTGGAAGAGGTCGTCCACGCCGACCTCCTGCTGCACGTCGTGGACGCCAGCCACCCCGACCGGGAACGCCAGGCGCGGGTCGTCCACGAAATCCTGGAAGACCTCGGGGCGGGCGACCGGCCGCTTGTGACCGTGTTCAACAAGGCGGACCGGCTGAGCCCGGAGGAGATCCGCCGCCTGCGGGCGGAAGATCCGGACGCGGTAGTCGTCTCCGCCGTCCGCGGCGACGGCCTAGACGAGCTGCTGCACACAATCGCGCGCCGACTCCCGGAACCGTGGATTCGGGTGCGCGTGCGGATCCCCTACGACGAGGGAAGACTGCTGGCGCGCCTGCACGCCGAAGGCCGCGTGCTGGCCCAACGCTACGGTGCCGCCGGGATCACCGTGGACGCCGAACTCCCGGGACCGCTGGCGGTTCAACTGCGGGCGCTGCGCGCGCCCGCCGAGCGCTAGGGGACGGCTAGGCCAGGCGCCGGAGGATCGCGATGGCCTTGCCTTCGATGGCGACGTCTCGCACGAAGACCGGCGAGAGCCGCGCGTTGGCCGGCTGGAGCCGGATCCGGTCGCCCTCGCGATAGAACCGCTTCACTGTCGCTTCGTCGTCCACGCGCGCGACCACGATATCGCCATTGTTGGCGGTCTGCTGGCGCCGCACGATGAGCAGGTCCCCGTCCTGGATGCCATCGTCGATCATGCTGTCGCCGCGGACCCGCAGCACGAAGCCGTCGGCGCCGTTGAGGAGGTCGGCCGGGAGCGGCAGGTAGTCCTCGATGTTCTGCTCGGCCAAAACCGGCGTGCCCGCGGCGACCCGGCCGACGACCGGAAGCGCGACCACGCGGCGGTGCGGTCCGACCCCGTCGCGCAGCAGTTCGAGCGCGCGCGGCTTGCTGGGGTCGCGCCGCAGGAAACCCTTGCGCTCCAGCGCCCCCAGGTGGCTGTGCACGGTGGAACTGCTGGTCAGGCCCATCGCCTGACCGATCTCGCGCACCGAGGGAGGATAGCCGTGCGACTCGATGTAGCGCTGCACGAAGGTCAAGATCTCCTGCTGTCGGCCGGTCAACCGTGAGGCCATACGCATCCCCCGCGACGTGTTCGCCGTCCTCATGATAGCAGCTCAGGGCCCGGGATGCAAACACGTGTTCGGTTGGCTGGGATGTGGTGCGCAGAACTTCGCATAATGACTCTTATGTTAAGTAATTGCTCCCACGGTACCGTCCGGCCAGCAGCCCCCTCCCGGCGCCAGGCGGCGCGCAGGCGCCAACAGAGAGGAATCCCCTCCCCCTGCTCGCCAACCCCTGCATTGTGGGCGGACCGCCTCGCTCGACGCGGTGGGAAGAACCGGCCGACGTGCTGGGCCGGCGTTTCGTGCTCGTATTCGAGGGGCCGCTGCCCCCCGGACGCTATGAGGTTCGCATCTGGGAAGGGCGCCGGGGCGGGCGGGCGTCCCAGTACCTGCGTGCCCCCATCCGCGGCCGGGATGTTAAAGAGGCCCGTGCACGGGCGCTGCACGTGCTCCACCACTACGCCGGCCTGGACCGGTTCCGGCTGATGGTCGAGGAGGTCGCCTGTCAGCTCCTCCCAGGCGCCGAGGTCGAGGTCGTCGAGGATGCTCGTGACGTCACCGTCACGCTGGCGGGAGGGTACGCGCTGCGGGTCCCGCTGGTGATCCCACGCGACCGGGTGCTCGATCCGGATGTCGACCCGGCGTCGCTGTGCGCCCTGGCGCGGGCCCACCTGCAAACCCACGCCGTGAGGCGCTAGCCGCAGCCGACGCCTCCCGGCGTCACCGACCTCACCCCGCCCGGCCGTGCCGGCCGGCCGGTGACTGCTCCTCCGACGATAACGCCGGGGCTTCGAACCGCTCGATGATCGTGGCGATGCCCTGCCCCACCCCGATGCACATCGTCGCCAGCCCGTAGCGGCCGCGGCGGCGCTGCAGTTCATAGACCAGGGTGGTGAGGATGCGGGCGCCGCTGCACCCGATGGGATGTCCCAGCGCGATGGCCCCGCCGTTGGGGTTCAGCTTCTCCATGGGAATGCCCAACTCGCGGACGCAGGCGATCACCTGTGCGGCGAACGCCTCGTTGAGTTCGATGACATCCATGGCCTCCAGGCTCAATCCGGCGCGCGCCAGCGCCTTGCGCGTGGCGGGGATCGGCCCCAGGCCCATGACCCCGGGATCCACGCCGGCAACCGCCGAGGCCACGATCCGGGCTTTGGGAGCCAGCCCCACCGCCCTGGCCCGGGCGGCGTCCATGACCAGCAGCGCCGCGGCCCCATCGTTGATCCCCGAGGAGTTCCCGGCGGTCACCGAGCCGCCCGGGCGGAAGGCCGGTTCCAGGCCGGCCAGGGCTTCCGCCGTGGTCGTCGGCCTGGGGTGTTCGTCGGTGTCCACCACCACCGGCTCTCCGCCCGTCCGGCCGGACCCGGGGATCACGACGGGCACGATCTCCTCGCGGAACCTCCCGGACGCCATCGCGGCCGCGGCACGCTGCTGGCTGGCGAGGGCGAAGGCGTCCTGTTCCGCGCGGGTGATGCCGTACTGCTCCGCGACGTTCTCCGCCGTCTCCCCCAGGCTGTAGGGCGGGTAGCGCTCGGCCATCTTCGGGTTGACAAACCTCCATCCCAGCGTCGTGTCGTGCAGGCGCGCGTCGCCGCGCGGGAAGGCCTGGCCGGGCTTGGCCATCACCAGCGGCGCCCGCGTCATGGACTCGACGCCGCCGGCGATGAACACCTCCCCCTCCCCGCTGCGGATCGCCTGCGCCGCCGAGACCACCGCCTGCAGGCCCGATCCGCACAACCGGTTGACCGTCTGCCCTGGCACGCCGACGGGCAAGCCCGCCAGCAGCACCGCCATGCGCGCAACGTTGCGGTTGTCCTCGCCGGCCTGGTTGGCACAGCCGAAGATGACGTCGTCGATGGATGCGGGATCCAGATTGTTGCGGCGGACCAGGGCCTGGATGACGAGCGCGGCCAGATCGTCCGGCCGGACGTCGCGGAGCGCCCCCCCGTACCGGCCGACCGGTGTGCGGACCGCGTCGACGATCACAGCCTCAGGCATGCTGCCTCTCACCCCGCCTCAGTGTCTCCCAGGGCGGCCGGTATGCGTCAGCGTCCACGGGTTCCTCCGTCGGGCAGCGGCTAACGGCCTTGGAAGACCGGAGGCCGCTTGGCCAGGAAGGCCCGGATGCCTTCGGTCCGATCCTCGGTGGCAAACAGCAGGTAGAAGGCCTTGCGCTCGTAGTCCAGCCCGGCCTCCAGGGTGGTGTCGAAAGCCTTGAGCACCGCCTCTTTGGCCATGCGGACGGCGACCGGTGGCTTCTCGGCGATGGCGCGGGCGAGTCGCTTGGCCTCGTCGAGGACCACCTCGTCTGGGACGACGCGGGTGAGCAGCCCCATCCGCTCCGCCTCCGCGGCGGTCATGTGCCGTCCGGTCAGGATCAATTCCATGGCCCGCGCCTTGCCCGCGGCCCGCGTCAGGCGCTGGGTGCCGCCGGCGCCCGGCATGATCCCCAGGTTGATCTCGGGCTGGCCGAAGCGGGCGCCCTCCCCGGCGACGACCATGTCGCAGAGCATCGCGAGTTCGCAGCCCCCGCCCAGGGCGAACCCGCGCACCGCGGCGATGAGCGGCTTGCTGATCTTCCGAATGCGGTCCCACTGCTGGAACCGGTAGCCCGCCAGCATCTGGACCGGGGTCGCGTCCGCCATCTCGGTCACGTCTGCGCCGGCTGCGAACGCCCGCTCACTGCCGGTCAGGATGATGCAGCGGGTGGCGTCGTCGCGGTCCAACGCCTCCAGGGCGGCGACCAGCTCATCCATCGTCTCCTGGTTGAGCGCGTTGAGGACCCTGGGCCGGTTCAGGGTGATGACCGCCACGGGTCCGTCCTGTTCGAGCACGATATTGACGTATGCCATCCGTCCGCCTCCCGTCATGCCTCGTGGGGGGGCCGCGTCCGGGTTGCCCGGGTGGCGTAACCGATCCGGCGCGTCGTCATGTCCCTGTAGGGTGAGGTGACGCATGGGAGCCTCCGTCCTGGGGGATGCGCCGCAGCGATGCTAGCGGACGATGGTCACCTCGTAGCCCCTGGCCCGCACCTGCCTGGCCAGTTCGTCGGCGCTGCCCCGGTGGCGGAACGCGCCGACGCGGACCTTGTACAGCCCTCCCTCCCTGACGATGTAAGCCTCGAAGCCATCGGCCCGCAACGCCGCCATCCGCTCCTCCGCATTGGCCCTGACCGCAAAAGCGCCCACCTGGACCTTGTACAGCGCGCCGGCAGGCGGGACTTCGGCGGGGGCAGGAGGCGCGGGCCGTTCGGTGGCCGCAGGAGCCGGCGTGGGAGCCCGGGGCGCCGGGGAGACCTCCGGTGCCGGCGCCTGCGGCGGTGTGGCCGCACCCGGGGTGACCTGGGGGGTCGGCGCCGCGGGGCCTGGGGGAGCCAGACGCCGGGGGGTCGGTCCGCCGGAACGCGGCGGCACGGTCGGAGGCGGCAACACCCCCCCCGGCGCTGCGGCACCGGGCGCGCCGGGCGGAGTCGGCTTGAGGTAGCGTTCGCCGACCACGTAGCCGACGACCAGGGAAAGCACAAACAGCCCGACGAGGGTCAGACCGACCAGTGGCGTATTCGGACGCACACCGGCCTCTTCGTCACGCGCGAATGATCTCCTCCGGTTTCGCCGGATATCTCCCACGCGGAGGTCTCAGTCCAGCGCGGCCAGGTACCCGGCGAGCACGTGTGTTCGGTCGCGGAGGACCGCCTCGCGGCGGCGGTCCTCTTCTACGACCTCGGCCGGGGCCCGGCTCAAGAACGCCGCATCCTGGAGCCTCCGGATGGTCCTGTCGAGTTCAGCCTTTGCAGCAGCCAGTTCGGCGGTCAGGCGCCTGCGCGCCCGTGCCCGATCGGCCTCGGCCACCTCGATGGACACCTCGACACCCTCGACCACGGTGCCCACGGCCCACCGGGGCCGCACGCCGCCCCCGGCGAAGGCCAGGCCCGGAGCCCTGGCCAGCGTCGCCACATAGTCCCGGTGTGCTTCCAGCAGCTCTCGCGTCCGATCGCCCGCCCGGAGCACCGGCGCCACCGGGGTCTGGGGCGCCATGCCGAGATCGGCGCGCATCGACCGGATCGCGCGGACCACGGCCGTGATAGTTGCCATCCCTTCCTCGGCCGCTTCGTCGACCTCGGCATCCCCGAGCCCGGGCCACGGCGCGATCATGATGCTCTTCCCCTGATGGGGCAGCGCCTGCCAGATCTCCTCGGTGATGTGCGGGATGATCGGGTGGAGCAGCCGCAGGGTGCCCTCCAGGACCTGCCAGAGGGTGTGCTGGATCGCCAGCCGGCGGACCGGATCCAGGTCCGGCCGGTAGAGATCCACCTTCGCGAGTTCCACATACCAGTCGCAGTACTCCGACCACACGAAGTCGTACAGCGCACGGGCCACCTTGTCGAAATCGAAGGCCTCCAGCGAGGCCGTCACCTCTCCGATCAGCCGCCCATAGCGGCTGCGGATCCAGCGGTCGAAAAGGCTGCAGGCCGCGGGTCGCACGCCGGCGGCGGGGGTGAAATCGCCCAGGTGCATCCGCACGAACCGCGCCGCGTTCCAGAGCTTGTTGTTGAAGTTGCGGACGTCTTCCAGCATCTTCTCGCCGAAGCGCAGGTCCTGCTGGCCCTGGGAGCAGCGCAGGGTCAGGGCAAAGCGCAGGGCGTCAGCGCCGTAGCCCTGTTCCACGTAGTCGAGCGGATCGAGCCCGGTGCCCAGCGACTTGCTCATGCGCCGGCCTTGGATGTTCAGCACCGTCGGGTTGATGTACACGTCGGTGAACGGGACGTCGCCCACGAACTCCAATCCGAACATGATCATGCGGGCGACCCACAGGAAGATGATGTCCCGGCCGGTCACCAGCACGCTGGTCGGGTAGAAATAGCGCAGATCCGGCGTGTCCTTCGGCCAGCCCAGGGTCGCGAAGGGCCATGCCGCCGATGAGAACCAGGTGTCCAGGATCTGCTCTTCCTGCTGGAGGTCGCTCCCCCCGCAGTGGGGGCAGCGAACCGGGGCCTGGCGGCCGGCCACTTGGTGCCCGTTGGCGCAGTGCCAGACCGGGATCCGGTGGCCAAACCACAGGCGCCGGCTGATGTTCCAGTCGTGGATGTGCTCCATCCAGTCGAGGTAGACTTTGGTCCACCGCTCCGGGTGAAACCGCACCCTCCCCTGCCGCACCACGTCGATCGCCGGCCGGGCCAGCGCCTCCATCCGGCAGAACCACTGGTCCGTAATGTACGGCTCCAGCACGGTCCGGCACCGGTCGCACAGCCCGACGTTGGTGGCGTAGGGTTCCTTGCGCTCCACGAGCCCGGCGGCCTCCAGGTCGCGGGCCACGGCCTCGCGGGCCTCGAAGCGGTCCATGCCTGCATAGGCCCCGGTCTCGGCGGTCATGCGGCCCCGCTCGTCCAGGATCACCAGGACCGGCAGGCCGTGCGCCGCCCCGATCTCATGGTCGAGCGGGTCGTGGCCCGGGGTGATCTTCAACGCCCCGGTTCCGAACGCCGGATCCACGCGCCGATCGGCGATCACCGGCACCCGGCGGTGGACGATGGGGACGATCACCTGGCGGCCCACCAGCCCTGCGTACCGTTCGTCGTCGGGGTGGACCGCGACCGCCACGTCCGCCAGGATGGTCTCCGGCCGCTGGGTGGCGATGACCACCCCCCCGCCGCCGTCGGCGCCCGGGTACCGGACGTACCAGAGGTGGCTCTGGACGGTCTGGTAGTTCACCTCCAGGTCCGACACGCTGGTCAGGTCCTTCGGACACCAGTTGATCATCCGCTTGCCGTAGTAGATGTAGCCTTTCTGGTAGAGGCGCAGGAAGCACTCGATGACCGCGTCATAGTAGGCGGGGTCCATGGTGAAGGTCACGCGGTCCCAGTCGCAACTATTGCCCATGCGCCGGATCTGGCTGTAGATCAGGTCCCCGTACTTCGCCTTCCACTGCCAGGCGAACTCCAGGAACTTCTCGCGGCCCAGGTCGAAGCGCGTCTTGCCTTCCTTTGCGAGCTCCCGCTCCATGACCACGTGGGTCGCGATGCTGGCGTGGTCGGTGCCCGGCAGCCACATGGCGTTGTATCCCTGCATCCGCCGCCAGCGCGTCAGGAGGTCCTGGATCGTGTGGTTGAGCGCGTGGCCCATGTGGAGGCTGCCGGTGATGTTGGGCAGGGGCATCATGATGCAGAAGGGCCTGCGGGTAGGGTCGACCGGCGCGTGGAAGTAGCCGCCCTCCAGCCACTCCTGGTAGCGCCTGGGCTCGACCGCCAGGGGATTGTACGGCGTCTTCCGCTCGCCCACAGCCGTGGTCCGGCCCGATGGACGCGATCTGCCCTTGGACATCCTGTTCCCTCCGTCGCCGGCGATGGTGCTGATCCGGCGCACAAACAGCAACGCCGCTCGCCAAGGGCGAAGCGGCGCTCCGCGGTACCACCTCGATCGCCGGTCGGGGTCCCCCAACCGGCACTCGCACCCGCGTTCTCGGGCGGACCCGGCAGCCCTACTCGGCTTTCAGGCTGCGGCTCAGGGGCGACGTTCGATCGGTTCGCTTCCGGACGGCCTCACACCCGATGGGCCTTCCTCGCTTGGGGCGCCGCCGACCTACTCCTCCCCGTCGTGGCCTGCGGGTGCCATTATACCCGTGCGGCCGCCGGGATGTCCACCTGTCGAACCAACGGCCGAGGTCGCCGCACGCTCCTGCGGCGAGATTGTTCGCAGGGCGCCCGGGAGTCGGCCAGACAAGGGGTCCGACGCGGTGCCCGTGCAGCGACCGTCTGCCCTCTCATCTATGAATCTCTAGACCTAGAGAACGGTGGGCGGGACGGGCGCGGACGTCAGGCCGTCGGTGGGGCTTACATCGAGGAAGCCCTCTCGAGTCGGGCCCTCATCGCTGGCGCTGGTCTGATCCCCTCACGCGCGCTTCACCGCGCGCCGGCGTCGTCCGCTCGAGCAACCCGACGACCGCCACGACGGCGTCGTCGATGGTGAGGGCGGCCGGGCCGGGCAGGCCTCGCGCCGCCGCGGATGCCGCGCCGGGGCCGCCCCATACGATTGCCGTACCGTGCCGATGGAGGTCCTCGACCGTCTCGCGGGCGGCGACCCAGGGCTCGAGGTGCTCCGGGAGTGTCGCCGCCACGACGGCGATCCGAGCGCCCAGCCGTTCGATAGCCGCTAGCACGGCATCCACAGGGGTTGCTTGACCC